>CAZGJN010000001.1:0-244994 GCA_964526645.1 uncultured Saprospiraceae bacterium
CTATTTCAATGAGCTGATTTTTAATTACTTATTATTTAGTGCGTAAGTCCTATAAAGTTTATTAACCATTAACATATTATGTAAAACCAGCATTATACGCCCAATTGTTTCACCACTTCGATGATTTTATCACCGTGCAGGCACGAATCTTTGGATGCAGGCGCTTCATCCGCATAGCGCATATGCAAAGCTTCGCGGTCAGCTTCGGAATAAACAGTAAGGGTTTTGATTCCCATTTTGCGGGCGGTGCGCATCACGCGTGTGTTTTAAAATAGTTTTTTGGTCTGTTCGTATCTTAAATTTAGCGATAAAAATTGTCTTTTCGTAAAAAGGTACTGCATTTTGCTGCCTGAATTTAAAATTTTTTATCACCCGACTAAATACTTTATTATGAAGACCCAACTGCTTTTGGCAGCGCTGTTTGTATGCTGCATTTGGACAACTACTTTTGCGCAAAATTGGTACCAGGCGAGTACGCCGTCGCTCACCACTGAAATGTTGACTACCTATGAGGAATTTATTGCGTATCTGCTGGACATTGAATTTAATAATGCCGAAAAAACAAAATTGCGCCAGTTCGTACGCGGTTATTGGCAGGCAGATGATGCTGAAAAAATTCAGACGACCCTGAATATCCTGGAACTCTGTGAGCAATTTATGGCACGAGAAGTAGAAGAACGCGAACTAATCCGGGTGCAAATGTTGCCCAATATTTTGTTGGAAACGGCAAAGTATGCCGAGCAGGGCGACGCTGAAGCACAATTGCTATTGGATGCGTACTACCGCAATAATCCGCCGATTGCGCCCGGGAATCCACCGCTGACACGCGATATAGTAGATGCATTTTTGAATGCCGATTATTTTGTGCAAACACAAATTTATAAAAAGAAAATACCGCCAATGGACGCTAAAAACAAGGAAATCACTTATAAAAAAGCGGCGGATGATTATAAAAAGCTCACGGCTGAACAGCAAAAGCAAATTACAGAATATGCCCTGAAATTTGGTGCCTTACAAATTCAGTGGAAAAATATGAGTCCGCAAGAGCGTCTAATGGCACAGGTGGATTACGGCGCAACCGATAATTTATCCTCGCAGGAAAAAATGCAGATTGCCCAGATGCAGCAGCAACTGCGCCACATGAGCAGTAACCACGCTATGAAAATGTTTACCAATGAACTGAATTTTATGCAGCAGAGCCAGCAGATGATTATGGGGAGTGCCCCGCGTTGGAATCCGGCGTGCAACTGTTATGAGCAAATTGGCGGTATTGTGACAGAATTTCGTTAAGCTTAATAAGTAAGGTGACATCATGTAGAGCCGACTGTTATATGGTGTCACCTTAAATTAGATAGAGATATTAACTCCACCAAAAAGCAAAAAGTATGTAGGTATTATCTATAAAATTACAGGAAAATTATTTAATATCATTTTCGAATAATCATTATAACATAATCAAAAATTTTTCCTTTTTTAAAAGGAATAACTTTCAAAATATTACCCTTGTTATGTTCTACCATTTGAATGTAATCCTCCAAACTATGCTGGTGCGGGTGTAAAACATCTCCTGGAATAGCCCTAAAGATAGTTTTTAGCAATGCATATCTATGCACATCTACCGCCATGACTAAATACCCATTTACAGCAATTGCCCCCAGCAGAGTTTCAAAACTTGCCTTTAAATCTGAAACATGATTGATGGCATTCATACAAAATACGATATCATATTGCTTTTGGCTTTGAAAATCTTCTAAGGACTGATTATGAAATTTCACAAAAGGGTATTGTTCTTTTTTAAAATGTAAAAGATTTTGCTCGTATTTATTAATAAGTGGATCAATGGCATCTACTTGATAGTTTTGTAAAATAATAAAAATACCCGCCGGACCACAGCCTGCATCCAAAATTTGCGCATCGGTGGGTATAGGAAGGTTCAGTATAGTTAGAATTCTTTGCCAATAAGCACTCTTCGCTTTTAGATATGCCGATTTATCCTTGCTTCTGAGATAACGCTGCCACCACCAAAGTTCGAGCTTTTGAGCAACTTTCCAACGCTGATTCATCCGTTTTTTGTAAATTTGAACATCCCTAAAAGTAGTATTTTTTGATTAAAATCCAATTTTCATATCATCATGTTAAGTCAACAATCACTCGATTTTCTTAGAGATTTGAGTAAAAACAACAACCGCGACTGGTTTCTGGCAAACAAAGCGCGCTATGAAGCAGATTTAAAAAAGCCGTTTGAGGAATTCATCGGAAAACTAATCCAGGCCGTACAGCAATTGGACAATCGTGTACAAATTGAACCAAAAAAGGCAATTTTCCGAATCAATCGGGATACGCGCTTCTCCAAGGATAAAAGCCCCTACAAAACAAATGTCGGTGCTATTATTTCTCCTGCTGGCGCAAAAGGGAAAGAATTGCCGGGCTTTTACATCCATGTGGAACAAGGGCTACTGATGCTTGGCGGTGGGGCTTATTTCTTGGAAAAAGAACCTTTGTATCGGGTTCGACAATATATTTCCCTGCATCCGAAGCGATTTCAGGAAATCATCAGCCAATCGGATTTTGTATCGAAATTTGGGGAAGTGAAGGGGGAACAAAATAAAAAGTTGCCTGCAGAATTTCAAGAAGCTGCTGTAAACCAACTACTTTTGTATCACAAACAATTTTATTTTATGGCGGAGTTGTCCCCTCAGCACGCTTTGGGTACAGAAGCTGTTGCCTTTGCGATGGAGTATTTTAGCGCTGGTAAGCCGCTCAATGACTTTCTGGTCGAAGCACTGAGCTGAAGATTTACAATAAATTTACAACAATTTTGCCATTCTTTGCCGGAGGTAGTGATCTGCCAAAACCAAGGCAGTCATTGCCTCTACAATAGGCACTGCTCTTGGAAGTACGCAAGGATCGTGCCTTCCACGGCCAGTGACGGTGGTCGCTTCTCCAGCTTCGTTGACGGATTCCTGCGCTGGAATGATCGTTGCGACGGGTTTGAAAGCCACCCGAAAATAAATGTCCATGCCATTGGAAATGCCGCCCTGGATGCCTCCAGAGTGGTTGGTTCGGGTTTTGATACGACCCTCGTCGTTGAAAAACAGGTCATTATGTGCTGAGCCGCGCAGCGTTACGCCCTCAAAACCAGACCCATACTCAAAGCCTTTGGTCGCATTGATACTCATGACAGCTTTCGCCAAATCCGCGTGGAGTTTGTCAAAGACAGGTTCTCCCCATCCCGCTGGACAACCCTGCACTATGCCTGTCACTACGCCGCCGATGGTATCACCGTCTTTGCGCACTGCCTTGATGAGGTCAATCATCTGCTGTGCCAGTTCCAGATCAGGGCAACGCACATCCGTTTTTTCAATATCGCTAAAATTTAAATGCGGATAAGATTTTTCAACCTTCAGATGCCCTACCTGGCTCACATAAGCATTGATTTGGATGCCAAGCTGTTGTAATAGCAGTTTTGCAATAGCCCCTCCCGCCACGCGCGCTGCGGTTTCACGCGCTGAGGAGCGCCCGCCACCTCGATAATCTCGAAGTCCATATTTTGCAAAAAAAGTAAAATCCGCGTGTGAGGGGCGAAATTTATCAGCGATATGGCTATAGTCCTCAGAACGTTGATCGGCATTGTAAATCACCAAAGCGATCGGCATACCTGTACTTTTGCCTTCAAAAACGCCAGATAGAATTTTGACACGATCTTCCTCCTTGCGCTGGGTGACAATATTGGATTGCCCGGGGCGACGACGATCAAGCTCCTTTTGAATAAAAGTCTCGTCAATCGGTAATCCAGCAGGGCAGCCATCCACTATCACACCGATGGCCACGCCATGCGACTCCCCGAAAGTAGTAATCTTAAATGCTTGTCCGAATGTATTTCCAGGCATGGAGGCTCCGTTTTTCGTAGCAAGGATAAGAAAAATTGCTCAGATCGTCACAGGGTCTAAAAAAATAGGTTCCTTGATCATTGGTATGAATCGCTTTTCCATCGCTACGCCAAATAACTGTTGCACCGCTGCTCTGCCGCGTTCGCCAAGCTGAAGGCTATAATCATTGACGTACAAATCAATGTGCTGGTACATAACCGCTTCATCCATCTCCTGGGCATGTGCCCGCACAAAGGGCAAAGACGATTTTGGGTTTTCAAAAGCAAAAGCGACGCTTTTTTGCAATACGCGATTCACTTTGTGTTGAATATCAAGCGGTAAGGTTCTTTTGATTACAATTCCACCCAAAGGGATAGGCATGCCTGTGGTGGTTTCCCAGTATTCGCCTAAATCCATCAACTTTACCAACCCTTTTTGTTCATACGTGAAGCGATTCTCATGGATAATCAGTCCCGCGTCCACTTCTTCCGCCAGTACTTTGTTTTCAATTTCAGAGAATAGCACCACTTCTTTATGCTGCGCTTCGGGGAAAGCATAGCTCAGCAGAAAATTGGCCGTAGTATATTTGCCGGGGATCGCAATTTTAGATTGTAGAATTTCCGATTTGGACAAGGGGTGTTTTGCAATCAGCAAAGGTCCACAATTATTGCCCAGGGCGCTCCCTGCATCCAGCAAAATGTATTGCGCTGTCAAATAAGCGAAAGCATGGTAGCTCAGCTTGGTGATATCCAATCGCCCAGCAAAAGCGCTATGGTTGAGTGCTTCTACATCCCCTAAAATGACTTCAAACGCCAAACCTTCCGTATCAATTTTTCCGTGGATCATTGCATCAAAAATAAAGGTATCATTCGGGCAGGGCGAAAAGCCCAAGGATAATTTCATACTTTTGTGTTTTTGCAGGGTATCACCAATACAAACTTAGAAAATGCAAATCATTTACGAAGATAATCATCTCATTGCGATAAACAAATCGGCTGGCGCACTGGTTCAAGGTGATGAAACGGGCGACCGCCCCCTCAGCGAAGGGGTGAAACGCTACATCAAAGATCGCTATAAAAAGCCAGGGGAGGTGTTTTTGGGGGTTATCCATCGGCTCGACCGACCTGTGAGTGGTGTCTTGGTTTTTGCCCGCACCAGCAAGGCTTTAGAACGAATGAATAAACTCTTTCAGGATCGAAAAATCGAAAAAACCTACTGGGCAATCACCGCCTTGCGCCCGGAGCCACTGAGCGGGCATTTAAAGCATTTCATCTTGAAGGATAGTACCAAAAACATCTCCAAAGCGTACGACCGACTAAGTAATCGCGCTAAAGATGCCAAGGAGTCTTTATTAGATTATGATACAATTGCTCAAATTGGCACCCATACCCTACTCGAAGTGCGGCCCCTCACCGGACGACCCCACCAGATTCGGGTACAATTAGCCAAAATAGGCTGCTCCATTCGAGGTGACTTAAAATACGGTTTCCCAACTGCCAATGAAGATGCCTCTATTTGTTTACATTGCCGAAAACTGGCTTTTGAACACCCCGTGACAAAAAAGCGCATCGAAATAACAGCAGATGTACCCGATAATCAATACTGGCGCTTGTTTAAAAATTTGGAATAAGTCCATCCGAAGGATAGGCTAAACAGAAGTTTTTTGTTACAATAAATTAATGCAAAATTATATTCAAAATATTTGCAAAAAACATTAATGTTTTACAACTTTGTACCGCGCCTAAAAAGGCGCTTCACATTACTCCCCCCAAGAGGTTATTTTTCGCATTCATTATGTTTTTTCCGAACATTCCCAAGCCGACATTCTAAGCCTGGTTTATGTCATTCCATAAATCAATCGCTCCCATTCAAGTAAATCAAAAACACTGACATCATCTTTTCGAGAGGTGAAATTTTCTACAGATACCCTTTTAATCAAGCTCGTGTCTTGTTAATTCATTTTATCATAAAACAAACCTTTATGAAAAATTCTGACTTTAAAAAACCAGTCATGGCTTTAGCAATGATGGTAGCCATGCTTTTTACTTCAATGACCAGCTTTGCACAGGTCACCGCTTATGACGAGGGCATCAGCGGCGATTTGGGCGGGGTTCTTACGATTGCTAACCCAGATGACGTGACCTTAACGGGTGCAAATGCTACTACACTTGTGTTTGATGTGAAAGGTTCGGTTACTGGTGTTGATCGAAACGACATTTTTACGTTCAATGTACCTGCTGGATTGCAGTTGAGCTCCGTTGTAATGCAAACACTGACAAAAAACTCTGGCGGCGGAGGGGTAAATGTAGACTTTTTTTTCTACAATGGTAACGATGCTGACCCTCTTGCTTCTTTTAATGCTTCGATCCTCAACCTCACCAGTGGTCCATCTGGCAATTTGATCGCACCTTTGACACCTCCGCTCAATGCCGGAGATTACACAACGAGAGTAGATTTTGATGGTGTTGCTGGCAATTTTTCCTATACGGTAAGAATCACTTTGCAATGTGCACCAGTTACTACATTGACTATCAATGACGGAGATGCTGATTTTTGTGCAGGAGAGGCAGATGATGCCGCTCGCCAAGTTCGGGTAGCACCCAATCCTGCTACAGGCGAAGAGATCGTATGGCGCTTAGTCAGTGTGCCTTCGGGGAGTGCTTACAGCACAGGACAAACTTTCACGAATGCAAGTCCTGGCAACGATGAGTTTAACATTGCTGGTGCAAATGGCAGAAATTTCAGGCTGCGCAGCAACCCAATGAATGCTGGTACACCTGTATTTGGCACTTATACAGTGGAAGCTTTTATGCGCAATACGGCCGGTTGTACCAGTGCGGTTGTTGGTCCAATGACACTTACAGTGGGCGCTGATCTATCCGTCAACAACAATTTTGATTTTGACGGTATCAATCCTGATAATGCTTTTTGTGGGACTGTTTGCAATGGTGCTTCTGTTAATGTGGATTTATTTCTGAAAGCAGCCGTCGGCGCTGGCTTGGTTGAAGGTACGGATTATACTTTTAAATTACTGAGCGTACAGTATAGAATTGGTGATTGCAATAACGGCAGTGGTTATACAAATGGCTATGGTCCAGTGAGCGGTACTGCCTCTGTAGGCTCAGCATTAACGGGCACTTTTAGTCACAATGACAACCAAACTGTTTGGTTGAAATTCAATTTGCAGGCAGATGGCTTGACCGACAAGGTTTGCAAGGATGGTTTCCGTAGTTTTTGGATTGGTATCTTGCCAAAACCTAAGATGGACTTCACTTTCAACAATCCTGCTACGGCTTATTGCACAGATGGGAATAGCCTTTGCAATGGCGACGAAGCGGATATTGATCTGAAACTCATTGCAGCACAAACAGGCTTATTTACAGAAGGTACGGATTTCCAGTTCAAAATCGTGAGTGTACAACACAGAATTGGAGGAGATTGCGAGCCATACACGGCCTTTACAAATGGCTATGGTCCAGTGACGGGTTCGGAGGCTTATGCCAATGGGGAAGTGCTTTCTCAAGTAAAAGAAACACTGAGCCACAATGAGATGCAGCACGTTTGGATCAAATACAACTTGGTGTTGGATGATTTGAGCAGTTGTAATAATGATGACTATCGTTCTATCTGGGTGAAGGTTGAAGCTAAACCAAAATTGGAAAATTGCCCAACTGATTTCACTGTGAATACCAGCAACAACGGTACAGGCGATTGCACGGCAGCGGCGACTTGGACACACCCAACCTTGGTTGGTGCAATTGATGCTTGTGATTATATTCTGGAAATGAGCATTGATGGCGGCGATTTTGAAGAAGTGACACCAGGCGGCGCAGCATCCGCTACACTGGAAGGCGGAGATGGTTGCGAAACAGCACATACGGTTTGTTACCGCATAGCAGGAAACGAAGGCTGCGAATGCGATTTTACAATCAAAGTGAAGGATGATGAAGATCCTGTTGTAACTCAAGCACCCGGCGCACTGGATAGAAGTTGCTCTTGCGAAGATGTAGCATGTATTCAGGCAGCTCAAGCGCTTTTACCTACTGCTGAGGATAACTGTGATGGAGATTTGGTTCTTACGACTATTTCTGGTATCGAATTAGGCGATTGCCCCAATGCTTATACCATACAGCGAAGCTTTGAATTTGAGGACGATTGTGGCAACACCGTTTCTTACTCTCAGACTATTACGGTTTATGATAATACCAAGCCAATATTTGGTGAGCCAAATCCAGGGGTGATCACACTTTACACTTCAGAAGGGGCAAGCTGTCCTAAAATTTACGATGTGACTGGTTTGGAGGAAGGGCAGATGTTTGTAGGGGAAGTCGGCACTTACAACGTACACGGGTTTGATTTTAACACACCCAATGCCAACGCATCGGATAATTGCACCGCTGCTGAAAATCTAAAACTGACAGTGACGAATATTGAAGAAAATGTTGATAGGGGTAATATGTACTGCGATCGGGAAATTCAAATCACGTTCCGCTTAGAGGATGAGTGCGGTAATTTCCGCAACCGGACAATCGTGTACCGCATCGAAGATGATACAGCGCCAGTCTTTACTACAGCGCCACAATGCGTAGAAATCACCTGCAACAGCCCAAGGGATGTAGAAAATCAGATCGGTCCATGGTTGGAAAGCTATGGCGGGGCTCAAGCATCGGATAATTGCACACCAACACTGGATATCAAGTGGTTCCGTAAGTTACTGAGTGTAGAAGGTAGTGGTTGTAATATCTGCTATACTTATGAATTCAGTATCAAAGACCTTTGCGGCAATATCACAACAGCTGAAGCACAGTTCTGCGCAGGTATGGAAGCTACAGTATGCGAAGAGGAAGAAGACGACGATATAAATATCAACGATGGCGGCACCGTATCCAACGGCGGTGGCGGCAGCAATGGTGGTAACGGCGGCGGCAATGGCGGTCGTAATCTCTCAAGCAGCGATCGTGGCAAAGAAGTGGCGCAACAAGGCAAGGCGGGCATCAATAAGTCGGTGAAGCTGTACCCGAACCCAGCGAAGAGCGAGTTATACCTCGATTTGTCATCCTACATTGGCAAAGCGGTGAATATCCGCATTGTCAACAGCTTGGGTCAAGCAACGCAAGAGTTTAAGATTCAGGAAGTACAAAATGCAACCGAGCGAATGGAGCTGAACAACTACACAGAGGGCTTGTACTTCGTGAGTATCCAAGCGCAAGGGGAGGAGAAGGTGATTAAGAAATTTGTGGTTAAATTCTAAAAGACGATTTGGCGATTTTTCAGTATTGCCAGGTCTGAGGTATATTTAGAAAGGGCGGCTCGTTTGATGGCGAGCCGCCCTTTTTGTGTTGGATTTTTTTCATTGCGGATTTTTTTTGCCAAATTCGTTGTCTAATCATTAATTTTTACACACCAATTCTTTCCTAATCAAAACACACTCGATATGAAAAGGCTCAATCTATTGGCTTTTTTTCTTTTAACACTCGCTTATGCTGCCTTCGCACAAGATAAAGCCGACCCAGATATTAATAAAATAATCAGAAAACATGGCTTGGAAAAAAGCCAGGTTGCAGAAATTGCCAGTTGGATGACGGATGTTTACGGTCCGCGCCTCACAGGCTCTCCCATGCTGGATAAAGCGACCGATTGGGCTTTGAAAACCATGAAAGACTGGGGTATGGCGAATGTTCATACCGAAAGCTGGGGTCCTTTTGGCAGAGGATGGGAACTCAAACATTTTGAAATGCACGCCACTGCACCCAATTACTACCCGATCATTGCTTATCCCAAGGCATGGTCACCTGCTACCAATGGCAAACTCAGCGGAGAGGTGATCTACCTGGATGCCGGTTCAGAAACGGAACTGGAATCGTACAAAGGCAAACTCAAGGGCAAGTTTGTGTTAATTGATACGGCTCGCATGGTGAAAGAATGGTTTGATGCACCTGCCGAACGATATGGCGCTACAGATTTGTTGGATTTGGCGAATGCCCCCGCACCTGCGCCTTTTGGCAGAGGTGGTAGAAACTTTTTTGGCAATACGGGTTTTAATGCTACGCTCTGGAAATTTATTTACGAAGAAAAACCGCTGGCTGTTATTGATCGCAGTTTCAAAGGTGATTTGGGGGTCGTATTCGTAAGCGGTGCACGCGGAAAAGAGGGAAATGCGCGGGATAAAGATGCAGTGGTAATCCCACAGGTTACGATGGGGGTAGAATATTACAACAGGATTTTCAGATTGCTAAAAAAAGGTATTGCTGTCACGCTTTCGATGGAAATGGATGCCATTTACACCAATCCAGATG
The DNA here is from genome assembly GCA_964526645.1 of uncultured Saprospiraceae bacterium. GTDB lineage: Bacteria > Bacteroidota > Bacteroidia > Chitinophagales > Saprospiraceae > JADJNW01. The sequence continues at coordinate 10,166 of CAZGJN010000001.1, forward strand.
GTATGGAACACAACATTATCGCTGAAATTCCGGGTACGGATTTGAAAGAAGAAGTGGTAATGTTTGGTGCACACTTCGATTCCTGGCACAGTGCCACAGGTGCAACGGATAATGCTGCTGGTTCTGCCGTTATGATGGAGGCAGCGCGTATTTTATTGGAAACCATTAAAGAAACAGGCATTCAGCCGCGGCGGACGCTTCGTATTGCTTTATGGACAGGTGAAGAACAGGGACTGCTCGGTTCTCGTGGGTATGTTCGCGATCATTTTGCTACAATGGAAGAAGACGGTAGAACGGTGCTGGGTTTGAAACCCGAACAGGAAAAAATAGCCGCTTATTATAACTTGGACAATGGCACGGGCAAAATTCGCGGTGTTTATCTGCAAGGAAATGCTGCGGTAGCGCCTATTTTCCGCACTTGGCTGGATGCTTTTAAGGACCTGGAAGCCACTACACTTTCGATGTCCAATACAGGCGGTACGGATCACCTCTCTTTTGATGGGGTAGGTATTCCAGGATTTCAGTTTATTCAAGATCCAGTGGCTTATTCTACCCGTACGCACCATTCTAACATGGACAACTGGGATCATTTAGTGGAGGATGACCTCAAGCAAGCCGCCACGGTTATCGCTTCTTTTGTGTGGCACACGGCTCAGCGCAATGAAAAATTGCCTCGAAAAGAATTTAAAATAGAAAAATCTGGTTCTAACTAATATGATTTTGGCATCCCAGTTCGTTTCTTTGTGATATGAACTGGGATGTTCCAGTAACTTCAAAAAAATATTCCAAATGAAACCGTTCAATTTTCTGCCTGTTTGCCTCTTTTTATGCTTCATTTCCATTGCTTCTGCTCAAAAGGAAGAAGATGATATTATTGATTTGCTCGCACAAGAAACTTGTGATTGTGTGGGTAGCAAAGACCTGAATTCAGCTGATCCTGGCACGATTGAGTTTGAACTCGGTATGTGCATACTCGGTGCCCTTGCCAATAATGAAGCGGCTTACAAAGGTAAGATGGAGATCAATATGAATGATCCGGAAAGCATGCATATCATCGGAGAAAAAATCGGGGCACGCATGGCGTTTAAATGCCCCAAAGTTTTAATGTTGATGACTAAAATTGTGGATAAAGAAGAGCTTAAACCCGCTGTGACTAAGGAGCTCAAAGGTATTGTAGTTGGGGTGGAAGAAAAAGAATTTAGTTATATTGTATTGAGAGAACAGGATGGCAGTGAGCACCGATTGATGTGGTTGCGGTACTTTGAAGGTTCTGATTCGTTGGTAGGCAATTTGCGCACAGTAATCGGCAAAAAGGTGCAGGTGACTTATGAATCCATAGATTGTTATTCACCGCAGGCAAAAGAATACTTCCCGCGCAAGGAGATCAGGTCTTTAAGACTTGTGGAGTAATTATTTACGAAGCCATTTACCTTCCGCCGAAGGAATTGAATAGTTATTCATTTTTTCTATTAATTCCGAAATATCGTTGGAATAGATAAGTAGATTTTTATGTATTTCTTTCAGAAATTGTTCATAGTATATATGATCTATAAATGATATAAGATGGTCGTAAAAGCCTTTTATATTCCAAATGCCGATGGGGTAAGGATATTGACCCAGTTGGGCAAGGGTGAGCACTTCGAATAATTCGTCAAGGGTACCATAGCCGCCAGGCAGGGCGATCACCCCATCTGCTCTCTCTGCCATCACCAGCTTTCTTTCCGCCATGCTGTTTACCACTACCAGCTCTGTCAAGCCTTCATGGCAGACCTCTCGCTCGCGCAAAAAATAAGGAATTACCCCAATTACCTTGCCACCCGCCGCTAAAACAGTATCTGCCAGAATGCCCATCAACCCTACATTGCCGCCGCCATACAACAGCTGAATGCCTTTTTGCACCAAGATTTGACCGAGGTCTTTTGCTGCTGATTCATATATCGGATCTCTTCCTTTGTTAGAGCCACAAAATACTTGAATAGCTTTCATCCATTTTGAAAGATAAAAATACCTGAAAAAATTATGACAATAAATAAATAATACAAGCCAAAATATGTAATGATTGCTGCAACTGATTTCAAAATCCCTCTCAACAGGCTTTCGTTAAAAATTTTTACATACACAAAGATGCTGTAAACAAAGGTCAAAAACGTATAAATATAAGATACTACCAAGAAATCATATATGAGTAATAATGGCGTTAATAAAATATAATAAGCGGATAATTGAGAAATGACGTAGCTATTTATAACCAAATGCTCCGCGTAGTTGAATTTTTTTCTGAAAAACCAATAGGTCACTATTGCTACTATTGGTACGCTCAATACAATGAGCAGGTTAAAATAGTTGATATATACCTCGTTCAGTAGCTTGAGGTAGTTTTCGACAGCAGCTAAGTCCTCGTTGTCTTTAGGACTGTATCCCATGGTAAATCCTTTTCTCATCTCCGCCAAAAAATTACCTCTCTTCATGTATTGAACCGTAATAAACGTAGCGATAGCAGCTGTGAAAATCAAGTATCGGAATGGTTTTATCAAGCGGTTGCGATTTTCGTAAAAATATGTTATTATCGCTTGATCGGGTTTGATGGTGAGTGCAAATAGCGTATAAAGCAGTCCTCGTTCTACATTGAATATATCTAAAATGCCCTCACCGATGGTTTTCATTGTAATGCGTTCTGGCGTAGCTGTCTCTTGCATTGGTATCGTTTTGTGAAAAATAAGAATGGAACTAAATTTAAACAAATTTTCAGTGTAGAATGCACAACTTTATGCTGTTTTTTGAAATTATTGCCGCTTTGCTTTGAATTTTTGCTACTTTCTACTATTGGGCAATCAAGCTCAAATCACACTGAATCTGTGGGAATCTTTTGATTATCAAATTTATAAAACATTCAGCTATTGGCTACAAACTACTCGACTACTCCATAAAGATTTGTTAAGAAAAGTAGAAGTGCCGCCCATCCAACATTTTTGATGTTCAATTGTTCTCAATTTTGCATCAAAAACTTATCATGAAACAGATAAAGGGATTTTTGCTTTTTGTAGCACTTTTCAGTTTTATTTCTTGCAATCAAGCTCAAAAAAAAGCGATGGAACCCAAGCAAACACAGCAAGTTGAGTTTCTTTCTCTCAAAGGAGAAGTTTTGCCGCCAATTCAAAAAACCGAAGAAGAATGGGAAGCACAACTCTCGGAAATGGAATACTATGTGCTACGACAGGCAGGTACAGAGCGAGCTTTCACTGGTGAATACTGGAATAATCACGAGCAGGGCGTGTATCTTTGCCGCGCTTGTGAATTACCTCTTTTCACTTCCGATACCAAATTTGATTCGGGTACCGGCTGGCCCAGTTTTTGGGCACCGATCAAAGAAGGATATGTACTCAATAAAAAAGATACCAGCTACGGCATGGTACGGGTAGAGAATGTGTGTGCGCGCTGCGGTAGCCACCTAGGACACGTCTTTGAGGATGGACCAAAGCCAACCGGCTTGCGATACTGTATGAATTCGATCTCGCTAAAGTTTGTAAAGCAATAGTGTTAAATCTCAAACGCAGCCATTTGTTTACTTTTTTGTAGCATAGATTGAAAACTGATAAAGAAATTGCCTGTATCCTGAAGATACAGGCAATAGTCGCTTTTAAAATTTAGAACATGTTTAAAAATTTCTATATCTTAAGAGAGAAAATTTACTTTTTCAAACCAGGATTATTAGAAGGATGGATACTTGAAAAACAGAGAAGATAGGCATCACTTTTTCCAATATTCCATCACTCCATTTTTTTGCCGACCTAAAGCTAAATAAAATATGCAGTACCTTGTTAATCAATGATTTCAGCAAAATTTAAACATACTTATCAGATCACATTTTGAGTACTTTCAATTCTTCAAATCTCCTTCGTTAATACCTGCCAAATCCAGCATAAAAGCATATTCCATTGCAATTTCCTTGAGTGCTTCGAATCGCCCGGAAGCACCACCGTGCCCAGCTTCCATGTTGGTGTGGAGTAGGAGGGGGTTTTTGTCGGTTTTCATGGCGCGCAGCCGAGCCACCCATTTGGCGGGCTCCCAGTATTGCACCTGCGAATCATGTAAACCCGTAGTGACCAGCATGGCGGGGTATGCCTTGGCTTCTACATTGTCATAAGGAGAATAGGACTTCATATAGTCGTAGTATTCCTTCTGGTTAGGATTGCCCCACTCGTCGTATTCAAAAGTAGTAAGAGGGATACTCGCATCCATCATGGTTGTCACCACATCCACAAAGGGTACTGCTGCTACCACGCCTTTGAACAAATCAGGACGCATGTTCACTACCGCACCCATCAGCAAGCCACCGGCGCTGCCACCCATCGCAAAGAGTTTGTCTTTGTTGGTGTACTTGTTTTGAATCAAATATTCTGCACAGTCAATATAATCATTGAACGTATTTTTCTTTTTCAGCAATTTACCATTTTCATACCACTGGCGGCCCATCTCCTCGCCCCCGCGGATGTGTGCAATGGCGTAAGCAAAACCCCGGTTGAGCAAACTCAAGCGATTGGAGCTGAAGGATGGATCCATGCTGGCACCATAGGAGCCGTAGGCGTAGAGTAGGAGAGGGCGCTTGCCGTCTTTCTGGAAGCCCTTTTTGTAAACAATAGAGACCGGCACTTTTACGCCATCGCGAGCCGTGACGTAAATTCGTTCTGATTGGTAATCAGCTGGGTTAAATCCCCCTAATACTTCTTGCTGCTTGAGTTGTTTAAACTCCTTGGTGCGCATGTTGTAGTCGTAGGTAGTGTTGGGGGTTGTCAAGGATTGATAGTTGAGTCGCAGCAATTCTGTTTCAAATTCAGGATTCGTAGAAGTGAAAGCCACATAGGCTTCTTCCTGGAACTGTATATAGTGTTCTTCGCCTTTCCAGGGGCGGATGCGGAGTTGTGTGATGCCGTTTTTGCGTTCCGAGAGCACCAGGTAATCCTTGAAAATATCCATGCCTTCAAAGAGCACATCCGCTCTATTAGGAATCAACTCTTTCCAGTTCTCCTTGGTTGTTTTATTTTCCGGTGTTTCCATCAAACGGAAGTTCTGGGCGTTCCAGTTGGTTCTGATGTAAAATTTGTCGCCATAGTGATCAATGCCGTATTCCAAGCCTTTTTCTCTGGGTTGTAGCATGCGGAATTTGCCCGTAGGTGTGCTCGCATCCAGTACTTGGTATTCCTGGCTATTGCTGTAATAAGAAGCGATGACGATATACTTTTTTGACTTTGTTTTGTAAGCAAAACAATCAAAACTTTCGTCTTTTTCATGGAAAATTTCTACGTCTTGCGCGGTTGGGGTGCCAAGTTTGTGCCGAAATACCTTATAACCCCGAAGCGTTTGTAAATCCTTCAAAGTGTAGAAAATAGTCTGGTTATCATTTGCCCAAACAGCCCCGCCGGTGGTGTTTGGAATCACGTCGGGCAGCATAGCGCCTGTTTCCAGATTTTTAAAACGGATTGTATAAATACGGCGGCTGAGCGTGTCTTCGCCATACGCCAGTATTTTATTATTGGGACTCACAGAGCGCCCACCCACCTGAAAATAATCATAGGGTTTCGCCAATTCATTCACATTGAGCATGATTTCCTCCGTGGCATCCAGGCTTCCTTTTTTGCGAGAGAAAATGGGATATTCCTGTCCTTGCTCAAAACGAGTGATGTAGTAGTAGCCATTATCTTTGTAGGGTACCGATTCGTCCTGCTCTTTGATACGCCCTTTCATTTCCTGGAATAGCTTGTCCTGAAAGGATTTCAGGTGCGCCATCACTTTATTTTTATAATCATTTTCTGCTTCTAAGTAGGCAATTACATCCGGGTTTTCTCGTTCATTCAGCCAGTAGTATTCATCTATTCGCGTATCACCATGCATACTCAACTCCTTAGCGACCTTCTTAGCCACTGGCGCTTGAATATCCATTTTCTCGTACATTGCACTTGATTTTGAGTCCATTCGTTCTGTTTTATTGCAGGCGGCAAAAATGAGAAATATTACCAAAAGCAAAAGACCTTGATCGGGAGATTTCACAAATTTTGACATAATTATAATTTTTATTGAAAAATATGGTGTAGGTGAAAGTCCGAAAAATAAGCTTTGTTTGCGAAAAATTTATACTTCTGCTTGCAGAATTCTGTGGAGCAAAAAAAAACTGCAGCCTAAAAACAAAAAAGCGGTCTGCCGGAAATGGCAGTACCGCTTGCTCTTTTGGAATATGTTTATGAGGCTTTTATCGGATCTGAAATCCTTGCACATAATGGCTATTTGTTTGGCGATTAGAGACCAGCTCCAAATCCAACTGGCAGTGCTCGAACTGCAAGGCATAGATTTCTCTGATATGGCTACGGTTCAAATCGGCACCTTTCACGCGCTTCAAGCCAAGAAATGCGCCTACTTCTTTGAAACCTAACATCAATTCTTTCACAAGGTTCAGTGTGTTGTTGTCTGATTGTGCATTCATCAGACCTACGCTTAATGCTAATTTGATTTGTCGGATGTTCATGATTCGGATACGTTTCGGGTTTTAATAGATTGTTTTCTGATATGATTTACGGTAATAACTTTTTTTTGGTTTGAGATGTTGCTTCTACTTGTTTTAAAGTATTGTTAAATCGAATTAAGGATTTTAACACTTTCGATTACAAGCGGAGTAGGCCTGGTGTTTGCTTTGGCAAATCCTGGAGATTCATCAATAAAAGAGCTTTGCCGATCCCTTAATAGCGATAAGCAATGGCATTGATGTTCATTCCTGCACCTACAGATGCAAAAACGATAAGGTCCCCCTTATGGAAGCCATGCTTATCCATTTGTTTTTTTTGAATGAGATCGAAAAGAGTAGGAATAGTGGCTACGGAGCTATTGCCAAGAAAATGAATGCTAACGGGCATAATGGATTGGTCAAAATCTTTTTCGCCATAGAGTTTGAATAAGCGCTTTAAGATGGCGTGATCCATTTTTTCATTAGCCTGGTGGATGAGGATTTTTTTTACATCGCGGATATGGAGATGTGCTTTGTCAAGGCAAATTTTTATAGCTTCGGGCACTTTCGTAAGCGCGAATTCGTATATTTTACGACCCTGCATTTTGATGTAACCCATGTGCGGATCGGTGTCGGGCTTATTAGATTTTCCAAAAAAAAGATAACCGGCTTCTTCTTTTGTATAAGATTGGCTTGCTACTGACAAGATACCCTGCTCGCCTTGGTTTTCTGCTTTTTCTACGACAACCGCTCCCGCGCCATCAGCAAAAATCATTCCATCCCGATCAAAATCATCTACCACACGGGACAGCGTCTCGGTGCCAATCACTAAACACCGGTTTGCCATGCCAGCCAGCATAAAGGCATAGGCATGAATCATACCCTCCACCCAGCCAGGGCAGCCAAAGATAAGGTCATACGCTACACAATTAGGGTTAATGATGCCGAGTTTTTGTTTAATACGAGCAGCCAAACTTGGCAGTAAATCCGTTTGGGTAGAGCCAAAAGGGACATCGCCAAAGTTATCAGCTACAATGATGTAATCAAGCGTTTCGGGGTCAATGCCCGCTTGTTGAAGTGCCTTTTTTGCAGCTATAAAACCGATTTCGGAAGCAACCTGATGGTCCTCGGCATAGCGGCGCTCTTGGATACCAGTGATAGACTGAAATTTTTGAATAATTTCTTCGGCTGGGCGATCAATCAATTGCTCATCCGCGTCGTAAAAACTGTGATTCAAAAATTCCGAATTTTTGATAACCTTGCTGGGAATATAGCTGCCACTGCCAATGATTACTGAGGTTACTTTTTTCATATTAGTGTGATACCTGTTTTGAGGCACAAATTGCTAAAAATCAAAACAGCTTGTACCCAAACTGTTTGATGTAAAATTTATTTTTATACGATGTCTAATTGGATTTTACCAACATATCTTTTGTGATTTCGCTGATGTTTTGGCATCCTGCCAATCGCATGGTCAGTTCAAAATCTGCTATAAAATTTTGTAAAACAGCAGCTACACCTGCTTGTCCTGCGATGGCGAGTCCATACACATAAGGGCGGCCAATGCAAACGGCTTTGGCACCTAATGCCAGTGCCTTAAAAGCATCTGCGCCACTCCGAATACTACTATCCAGCAGCACAGGAATTTTTTCATTTACTGCCGCGACCACACCCGGTAGTGCCTGAAGCGCCCCGATAGAACCGTCCACTTGCCTGCCCCCATGATTGGACACGATGATACCATCCATGCCTACTGCCACTGCTTTTCGGGCATCTTCCGGGTGAAGAATACCTTTCAGCAAAATCGGCAACTGTGTATATTCTCTCAAAAAGGATAAATCTTCCCAAGTGAGGGAGGGTCTGGAATGGATATTGATAAACTGCCTTACCGCCGCCATGGGTTTGCCAGAGCGAAGCTTTTTGAAAAAACCTTTGCCAGGGAATTTATTGACAACCGTAATCAGATTGCGAATTGTAGTCAGATTTATTTTGGGTTTTATCGCTATTGTCTCTTCTACTTTTGCTTCTTGCAGCAGCTGCAAAAAAATCGGGTCGCTCAAGTACTGTGCGATGCCCAGCGCCCTCAAAAAGGGCAGATAGGCTAAATCCAAATCGCGAGTGCGCCAACCCAGCATCGTCGTGTCAAGTGTAACGACAATGGCGCTACAGCCGCACTGTTCAGCTCGTTGCACCAAACTTTTAACCAATTCATTTGACTTGCTCCAGTACAGTTGGAACCAACGCGGGCTATTGTTCATCACAGCAGCGCAATCTTCCATCGCTACAGAAGCTTGGTTGGAGAAGATCATCGGAATGTGAAGGGATGAAGCGGCTTTAGCGACGGCTATATCGGCATCTTTGTGAACGATTTCCAGCACGCCAATCGGGCAGGTGAGGAAAGGCGTGGGCAGTTTTTGCCCGAATAATTCAATGCTCATATCTCGTTGGGATACATCTCGCAGCATTCTGGGTACAATTTGCCACTCTTCAAATGACCTGCGATTGGCAGCCATGGTATGCTCCATGCCTGCTCCTCCGGCGACATAAGCAAAACTTGCCTTTGATAATTTAGCCTGGGCAGCTATTTCCAGTTTGGCAAAATCAATCGGGACAATGGGCTGCTGCCCCATCATTCCATTTACATAAATAGACCGTTGCAAATCCAATGCTGCCATTGCTTTTTGCGGACTGGAAATACCTGCTTGATCCATGCTAATCCTGGTTTTGATTATCTACATCACCGCCGAGCCTTGCTCCCGAAAACAAACCTTTAAATGTAACACCAATTTGCGGAAGCAGTAGCGTAGTAGGCGAAGTTTTTTCTTCAAAGGCATCCAGCGGGTCTTCATACTCAAATCCACCAATTGGGTCTTTTTTACGCACAAGGTAGCTGGCATTGGCACCCGGCAGGTAAGCGCAGCGCAGATCGAGCCAGGTCGTTTTTCTTTTGGAAAGGTTGATTTGCAAGCCCACCGCGCCACCGTAGCTGAATGCCCAATCGCTTTCGTCTGTCCCACTTTCGAGGGTCTCATTCAGGTCTTCATCTGTCAGGGTAGAACTCGTAAACAGGTTTTTGAAGCCAATCATTCCATCCACATAAGGTACAATTCCGCCTTTTACAGGAGGTTGAATCCTGATCAAAGCATGCCCCAGAAAAATACTGCTGGACGTTGTCAATTCGTAATCTCGTACAAAACCACCAACTCGTACGCTGTAATTCGCTGATTCGCTATCGTAGCCCATCAGTGAAAGCTCGATACCCCCAAAAACAGGGCTATTGGCAATGTTAAACAGAAAATAGCCACCACCGCCAAACCCCAACCGATCGAGGTTGTTCCTGAAATCTTCTAATGGGATACCGACTTGCACGTTCAGGTTGCCCATAAAATCAGGGTATTGGTACGCAGTTTTCTGTGCAGAGGCGAGGCTCGCCAAAAATAAGAAGCTAATACCTGCAAAAATAGATTGTCTCATGATGTTCTGTTGTATAATTTGGTAATTGATACGGGTAATTTATGTGAAAGTTTGGTGTTCTATCAACTCTTTTCGCCTAAAATTGCCTAAAAGCTTATTTTTTACTATTTTTAGCCGACCAACTAATTTTCTAACAAAAAATCAAAAATTCACTATGAAATTTGAGATTTTCAAAGACAAGGCAGGGAAGTTCCGCTTTAGATTGAAAGCAACCAATGGTGAAATCCTACTTGCCAGCGAGGCTTATGAGAGCAAGGCAGGTTGCAAAAATGGCATCGAATCGGTCAAAGCAAATGCACCCGAAAAAGGGCGATTTGACAGAAAAGATTCCACCAACGGAAAATTTTATTTTACGCTGAAAGCTAAAAACCATCAGGTGATTGGTATCAGCGAAATATATGATACGGAAAAAGCAAGAGATAATGGCATTGAATCAGTTATGAAAAACGCGCCAGGTGCTACTGTTGCAGAAGTGGCATAGGCTTGGCGGTGTAGAGTTGAAGAAAAAACGGCTTGGATGTTTCTGTCTAAAGCCGTTTTTTGTTTTAAGTACCTTATAAATAAAGTGCACCTAAACAAAATGAATCGCTTTTTTATAGATCAGATGCAAAGGACTGTATCCATGCATCATCCGCCCAAGCGGATTATATCACTCGTGCCTTCACAGACGGAGTTGTTGTATGATTTGGGTTTAGAACAAGAAGTGGTAGGGATCACCAAATTTTGTCTGCGTCCGAGCCATTGGTTTCATAATAAAAAGAGGGTAGGGGGTACTAAAAAACTACACCTGGAAGCCATTGATGCTTTGCAACCGGATTTGATCATTGGCAATAAAGAAGAGAATGATAAAAAACAAATTGAAACTTTAGAAAAAAAATATCCGGTTTGGATGAGCGATGTCGCAACTTTTCAGGATGCCTTGCGTATGATCATATTAATAGGTGAACTGGTGGACAAAAAAGACGCAGCAAAGCAAATCGCAGCAGAGATTGAAACGCATTTCACAAACTTACCCAAAACAAGTAATCAAAAACGAAGAGCGGCTTACATCATTTGGCGCGACCCTTATATGGTTGCGGGCAGTGATACTTTTATTGATGCAATGCTGCGGTTGGCAGGATTTGAAAATGTATTTCATAGCAAGAGCCGCTATCCTGAGATTTTCCCCACTGAACTGGCAGCGGCAGCCCCCGAGGTGATTCTACTTTCATCAGAGCCATATCCGTTTCGAGAAAAACACAAAGCGGAATTTAAACAACTTTGTCCGGCAGCAGTCATACAATGTGTGGATGGAGAATTATTTTCCTGGTATGGTAGTCGTTTAATATATTCGGCGGCATACTTTCAACAGTTGCAAAAAGAAATTTATGCGGCGACATTATAGCAATCCTTGAACATAAAACCTTTATTCTATGAAACACTTTTTAATACAATTACTTTTGGTATCCTTTCTCCTTTCGGAAAATTTAGTTGCCCAAAACCTACCGGAACAACCCATTCCTGGAGAAATGATCGTGTACTTCGCGCCCCAAACGGATGTGAAAAATTTTATTCAAAAAATAAGCTTGCAAAAAGCCAAGCAGGCTGCGAATCTGCACATCAAAAAATCATTAGGCAAGAAGCATGTCATTTATTTGATTGGTTTTCAATCCAATGAAGAAAGTGCCGAAAAAATATTGGCATACATCCGGCAACAGCCTGAGGTGATAGCGGCTCAGTTTAATTATGAAGTCCACTTTCGCCAAATCCCCAACGATCCGGAGTATGACAAACAGTGGGGCTTGGAACGAATCGGGGCTTCTCGTGTTTGGGATTATGGCACAGGGGGTGTCACTATTTTTGGGGATACGATTGTAGTGGCTATTCTGGATAGTGGCTTTGACACCGACCACGAGGATTTAAAACAAAATATTTGGCGAAACAGCGCCGAACTACCAGATGATGGTTTGGACAATGACGAAAATGGGTATATTGACGACCTCCAGGGCTGGAATTTTATTGATGATATGCCCGATTTTCCATCAGAGCAGCATGGTACTTCTGTGATTGGCATCATTGGTGCAAATGGCAATAACGGTATCGGCGTGAGTGGACTGAGTTGGAATGCTAAAATGATGTTATTAAGTACCCAAAAAGTAGATCAAATTGTGGCAGCTTACGAATATATCATAGATCAAAGAGAACGATACAATCGCTCGATGGGCGCTGAAGGCGCTTTTGTTGTGGCTACCAACGCCTCCCTGGGGCAAGATAGAAAATTTTGTAAAGACCAGCCTGTCTGGGGGGCTATGTATGATTTGATGGGAGAAGTAGGTATTTTGACAGGCGCGGGTACCGCCAATAGCAATTGGGATGTGGAAGAAGTTGGCGATATGCCTACAACTTGCACCAGCGATTATATCCTCACCTGTTTGAATGTGACACCCGAAGATGTTATGCACACCAATACGGCATATGGAAATATTTCTATTGATCTAGGAGCTCCTGGACAAAATTCTTTTACGACCAAAGCATCAAATAATTATGGCGAATTTGGAGGCAACTCTGCGGCAGCACCCCACCTCACGGGAGCTATTGCTTTGTTGTATAGCTTACCTTGTGAGAACCTGGCAGAAAGCGCATTGGCACAGCCCGTTCAAACAGCTTTGATGGTTCGGGAGGCTATTCTAAAAGGAGTAGATGCCCTGAGCGATCTGGAGGGTAAAACTGTCACGGGTGGTAGGCTCAATGTTTTCAGAAGCATGGAGATGCTACAAAATTTATGCAATACCAGCAATGGTAATCTGGCTATTTCTAATTTGTACCCCAACCCAACAGACGACTATCTTTTTGTGGAATACCAAACGCCCGATTTTGAAAAATACGAGCTCCGTATTTTTAATACGCTGGGGCAACTTATGTATTTGGAAAGCATCACACCGCCGCGTTTTTCAGTAAAAAAGCAATATCTGAATCTCCCGTATCTAAGCGCAGGCATTTATTTTCTTACACTTTCAAGAAATGAAACAGTGGTTCAACACAAGTTTATCGTACATTAGCCCTATTATAGCAGAAAAAGCATTCGTTTTGTGAACTATTTTTTTCAAAAAACTTTTGTTTGAAAAAAACATAGCTTATCTTTGCAACCGCATTTTTGGCTCCGTAGCTCAATTGGATAGAGCATCTGACTACGGATCAGAAGGTTTAAGGTTCGAATCCTTACGGAGTCACACTTATTCAAAGTAATTCATACAATTTTTAGAGATGTCAAAGATTTGTCAATTAACGGGAAAGCGCCCAGTTTCAGGTAACAGCGTTTCGCACTCCAACCACAAAACGAAGCGTCGTTTTTTGCCTAATTTGCAGAAAAAACGCTTTTTTGTTCCTGAAACAGGCAAGTGGATCACCCTGAAGGTATCAACCAATGCACTGCGCACGATTAATAAAATCGGACTTTCTGAGTTTATTAAAAAAGCCCAGCGAAAAGGTACTTATACAGGTGTGGAAATTGAATTTTAATTTATCAACAGATTTGAAAAATGGCAAAGAAAAGCAAAGGTAATCGTACCCAGATCATTCTCGAATGCACCGAGCACAAGAACTCTGGTATGCCGGGTACGTCGCGCTATATCACTCAGAAGAATCGCAAAAATACGCCAGATCGCTTGGAGTTGATGAAGTACAACCCGATTCTTAAAAAGAAAACCCTCCACCGCGAAATCAAATAATGGAACTTTCGTTATCAAACAGGTGTTTTGAAGTGTAGTATTTCAGAAAACTGATAAAAATAAAGAACTATGGCAAAGGTTTCAAAAAACGCAAGAGTTGCACAACGTGCCGCTAACGCTGGTTCTGGTAAGGATCACGTAAAAGTCATCAAGCCGATAAAAGACCCCAAAACAGGGCGATATACTTATAAAGAGGTCATTGTACACAAAGATAAAGTGAAGGATTTTTTCGCTGATGTGAAATAAATCTTTTCTTGCAAATCTTCCTAAGAGGCTTTTCTCAACCGCAGGAAAGCCTCTTTTGTTATTTTTACTGCGCTTTCATCATTAACATCACAAACCATCAAAATAAAAGATGAGTTTTTTTTCCAAGTTTTTTAATCAAGAAAAAAAGCAAGACCTCGACAAGGGTTTAGAAAAAACCAAAACTTCCTTCCTGGGCAAGCTTACCAAAATCATTGCAGGTAAGTCCACGGTGGATGAAGAGGTACTCGATGAACTGGAAAACGTGCTAATTTCATCGGATGTAGGTTTAAATACGACCATCAAAATCATCAATCGAATCGAAGCGCGCGTTGCGAAAGATAAATACCTCAACATATCGGAACTAAATGAAATCCTTCGCGACGAGATCGTTCAGTTACTCGCAGAGAATAACACCCAAGATGTAGAAGATTTCACCTTGCTAAACCAGAAACCCTACGTTATCATGGTTGTGGGGGTGAATGGAGTAGGCAAAACGACGACCATTGGCAAACTGGCAAACCAATTCAAAAAGCAAGGCAAGAAAGTATTACTGGGGGCAGGAGATACCTTTCGGGCTGCTGCGGTAGATCAGCTCAAAATTTGGTCGGAGCGCGTGGGCTGTGATTTCTTCAGTAAAGGAATGAATGCTGACCCCGCCGCTGTGGCTTTCGAATCAACCCAAAAAGGGGTAGCCGAAAATTATGACGTGGTTATTATTGATACCGCGGGGCGATTGCATACTAAAATTAATTTAATGAATGAGTTGACTAAAATCAAACGTTCTATTAATAAAAACCTGGAAAGCGCACCACATGAGGTCTTGCTCGTGTTGGATGCTACCACAGGGCAAAACGCTATCGAACAAGCCAAACACTTCACCGAAGCGACGGAGGTAAGTGCGCTCGCATTGACTAAGCTTGACGGCACAGCCAAAGGTGGCGTAGCTATTGGTATTTCCGATCAATTTAAGGTTCCCATCAAATATATCGGAGTAGGAGAGGGGATCGAACAGTTGCAGGTTTTTAATAAAAGGGCGTTTGTAGATTCTTTGTTTGAAAGCTGAAAGTATGGTTTTGTGACTTTTTCGTGCATTTGTGTTTTATTTTCAAAATTTTTATTGTAAATTGAGAAAGTCATCAATATTATTATTTCCATGAAAACGAATTTGATACAGGTTGCCTTCTTTTTCTTTTCACTCCTATACTATTCTACAACTACAGCACAATACAGTACTTATGACAAATTGCAAGAGGTAGAAACGGGTATTGCTCTGTATTATGGAGATTATTTGCATGGACAATCCACTGCGCTAGGCGAAATTTATAATAAATTAGAACTGACTTGCTCGCATCCGTATCAGCCCAAAGGCACCTTGCTAAAAGTGACGCGTTTAGATAATGGCAAATCTGTGACTGTAAGAGTCAATGATCGAGGGAGTTTTGAGAAAGATGTAATTATTCAGCTATCCTGGGCTGCCGCTGATTTGCTTGATATGATAAAAATTGGCAAAACAAATGTCACCGTCGAAAAGACAGGCTATTCTAACCTGAATCCGGTCAATCCTAGCAGGGAAAAGTACTTGAGTCAAAACATCTTTTCTTATGATGCGCCCTCTCACAAAGAAACCCCGACTCCGAAAACGGGCAACCTTGATAATTATTACAACGATTATTATAAATCTTCATATAACTATGGCAAAGTAGATTATTCCACTACCAACAATAACCAGCAACTGTCTCCGGCTTTGTATGATCGCTTCACGCCAAAAACGCCTTATCCGGCTGAAAAAAATACGATTACAACCATAGCACCGAATAGTGGCTACGGCATTCAGGTAGGTTCTTATGGTGTATATGATAATGCCGACAGACAGGCAGAAAACCTGAGGACTTCTGGCCTCAGTAATGTTTATATCAAAGAAGGGTACAGCAGTGGTAAAACGCTTTATAAGGTCATCATAGCAACTTTTTCTTCGCGGCAAGATGCGCAAGATTACCTCGCCCGATTACGAAGCAGCACTATTGCAGATGGGATTGTGATAGATTTAAGCCGATGGTAAGAAGAATTTAAGAGGATTTTCTCTATTTTCACCCTCAAAAAAATGCCCCTGTGGAAACGTTTCTTGTTGGGGATTCTTCGGGGCTTACTGCTCTTAGTCGCCCATTTAAAATACAACCTGAAGCTTTTTGTAAGTCTTTTCGGTAAATCGCCGATTACGGTACTGGCTTATCGCGGCTATGGCCGGCTCGATCACATCTTTTTACAAGGGAGAGTGCTCAAAAACAAAGTGATTATCACTGCTCCTTCCGATACGCTTTGGCGCAATTTTGTCAATAGTTTCAAACGCTTTGGTAGTGCTGAGGTAAGAGGGGCACAGCTTGTGCTGACTGTCGGCGAAAACAAATTTGACCTTGTGACGGATCGGGAAGGCTACTTTTTCTTAGATACCCCTTTGGAAAAACCCCTGCCGCCACAAGAACGCAAATGGCTTAAAGTGAATATTCACCTTGTGCGTACACGAAAACGAGAAGTAGATATGACAGCCACCGCCAAGGTGCTCATTCCTGGCAAGGCAGAATTCGGTGTGATCAGTGATATTGATGACACGATTCTTATCACCGAGGTCACTTCTTTTTTGAAACTCAAAATGCTTTACCTTACGTTTTTGAAAAACGTAAATAATCGCAAGACCTTCCACGAGGTAGAAGCTTTTTTTCGCGCTTTGCAAAAAGGAAAAGACGGTCAAAATCGCAACCCTGTTTTCTATGTTTCCAAGAGTCCTTGGAATTTATACGATTTCTTAGAAGATTTTATCGAGTTGAATGAGTTGCCCAGAGGTCCTTTGTTGCTTCGGGATATTGGCTTATTTCCCCGCCGTTTTCCGTTTGAGTCCTTTGGAAAACAACACAGAGGGCATAAAATTTCAAGTGTAGCGCGTATTTTGGGGATGTACCCCCATCTGCCTTTCATCCTCATCGGTGATAGCGGCGAGCGCGATGCAGACATATACCTTACTATTGCCAGGGCTTTTCCTGATCAGGTAAAAGCCATCTACATCCATGATGTGAAGGAGCCCAAAAGGACACAAAAAACGTTGGATTTGATTAAAAAAGCAGGAATAGCGCACATCAAACTAATCAGCGATTATCGGGAAGCTGCTGAAGATGCCGCATTATTGGGGCTTTTGGATATGCAGGCTTTTGAAAACTTTGGAAGGGGAGTCAGAAAAGCGAACTTTCACTAATTTTTTCAAGCACAATACGAATCAAGCGATCTACGGCGGCGGTAGGATCAGGGCTAAATTGCCTCAGGATTCGATTTGCCAGAATCACATTGCAAGAAAGCGCCCGATGCCCTAGCAATGCCGATAAGCCGTAGATCGCAGCTGTTTCCATTTCAAAATTGGTGATTCTCCAATTTTTATACTGAAAATCATTGAGACAATCCAATAATTCAGTATTTAATTTTCCAATAGTCCTCAGGTGTCTTCCTTGTGGTGCATAAAAACCAGAGGAAGTGAGTGTAATTCCTTGATTTCCAATATTTTCTAAAGCATTAATTAAATCTTTATTGGCGGAGAAGGCGTAGGCGGGTAGGGGAGTGGTCGGAAAAAAAGCATAAAACTGTTGAAGTAGCTCATTTTCAGCTATTTCCGGTTTGTAATCGTAGAAATGCAGTAGGTTATCCAATCCAATTCCAATAGCAGAGACCACAAAACTATCAACGCCAGCACCGGCCCAGAGTGCACCCGAAGTACCAATTCGGATGATATTCAATTGTTTAGCTTCGGGATTTGGTGTTCTGGTTTGAAAATCAATATTCACGAGTGCATCCAGTTCGTTTAATACAATGTCAATATTGTCTGTCCCAATGCCAGTAGAAACTACGGTAAGGCGTTTATCACCCAACCAGCCTGTGTGGGTAATAAACTCGCGGTGGGCCGTTTTGCTTTCTATGCGATCAAAATATTTCGACACAGCAGCCACTCTGGCAGGGTCGCCCACGGTAAGTACTGTGTCTGCTACCTGCGCTGGATGAAGTTGTAAGTGATATATGCTGCCATTTTTATTTACAATAAGTTCAGAATCAGGAAGTTGCCTCAATGTTTATCAATTTTGGGTTTTAGTTGAACATTTTGCTAAAATAAGAATTATAATGCAAATACCAAATAATATTCCGTAATGAAAAAAATTTACTTTTTATCTAACTGCGGTACTTGCAAACGGATCATTGATGAACTCCAGCTTACCCAGAAGGGATTTGATTTTCAGGATATTAAGGAGCATCCCATCACGCCGGAGCAATTGGACGCTATGAAAGAAAAAGCAGGTTCATACGAGGCATTGTTCAGCCGGGTGGCAATGAAATACCGGAGTATGAAGCTAAACGAGAAGCAATTAACGGAACAGGATTACAAGGAGTTGATTTTGCAGGAATATACTTTTTTGAAAAGACCAGTAATCCTAATTGATGATCAAATTTTTGTGGGAAGTGCTAAAGGTGTGATAGAAGCCGCAAAGGTGTTGTTGTGATTTTTTCTTTTTCGAACCGAGTGTCATCCATTTTTGTAAATTATAATTTTCCTATAATTTATATTATGTTAAATAAAAACAAGACAAGGACAACCAGCAAAATATTTTCAAACAATATCTTGACAAAAGCTATTTTTGATAGTACCTTTGCAGCCGAATAATATTTTATAAAAACTTCAAAAAACCAACTTTATGAAAGCAAGAATCCTTTCTGCTCTTATTCCATTCTTTTTACTGGGCTTCTCTTCTTTGTTCGGCCAGATGATCGGAGACGAGCCGCTCGTGACGGGCTTCAGTCGTTTCAACAAAAATCCATTGGGCGGTAGACTCCCCATCGAATTGGGAGATACCATCGGCACTTTCCAGTTTGAGGGCTGGCTACCTGCTGGCAAATTCCAGCGCACTGCCGGCATCCGCGCTATCGTGACGGATGCACCTACCAATTCCAGTTTGTCTTCCCGACTGGTTTTTCTTACAGGCGGTTCTGCATTAGCCGAAAGGCTCACCATCCTTGAGAATGGCTTTGTGGGTATCAATACCCCTACCCCATCGGTTCACTTGCATGTAGAGGGCGATGCCTTTATTTCAGGGAATCTGACAGTAGGTGGAAACTTCAAAGTGACGGGTGATCTGGAAGCTGGCAGGGATGTATTGGCTGGGCGCGATGTAAAAGCGGAGCGAAATCTGGAAGCAAAACAAGACGTGAAAGCGGGTGCTAATGTAACTGCAGGTGAAAATATAACCGCTGCAGGAGACATTGTAGCAGGAGATGACCTCACGGTGGAAAATGACCTATTTGTAAAAAACGGCAAGGTCGGTATCGGGGTTGATCCCAACAGCGCGAGCGCCACGCCAGGCTCACATCGTTTGTACATTGGTGGCAGCATGATCGCTGAAGAAGTGAAGGTAGAGCTAAGGGTTACTTGGCCCGATTATGTTTTTGAACCGGATTTCAAGCTCACACCCCTACCTACAATCGAGACATTTATCAAGAACCACAAGCATTTGCCTAATATCCCATCGGCGGCGGAAGTTGCTCAAAACGGCTTGCCACTTGGTGAAACACAGCGTCTGATGATGGAAAAGATTGAAGAATTGTACCTCCACCTTATTGAATTGGAAAAGCAGGTCAAGGCATTGCAAGTAGAAAATGAAGCTCTCCGTGCCAAAATACAGAAATAATTGGTTGAAAAAGAAGCATTATTTTTTAATCAATTAAAAAAATGAAAGACATGAGAGCTTTTATGTATCTATTGCTGTTTATAAACCTGGCGATTCCATCCCTGGCGCAAGATAATTTGTGGAAAGATGTGAGCAAAAGTGAAGTGATCAGCCTGGAAAAGAATAAAAAAATAGCCAGCATTTCCCAATATCGGCTTGTTTCCGTTGAGCCGGAAGCCTTGAAAGAAATACTTCGCCAAGCGCCATTACAGTTTTCAAAAGACGCACAAAATAGAACGGTGACATTACCGCTACCCATGCCCGACGGCACGATCCAGGAGTTTGAAATTCAAAATGCACCAATTATGCACCCCGACCTGGCAAGCCGTTATCCTGAGATACAGACCTATATCGGCAAAGGTATTGATGACCCCACTGCCACGGCGCGTCTGGATTTTACAACAAAAGGATTTCACGCTCAAATTATTTCGGAAAAAGAGGGTACAATACTGATTGACCCCTTGAAGGAGGAGCAACTCGATGTTTACATCAGTTTCAATAAAAAAAACTATGCGGATGGAGTATCTAATTTCAAATGCTATAATCCAAATATTCCCCACACGGTAGTTCAAGAAAAAAGTCAGCAATTTTACGCTGGGGATTGCCAACTGAGGCGGTATCGGCTGGCGTTAGCCTGCACGGGCGAGTACGCTGTATTTCACGATCCGCCTAATCCTCCAACCGTACCCACGCCCAGAACCGCAGTGGTGCTTTCGGCTATGATGACGACAATGAACCGAGTGAATGGTATTTATGAAAGAGACCTGGCGATTACCCTACAATTAGTCCCTAATACAGACCAACTGATTTTTTTAGATGGCACTACTGATCCTTACACTAATGGAGATACAGATGCGATGGTCAACGAGAATCAAACCCAATGTGACAGTAGGATCGGCAATGCAAATTACGATATTGGGCATGTATTTGGTACCAATAGCGGCGGCTTTGGCCCAGGTGATGTTTGTTCATCAGAGAAAGCGAGAGGTGTAACGGGCTCTGGTTCTCCTCGAGGTGATGCCTTTGATGTTGATTATGTAGCACATGAAATGGGGCATCAATTTGGTGCAAGCCATACCTTCAATAATACTTGTTCTGATCAAAGAACAGATGCTACCGCTTTTGAACCGGGCAGTGGTTCTACAATTATGGGATACGCAGGGATTTGCAACCCTAATGTTCAAAACAATAGCGATGCTTATTTTCACGCGATTAGCCTTCAGCAAATAGGAAACTTTGTCACCACTGGCACTGGCAGTACTTGTGGGGTGATTTTACCCTTCACCAATAATGCCCCTACGGTCAATGCCGGACTTGACCGTACCATACCGATTCGCACACCTTTTCGGCTTACCGCGAATGGGAGCGATCCAAATGGTGATTTCCTGACTTATTGCTGGGAACAAATGGATAATCAGATTTCGCCCATGCCGCCCCCTTCAACCAATACGGGCGGGCCAATGTTTCGATCGCTGAATCCTTCTGGTTCTCCTACGCGCTTTTTTCCAAAACTTGACACTATTATCAATAATACTACTTCTGTTTGGGAGGTATTGCCCAGTGTGGCCAGAACGATGAACTTTCGGGTGACTGCCAGAGATAACAGAGTGGGTGGCGGGTGTACAGCAGAAGACAATATGGTTGTCACAGTAGATGCCACTACGGGTCCGTTCCGCGTTACTTTTCCAAATGCGCCTGCTTGCCTGATTGCCGGTTCTACTGCTACGATTACCTGGGATGTGGCTGGTACAACGGGCGGCATGATCAATGAAGCAAACGTAAATATTCTGTTATCAGTGGATGGCGGATTTACTTACCCCATCACGCTGGCAAACAATGTTCCAAATGACGGTTCTCAAGACGTGGTAATACCCCAACTCCGCTCAGATGAGGCAAGAATCATGGTAGCTGCTGCTAACAATGTTTTCTTTGATATCTCGGATGCAAATTTTAATATTGATTGCCCGGATGTATTGGTGGTCACGGACAACCCGGCGGTTGGTATTTACAAAGCAAAAACAAGGATTGAAACATCGGGCACGGTGGTCGTCCTGAGTAGTGCCACTTTTTTAGCAGGAGAGGAAATTATTTTAAAACCAGGATTTACCGCAGCTCGTGGAAGCCAGTTTATAGGAAGAATTGAACCCTGCAATACGTGCTCACCTGTGGGTGCTTTGTTGGCTGATTCAGCACAAAAACGCCACCAGGATAAGGTATCCGATGAGGTGCCTTTGTACACATTTGGACAGAAAGATATCGAGGGATCGAAGGGATCAAGCGCACCTTTGACAATTTTCCCAAATCCTTTCCGCGATGTCTTTACTATCCAGTTTGAAACAAACCAAGCAGGGCCAGTTATAATCCAATTGATGGACTTTAGTGGTAAGATGATCAAGGAAATACACAAGACAAACTATGCAGCTGCTGGTTTTTATACTTTTGATGTTTCTACAGCGGCGCTGCCAGCGGGTGTTTATTATTGCGTCATGTCGGGTAGTTCCGGTACAAAACAATCCAAGTTAATCAAAATAGCCCAATAATTTTTTAAGCGAGATGCCTGCTGAATTACAACAAGCGTCTCGCTTTATGTTTTTGATTATCAACGTTTTACGTACATTACTTCTTTTACAGCCCTAATAATTTTGGCAGGATTGGGCAAATATTCTTCCACCAGCGTAGGGGCATAAGGCAGGGATGTATCAGCAGCATTGACGCGCGTCACGGGTGCGTCGAGGTAATCAAAGGCGTATTTTTGTACCTGATAAGCCACTTCCGAAGAGACTCCCGCAAAGGGCCAGGATTCGTCAATCACGACGAGGCGATTGGTCTTTTTTACAGATTGCAAAATTGTTTGAATATCAAGCGGACGGATTGTTCGAAGGTCAATTACTTCAGCGCTAATGCCTTCCTTTTGTAGCTCTTCAGCAGCCGACATGGTAGGCAGCATCATTTTATTGAATGAAACCAGCGTGACATCCGATCCCGGGCGGCGTACCGCTGCTACACCAATTGGCACAAGGTATTCTTCCTCCGGCACTTCACCTTCATATCCATATAGTACCTCCGATTCCATTATACAAACCGGGTCATTATCACGAATAGCCGATTTCAGTAAGCCTTTGGCATCCGCAGGGTCAATACAAGAAATCACCTTCAAACCAGGAGTATTAGCGAGCCAACTTTCAAACATCTGGGAATGCTGCTGCGCCAACTGTCCTGCCGAGCCAGAAGGACCCCGAAATACAATTGGGCAGCTAAATTCACCAGCCGACTGAGAAAGCGTTTTGGCGGCGTTATTCACAATTTGATCGAAGGCTAACACAGCAAAGTTCCAGGTCATAAATTCTACAATCGGGCGAAGACCATTCATCGCAGCACCAACACCAATACCCGCGAAACCTAACTCGGCAATAGGCGTGTCAATAACCCGCTTCGGTCCAAACTCGGCGAGCATGCCCTTGCTTACTTTATAAGCGCCATCGTATTCCGCCACTTCCTCTCCCATCAGAAATACAGTCTTGTCTCGGCGCATTTCTTCCGACATTGCTTCCCGCAAGGCATCTCTCAGTGTGATTACTCTACCCATATATTGTTGCGTTTTGAGAATTTCAGCGTTGTTTGCAATTTTTTTAAACCGTTTTTTTTGTGAAAAGGAACTGCAAAAATACGAAAAGCACCTTTATTAACAACTTTCCGCCAGGCTTGTTTGTAATTATTGCGATTGAGATTTCTAAAAGAATTTTTTTCATCTTTGCAAAAATTCTTTAGCAAATACCTCTTTATAAAATAAGTGTAATCATACATTCGTTCCAATACCTGTTTTGAAAATTAAACTCCTTGCTAAAATTTGTAATCCATGAAGAATAGAAATTTCAAGAAACAATTGTTCAACTATTGCTTGTTGGGTACCTCCATCTTACTATTGTCGTCTTGCAACAGAGGCTATGGCTGTCCCACCAATTTTTCAATTGACATATTTGATACGCTTAAGTCTATATTGTTGACTGCAATTTTCTAAAGTAATGCCGAATTGGATTGCCTTGACAAAACCGGAAGAAATCGAAGATGTATCCCTTCGTTCTCATGAAAAGCCTTGCCTGATTTACAAACACAGTAGTCGTTGCAATATCAGCAGGATTGCTCAGTACAGGCTGGAGGCAGAGTGGCGTTTTTTAGAACAAGCAGCGGCGCTCTATTGGATAGATGTTATCAGCGACCGGCATGTGTCCGATGCGGTGGCATCCAATTTTGCGGTTTACCACGAATCACCACAGGTGTTGCTGATCCATGAAGGTGCCTGCGTCTTTGATGTATCTCATCTCGATATATCTATTGCCACTTTACAAGAAAGCCTTGCTGCGCTTCGATAAACATGGAAGAAAACGTCATATTTGAAACCCAGGATGGTTCGCACTCTATTTTGTCCAGCCAATTTGGGGTGAGTTACCATTCAAAGTATGGCGCGATACAGGAATCCAGGCATGTTTTTATTGAGGCAGGTTTGCACCGAAAGGCACTTTTGCAAAAGGAAATGACCGTGCTGGAAATCGGCTTCGGAACGGGGCTGAATGCTTTTTTGACATTGCTGGCTGCACTTGAGCATCAATGGCAGATAAGCTACGAAGGTATTGATGCTTACCCAGTAGAAGTGGCGCAGATAGCAAAACTCAACTACCCTACTCTGCTGGGTGCAGAAAATCGAAAGCCGGAGTTTTTGCAGCTCCACTTTGCAGAATGGGCAAAAAAAGTAAACATTCATCCTCTTTTTACTTTTTGCAAGCAAAAAATTTACTTCGAAGACGTTCACTACGATAGCCAATTTGACCTTGTTTATTTTGATGCTTTTGCGCCAGATACACAACCACAACTTTGGGAACCCCCTCTCCTATCTAAAATGTATACCGCACTCAAGCCAAAAGGAATTTTAGTGACCTACTGCGCCAAAGGTACCGTCAAACGGGCTTTCAAAAGCGTCGGTTTCCAGGTAGAAGCCCTTCCGGGCCCTCCTGGGAAAAGAGAAATGACAAGATGCCTAAAACTTTAACCTTTGATGTATAAAAAACCGATTATCAATGTCTTTTGAACTATATCTTCATCTGGCATTTTCTTCCTCCCTTTTCAATTTGATCACATTGATTTTGCCATCTTCCCCATATAATTCTCGTGATTTCCGGTTGTAAGCCAGTGCCGCTTCCTCTGCCGTAGCGAACATGCCAATATGCACAGATTTTCGGTTCACAGAAATCACTGCCCGGTAGCGGTTATTTTCTCTGTACACGCCCGTATAGCCTACCCTGCTGCTCGTTTTGCGTTTGCGGCTGGCAACAGACCGAGAGCGATAGATGATATTCTCCAGCCTACAATCTAATTTATTCCCATTTTTAGTGCCTACAAGGTTTTTATCTGAACTTCTGTTAGTAGCAAGAAATTTTTCCGCAACGATCTTATGCAAGTAAATGGTTTCCGTTTTGTAGCCACCATCGGCTTTTTTCCATGTTTTTTGAAAAACAGCGCAGCCACTGGAATGCTTTCTTAGGTTGTTGATAAAATCAACTTCTACGAGGTAAGGTTCGGTAGTAAGGTATTCATACACCTTATCGTCCAACAACACAAGGTCGTCGGCGTTTTTGAGTTTTACTTTGTACAACACGCGCTCTAAAATTTTATGGGTTTATAGGAATAATTGCTTTTTGCGCTACAAAACTTAGCCAGTGGGATTTTTTTATGGCTCTCACACCACCTTTTTGAACAAACACGATAGATGCCAAGTCCACAGAAATAGTGTTTTTCATTGGCTTTAGAAGATACCCGAAATATAAGCATTTTGTCTGAAACAAAAAACACTTATATACGAATTTGATCATGTACCTTGTCAATAGAACATGAATTTAATCCAAAAATGTCAGCATTTGGGTATTCCTGCAAAATTTAGTTTACAAAAAATTAAAGGTTGGCGAAAATTCACTAATTTACCCGCACTTTAGAATATTTTACAAACCATTGCCATAAAAAAGATATGAAATTTTTACAACACATTGTAATTCTAAATTTTATATTGTCATTGGTTCCTGTGTTGCTTTGGTCGCAAGCAACTATAAGAGGCGAAGTGTTGGATGCCAACAATGGAGAACCGTTAATCAACGCTACGGTATTGATAAAAGGTACGGCTGATGGGGTCATTACGGACTTTGACGGCACTTTCCAACTGAGAGCGTCTCAGGCGTTTCCTATCACACTCTTAGTAAGTTATGTCGGTTATGGCGAAAAGGAAGTAGTGGTACAATCGGAAAAAGAGCGGCTTAGAATACTTCTCGAAGAAGATGCTATTACCATTGCTTCAGTAGAAGTGACGGGAAGGCGCATATCGGAAAAACAGCAGCAATCGCCTTTGACAATGGAAACCCTGGACAATATCGGCATTAGAGAGACTCCTGCCGCCAATTTTTATGACGGCTTGGGTGCCTTGAAAGACGTAGATTTAACTGCTGCCAGCCTTGGCTTCAAAATTATCAACACCAGGGGATTTAATAGCACCAGCCCGGTTCGTTCCCTTCAAATTATTGATGGCGTTGATAACCAATCGCCAGGATTGAATTTTTCGCTGGGCAACTTCCTGGGTTCTTCCGAATTGGATGTTAATCGCGTCAATTTGATCATCGGTGCAAGTTCTGCATTTTATGGTCCAAATGCTTTCAATGGTGTGATAAGTATGGAGACTAAGAACCCATTTTTGCACACAGGATTATCAGCCATGGTAAAAGTGGGCGAACGCAACCTGATCGAAGCTGCTGCGCGCTGGGCAAATGTGGTAAGTAACAAAAATGGGCAGGAGTTTATGGCTTATAAGCTGAATTTCTCCTTTATGCGAGCGGATGACTGGGAAGCAGAGAATTATGATCCGGTAGATGGTACCGTAACGGGTCTTGACAATCCTGGGCGCTATGATGCTGTGAATATTTATGGTGATGAATATTTTTCATTGAATGACTTGTCCACTGCCCCACCCTGGACGTTCCCTGGCTTGGGCGTTTGGCATCGAACTGGCTATCGAGAAATTGAACTGGTGGATTACAATACCAATAATTTCAAAGGAAATCTTGCTTTCCATTTTCGTACCAATCCATCTAAAGGCTTGGAATCACCGGAATTGATTTTATCTTCCGGTGTTGGGGGTGGTACAACCGTTTATCAGGGGGACAACCGGTTTAGTTTGAGAGATATCCTTTTTTATCAAAATAGAATTGAGTTTCGTAAGGAAGGCAAATATTTTATTCGGGCTTATTCTACTAATGAAGACGCGGGTAATTCGTTTGATCCTTATTTTACGGCACTGTTGCTGCAAGAGCGCGCCAAGGAAAATGAACTTTGGTCGCAAGATTATACAGAATATTGGCGCAATTTTGTATCGCCTCGTATCAATAAATTGGGCTATCCTCAGCTGAATTTCTCTACTTTCCCCCCTACATTTGATTTTGCAGCGGCAGATGCCTGGAATATAAAGTTTAGAGATTCTTTGCGCCTCTGGCATTCAGAGACAGAAGCCTTTGCAAATACGCGCAATGAAGTGGTGCCGGAGTCACAAAACTTTTTGAAACCTGGTACGCCAGCGTTTGAAGCAGCATTCAATCAAATAACCAACACAAAATCAAGCAACAAACGCGAAGGGACACGTTTTTTTGATCGTTCGGCATTGTACCATGCTCACGCAGAATATAAATTTGAACCTACCTGGACGAAATCTATCATCGTAGGTGGCAATGTCCGGTTTTATCGCCCCAATTCTCAGGGTACAATCTTTTCGGATACAGCTGGCACAAGAATTAAAAACTCGGAATTTGGGCTATACGCAGGCATCGAAAGGGAATTTTTTGACCGCCGCTTGCGCGCTAGTGTGACCGCGCGGGTAGATAAAAACCAGAATTTTGACTGGATTTCTACACCGGCAGCTTCTTTGGTTTGGAATCCGAAGCCAAACAACTATCTTCGAGTCTCTTTCTCTTCTGCTATTCGCAATCCAACACTTTCTGATCAATACTTGTTTTTGAATGTAGGTCGCGCCATCTTGGCGGGCAACTTAGTGGGTGCGGATAGTTTGATCACATTAGAATCCTTTAATGATTTCCGTACCGACCTCAATCGCCAGCGCTTGGTTTATTTTAATGTTGCTCCCGTTAAGCCGGAGCGGGTCAAAACCTTTGAAGTAGGGTATCGTACGATTTTATGGAACAAGATTTATGTTGATGCGGGTTATTACTACAGCATTTACAACGATTTTCTGGGTTTCAATATCGGTTTAACCGCAGAGTTCGACGAAAATAGCGCCTTAAACTTGCCGAGCAATGTGCAAGCTTTTCGATATGCAGCCAACTCTGTAAATCAGGTTACTACGCAGGGTTTTTCCATCGGAACAAGCTATTATTTTGCGGATTATTTCCAGGTTTCGGGCAACTATTCGTTTAATAAACTAAATTCTGATATTGACGACCCAATTATTCCTGCTTTTAATACGCCGGAGCACAAGTTTAATATTGGTCTTTCAGGAAGAGATATTATTTTTGGAGGAATTAAAAATTTCGGCTTCAGCATTAATTACAAGTGGCAAGAAGGCTTTTTGTTTGAAGGTTCTCCGCAATTTACGGGTCTTATTCCTTCCTATGATTTGCTGGATGCACAAATCAACTGGAGTGCCAAGCGACTTGGGATGACTTTCAAACTGGGGGCTTCTAATCTTTTGGATAATCAGATTTTCCAGACTTATGGCGGCCCGAGGATTGGAAGATTGGCTTATTTTTCGATTTTATATGAATCAAAATCCAAATAAATGAATCATATATTTTATTAAAACAACGTATCTAATATGAAAAAAATCAACATTCTACTTCTCCTTTTGTGCGGTGTTGTGTTCTTGAAAGCTCAAGACAGGCGTTATATTGATCCTGTTTTTGATAATGTAGAGCTGACACAAAACATCACCTATGGGGTGAATGCCACTGCACTGGCCCTTTCTCAAGTTGGTCAGGCGATCCCCCAGCCTTTATTACTCGATGTGTACAGGCCCAGCGGCGATGGAGAAACTTCCAGACCGGTTGTATTGGTTTTTCACACAGGCAACTTTTTGCCAAAAAACGTCAATGGTGGTCCGAATGGTGTGAAAGAAGACTCTACGGTGGTAGAAGTATGCAAGCGATTGGCGAAAATGGGCTATGTTGCGGCTTCTGTGGATTATCGCCTCGGCTGGAATCCGGTTGATCCGACGCAGAGCAATCGTATTTTTGGTATTATTAATGCGGCGTATCGTGGTGTGCAAGATGCTCGCACAGCCATTCGCTTTTTTAAGAGATCAGTGAAAGAAAATGCTAATCCTTATGGCATTGATACTACCAAAATGGTTGTTTGGGGTGTTGGTACAGGGGGGTACATCTCCTTGAATACGGCAGCGCTTGATAATTACAACAAGGTCTTACTTCCCAAATTTACAACCGTTGTGGGTGGTGTACCTTTCCCAATGGTCGTAGAATCTATTAATGGCGACATTTATGGTACTTCTGTGGGGGTAGTACCTCCGGGTATTCCTTATCCATTTCCGGCAGGTGATACGCTTTGTTATCCTAATCACGTTGGATACACTTCCAACTTTCAATTGGCAGTAAATATGGGTGGTGCAATGGGTGATTCCTCTTGGGTAGATGCTGGTCAAGTGCCTATCATTTCTTTCCATGTTCCGACCGATCCATTTGCGCCTTACAACTGTGCTGTGCTGAATGTACCGCCGCCTATCAACCTGCCAGTGGTAGATGTATGCGGTAGCAATGTTGTATCTATTGTACAAGATGGATTTGGTAACAATGCCGTCTGGAAAAATGCAGGTTTTATAGATCCGCTTTCGCAATTGATGGCTTCTCGGAATGGTGGTCGCGAAGGCTTAGCGCCATTCCCATCTACGGATCCTACGGATGCAGGGCGTTGGGATTTTTATGATCCAAATGATCCTACGGTGAATCCGCCTTTTCCTTCTGATCCACCTGATCCTGTTACTGCTCGTTTGTACATTGACACTATCATGGCATATTTTGCACCAAGAGCTTGTGTAGCCCTTGGCTTGGATTGTGATTTGGATGGAATTTCTTCTACGAAGGAAATCTTGGGTGCGAATGACGTAGGGCTCAAAATGATGCCGAATCCGGCTTACGCGGAAGTAAGCTTCCAAAGCGCCACTGAATTCCCGATTCAGGATATTCAGGTATTTGATCTGAGTGGCCGCCTGGTGAAATCAGAAATCAACGTAAAAAATAACAGTTACCGGCTGTATCGAGGCGGCTTGCCAAACGGCATGTACATCGTCAAACTTCGATTTGAAAAAGGTATTGTCACACAAAAGTTAGTTTTTAACTAATTCTTGCAATAAAATAGATATAAGTCGTCCTGTGCTTCCCAAAAGTACAGGACGACTTTTTTTGGATTAAAAATACTTTTGCAGGTAAATCTTTGTTGTGAATTATTGTAACTTTGCCATCTTGATAAAAACTTTGCCCTTGGTCTCGTAGTACAACGGATAGTATGCAGGTTTCCGGAGCCTGAGATCTAGGTTCGATTCCTAGCGAGACCACTACCCTGCCCACACTTATTTCAAACCATGACTACCGCCGGTATGATAGCCTTCATTTTTTCAATGGCATAATCCACTTCTGCTTTTGTATTCAAATGAGAAAAGGAGAACCGAATCGTCGTAAAATCAGAATCTTGATTCAAAGCAGCGATGACATGCGAAGCTACATTGGAGCCAGAGCTACAGGCGCTGCCCCCCGAAACACTGATACCGGCAATATCCAAGTTAAACAAGAGCATGTCCGATTTTGGCGAAGGTGGAAAAGCTACACTCAACACCTTGTAGTGCCCATGGGCCGGATCGCCATTGATCCGAATCCCTTCAAAGTTAGCTTCCAGTTGCTGCTTCAGGTAATCTCTGATTTGAGTCGTGTGTGCACGCCAAGCGGGGAGATTCTCGTAGGCCAACTCCAATGCTTTAGCTAAGCCAATGATACCGTAAATATTTTCGGTGCCGCCGCGCATATTGCGTTCTTGAGCTCCCCCATCAATAAATGGCTTTACGATATTGTCATTGTTGATATAAATAAATCCAATGCCTTTCGGACCATAAAATTTATGCGCCGAACCAGCGAGGAAGCTGATTTTTGTTCTTGAAACATCAATTGGGAAATAGCCCATCGTTTGCACTGTATCCGAGTGGAAATAAGCACCGTATTGCTGGCATAATGCAGCGGTTTGATCCAGGTCAATCATTACACCAATTTCATTATTGGAATGCATCAAGGACACTAAGGTCTTTTTATCGGATTGCTGCAAAAGCGCCTCTAAGTGCGCCATATCAGGCTTGCCGCTCGATTCCAAATTCAAAAAGGCGACTTCTGTACCAACGCTGCCTTGCAGGGTTTCCAGGGAGTGCAAAATGCAGTGGTGCTCTATAGGCGAGCTGATAATCCGCTGAACACCAAGGTCTCGTACGGCACATTTTAAAGCCATATTGTTAGACTCCGTACCACCGGAAGTAAAAAAGATTTCGCCAATAGAGGCATTTAGGCACTTTGCAACCTGCTTGCGTGCTTGTTCCAGGGCGGCCCGGGCTTTTCTTCCCTCGGCGTGGATGGACGAAGGGTTACCGTTGTTTTCTTGCATCGCTTTCAGCATCACCTGGATAACTTCAGCACTCAAGGGTGTAGTAGCGGCATTGTCAAAAAAGATACGCATCTGTCAGGTTGATAATTTTTTATTAAACCAATTTTGGATGATTCCGGTTTTAACTTCTTGTTTATGAGCAAATTCGTTGGTTTTTTTATTGTAAGTATAATCATTCCCCCAGGCTTCAAAATTATGATAAACAGCATCTACCGCATCAAGTATAAAATCGAGCTCGTCATTCGTGGTAGTTGGGTGAATAGACATCCGAACCCAGCCAGGTTTGTGGGAGAGGTTGCCATGACTGATTTCATCTGTGATCATTTTGGAATAACCAGGTGATACCTCCAGCAGGTAGTGTCCATAAGTGCCCGCGCAAGAACAGCCACCGCGCATTTGCACCCCGAAGCGATCGTTGAGCAATTTGACAGCCAAGTTGTAATGCAAGCCCTCGATATAAAAAGAGATAACTCCCAGGCGCTCCCGCAAATGCCCTGCTAAAACATGCAAACGAGGCAAGCGATCGAATCGTTCCCAGATGCGTTCCAGTAATTCTTCTTCTCGCTGCAACATTTGGCTGATGCCCATCTCAGCTTTGAGTTGAAAACACAAGGCTACCTGGATCGTTTGTAAAAATGCAGGTGTGCCCCCATCTTCTCGTGCTTCGATTTCATCAATGTATTTATGAGCGCCCCAGGGGTTTGTCCAGTCCACCGTACCACCACCGGGGTTGTCAGGAACTCGATTGGTGTACAATTTTGGGTCAAAAACTAAAATACCGGTTGTGCCGGGTCCTCCCAGAAATTTGTGCGGAGAAAAATAAATAGCATCCAAGTGCTGCAATGGATTATCCGGACGCATATTTATCTCGATGTAAGGAGCGGAGCAAGCAAAATCAACAAAACACAAGCCACCGTGACGGTGCATGATTTCTGCAATTTCGTGATAAGGCGTAAAAAGCCCGGATACATTAGAACAAGAGGTGACGGCAGCAATTTTGGTATGCCTATTTTTATACTTATCGAGGAGGCGAAGCAAATCGTCCAAATCTACCAAACCCTCAGGTGTTGGGCGGATGATTTCAACCTGCGCCAATGTTTCGAGCCAGGATGTTTGATTGGAGTGGTGCTCCATGTGGGTAACAAAAACAACGGGGCGTTCTTCTTCGGGGAGTGTTATCCGGGCTCGATGTTTTTCGTGTACCTTTAAACCCAATATCCGTTGAAACTTGTTGACCACGCCTGTCATCCCAGAGTTAGACGAAATCAATACATCTCTATGCGCTGCTCCGAGGTGTTTTTTTATAATATGTTTGGCTTCGTGATAGGCTGCAGTCATGGTGCTTCCGGTCACGGTTGTTTCAGTGTGGGTATTGCCAACAAAAGGCCCAATTTCATTTAGCAATCGCTCCTCGATGGGGCGATAGAGGCGGCCACTGGCAGTCCAATCGGCATAAACAATTTTTTTTTTGCCATAAGGAGTATCGAACACCTGATCGTTGCCTACGATGTTGCATCTGAATGGTTCGAAGTAAAGCTCCAAAGTATCGGCGATAGATCTTTTTTGGGTTACTGCTTTCATAAGCTGATTTTTTTTCACAACCTGCAAAAGCGATTAAAGCAAGTTTAAAGCATCTGATTTTATTTGCTGCGCCAAAGCGAGCGCTTGCTGCTCGTTTGTACCTTCTGCATACACTCGAATGATAGGCTCCGTGTTGGACTTTCGGAGGTGCACCCAGCCGTTAGGGAAATCTATTTTGAGTCCATCAATCGTGTTACAGTCCTCGTGTTGGTATTTTTTATGCAAGGCATGTAGCAAGTTTTCCATGTTTACTGTCGGGGTGAGGGCAATTTTGTCCTTGATCATACTGTAGCTGGGGTACCTTTTTTTCAAACTTGACATACTTTCTCCTGCTTTCGCCAAATGCGATAGAAACAAAGCGATTCCAGCCAGCGCATCTCGGCCATAGTGTAATTCAGGCACGATAATGCCGCCGTTGCCCTCGCCGCCAATTACAGCATGAACAGCCTTCATTTTTTCGACTACATTCACCTCACCCACTGCTGCCGCAAAATATGCCCCTCCATGTTGTTGGGTTACATCGCGCAAGGCGCGCGAAGAAGAAAGATTGGAGACCGTATTTCCTTTTTTGTGCTGCAACACATAATCTGCTACTGCGACCAAAGTGTATTCTTCTCCAAACATGTCACCGTTTTCGCAAACAAAAGCCAAACGATCTACATCGGGATCAACTGCAATGCCCAAATCTGCTTCTTCTTTTACAACTATTGCTGATAATTCTTGCAAGTGCTCTGGCAGTGGTTCAGGATTGTGGGCGAAGCGACCGTCCAAAGTGTCGTTCAAAAGGATGTATTCGCAGTTTAGTTTTGACAAAAGCGCCGGAACAGCAAGGATGCCACTCGAATTGATCCCATCTACCGCAATTTTAAATTTTCGACTGCGGATAGCCTCCAAATCTACCAAAGGCATTGCCAAAATAGCGTCAATATGTTTTTGGATGTATCCCTCAGCCATGCGATACTGCCCCAATTGCTCCACCGCTGCGTAGCGAATGCGCTGCTCGTCCAGCAATTGCAAAAAAGCTTTGCCATCGGTTTCCGAAATAAACTCGCCTTTGTAGTTGAGTAGTTTTAGGGCGTTCCATTGCATAGGGTTGTGGCTGGCTGTCAAAATAATACCAGCACCCGCTTGCTCCCAAGTCACCGCCATTTCAACAGTAGGCGTGGTAGAAAGCCCCAGGTCAATCACCTCTATTCCCAAGCCAAGCAGCGTAGCCGTTACGAGTTGGCTGACCATTTGCCCCGAAACACGCCCGTCGCGCCCGATGACAATCTTGGGGGGATAGCCGTTTTGTAGTATCCAATAGCCAAAGGCTGCTGTGCAAGAAACAATATCCTCAGGAGTGAGATTATCGCCGGGCGTGCCGCCAATAGTGCCCCGGATGCCCGATATGGATTTAATAAGCGCCAAAAGAAAAAATGTTTTATTTGTGAAGTTCAAAGATAAACATTTTAGATTCTATCAGGTAAAAACATCGGGTCATTGTGCAATCATTACATTTTAGCCAGCTCAGGTTTTTAAATTATTCCTACCTTTGAAATCCATTAGCTTTTTAGTACAGTGCGATTATGATAAACCTACTCCAATTCGACGAACAATTGTTCCATATCATCAACAATGACTGGCACAATGCTTTTCTTGATGCTATTATGCCTGCCTGGCGGGAGAAAAAAACATGGATTCCGCTTTATGTGATGATTGCAGCTTTTGCTATTATAAAATTCAAAATCAAAGGTTTATATTTTTTAATTGCAATAGCACTCACGGTAGGAATCGCCGATAACGTAAGCAGCCAACTGATCAAAAAAAATGTTAAAAGGATTCGACCCTGCAATGATGCCACTTTGCAGGAAGAGGTACGCCTGCTGGTGCCATGTGGCAGCGGGTATAGTTTCACTTCTTCACACGCTACCAATCATTTTGCCGTAGCGACTTTTATCAGCATGACCTTGGGGCAGTTTTATCGAAAAATTCGATTCCCTTTTTTCTTATGGGCTGCAACTATCGCTTTTGGTCAGGTGTATGTAGGAGTACACTACCCTTTGGACATTGTCTGTGGCGCCTTATTAGGGAGTCTTATTGCATTTATATTAGCAAAAATTTATCTGCGATTGGGAAGCGTTAAAATTTCCAATCCAAATTTACAAGTGTAGTTCATGTCTGTTTGGGCTTATATTATCTTATTTTTAACGGTGATTGCAGGCGGCCTTATGGCGGTGCTCATAAAAAATTATAATGCTGCCAATCTTCGTCTTGTGCTTTCTTTCAGCGGTTCTTATATTTTTGGCATTACTATTTTGCATCTGATGCCTGGAGTTTACACTTCTGCTGGAGAGGCTGCGGGACTGTGGGTGCTATTAGGTTTTTTTATCCAACTCCTGCTTGAGCAGTTTTCTAAAGGTGTAGAACACGGGCATATCCACAAAAGCCATAAGCATCCAAATTTTGCAATGTCTATTATGCTGGGGCTTTGCGTACACGCTTTTTTGGAAGGGCTTCCATTGAGCAACTACACCGAATTTCATCAGTTGCACCATGGCGTTGGGCATGATGACAATCACCTTTTTTTTGGTATTATTGTTCATAAAGCACCGGCGGCATTTGCTTTGGTCATCTTATTTCTTTGGTCGCAACGGAGTATGCTTTTTGTGATTTTAAATCTCGTTATTTTTGCGCTGATGTCTCCGCTTGGCGCTTTTACCGCTTCTTTATTTTCGCCCGATATAAGCGTGGTTGCCAAAATGGTAGCACTGGTGATTGGCTCTTTTTTGCATATTTCTACCACCATTCTTTTTGAAGCCGACGATAGCCATCAGCATAAAATTCCCTGGAAAAAAATGCTTGCTATTTTAATCGGCATGGGACTTGCTTTACTCACCATTTAAAAAAATAAGCTGCGCCTGATGAACCTCGACGAGCAATACATGCAAAGATGTTTTGAGTTAGCCAAGCTGGGTGCCGGCAAGGTTTCTCCCAATCCAATGGTTGGAGCAGTTTTGGTGCATGACAACCGCATCATCGGGGAAGGTTGGCATCAGGAATATGGAAAAGCCCATGCCGAAGTGAATGCCGTAGCAAGCGTATCAATAGCGGATCGCTCTCTTATTCAGCAATCAACCTTATACGTCTCATTGGAGCCTTGTTGTATTTTTGGCAAAACCCCGCCCTGCACAAACCTGATTATAGAACAGAAAATTCCCAGAGTTGTAATTTCTTGTTTGGATCAAACGCCTGGCGTGGCTGGTCGGGGCTTGGAAATATTGCGATCCAATGGCGTAACGATTGTCATTGGAGTGCTTCAAGCGGAAGGTGAAGCCTTGAGTCGTTATCGCAATCATTTTGTTAGTTTTAAAAGGCCCTATGTTATTTTGAAATTTGCTGTTACTTTAAACGGAAAATTTGGACTGAGTAATAAAAAACATTGGATTAGTAATGAATTTACGAGAAGATTGAGCCACAAGTGGCGAAGCGAAATAGATGCTATCTTGGTAGGAACGAATACAGCGCTTGTTGATAATCCTGAATTGACCAACCGGTTCTACTTTGGAAAATCCCCACTAAGGGTTGTGATAGATCGCTATCTGCGCTTGCCAGCTACCCTCCATTTGTTTGACAAAAGCCAACCTACGCTGATTGTTACAGAAAAAGCAGCCTTGCCAGGCAATCTTCAAGGTAAGAACATTGACTTGCTGTCAATGCCGTTTGACGACGATTTTCTTCCTCATTTGTTAGGAAAATTATACGAACGCAATATTGCTACCCTGATGGTAGAAGGCGGCGCTAACACGATTCGACATTTTTTACAAAAGGACCTTTGGGAAGAAGCTAATGTATTGGTCGGGAACACTTCCTTCGCAGAGGGGATAGATGCGCCCCTTATTCCTGGCCTTGTAAAAGAACGCTTCCCCCTTGGCGATGATCAAATACTCCTTTATAAAAATATTCGCGAACGTTAAACTTCTTTTAAAATAGGAGTATCACATCATACCAGCCCTTTTATTTTTGTTTCGTATTTGTAATTTTGCTTTTAAATAAAAAAGGTGACTTATAATGAAGAAAGCAGCAGTCGCTCTGGCAGGGGTCTTATTGTGTTTTTGCTTCATAAACCCACTCCGTGCGCAAGAAACTACACAACAAGAAAAAGGTGTAAAAATAAATTGGCTAAGCTGGCAGCAAGCCACAGAATTAGCGAAAAAAAATAAGAAGAAACTCCTTTTGGATGTCTATACGGATTGGTGTAGCTGGTGCAAAAGGATGGACGAGGTTACCTTCCAAAAAGCGGGCATCGCCAAGTACGTCAACGCTAATTTCTATCCAGTGAAGTTTGATGCGGAATACAAAGGAGAACTGGAGTACAAGGATAAAACTTACAAATTTGTAAAAAACCCAAAAGGCGGCTACCACGAACTCGCGGCTACCTTGCTAAACGGCAAGCTAAGCTTCCCCTCGGTAGTGTTTCTGGATGAGGATATGAACGTCATCCAGTCTATCATTGGTTTTAAAACGCCAGAGGAATTCGAGCAGATCATCACGTATTTTGCCAAAGACCATTACAAGGAAACGCCCTGGTCCTCTTATCAGAAGTCATATAAGCCCATATTGGTAAGCGATAAGCATTAAAACCAACCGCTTTTCCTGCGCCGGGAGGTACCTCCTACCCCGAGCACGCCAAGTAAGCCTCGGGTGAGTTCCCGCGCGATTGTCCTGCCGATTTGTCGGGTGGTGGGGCTATCTACAATTTGCTCCAGCGTGCTTTTTTCGCGTCGTTTGCTTCCTGTGCTGCGAGTACTGGTGTTTCTGGCTTTTTCTTGCTGTTGTTTGAGTTCTTCCTGTTTCTCCGCTTCAAAGGCTTCGTTCATTTTCTCTGTAAGAATCTCGTGGGCACTTTCTCTTTCTATGGTCTCATTGTATTTGCGCACCAACTGAGATTTCTCTACGATGGCATCAACTTCAGTAGCTGTAAGCACATCCATTCTCGATTGCGGGGCACGCAACATCACATGTGCAAGGGGAGTAGGAATCCCCTTTTCATTCAAAGCAGTAAACAAAGCCTCTCCAATCCCTAATTCAGTGATAATACGCTCCACATCATAAAAATCTGTAATAGGATAATTTTCAGCCGCCAATTTAATAGCTTTTCGGTCTTTAGCTGTAAATGCTCTCAGGGCGTGTTGTACCTTCATACCCAACTGTCCTAACACGGACTCTGGAATATCCGCAGGATTCTGGGTGACAAAAAAGATGCCAACGCCTTTGGAGCGGATGAGCCGTACAATTGCTTCGATTTGATCGAGCAATGCTTTGGAAGCTTCATCAAAAACCAAGTGGGCTTCATCAATAAAAATAGCCAATTTGGGTTTATCTAAATCTCCAGCTTCCGGGAAGGTAGCATAAATCTCCGCCAGCATTTGTAGCATAAATGTTGAAAATAGCTTGGGGCGATCCTGAATGTCGGTGAGGCGTACAATAGAAATGATGCCCCTCCCCTCCTCATTGGTACGGCATAAATCTTCTACTTCAAAAGAGCGTTCCCCAAAAAAAAGATCAGCGCGCTGCTGCTCGAGTTCCACAATTTTGCGCATCATGGTGCCTACGGAATCCGTTCCGACTCTTCCATACACGGATTCGATTTCCTCTTTGCCTGGCCCTGTGATGTACTGCAAAACCTTCCTGATGTCATCCAAATCAAGCAAAGGCAGGTTGTTGTCATCACAATATTTGAACACGACCGCCATGATGCCGGTTTGCGTATCATTCAAATCAAGGATTCTGGAAAATAGTACCGGACCAAACTCTGTGACGGTCGCTCTTAGGCGCGCCCCTTTTTCATTGGATAGGGTTAAGAATTCAACAGGGCTACCCGAAGGGATAAAAGGAAGCCCAATTTTGCTATGGCGCTCCTGGATTTTGGCATTATCCACCCCTGGCATAGCAATACCGCTCAAATCGCCCTTGATGTCCATGAGCAGAGAAGGAATCCCTTTTTCAGAAAAGTGCTCCGCCAGAATTTGAAGGGTTTTTGTTTTACCACCGCCTGTAGCACCCGCTATCAATCCATGCCGGTTGATCGTTTTTAAAGGAAGCTTGACCATGGCACCCTGCACGCAAGTGCCCTCGAGCATGGCAGTTCCTATTTCTATAAAATCACCTTTGAAAGTATAACCTTCTACGATGTGTTGTAAAAGAGAAGCCTGCTGAGACATTTATTTTAAGTTTGATCCCACAAAATTATTCTTTATTCCATTTTTGAGTACGCAACTCGTACTTTTTCTTGCTAAATTCCCACAAATCAAGATTAAAGCTCTTTTCCAGCGTTGCTGCCTCCTCCCAGTCTGGGAAAAAATCTATTTGCGCCACTTGTTCTACCTGATCAATCGAAACAGCAAATTTATACAAGGGTTCGTAGCTTACCTCATTTGGAATGATAAACCCGATGCCTTTCATCTGTGGTTCTGTTATATCCAGCAAAACTTTATAGAAAGCAGTTGGAATAGAAACACCGTTTTCACCTATAGCGCCTTTGGGCTGTTGGGTGAGCACTGGTCCCGTCACAACGTATAATTCTTCGCTTTGCTTTGCCCAGGTGCGCACCAACTCTTCCAATTCGCGCCAAATGCCCTTGTTAAAATTCTTGGATTGCGGACTAATGTTGCTCATCAAAAAAGTGTACTGTATCGCATCTTCACTAAATGCCATATCAGCGGCAGGCACTAGATGCCCTCTGTCATAGCCAGAATTTTTATAATCGTAGGGCGTAGCCGATTTCGATTTCACCTGGGGGTCTGGAAGGAAATTATCGCTGCGATCCACCCAGGGTTGTTCCAGTTGCGCACTTACGAGTTTGTACGCTACCCATTCTGCTTGCTCGTGTTCCTCGTTATAAGACAAGGCAAAGTAAGGGTTGTAGAGCACCTGACCGCCCTGTGCCGCAGGTAGGAAGTCAAAATCTGGGATGCTTACAGTTTCTGATGAAGTATCCGTAGGCGCTACCGTATTGCTGCCCGAAAAGCGATTAAATAGGAAGATTAAGCCGCTCAGAATCGCTGCGAAGATACCAACCCTTGCGATCATACCTCCACTTGCTCCTTTTTGGTAATTTGTTCTTAACTTTGCCATTATCGTATCATCTACGTTTTTTCAATCTTTTGAAACCACAAATTATTGGTAAAAATAGGAAAATAAAAACAATTGTAGTAAGAAATAGGCGTGCCGTTGTGTTATTTTTAAATAAAATGTTGGTTTTTATAAAAATCCTTTCTCCTGGAAGTACAAACTAAAACGGAGTATGAAAAAGCTGAAAGTGGGCATCACTGGGGGCATTGGCAGTGGCAAAACGACGGTTTGTAAGATATTTGAAACACTCGGCATACCGGTGTATTACGCCGATGAACGCGCAAAGTGGCTGATGGCTAATGATACTACCCTGAAGAGCAAAATCAAGCAATTGCTCGGAGACAGTGCCTATGACCAGGAAGGACAGCTCGATCGCAAGCACATTGCGCAAATCGTTTTCCATGATCCTGAAATGCTCAAGCAACTCAATGCCATAGTGCATCCGGCGGTAGCCAATGATAGCAGAGACTGGAATCGTGCCCAATCACAGGCACCCTATACGCTGCGCGAGGCGGCGCTTATCTTTGAAGTGGGAATTGACAAGCAGCTGGACTACGTCATTGTCGTGACAGCACCTTTGCCGCTCAGAATTGAAAGGGTGTTAGGACGAGATGCCACCTCGCGTGAAGCCATTGAAGCGCGTATTTCAAAACAAATGCCAGAAGAAGAAAAGGTAAAACGAGCCGACTTTGTGATTCTGAACGATGGTGAGCACTCGCTGATACACCAGGTACTATCTATTCATCAGCAGTTGTGTGCGCTTGTTTGAATTTGTTTATTTCAGTACTACATTGCCCCCTGTTTTGTCAGCTAACTCCTTTCGCATTGCTTCCAATTTCATCTTTACTTTGGTGAGTTGTACGATTTCTTCCCAATTATCGGCGTGCTGGATAGTGGATAATTTCTTTTCCACTTTGAGGCACATTCGATTGACTTTTCTGAGCTTGAAGCGCATCAACGCCTGCACGCTATCCTCGCTAAAATTGGCGCTGGGGAGTTTTTGCTGAATGGGCTTTTGGAATTTGTCATCCCAGAGTTTTTTGTCGTAGTAATTCAAATGCGTATCGGCTGACATGGTCAGATCAATAGCAAAGCTTCTGATTTTTTGATCATTATGGTTTAAAAAATAATCCAAAGTGACAGGAATTTTGTCAAGCAAGCTGCGCAAAACCTCCTTGGCGATGCTCAAATAAAAAGCATTGTCAAACTCTTCGAGTACATCCTCGATATTGCTTAAAATAAATTCTGCTATGGAAATCTGTTGTTCTTGATCGTACCATTCGCCTCCCGCAGCTATTAAAATCCGGATAATGTCGCGTTCCTGAAACTCATCCCCTATGATTTGTGCGTCGCTCGCTTCCGTTTTTTCCGATTGCCCTGCCCCTGCTTCCTGAAGGCTTTCTTCAGCATCCTGGCGCGCGATAGGGGTGGCAGCTTGTCTCTGCTGTTGTTTTTTAAGCCTTTGAACCAACACCTTGTTTGTCTCGCTCACCAGAATCTGTTCTTCAATGTGCATTAGCTTCGCACACTCTTGAATGTAAAAGCTCCGCTTCACCGGATCGGGAATTTTGCCAATGGTTTCGACAATATCTTTCACCAAGCCCGCTTTTTTTAGGGGGTCATTGCCAATATCTTTTAGTAAAAGACTGATTTTGAAAGTGATAAAGTCTTGGGCTTGCGCTGTGATGTAAGTTTTAAAAGCCGTTGCACCTATTTTATCCAGATAAGAATCAGGGTCTTCGCCTTGCGGCAATAAAACCACCTTGACGTTCAAATCCTGCTCCAATACCATATCCAAGCCCCGAAGTGCTGCTTTGATACCTGCAAAGTCGCCATCGTACAAAATTTTGATATTAGGCGTATGCCGCTTGATAAGTTGAATTTGCTCCGCAGTGAGCGAAGTACCTGATGATGCTACTACATTTTCGATGCCAGCCTGATGTAGCGTGATCACATCTGTGTAGCCCTCTACTAAAATACACTCATCCTCCTGGCGGATTGCTTTTTTAGCAAAATAGATGCCGTAAAGCGTTTTGCTTTTGTTGTAAATATCGGTTTCAGGAGAATTGATGTACTTCGGTGCTTTTACATCCTTTTGCAAAATGCGCCCAGCGAAAGCCACTGCTTTGCCGGAAAGATTATGGATGGTAAACATCACACGATCCCGAAAAAAATCAGTATCGTAAGAGGTGGTCAAACCTAATTTGCGAAGCAATTCAATATTATAGCCATCGTTAATTGCCTTGAGCGTGAACGCGTCCCGTTTTTCGGAAGCATAGCCCAAACCAAATTTTTCTATTGTATTTTCACTAAAACCCCTTTGCTTAAAATAGCTTAGCCCCACGCTCCTACCCCTATCAGTACCAAAAAGTTGATCCTGATAAAATGTTTTTGCATATTCATTGATAATATAGAAGCTATCAGCCAGTTGTTTCTCCTGGATAGCTTCCTGGGAAGTTTCCGTTTCTTCTAATTCGATGTTGTAGCGCTGCGCCAGGTAGCGGATCGCTTCAGGAAAAGTGAAATTCTCATGTTCCATTACAAACTGCACCGCATTGCCACCCCGGCCACAACCGAAGCATTTGTATATGTTTTTGGTCGGAGAAACCGAAAATGAGGGTGTTTTTTCGTTGTGAAAAGGGCATAGCCCTATCATATTGGCACCTCTCCGCCTCAAACTGACGAAATCACCGACTACCTCTTCGATCTTAGCCGTATCAATGACTTCTTGTATGCTTTTATTTGAAATCAATGGCTATTCTTTGTATTCGCCCGATAAAATTTTCTTTTTCAACAGTGTCAGTTCTTCTTTAGTCATTTTTTCCAACTTCTTTGGGGCTTTCAACCCTCGAATAAATAGCTCTGTCACAATTTCGTCCTGTAGCGCTTTCACGATGCGGGAATCATCTATTGGCTTGGTGTCCTTGCTACTCGGTTGCGAGGACGCATTCTTTGGCTTGGTGGGGGCTTCTGTCAGCAATTTAGATTGGCTCCCTTTAAAATAATAAATCATCCTACTTTTTAAATCACTGGCCAGATTTTTAGCTAAAACTAATTCTGTATCGTTTATTTTATAAATGTTGTACCCTCCGCCAATAAAAATTTCTTCATTAATCCGAGAGCTATCTTTGGGTATCAAGCGAAGTACTTTTTTTTGTTCTACGGACCAGCTGCCCGATGTTGCCCGTTGAGAACTCGCTGCCTGGAAGCTACTGTCGGCATTAAGCTTAACTGAAAAAAAGGCAAAAGGATAGGATTTGGTTTCCTTTCCTGTTTCATAGTACAATTTATACACTACCCAGGTCTTATTTTCCAATTTTTCCAAAATCTTTTTACTGATTTTAATCGTTTTTTTATCATTAAACTGAAACGGCTTCACTTGCTGCGCGTGTGCAGTGTACAAACAGCCAATGGATACCAAAAGCAGGAAAAGGCAGGCTTTATTCATGGTGCATTTTTATTGGCAAGATAAAGTAATTTTGTGCCAAAAAT
Organism: uncultured Saprospiraceae bacterium; assembly: GCA_964526645.1. Taxonomy (GTDB): domain Bacteria; phylum Bacteroidota; class Bacteroidia; order Chitinophagales; family Saprospiraceae; genus JADJNW01. Next base: position 53,719 of record CAZGJN010000001.1, read on the forward strand.
AAAGATGATTTTCTGCGCATACTATTTTTTCAAAATAAAAAACTCGGCTGCTTTTGGTGCAAACTGGACATTAGTGACGTAGCCGGGCTGCTTTTTCAGCACAATGGGTATGGTGTTTTTGCCTTCGTTTAAGGGAATTTTAGCAAGGTCAATTTCTACCTGGAAATCACTTTGATTGACTGCATTGTATTGACTCAAACCCACTACGCAGCTCAATTTGACCAATTCCGGGAATATTTTCAAGTTATCAGGAGCATTTTTGACCATCAAGGGTACAAAAATTGATTTTTCAGTGAATTGTTCTACCAGGATAGTCGCTTCTACCGCTTCGGCATCTATCGCTAAGCCTTTTGTCGGCTTTCTCAATGCCAGAATTCGTTTTGTATTAGACTTTAAGTTTTCCAGAGCCAGGGGCGCTGTTTGCCATGTTTTTAGGGTGTCCAAAATAGTACCTGGTCCGCTTACTTTCAGGCTATCGGGGCTGAGCTGAACGCCCTGCAAATGATACCCCGCCGCAAAGGAGAAAGAATAATTTAAGTGGATAGGAATTTTTTTGACAATTTTATTTTCCAAGGGCAATGTTACATCATCATGGCTGGCTTCTTTAATCTGAATATTACTAAAAGCCAATTTTCTAGAAATATCGCTTCGGAGTTGCCACTTATTTAAGTTAAACCACTGCGTATCAGGTAGTTTATAAGAAAGAATAATCTGAGGACTGTACAAATAGTCAATCATCAACTCCCAGCCTCTACCGCTCAGCTGCACGTGCACGTCATCAGGTGGAGATGAGGAGAAGACCTTATCTTCCGGCAATTCAAACTTCAAAATGACCTGTTTTTCAGACGTATAAGTCCGAGAAAGTTTTACCATCATCCAAAAAGAAAGCGCAATCCCAAAACAAATCAGAAGGATCGCCCGCTCCTCTCGAAGTTGGATTTTAATCTTCCTGTTTCTTATCTTTATCGTCCGAATCCTTGCTTTTAGCCATTGTTGCATAGACGGATTCCGTCATTTCTTTAGAAATTGCATTTTTAGTTACTCTGATGAATAGTTTAGGCCCCACTTCAAGAGAAATAATATCTCCTTTATCAATTCTATTAATTTTGCCGAGGATGCCGCTGGCCGTTACGACCTCATCACCGACTTTAAGCCCCGCCATAAATTTGCTCTGTTCGCGTTGTTTTTTTGCCTGTGGGCGAATCAAAAACAGCCAAAAAATAAGCAGCATGGCTGCAAAAAAAACAATATTTAGTGTTCCTGCACCTCCGGCAGTTTGTAAAAGCAAAGTATCAAAGATGAACATTATTCGATTGTTTTGTTTTGACAATTTTGTTGAAACCTCAAAGCTAATTCTTTTTTAGGATGGTTTTTTAGGATGAACATATCCATTTAGATAAACTTTGGTTTCTGAAGGATATGTATTAGCAGTGATTGTAATTGGTTTTTGTTGTTGTTGGAGCTTATTTGTCGTATTAAATTGCACGGAAATCACACTGCTTTCACCGGGCGCTATCTGGGCTTTGGGCCAATCCGGCACGGTGCATCCGCAGGTAGAACGCGCATCTGTGATGAGCAAGGGCACTTTACCTGTATTAGTGAATTTAAAATCATGGATAACCACCTCTCCTTCCGTCACTTCTCCAAAATCGTAGCTGGTTTGCTCGAAGGTCATTTTTGCAACATGAACAGTATCAATTGATTGATCGGCGCTTACTGGATTGCGGATGATGCTGGCTATATCATCCGATTCGATTTCTTGAATGACTTTTTCCGACTTACTCGCTGGCTGCTGCTGGCAGGAAAAGTGCCCGGCTGCCAGTGCTATGATGATCCAATAGGCTTTCATAACTGTTTTGATTGAAAATTCCTGCAAAGGTAGCGCTTCATCAAAAAGAAAACCAATATTTGCAAAGGATTGTTTTTTGCTACAAGAAAAGTATGCCATGCGAATTTTTTTGATTGGCTTTATGGGTAGCGGCAAAAGCCACACGGGCAGGCGGCTCGCAGCGGCTTTGGGTTATGCTTTTTACGATTTGGATGACTGGATTGTAAAACAAGCGCAGCGCACGATCTCCCAAATCTTTGAGCAAGATGGAGAAGTTGGTTTTAGAAAAATAGAGCAAGCTGCGCTACACGAGATGCGTATTTTTGAGCAAGTAGTGGTGGCATGTGGCGGTGGTACGCCTTGTTTTTTTGACAATATGAACTGGATGAACCAACATGGTACCACTATCTTTTTGCAAACTCCAGTGCCAATACTCCTAAAAAGGCTGCAAAAAGGTAAACATCAACGCCCTTTGTTAAAAGATAAAACAGACGAGGCACTGCTTGAATTCATTCAACAAAAATTAAAGGAGCGATTGCCTTACTACGAAAAAGCTGCCATTATTTATGAACAACGTACTGTAAATCAAGATGTAGCAGCCGACCTCCTAAAGCATTTTACGAATATAACAGGGCATTAGCTATGGAGAAAATCGCAGGCATAGACTATGGTAGCAAGCTTGCGGGTACGACCGTGGTTGCTTTTTTGAACGACGGTGGAGCAATTGAAACGCTGCAAAGCGCCAAAGGGCAGGATGCCGACCAGTTCATTCTGCAATGGGCAGCCCAACATCAGCCTTCTCATCTTTTTCTGGACGCACCGCTTTCCTTGCCGGGAGTTTATACAAAAAAACTGGAATGCGATGATTATTTCTACCGAAAAGCTGACAAGCAAACAAAAGCCATGTCGCCAATGTTTTTGGGCGGGCTTACGGCGCGTGCTATGTTTTTAAGGGATCAATTAAGTGCCCAATACCAAATCAATACCTGGGAGGTATATCCGGCTTATCTTGCCAAGCTTTTGGCGCTTCATTCTTTGTTTTACAAAAAGGAAAAAGTGCATATTCCTAAGGTGATTGAAGCTATTGCCGCAACTCTTCCATGTGACATTGCTACCTGCAAATTTTACAATTGGCACCAGGTGGATGCCTTGCTCAGCTTTTGTAGTGGATTTCGTTATATTCAGGGTATTGCGCTTGTTTTTGGAGACCCAATAGAAGGGCAAATTATTGTGTGATTTTTTTTACATTTAGTGTTCATTTTATTTTTGTCGAAACTAAAGCAATATGGCATTCAAAATTTCAGTGCCTTTTCTTGCATTCCAGCTTAAATTCCAAACGGGCGAATCATTTTTGATCCCCTATTCAGACAAGGAAGCCCTTCGAATCGGACAGTCTTTTTCGTCAATGACCGACCAGTACGCAGAAGCCCTCCAACGCGAGTGGCTCAACAAAGGAAAATTGCAGCAATTACTTGGCATCTGGCTGAAAGGTGCTTTCACTAAAGCAAAGCTGTCCGTATCTTTTCCTGCGGCTCTGGATGGCTATAGCTTCCCTGCTTTTGAGTTAGATTTTGACTATTTTTATTGGGACACAGAAAAAGGAACGAGCGGTATTGTGCCAGTATTAGGTGTAGAAGTATTCTCGGAAAGCCTCACTGATATAGCCGACCGCCTCTTGGAAGCTATTAAAATTGACTTCTCGCGAAAAAAAAAATTAGCTGTTGTTCAACGCATTGTATCCGCTATATGGTTTAGCCATGTTGATTTACTAAGCAGGCAGATGGACTTGAAGGCGCTATCCCCTTCAGAGTTAGAAGAAATAGAAAAAAATGTATCCCAATCCTGGTTGCCAAAAGTTGCTCAGTTGCTGCAAATGCAGAAGCCCGTCCTGTTGGGTATGGAAAAAGAGTTGGAACAATTGCTCATGGGGATAAAAAGTAAATTCCACCGCAGCGTATTATTGGTGGGCCCTGCTGGGGTAGGCAAAACTACGCTGGTCTGGGAGTTATCACACCAAATGAGAAAGCGGCGCATGAAAGAGCAGCTCTGGGAAACCACTGCCTCTACGCTAATCAAGGAATTGAGCGGTGACACCGGCTCCTGGGAAAATAACATGAGCATATTTTGCAATGAATTGGCCGGAAGCGATAACTTCCTGTTTGTACGCAATCTGATGGAATTGTTTGAAGTAGGTCATTACGTTGGTAACAATATGAGTATAGCTGAATTCATGCGCAATGCCATCAGCCGAGGCGAAGTGGTAATGATCTCGGAGTGTACAGATGAAGAATTGGCACGCATAGAATTAAAAAGTAACAACTTTCTTTCTTTTTTCAATATCATCCGTATTGCTGAGCCAACAGCGTATTTGGAAGATATTATCCTCAAAAAAGTACAAACAATTGCTGAAGACAAAAACGTTCGAATAGAAGAAGAGGCGGTCAAGGAAGTAATTCGATTGCATCGCAGATTTATGCTGTACGCTGGCATGCCAGGTAAACCGATTCGATTTCTGGAGAGCCTTTTGCTAAACGAAAAGAACCTTCAAACTGTGCAAGCAAAGCGGTCATTTGCCATCAGCAAAGCGGTTGTTTTGGAATATTTTTGTGAAGAAACAGGAATACCCAGGTTTATGGTTGACCCAGAGATTCCTATGAACCTTACCGAAGTTCGATCCACTTTCAATCAGCACGTTTTCGGGCAGGAAAAGGCAGTCAGCAGCGTCGTAAATGTATTGGCGAGCATCAAAACGGCACTCAGCAGAGGCGGTAAGCCTATTGCTTCTTTTTTGTTTGTTGGTCCGACGGGTGTTGGCAAGACCGAATTAGCCAAAGCATTGGCTGGTTTTATGTTTGGCAATCGGCAAAAGGTTGTTCGTTTTGACATGAGCGAATTTTCTGATCCAGATGCCGCGCTGCGCTTGATTGGTACCAGTTATTTCACCGGCGGGGTACTCACAGCTGCCGTTCGGCGCGAGCCATTTTCCGTGCTTTTATTCGATGAAATAGAAAAGGCGCATCCCAGTTTCTACGACCTTTTATTGCAAATACTGGACGAAGGGAGGCTCTCCGACAGCCAGGGTAAAGTAGTTAATTTTTGCAGCACTATCATCATTATGACCTCCAACATCGGCGCTGGCGCTTTTGTCTCGAATCGGATCGCTTGGAATCAAAATATAAACGCAACAGAGGCAAATACACATTTTTTGAGTGCGGTGCAAAAATATTTTCGCCCGGAATTGTTCAATCGAATTGACGAAGTCATTCCTTTTGAGCCCTTGTCTCTTGAAACGATCCGATTTGTAGTAGAACGCGAAATCAGCTTACTCAAAAAAAGGGAAGGCATTCAATTCCGGCGGATGGATTTGCAAATATCAGACTCGGTCTTTGACTTTTTAGGCAAAAAAGGCTACCACGCCCAGTATGGCGCGCGTTATCTGCAAAGAGTCGTTCGGGAGCAATTAGTGATTCCTTTAGCTCAGGCGCTTAACAGCTATGATTTTGATGAACACCTTGCCGTCCAGGTGCTGATGAAAGGCGAATCCCTGCACATCGAAATTGAAGAATCGCAGCTCTCGCTCGAATTGTTGTTTGAAGAATTAGAAAAAGCCACCCAGGCAAACGCCACAAGCTCTTTGCGTCGAAAGATAAAACAAACCCAGGATGGTTATTTATTTACCCAATTAATCAATCGCTTGGATGAGTTGGAACGAAAGCGAAAGAATAAAAAATTTTGGGAAAACAAGACAAAAGTAGAGCAATATAATCAACTACTCAAGCTCAGGGAGGATTTTGATAAACTGGTGCAAAACATTGAAGCAGCGGAGCTTTCGCTCGGAAAAGCTTGTTTGAACCTGGGCTTGTACGATCCGCAGCTTTTCAGAAAAGTGGAAGCCTGGCAGCGTGATTTCTTCCACTCCAAAACGATACTTTGCCACCAGCTTCGCCCGGAGTACAGTTTGTGCCAATTGGCTATCTATGGACGCAATCTGATGCCAATTCTTGACTTTTACAAAGCCGTACTCGACAAGAAAGGATTTCGCTACGAAGCTTACGCTGTTTGGTTTCGCGAGCATCATTACAATCAGCAAATTCAACAGGAAAATGCTTTTGCAAAAAACGAGCTGTATCTCAAAAATCAAGTGAATTTGCACTCATCCGATTGGGGACTACCGCCTCAAAAAAACGATATGCTTTGCGGAATAGAAATGGCAATTAGCGGGACTTGCTCTTATCTGTACCTGCTTGAAGAAGGCGGTATTCAACGCTGGACGCTGGACAATAACGACTATCATTTTATGGTTTCTGTAAGCCTGAATCCTGTCCAAACTCCTGAAAAAATTCACCGGAAAGAGTTTTATAATAACCCGCCCCGAAGAACATACGCGCCGCCCGTTTTGAAAGATACAGCTTTTAAAATCAATCGGGAAATTCCAAAAACAGAATTCCTGTCTATCCTTTTGGAAGAACTGGACAAAAGTTTCAGTGCCCGAATTGAACTGGCAGTATCCGGTATTTTCCCAGATGAAGATGCCGATCTGGTAGAACTGGAATAGCCAACAAAATGAAAATGCCTGTAATTAGATTGCTTGATGGTTGAAAGGTTGCAATACCATTTCAGATACAACGCCGGTGCTGGGTTGTTGGCACAAAAACCATATAGCACGGGCAGCTTCTTTCACGTTGATAAATTTGTCCTTGCTGACTTTCAGGTCAATCTGATCCCAAAAAGGCGTGTCAATACCGCCAAAATAAACATTGGTGATCCGTACATTGGTGCGTTTCAGCTCTTCTCTGACGGACTTTGTCATACCGTCTATGCCGTATTTTGAAGCAGCATAAGCAGTAGCGCCTGCCATGGGTGTTTTGCCGAGTACTCCGGGAATATTGACGATCAAACCTTTTTTGGCTTCTTTCATCGGCGGCAAAAAAGATTTGAGCAAATGAAAAGTTCCCTTGAGATTAACGTCTATTACTTTGTTGAAATCTGCATAATCCAAGCTTTCGATGGGCCGAATAATGCCAATCCCTGCCGCATTCACCAAAATATCCAACTGCCCTATCTGGTTGTGAATTTGTTGGGCGACATGCTCTACCTGAGCAGGATTCGTTACATCCATTTCAAAAAATTGATCCGCACCCCACTGCGCACTTGGTTGGAAGACTTCTTTCAGCTTGGAAAGATGCCTACCAGACAAAAATACATTAGCGCCACTACTTTTGAGTAAGCGACTCGTTTCAGCGCCTAATCCACCTGTGGCACCTACTACCAGTACATTTTTGTTTGCCAATATTTCCATACTTAACTAATGCACATTTTATTAGATAGCTTGCCTAAACCGGCTTACTTTTGCTCATTTAACGGCCTGCAAAAACTCTGCCCGGGTGCTTTCGTTCAAAAACTTGCCGCTATACTCGGTTGTAATCGTAGAACTATGGTCATGTTCTACGCCCCTCATTTTTACACACATGTGGTCTGCTTCGATATAAACGGCAACATCTTCCGTTTTAAGTACCCGTTTGAGTTCATTGGCAATTTGAATAGTCAGGCGTTCTTGCACTTGAGGGCGGCGCGAGAAATAATCTACAATTCTATTGAGTTTGGAAAGCCCAATCACCTTGCCTGTCGAGATGTAAGCGATGTGCGCTTTGCCATAAATGGGTAGGAAGTGATGCTCACAGAAAGATTTTACTGTGATATTTTTTTCCACCAGCATCTGGCGGTACTTGTATTTATTATCGAATAAAGAAACTTTGGGTTTATTTTCAGGATTCAATCCCGAAAATATTTCCTTCACAAACATCTTAGCTACTCGGCGCGGCGTGCCCTTGAGCGAGTCGTCTTTCAGATCCAAGCCCAAAATATCCATAATTTCGACGAAGTGCTCTTCGATGAGTTGGACTTTTTCTTCATCGGCAAGCAAAAAAGCATCCGGTTTGAGGGGTGTTTCATCGAGTGATTTTGAATCGTTTTCCAAAGAAGCAAAAGGCAAAGACTGCGATTGAGCCTGTCCGTTCCCATTCAACTTGCCATTGCTTGCATAATTTAATTGAGTCATACAATAATTTTTAGGAATTTTATCTTTTAATAAACCTGAAGCCTAACGGATAGAAATAGGAATTTGTTCAAGCCCTTGAATAAGTTATTTATTTTAAAAAATTGATTATCAATGAATTTAAACTATTTTTTTCTTATTTTTATCATTCTCTTAACAATTAGTTGTCGGCAAGGCAACACAAATACCGATACTCCTCAAAAGTGTAAATACGGTGCCCCTCGAGCGATTTTTTTGAGGGAAACACCTGGCATCAGCAACCATAGTTTTTCGATCAATCAAAATGAAGGTATTGAAAAATTGCGTTTAGACATGGGGGTTGATCTTACAATCATCCAGAGCGGCTGCAATAATATCCGCCAGGAGTTCCAGTTTTTGATTCCGGGCAAAGATTTTCAGGGTAAAGAACCTGCCTTTTGGGTTGCATTTGCTACGGAACTGCTTTCTACGCTGGGAAGGTTAGGACCCGACTATGCCGGTTTCAGCGCTTACGCGCAGGCAATCGAAAGTATCGCTTCGGAAGTGAAGCTCGCCGAGAGCTTTGAATTACAACAAAGCTTTTACGTCTCCATAGACCGAGTTCTGGGTACTGATAATGCCACTCTTGTGCTTACATTTTCAGATCAACCTTAAAAATTTATTTTTTCAAAAATGGTTATTTGAAGCTGTTTTTGCCGATCAATTTACTTTTTTATTTATTTTTAAAATTATGAAAAACAAATATTTAATCAAATAAATGACACACAGCCAAGCTATTTTCTACGTCGAAATTTTGCCAAAAAATCTTGACCATTAGGGATAGAATTTCTACCTTTGCGAGGCTAAGTAAATAGAAGATAGGGCGTGTCCACCTGCATTGAGCGACAAGCAGTTGCAGCAGGGTTTTCGCGCTGCGTATCATGCAATTTCAAAGAATTCATAAGCATTTGCTTTATAAAAATTTAATTAGTATCAGTAAGTTAGGCAAGCTCTGCCGCGATAGAAGCGGCGGAGTTTTTCTTTTTTACCGAAAAATTAATCCTGAATGGCTATCTTTGCGCCGTTTCTTACAAACGCAAGCCAAGCACAGTAATGGTGTTGATTGAGTAGCATTGTATCATTCAAAACTTTTTGAGATTATGAACTACGATATTATTGTAATAGGAGGTGGTCCAGGTGGTTATGTGGCAGCTATCCGTGCCTCGCAGTTGGGCAAAAAAGTGGCAGTGGTAGAACGGGAATCCCTGGGGGGTATCTGCCTCAATTGGGGTTGTATCCCAACCAAAGCCCTGCTGAAAAGCGCCCAAGTGTTTGAATATATCCGTCATTCGGAAGAATACGGCATCAAAGTGGGTAGTGCAAAAGCAGATTTTGATGCTATGATCCAGCGCAGCCGGAACGTAGCCGATGGTATGAGCAAAGGGGTGAACTTTCTTTTCAGAAAAAATAAGATTGACACCCTGATGGGCACAGGCAAACTACTGCGCGGCAAAAAGGTAGAAGTGACTGATGCGCAGGGTATAAAAAAAGAATACACTGCTGAACACATCATTATTGCTACCGGCGGGCGGGCGAAGGAATTGCCGAATTTGCCAATTGACGGAAAAAAGATTATTGAATACCGCAAGGCGATGTCACTGGAGAAACAACCTAAATCAATGGTTATAGTAGGTGCAGGTGCCATTGGGGTTGAATTTGCCTATTTTTATAATTCTATCGGCACTGAAGTGACTATTGTGGAATTTTTAGAACAAGGTTTGGTGCCGAGAGAGGATGAAGAAATTTCAAAGGAATTGACTAAAGTTTATACAAAAAATGGTATTCGGGTATTGGGCAATACGGCAGTCGAATCGGTAGATACCAGCGGAAAAGAATGTAAAGTATTAGTGAAAAATCGAAAAGACGGTACTACGGAAGAAATCAAGTGCGAAGTCGTCTTATCGGCAGCGGGTGTCACGCCCAACACAGAAAATATTGGTTTAGAGGAACTTGGAATCAAAACAGATAGAGGGCTTATCCAGGTGGATGCGTTTTATCAGACTAATGTGCCCGGCGTTTACGCCATCGGTGATGTAGTGCCAGGTCCAGCGCTGGCGCATGTGGCCAGTGCGGAGGGTATTATTTGCGTCGAAAAAATTGCCGGTATGCATCCAGAACCCATGGATTATAATAACATTCCATCTTGTACTTATTGTAGTCCTGAAATTGCATCTGTCGGTTATACCGAAAAAGCAGCAGTAGAAGCAGGATACGAAGTAAAAGTAGGTAAGTTTCCATTCTCTGCTTCTGGCAAAGCAAGCGCGGCAGGCTCCAAAGCGGGCTTTGTGAAGGTAATTTTTGATGCGAAATACGGTGAATTTTTGGGAGCTCACATGATTGGAGCGAATGTGACGGAGATGATTGCAGAGGTAGTAGCAGCTCGAAAATTAGAAACAACGGGGCACGAAATTATTAAATCGGTACACCCTCACCCTACGATGAGCGAAGCGGTCATGGAGGCAGCGGCGGCGGCTTATGGCGAAGTGATTCACTTATAAAGAACTTCTAAAAATACGATGTAGAGGATCGAAAACAATTTTCTTTAGTTTCGATCCTCTATCAGCTAAGGTTTATCCTCCAATTTCTCGGCGAAACCCTTCAAAGATTTTTTCAAAAAATCGTTTGTCAGAGGTAATAATCTCTGCTTTTCCAATCATTTCCTGCTGCGGATCAATCGCCTTACCCCTCGTAGTGACTAAGCCATTCGGAAAGCGAATTTCAATGGGAATTCCTTTATTGGCAGGCACTTTCCCTTTCCAAGAAACTTCTCCAATAACTGCTCCAAATTCATGCGATGGGTAGCTATTAAACTTTACAATGACTTTTTGTTTTTCTTGCACTTTGCCAGAACCATCAATGCTCAGAAGCATCCGACCCAGAGTCTCTGTCGTGTCCGTTGGAATGATAGATAAAATTTCCTCTTCTCTTATCAAAAACTGCTGAGTACCTATTTTTTCGTTGGTAAAAGCAACAATCCCTTTGATGGGGGAACTGATGACGTATTTTTTCTTCCACTCTTCCACGCTGTTTTGCAATTGAAAAAAAGCTTTTTGCAAGTCGTCAGACAGCTGGGTGCGCCCCCTTTTATTTTCTTCCCGATTCCCTTTAATCTGGTCTTGCAGGATCGCAATTTCTCTATTTTTAACGGCGTTATCCGCTTCTACACTTTTAATACTGCGCTGGGTATCACTCATAGCATCCTGTGTCGCTCGGAGTTGCCGGAGGGTGATTTTTTTATCCCTGTAAGCTTTCTGTTCCCTGGAAAACTTATCACTCAGGGCTTCCAGCTCATCCTGAAGCTGCCTTTTTTCAAGGTTATTGACCTGGATTCGCTTTTGTAAATCTGTTATTCGTTTACGAAGGTTTTGTGATCCAGTTCTGCGGGAACTACCGCCAAGGCTACTTCTAAATGCTTCCTGTTTTTCAAAAAAATCATACAAGTATTGCTGTATGTCACCTAAAATCAAGTTACGCGGTGGATTAAAAGACAGCAGAAAAGAATCATTCAGCTCTTTGATAAGCGCCAAGTGGTCTTCGAGTACCATTACATCCGCCAGATTGGCTGGACTTCTGAAAGCGATCAGTGCTTCGCCGCTATCCACCAATTCTTCGTTTTTCACTAATACTTCGTCAATATAACCGGTTGTTTCTGTATAAATTTTCCGAGGAGGTTCCGTAGAAGTGACTTTCACTTCTCCCTCCACTACATCAGGATATTTTATCCAATAAGCGACCCATAAGATAACGGCAAAAGATATCAGCGCCACCGTAGAACCCCAACGCACCAGCCATACGGGTGGTGTGCCAAGTATTTCCTGCACCTCTTCGCTTCTTATGTCTATTTCTTCTATTTTTTTCACTACGTTTTCCGAATTAAGCGCCTAATTCTAATTGATTTCGAATGAGCTGGTAGTACGCGCCTCTCAGGTAGGTTAATTCTTCATGGTTACCTTGTTCCACAATTTCTCCACCTTCCAATACAATAATGTTATCCGCATTGACCACAGTGCTCAGCCGATGTGCCACAATAACAATTGTTTTCTCCCTGAAAAAGTCCTCTAGATTTTCCATGATCAGCATCTCATTGTAAGCATCCAAAGCGGTAGTGGCTTCATCAAAAAAGATGTATTCTGGATTTTTGTAAACTGCCCGTGCAATTAAAAGTCGCTGCTTCTGTCCTTGGCTTAGTCCCATGCCTTCCTGGCCAATGCGGGTGTTATAACCCATCGGGAGTGATTCCACAAAATTTTGAATATGAGCTACTTTTACAGCTTTTAATAGTTTCTGCTTATCTATAATTTCATCCCCCAAGGCTATGTTTCTGGCAATAGTGTCATTAAAAATAAACCCTTCTTGCATCACTACACCACAGTTGCTACGCCACAAGCGGTTTTGGATACTGGCAAGATTGACATCGCCAACGCGAATGGTGCCTTCGGTGGGTTGATAAAAGTTCAGCAACAGTTTTACAACCGTGGTCTTTCCACTGCCGCTACTGCCCACAATTGCCGTGATCCTGCCTTTTGGAATCCTAAGATTGATATTTTTTAAAACGAAAGGAGCGTGCGGCCCATTGTATTGAAACGACACATTTTCCATCGTCAAATCCCCATACTCTGGCAGCATCGTAATTTTACCTTCCAGGTTTTCTTCATCTTGTCTGGTATGAATTTCGTTCATCCGCTCCAGGCTGATTTTGGCTTCCTGCAAAGCGCGAATAAATTCAACCAACTGGTTCAAAGGGGTATTCAATTGACCCACAATATATTGCACAGCCACCAACATCCCCAAGCTCATAGAGCCGTCAATCACTGCCTGAGCAACCACAAAAGTGATAAAAACATTTTTCGACTCATTGATAAAAACAGCGCCTGCTCGTTGCAATTGTTCAATGCGAAGCGAAATCATGCCTGTGCGGAAGAGCCTTGCCTGTACGCGCTCCCAGGCCCAGCGCTTTTGCTTTTCGGCATTGTGCAACTTGATTTCCTGCATGCCATTGATCAGTTCGATCAGATTGCCTTGGTTCTCAGCAGATTGATCGAAGCGTTTGTAGTCCAGGTCGCGCCGCCGACTCATAAAAAAAAGCACCCAGGCGATATTGAGGGCTGTTCCTAAAAAGAAAATTAAGAATATCTTGGGTTTCCAATAAACTAATATTATTGAAAAAGCGATGAAATTGAAAAAAGAAAAAATCGAGACTAAAGTAGTTGAACTGAAAAAACGCTGCACCCTTTCATGATCAGCGATCCGCTGCATTAGGTCGCCGGTCATCATTGTATCAAAAAAGCGGATGGGCAATTTTGTCAGCTTTACTAGGAAATCAGAAATCAGGCTAATATTCACCCGAACGCCCACATGCAGCAATATCCAACTACGAAAAAACTCTACCCCTACCTGTGTGATGAACAAAATCAACTGCGCGACGAGCACCAGCCAGATGAAGGTGAGGTCAAGGGTATTGATCCCTATATCTACGATTGCTTTGATGAGAAAAGGGAAAATGAGTTGTAGAATACTGCCCAGCAGCAGCCCGATGACCAACTGCCCAATGAGCCCGCGATACTTTTTGAAATAAGAAATTACATAACCAAAACCTGCTTTATTGATCTTTTCCCCTTCTTGTTCAAAAAACTCAGGGGTGGTCTCCAATAATAAAAGGACACCAAACTGCCCTTCCTCATCAGTATCGCTGATCCAGTTTTCGAGGAATTCTTCCTTGGTCAACTTAAACTTCCCTGCTGCTGGATCTGCAATCCAAACGTGTGTCTTTGTGGCGCGGTAAACCACCACAAAGTGTTCCTGATTCCAATGAGCGATACAAGGGAGCGGAATATCCTTAGAAAGCCGGTCAAAAGTAGTTTTTACGGCTAAGGATTGAAGCCCTATGTGCTCCGCGGCATCGCTTATGCCAAGCAAAGACACTCCTTGTTTGCCCATATAGGTCAATTCGCGTAGGTATTCCAAAGAATAGTACCTACCGAAATGCCGGGCAATCATGCGCAAGCAGGTAGCGCCACAATCCATGGCATCCAACTGCTGATAAAACGGAATGTTTTTTGGCATAAGAAAACCTGCTGTGATTTTTTAGCGATAGTCTGTTGGGGTGTTTATTTATCAGGTTTATTTTCTCTGCATTTTTACATAAACTGATAAATCTTGTGCAATTTTGTAGTTTACGCAAATAATTGCAATTTATTAACAAATATCTTACAAACACAACAAAATATTGTTTTTTTTTTATTTGGATGCTATTTTATACGAAAAGTCACATTTCAAAGTTTTAAATTTTGATATTTTTTTAGTTTTAATGGCAAAAATATGTTCAATAGCTTTATTTCTATTGTCACGGTTATCGAGCGGCACCAGGAAGCAAATCAACTATCTGTTTTTCTTCAAAATATACATCCGATTTTGAGTAAACATTTTGAAGACTATGAAATCATCCTTGTAAATAACAATACAAATACCGCACTGGATTCATTTATCGAGCCACTGCATCCCGACTTGAAACAAAATATATTTTTGCTCAATCTCTCTTCTGCTACCTTCAGAAATAACGCCATCCTGGCAGGTTTAGATCGCGCCAACGGGGACTATACCGTGATTTTTGAGTTGGATTTTTTTGAAACCCCAGAACTTATCCTTCGTTTATACGAGCAAACGACAAAAGGATATGATATGGTTTATCTAAGAGCAAAAGAAAGATATATTCCGCTAAAATACAGATTCTTGTACAGTATATTTTATTATCTTTTAAAGAAATATTCTTCTTTAAAAATAGATAACAAGGCGCATGATACAAGAATTATTTCGCGACGGGCGCTCAACTCGCTCCTACGCCTTCGAGAAAATCTGCGCTACATGAAAGCTATTTATTCTATGGTTGGGTACAATACCAATTTTATCGAAATTGACCAGCCTATTATTCGCGATCATGATAGTTTTTCTGAGCGCTTCAGGACTTCTCTCATCGCTATCACTTCTTATACCACTTTTCTCAGGACGCTGCTGCTATGGATTTTTCTCTTTTCCGTATTTTTCCTAATCGGTGTGATTATCAATGCTTTGAAAGTAAAAATAACAGGCATTGATCTATTCGGCAATGTAGGAGAACCCTTTGCCGGATGGACTTTTCTTGTGGTGCTGATTGCTATATTTTTTGCAGTTACTTGCTTAAATCTTTACATTATGTCTATTTATCTATCCAATATTTATAGCGAAATCAAGCAAAGACCGCTTTATATCATAGAGTCAATCAAAAGATTTTAGAAAATCATTACATTCGTTTTCCATCTCTATATAGGATGACGCGCGCCCTGTTATACACTGGCAGTATAAATTGCTTTAAAAAGGCAGTAGCAGCACTCTCTTCCTGGAAGTTTCCGATGGAGTAGCTGAATTTATTGCCCTCAAGATTTTCCAACACGATATTTCCGTGCCTAAAGAAAACAGCACTGGTGTCAGGCAAAAGTGTATCCGTTGCCATCAATTCAATCCGATAGCCGTTGTATTTTTCAGGTAAATCAGTAGCTGGGTAAGCCTCCGGCTTTTTCATTTTTATTTCCAAATCGGCTACCGCACCAGGTCTAATGGTAGCTTGTAGGGTTTTATTATCCTTCTTATCTGCAACCAACGGTTTGTCAAATGCTTCGCCTTGGGCTATCGCTAAAATTGGAAAAAAGCCAATCAAAAAGAAGAACGTGAGCGTTTTCATGGTTTTGTATTATCTTTCCAACGAAAATAAGCAAAAAAAGAATTATGCGCATTGTTTTTATGGGTACTCCTGAATTTGCAGTGCCTTCCCTTGATATTTTAGTGCAAAACAGATACGAAGTGGTGGGAGTTGTGACGACAACAGACAAGTGGGGCGGCAGAGGGGGTAAGCAGTTGATCGAATCGGCGGTAAAAAAATATGCCGTAGAAAAAGGCTTGCTCATCTTACAGCCAGACCGGTTGAAAAATCCTGATTTCATTGCGTCCTTAAAACAATTAAAAGCTGATTTGCAAATCGTGGTGGCGTTTAGAATGCTCCCGGAAATCGTGTGGGCGATGCCCCCGCAAGGCACTTTTAATCTGCACGGGTCTTTATTACCGAAGTACCGAGGGGCAGCGCCTATCAATTGGGCAATTATTAACGGCGAGAAGGAAACAGGCGTGACTACTTTTTTTATTCAACACCAAATTGATACAGGGGATGTGATTTTGCAAGAAAAAATGCCCATAGGAGAGGATGAAACTGCCGGAGAAATACACGATAAAATGATGTACCTGGGCGCTCAAACGGTGCTCAAAACAGTACAAATGATAGAAAAAGGAAATGTTCAATTGCAAAAACAAGACGAAACACTCGCCTCGCAGGCACCCAAACTTTTTCACGAAACTTGTGCCATCCATTTTAATCAGCCTACACAAAAAGTACACGACTTTGTTCGGGGGCTAAGCCCCTACCCTGCTGCCTGGACAACAGTAGAAGGCAAGGAATTAAAAATATTTAAAACCTTAAAAATCAAAGAGCCACATAAACTTTCGCCAGGGCAATTTATTTCGGATAACCGAAAATGGATCAAAATAGCAACAAGCGACGGGTTTGTGCAAATCCTTGAACTTCAATTGGAAGGAAAAAAACGCATGGATGCTGCTGCCTTCCTGAATGGTTATAAATTTTCCTGATCTTTATTTTCGTTCGCTACAAACTCGACCACGTGCTTTATCACGTCAGGATTTTTCATCATCCGATAATGCCCTAACCCTTCTGAAACCAGGAATGAAATGGCTGCCCACTTTTCGTAAATTCGCTGTCCTGCTTCAAAAGGCACAATTGGATCCAGGCGATCATACACCAATAGCGTTTCTTGAACACGGAGGCGCTGGTAAGCATTGCTAGTATTCGCTTCGTGAAGAGGCTTTTTTAGTCTTTGTTCTACCATTTTGAAAAACTCAGCGGCAGCAGGTTTTGGCACATTCATCGTTTGAATTGCTTCACCTAGTATCTTTTCCATGCTATCAGGAACAGCGATGAGTACTAATTTTTCAATAGCAATCGTTGGTTCTAAATTTGACAAGGCAAAAACCGTAGAAGCACCGCCAAAAGAATGGGTGATGATGCCATACACCTTGCCAGCTTGTCGGATAGCTGCTCGCACGGCTCCGGCAAAATGAATCAGGTTGGTCTGTTTGCCCCCGGAATTGCCATGTGCCGGTCCATCAAACGCCACCACTCGATACCCTTGTGTCACCAAATCCGGTACAAAAGTTCGCAAAGCTGTGCCTCGTGATTCCCAGCCATGCACCAGTAAAATCGTCCGATCACCTTGCCCCCATTCGTAGCCCTTTAAAATCTGTTTTTCATACAAAAATTCAAAGACTTTGGCGCGCTCGATAATTTCATCAGAAACCTTGTGCTTTGCCCGAATTCTGGGAGTAGAAAAAAAATGAAAAGCTAAACTCGCTGCTTTTTTAGGAAAAAGATACCCCAGTGTACCGAAGCCAAGTCGAATCAATTTTACAATCGGCGGGTTGCGCACAGGAAGATCGGGGGTCGTGTCCACATGCGCTGTTTCCAAAAAGGTCATTTTTTTGCTGAGTTGTAGCGTATCCATTGGGTGATTTTATTGGTTTGAAAAAAAATCAAGCTTTTAAATCTTCTATCAAGTGCATTAGCTGCGCCGCTATCACATCAAAATATTTGCGGTCCCGATACACACGCGCCAGTAAAATGCCACCCTCCAGCGTGCCAATAAATAAAACAGCAAAAGCTGTGGGATCTACTTCTTTTTTTACTTCGCCGCGCGCTATTCCAAGCGTCAACACATAAGTAATACGCCGCTGCCATTCCTGCAAGGCGTGTAAAACTTTTTCGTGCAAAACAGGATTGCTATCGTCCGCTTCAATGGCTGTATTCTGAATAGGGCATCCGCCTTCTATAGGCGGTGAAAAAATATTTTCTTGATAAAATAGCACCGATGCCTTTAATTTGTCGAGCACACTATCGTGTTGCTGTGTGACCTGCCGTACGCGTTGTGTTACGACGGCGACCGCATGCTCGAAAGCAGCAACCGCAATGTCTTCTTTGCTCTTAAAATTGCCATAAATTCCGCCTTTTGATAAGCCGGTTGCTTTCAAAATATCATCCATAGAAGTTCCTGCATAGCCTTTTTGGTTGAATAACCCGGCAGCTTGTTCTACGATAAACTGGCGGGTACGTTCTGACTTTGACACGGTGAAGCTGGTCATTTCCGCAATTTTTTACAAAAATAAACCAATCGGTTTAAAAAAGCAAACCAACCGGTCGGTTTTGACAAAAAAGAAAGTTTAATTCCAGAATGTTTAAGAAGTCCCAACATTTATCTAAAATTGGCATTTCAAAAACTGTTATAATTTGGAGCGTATCTTTTTAGGGCTTGGCAGTAATCTCGGTGACCGGCGGGCGAACCTGCTCGAAGCCACCACCCGAATCGCTGCGCGTGTTGGTATAATCCAGGCTATTTCAAATATTTATGAAACGCAAGCCTGGGGTATCCAGGATCAACCGGATTTTCTTAACCAGGTTGTAGAAATAAGGTCTTCATTTGAACCAGCGGCGCTACTCGATGAAATTTTGAAAATCGAGCAAGATATGGGGCGCGAGCGGCGAATCAAATGGGGAGAAAGGCTCATTGATATTGATATTTTATTTTATGGCAGCCGCATTGTACAAACAGAAAAACTGACGATCCCCCACCCTTTTCTGCACCAACGGAATTTTGTTTTGTTTCCTTTGCTCGAAATTGCTGCAGATTGGGTGCATCCTGTTTTAAAAAAGGCTGTACAGGATTTGGTGTTATTTTCTGAAGATTTTTCTTCTGTGAAAATTTTGACTGAGTAAAATTTAATCGTGAAATTTTGAATCAAACGCTTCCATACGATTTCATCGCCATCGAAGGCAATATTGGTGCGGGTAAGACAACGCTCTGTCAGATGATTGCACAAGATTTTGGCTGCCGGTTGGTGTTGGAGCAATTTGCCGAAAATCCTTTTTTGCCTTTTTTTTATGATAATCCGGAGCGATACGCTTTTCCGGTGGAGTTGTTTTTTATGACCGAAAGGCATAAACAGCTACAAGAGGAACTGGCGCAGCAAAGCTTGTTTCAACAATCGGTTATTGCGGATTATTATTTTGTAAAAACACTTTTGTTTGCCAGAAACAACCTCAACGAGGAGGAATATCGCCTCTTCCAGCAGCTCTTTCATATTCTGAATGCGTCTTCTCCCAAGCCTGCTTTGCTAGTTTACCTGCATCGTTCCGTGCCCAATCTGCTGGAGAATATCCAAAAACGCGGCAGGGCATTTGAAAAGGATATTACAGCGGCTTATCTCATGCAAATCCAGCAGGCTTATTTTGATTTTTTTAAAACAGAAACGAACTTGCCAATTTTAATTTTGGATATTGAAAAGGCTGATTTTCAAAATGATAAACGCTATTATCGCCAGATATTAAATTGCTTAACAAAACCCTATCCTGTTGGTATTCAAACAATTAGTGTATATTAGGTATTCTTTGTCTAATTTTTGATAAAAAAAGAACTTTTTGACCCCAATTAATGTCCTATAAAAAATATTTTTCCTGATAACCAAATTTTATTTTGTATGACGATCAATATTCCCGCATCCAAGCACAAAAGAATTGTCATCGTGGGGAGCGGTTTTGGTGGGCTTACACTCGCTCGCAGATTGGCTAAAGAGAATTATCAAATCGTACTGATAGATAAAAACAACTACCACCAATTTCAGCCTCTTTTTTATCAGGTGGCGATGTCTGGATTAGAGCCCAGTTCTATTGTTTTTCCACTGCGTAAGTTATTCCAGCATTACCACAACGTTTTTATCCGAATGGCAGAAGTGCAAGAAGTAGCGCCATCAGAGAACTTGATTTATACCAATTTAGGAGAATTGCGATACGACTATCTCGTCTTGGCAACTGGGGCGGAGACGAACTTTTTCGGCAACGAAAAAATAGCCAACAAAGCCATCCCGATGAAGTCGGTTTCGGAAGCGCTCTACCTGCGCAATAGAATTTTGAACGATTATGAAAAAGCACTCACCACCGAAGATTTTGACGAACGGCAGGGGTTGCTGGATATTGTGGTGGTAGGTGGCGGTCCCACGGGTGTGGAAGTGGCAGGTTCTTTGGCGGAGATGAAAAAATTTATTCTCCCTAAAGATTTTCCGGAGATCAATGCCCAGGAGATAGACATCCACCTGGTGGAAGGCGCACCCCGCTTGTTGAACACCATGTCGGAGGCAGCTTCCCAAAAAGCAGCCCAGTTTTTGTCAGGTTTAGAAGTAAAAATTAAACTCAACACTTTTGTTACTGACTTTGATGGCAAGTGGGTTCATATGAATGACGGGAGTAGCCTGCGTGCCAACAAAGTAATTTGGGCGGCAGGCGTGCGAGGGGCTATGATAAAAGGTTTATCGGAATCGGTTACTGCGCCGGGAAACCGAATCAGGGTAAATCGCTTTAATCAAATAGAAAATTACGACAATATATTTGCTATTGGTGATATAGCATTTATGATCGAAGAGCAATACCCCAAGGGGCATCCGCAAGTAGCACAGCCAGCGCTACAGCAGGCAAGATTGTTGGCAAAAAATCTAAAGCGAATAGAGCAAGGCAATCCAATGAAACCCTTTTCGTATGCCGACAAAGGTTCGATGGCTACTATCGGCAGGCATTTGGCGGTGGTGGACCTACCCTACTGGCGATTTCAAGGGGCATTTGCCTGGTTCGTTTGGATGTTTGTTCACCTTTTTACCTTGCTGGGTGTCAAAAATAAACTCTTCGTTTTTATCAACTGGGTGTGGAATTATTTCACCTATGATCAGTCGCTGCGGCTCATCATCCGCCCCAAAGTTCCGAAGGATCAAGTTGTTGTCAATACACCCGTAGCCGAAGAAATTATCCAGCAATAATTGTTTTTATGATACAAATCCTTGATTTAGAATTTTTAAATCATGCTGGTGTAATTGCTGCATTTTTAGTGGAAACAAAGGAGGGTCCAATCCTTTTGGAAACTGGCCCTTGTACCACTTTTGAGCACTTAAAGCAATTATTAGTCCAAAAGGGCTACCAAATTAGTGATGTAAAGCACGTTTTTCTTACACATATTCACCTTGACCACGCCGGCGCAGCCTGGGCGTTTGCTCAAGCAGGCTCAACGATTTATGTGCATCCTTTGGGGCAAAAACACCTCCACCATCCTGAAAAATTATGGAACTCTGCCAAAATGATCTACCAAGATAAAATGGAATACCTTTGGGGTGCGATGCAAGGTATTGCAGAATCGCAACTGCAGGTTGTACAACACGGCGAAACATTCAGTATTGGGGAGGTAACACTTAGGGGCTGGCATACACCCGGGCATGCTGTGCACCACATCGCTTGGCAAATCGGAGATGTTTTAATTTGTGGGGATGTAGCTGGCGTTCGGATTGGTAACGGCATCGTGGTACCGCCCTGCCCGCCACCGGATATCAACATTGAAGACTGGCAAGAATCCCTGCGGCTCATTCGAGGTTTGCAAGTCAAAAAGCTCTACCTCACGCATTATGGCGTCTTTACAGATGTGGATGCGCACCTATCTGATCTGGAGAAAAGACTGTTGGACTACGCCGATTGGATGTTGCCGTATTTTGAAACCCATAGAAGCCCTCAGGAGGTCACCCCTTTGTTCCAACAATATGTTCGGGAAGCCTTATTAAAAAGTGGCGTAAAAGAAGAGGCGCAATTGGTGCTGTATGAAAACGCCAATCCCTCCTGGATGAGCGTGCGCGGGCTGCTGCGCTATTGGGAGAAAAAGCGTAAAGACTAAACTAAGAAGCTGGGATGATCTGTTTCCCTATTTCAATTATTTTTTTTAGCAAATTTACCTCCGGAAGAATTTCATTCACATTTTCCAGTGCCGCTGGGTTTTCCGCTTCTTCGTTTTTCACGCCAGCATCAGGCTGTGGCGCGACAGCGTTCAGAAACACATAAGAGCCAATGCTCATGAGTATCAGCAACACTATAAGGCTACGGGTGGTTACTTTCCTCATTTTGAACTCATTTTTTTATTCTATAAAATTAAGTCCTTTTATACAAAAAAGCGAGAATTATACGACCAAGGCATCTTATTTCCAGATGAATTGATTTAATTCCTATCCAATAGACGGTATTTTCTTGCAAAGGGTTGCAAAAATTCATAACTTTAAAGAAAAAATCTTTACAATAAGCCTCCATTCAGCAGTTTGCTACCTTTGGGAATGGCAGCGATCAATCGCTTGGTGTATTCCGATTGTGGATTGTTATAAATTGCATCAGCAGCGCCGAGTTCCTCCACTTTTCCAGCGTGCATCACCATCATCCGGTCGCTCATCAATTTTACAACAGAAAGGTCGTGCGAAATAAAAATGTAGGTCAGTTGGTGCTTTTCGCGCAATTCCATCAGCAGATTCAGCACCTGCGCCTGCACGGAGACATCCAATGCAGAGACCGCCTCGTCACAAATAATAAATTTGGGCTTCAAAGCCAACGCTCTTGCTATGCAAATACGCTGCCGCTGCCCACCAGAAAACTCGTGTGGATAGCGCTGGAAGTGCCTGCCTTCCAGGCCCACTGTTTGTAGCAATTCCATAGCATACTCCTTGCGCGCTCGCTCGTGCGCCCCTATGCCATGCACGCGCATCGGTTCTATGATGGCATTGCCAATGGTAATGCGTGGATTGAGTGAAGCATAAGGGTCTTGGAAGATGATCTGCATGTCGCGGCGAATCTTTCTCAAATCAACCTCCGTGAGCATGGCAATATTTTTATTTTCAAACAGGACGCTCCCGCCTGTGGGTTGGATTAAGTGCAAAATCGAGCGCCCAAGTGTTGTTTTGCCACAACCAGATTCCCCCACCAAGCCTAGTGTTTCGCCCGGGTACACATCAAATGTCACGCCATCAACTGCTTTAATATAGCTCAATGTTTTGCTTAGAAAGCTTTTTTTAGCAGGAAACCAGGTTTTTAAGTCCTTTACCTGCACAAGTGGCGGCGATTTTTGCAAATTTTCTACCCTTTCTGTGGTCTCCTGTGGATTAATTTTCCATTGTTCTATCGTTTTGGTAAAATCTGTCCCCTCCTTTTGTAAAAAATCGGATACCAGCGGCAAACGCTTTAAACGATAATGTAGTGAAGGACGACAAGCCAGCAAACCCTGGGTGTATGGATGTTTGGGTTGTTGAAAAATGGTTGCTAAAGCGCCTTCTTCTACGATTTCGCCCTGGTGCATGACCAGCACCCGATCAGCAATTTCAGCAACAACACCAAGGTCATGCGTAATAAAAATGATAGCAGTGCCCCATTCTTGCTGGAGTTCCTGCATCAGTTGCAAAATAGTTTGCTGCACGGATACATCAAGTGCTGTAGTCGGTTCATCAGCAATTAATACATCCGGGCGGCAAGCCATTGCCATGGCAATCATCACTCTTTGTTTTTGCCCTCCCGAAATTTGGTGCGGGTAAGCGGCTGCTATTCGCGCCGGATCAGGTAATTTCACTTTGGCAAACATATCCAGTGTGGCGAGCCGGGCGGTTTTGGCATCCAGTTTTTGATGCAATCGAAACACCTCTTCCACCTGAGTACCGCAGGTGAATACCGGATTCAGAGAGGTCATCGGCTCCTGAAAAATCATAGCTAATTTGTTGCCTCGAAATTGCTGGAACAAAGTCGCAGGCATATCCAATAAATCAACAGCAGTTTTGCCCTGCGGATAAAAGACGATTTTCCCTTCTACTTTTGCAGGTGGTGCTTCCAACAAACGCATCAGCGATAGCGCAGTTACGGATTTGCCAGAACCTGACTCCCCAACGATGCCCAAGGTTTCTCCACGGTTTAATACAAAGTTAATACCCGCCACTGCCCGAACGACTTGCTCATCCGTGTGGAAACTAATTTTTAGATTTTCTACTTCCAATACCTTTTCGATCATAATATCCTTCCTTTGAAAAAAGAATCACTTGTCCAACAACACTAAGGCTATATCGCTTTCAGATACTTTCATATCTAATTTATCGAAATTTAAAATGCGTTCTACCAGTCCCTCACCCAAAAGCTCCTTGCGCCAGCCTTCCAGGGAAACCCCATTGCTGCGTATTTTTTTGATCGCATTGCGTGCAATCACCATACCAGGCGGGATACCATGTTCAAAACACTTGTATTTCACCAGCAAGTATAGGGTCTCGAGCAATATCTCTTCAAAAGGGTCTTCGCTCTCCTCCGAAGGCAAAAGAGCCAGTAGCCTTTGTTCTTCAGCAGTAGCAGGCTGAAGATAGAGTTGTTCAAAAAAATCGCCGTGCTGGCGAATCAGTTTTTCAGGCAATCGGCGATTGCGCCGGAGCGCATCTTGCCCCGAAGAAATGCTGCGTACCAGATGGCTCAACAACTTGCTGGGCAAAATCATTTCCTTCGAATAATTTTTTTCTGAAGCAATTCGCCGCCGCCAGTCCATCAGTCGAATCAGAAAAATTTGCTCTTTTGTATTCAATGATTTAATCAAATCACTGCTTAAAGCCTCCTGGTTGGGGTCTTTGTAATAAAAATCTGGGGATTCCATCCGCTCAAACTCCTCAAGCGCCCAATGCAAGCGCTGGTGCCGATTCAGGTGTCCTTCCAGACTTTGCCAAAGGGCATACAAAGGCAGCACATCCTCCAGGGCATAATTGAGCTGTTTATCCTGAAAAGGTCTTGATTCCCAATCAGTTACAGCATAGCCTTTGTCCAAATAAATCCTAAGCTCACTTTCTACTAATTTCCGGAAGGAAACAGGGTATTTATAACCGACAAAGCCAGCTGCGATCTGGGTGTCAAACAGATTTTTGGGGATGATGCCGTAGAGGTTGTTCAAGAGGCGATAGTCATTGTCGCCGGCATGGGTGATTTTCAGAATTTGCTCTTTTTGAATCAATTCTAAAACAGGGCTTAGATCAGGTACTTGGAAAGGATCAATCAAATAATTTCCATGTTCAGTGGCAATCTGAAGCAAGCAAAGGCGCGTGACAAAGCGCTTTTCACCCACGAATTCTGTATCAAAACTCAACCATCGTACTTCCTTGTTTTGTTTGTAAAATACATCGAGTTCGTCTTGGGACTCCAGTAATTGAAATGTAGATTTTTTTGAAGGCATTGTTTCGTGGAATTTTTTGAGCTGTTACGCTGAGCCGAAATTAAAAAGAATTCATAATTTGCTTATGAAATTTCAATTATTTCCGCATCTATTTCGTTACCAATACGATTGAAGAACGTCTAAATTGCAAAGAAAAGCTAAATAAAAATAAAATTATCCCCTTACCATCTTAAAATAAAAAAAATGAAACGCGCATTAAAAATTGCTCTTATCACACTTGGCGTGCTGCTTGTATTGGTGGCTGGTGCCGCCATCGCGATCCCTTATTTTTTCAAAGATCGGATATTAGCCACGATCAAAGACGCTGCCAACGAAAGCCTCAATGCAACAATTGACTTCAAGGATGTGCAGTTGTCGCTGTTCCGAGATTTTCCGGATATTAGCGTCCGGCTTGAAAAACTTTCCATAGAGAACCTCGCGCCTTTTGAAGGCATCCAGCTTGCTGCGGTGGAATCGGCAGATTTGACGGTAGATATCATGTCGGTGATCCGCAATGAAAAACCCATGCGTATTGAAGCAATTCGCGTAAAAAAGCCAACGGTCAATATTTATGTGCTGGATGATGGCACCGCAAACTACAACATTGTGAAGCCATCCGCAGATACGGTAGCAACAGAAGCCCCAACGGACTTTGGCGATTTGCGCATTAGCTTGAGGGCTTATGAAGTTGAAGATGGCACTGTGTTGTATGATGACGAAAGCATGGGGCTTTATCTAAATATCCAGGGTTTGAACCATCGTGGATCGGGCGATTTTACGATTGACGTTTATGATTTGGATACTAAAACAAGCATTGACTCCCTCACCGTGCGCTACGGCGGCATCACCTATCTCAAAAAGGCAAATACTGAATTGGATGCCATTTTCAACATTGATCAAAAAAATAGTAAATACACCCTGAAGGATAACAATTTAAGAATTAACGAATTAAAACTGAACATAGACGGCTTTGTCCAAATACCCGATACCAGCAATATTGTGATGGACTTAAAGGCATCCACACCCAACAATGATTTCAAGAGCCTGCTTTCGATGATTCCAAATGCCTATATCGCCGGTTATGAAAATGTCAAAGCGAACGGGACGTTCAACCTACAAGCTGCAGCGAAAGGTACTTACAATGCAACGCTGGAGCAATATCCAGCATTTGTGGTAAATTTTGGAGTAGAAAACGGCAATGTTCAGTATCCTGGCTTGCCGCTGGGCATTTCCAATATCAATACCAAAGTTAGTGTCAACAGTCCTACCAGTAATTTCGACGATATGATCGTGGATGTACCCAATTTCAGTATGAAACTAGGCAATAATCCCTTCAAAGCAATTTTTAATCTCAAAACGCCCATTTCTGATCCAGACATCAATGCAGATGTGGATGGCATCATCAACCTGAAGGAGTTGGCACAAGCTTTTCCGATGGAAAATACCAAAGACCTCAGCGGCATCATCACGGCTGATATTACTGCAAAAACGCGTATGTCTTACATTGACAATCAGGAATATGAACGCGTAAATATGAACGGCAAGCTACAAGTTCAAAATATGAAATATCGCCTCGCGCCTTATCCGGCTATTCATATCCAAGATGCCAAAACGAATTTTACCCCGCAAAATGTAAGACTGGAAAACTTTGATGCCAAGCTTGGTAAAAGCGACGTGCAAGCGAGCGGCTATATTGATAACATCCTGGCTTATTTTTCGCCGAAAAAAACAATGACCGGACAACTTACGGTTCGCTCCAATTACTTTGATGCTAATGAGTGGATTCCGAAAGAAACGGCTACCCCCGCACAACCACAACCCGACTTGCCAAACGGAGCAGAAGCGACTCTTCCTACCAAGCCCTTTGACCGCTTCGATTTCTCAATGGACGCAGTAATAGGCGATTTGCGGTACGATATGTATCAAATCGAAAACCTGATTGTAAAAGGAAATATGAAGCCAAATCGGCTTGTAGCGGAAGACCTCAGCCTTAAAATTGGTAATAGCGATGTGAAAGCCCATGGCACAATCACAAATTTGTTCGATTATCTGTTTGACAATAAAGTATTGGGCGGTAGCATCAATGTCGCTTCTAATTTTCTGGATTTAAATCAGTTTATGACAGCTTCGGGCACGCCTCCTCAAGCCAATTCCAGCTTGACGACTCCCGCCAGCACAGAGAATTTGCAGCCTTTCCTCGTTCCTGCCAATATTGATATGGACATGAATGCTGATGTCAAAAAATTGCTTTATACAAACATCGAAATGACAAGCCTAAAAGGCAAGTTATTGGTTGAAAATGAGGCAGTTGTAATTGATGAAGCAACAGCAAATGTATTGGGCGGCAAAGTAGCACTTGCCGGCGGTTATGATACCAAAGATAAAGAAAATCCAGCCTTCAGCATCAAATACGATTTACAAAACATGGACTTCCAAAAGTCCTTCAATACGTTTAATAGTTTCAGAACGTTAGCGCCCATTGGTGAATTTATTGCCGGTACTTTTAATACAAGCCTGATTATGGATGGTAAATTGGGCAAAAACATGATGCCCGATTTTACAACCCTAAATGCTAAGGGTTTTCTGGAAACCATAAACGGACTTATACAAAATTTCAAGCCGCTACAAGCAATTGGTAATCAATTAAATATTGAATATTTCAAGGAAAGCCTTCCGATTAAAAATTCGAGAAATTGGTTTGAATTAAAAAATGGTGCCATCGAGGTGAAGGAATTTGATTACAAGCATAAAGATATTGATATGAAAATCTCCGGCTCGCATAGCCTTGCGCAAGAGATTAACTATTTGATTAAAGCTAAAATCCCTCGAAAGTTACTCGAAAAAACCGGCGTAGGCAAAGCTGCCAGCCAGGGCTTTGAACAGTTGAGCAAAGAAGCTTCAAAATTCGGTCTGAATTTGCAAAAAAGTGAATTTGTGAATGTGCAATTTGACTTGACCGGCAACATCAAAAACCCCAAAGTAGGGATGAAATTGCTTGGCGCTGATGGAACTTCTATTGCAGAATCTCCGACGGAAGCGGCAACGGAGGCACTCAAAAAAGAAGCAGAGACCAAGATCGAGGAGGGCAAACAAGCAATCAAAGAAACTGCCAACAAAGCTATTGATTCTGTGAAAACCGTAGCCAGCCAAAAAGTGGAAGCTGCAAAAGATACGCTTGGCAAAAAAGCGGAAGAAATCATCAAGGACAAGGTCGGTACAGCCATTGACTCCACTACCAAAGATAAAATCAAAGAGGAATTGGATAAATTTAATCCCTTCAAGAAGAAAAAGAAGAACGACGGCAGTGGCGATTAACGCAAAATAACAAGCAGGGCATCCGCAAATTATTAAACTTTCGGGTGCCCTGCTTACTTTCAAAGTTAAGGAATTGCCACGGGTTTATTTTTGGAGTCTTTATCACGTTCCCCCCAACTGAATTTGCGCTTTCCTCGCGTTTGGGAGGCTAATTCTACTGCCTTGTACAAATTTACAACCCCGCCTGTCACGCTTAGTTGATTGAAAGCCACCAAATCATCTGTACCCGGTTTTTTTACCTTGGTATTCGTTTTTATAGCCGATTGCATGATGATATCTTTCACTTGCTTCGCCGTTAGTGCTGGAAAGTAAGCCCGCAAAACGCCGGCCATGCCCGACACCATTGGTGCAGCCATACTTGTACCTTGATTGTTTTTGTATTTATTAGCAGGAATTGTAGAATAAATGTCAACGCCTGGCGCAAAAACATCTACATGATCGGAGCTGTAGTTGGAAAAATAGGCTACCAGATCCGTTCCTTTTTTCCAGTGCGTAGCGCCTACTTCTATCCAGTTATCTGCAAATCTTGGGCTAAACAAGCCCTTTTTAGTAAAATGGTCATTCGGAAAACTATTGTCAATAGCATTTTGCTTACTATCATTACCCGCTGCATGAACTAAAAGTACATCATTTTTCAAAGCGTATTTGATTGCTTTATCCACTGCTTCTTTGTAAGGCGAAGCGCCTTTGCCAAAACTCATGTTGATCACAGCAGCGCCATTATCCACGGCGTAAAGAATGGCATTTGCCACATCTTTATCTCGCTCGTCGCCATCCGGCACCGCGCGAATAGCCATTATTTGCACATTATCCGCCACGCCTTTTATCCCAAGCGCATTGTTTCGATCCGCTGCGATAATTCCTGCTACATGCGTTCCATGTTCGGCGTGAGTAGCTTTTACATTATTATTTCCGTAGTATCGCTCACAGGGATCATTAGGGTTGTCCCCAACTATCTTACGGCCATCATAGGCTAAGTTATAATGGTAATTAACGGTATTGTAATAATATTCAAAACCATCCTTTATAACATCCTTAAATTCATTGTAAGATTTTCCAGTAGCCATTTCATTCAGTACAATATTTGCCACAGCATTCATGCGCTGGTCTTTCGACCGAAACTTTTTTATATCTTCGTAAGTAACGGTATCCTTTTTGATTGCCTTACTAAATTCTTTTACAGCATCATAAAGTGCTGCATAAAACATTAATTCCTTCTGCGCCGCTGCCTTTTTTTCTGCGATTATCTTTTCATATTCTTTGTACAGATTATATTTAGCAATTTCATTTTTAGATAGGTTGAGCGTATCCTTTCCCTGGAAATACTTTTTATAATCCAAATACAGGCGAGATACTTCATACAAATCGAACTCTAAATTTTCTCCATCTTTATTACCAAGAAAGTTCCAGCCGTGGATATCATCAATATAACCATTATTGTCATCATCTATTCCATTATCAGGAATCTCATCTTCATTCACCCACATGACGTTTTTTAGGTCTTCATGTTCAAAATCTATACCGGAGTCAATCACGGCAACAATAACAGTACGGCTCTTTTTTCCTTTCAAAAGTGTCTGGTACGTTTTTTCTGTGCTTATACCTGGTACACTATCTTGCGTCAAATCAAGATTAAACCAGTTGACGGGAGGCTGTGCATATCCCGCATATACTGTACAAAAAAGCAATAGGGCTGCGATCAAAACCTTGTTTCTCATTTTACTGTCAATTGTTTACAGATTAAAAAATACTTTCTTGAAAATGGGAGGTAAATTTACAAAGACGGGTTGGTGCTTATTTTGATTCGGGCAAATATGTAAACGAAAAAACGGCATTTGTGTTTTGCCCTCGAAAAAAAATTCAGGAAGATTGCGTCACTTTTATCATTTTATCTTCCACATCTTGCACCAATTCCATAAAATGCGGATGCCGTTTAGTTTCTTTGCTGCGATGAAAGGGCAAATCTACCTTGATATGGTCTACAATATAGGAAGGTGGTTTTTTCATGATATAAATATCATCACCTAAATAAACTGCTTCTGAAATATCATGTGTTATAAAAATAATTGTCAAGTGAAATTGCATCCAAAGGCGTTGAAGCAAGTCTTGCATTTGAAGGCGAGTATTGATATCTAAAGCCCCGAAGGGCTCGTCCATCAAGAGGATTTCAGGATTTGCAATAAGACTTCGGGCAATAGCAATCCGCTGCAGCTGTCCTCCAGATAGCGTTGGATATTGCGCAAATTTATTTTCATGCCCTTCCAAATCTACTAATTTAATAAATTCCATCGCTTTTTCCTTGCGTTCTTTATCCGGTACGCCTTTGTAATAAAGCGGCAGTGCTACGTTTTCCAATACTGTCATCCAGGGCAAAGAAGAATATTGCTGGAAAACCATGCCAACTCGCACCTCTTTCGTTATAGGTTTATCATGAATGAATATGTCGCCGGCGGTAGGTGACTGTAGCCCCGCGATGTATCTTAAAATCGTAGATTTGCCGCAGCCCGACGCACCCAAGATCACTACAAATTGCCCTTGCGCTGGCTTATCTTCTATTAGTAAATTAAAATTGTCTATAATAAACGATTTGCCACCATCATAACTCTGGCGGATATTTTTTAGTTGGATGATATTTGGATGATCCGAATCTTTAATAAAATCCATATCTTATTTTGTATAAGCTCTTTGGAATTTTAGCTCTCCGTAAGCTATGATAATTATACTCGCTATTACGATTATAACAGCAATAAAATTCATAATACCAGAAAAAGATGGTAACAAAAAGGATTGGAGTATTACAAGCATCATAACAGATAGGATCGTCAAAATGCCATATTCCATTTCTTTTATACCAGAAACGATAGTTTTGTAGTATTTATGTGGAAACAACCGCTTATCAATATAAACAAAAATTCGATCCTGGATGAACCCGATCAGGATAATGACAATCAAAGCGGCAAAAACCTTTTCAATCTGCCCTTGCCTTGCTTTGACGTAAAGCAATGAGCCAATTCCTC
Source organism: uncultured Saprospiraceae bacterium (assembly GCA_964526645.1). Classification (GTDB taxonomy): domain Bacteria; phylum Bacteroidota; class Bacteroidia; order Chitinophagales; family Saprospiraceae; genus JADJNW01. The sequence continues at coordinate 85,114 of CAZGJN010000001.1, forward strand.
CTTGCCTATTTAATAATTCAGCAATAATGATGTAAGTCCATGAAATAGCTGTCAAGACTCGAATATCGTCTATTAGTTTTGACATTACAGCAGGAAAATAAACGGTGCGGATGGTTTGCCAGTCTGTTGCGCCCAGTGTAAAAACCGTTTTCAGATAAACGTCTTCTACCTCGTTAATGCGCTGTACCACTACCGGCAAAAGGTACACCAAAATACCAAAGGCAAGAAATGCAATTTTCATCTGATCTTCTATACCAAACCAAATGATAAACAAGCCGGTTAGCGCCGTCAGCGGAAGGTAACGCAAGGCATCCACTTGTTTGCTGAAAAGCCCTTTGAACAAAGGGAATAAGCCAATGAGAAAACCGATAGGCACCGAAATCAAGACCGACCAAAAATACCCTTGTATGTTGAGCCAAACCGAGCGAAGTGTATTGGACAAGAGAGCATCTTTTTCGATCAAGGCTTTGTAGGAGTAAAATACAGCCGGCGGCGGCGGTAGCAGCGGGTACACTTTTTGAAATTCTTTTGCATTGGCAAGGCGGATCGAATCCTCGCGAAGCAAAGAATCCCTGTTGATAGAAAGCGAATCCTCCCCTAACTCAGAAGGCAGGCGGGTTGTATAATCTACCATCGGGCGCTTCACTGCCAGTAGCTCTGCCAATACCCACCAAACGATCACCAATAAAATAAAACCAACAATGCCAAGTACAATACTTTGGGTACGGCTCAGCGCACCTCTCAGTTGAAATAAGGACATATCGAAGGTTGTTTCAAAAGGTGTATTTCAGCTTCAGCGCGAAAATTAACGCTTATTTTAGAATTCTCGGTTATGCAGTCATTAAAACTTGTATTTTCTTTGGGATCAAAATCTTGTTAAACCGGATGAGCATACCTTTTTTTGTACACGTTCGCCTGCTGCAGCGCTATTGGTGGTACTTTTGGCGTGCAAAAACCAAATACGATGTGCACTCGCCCTTCGTAGCTCAATTAATGGCATCTGTGGTGGATGATGATCGCGCCTTCTATGCTTTTTCTGCCATTGAATACCTGCGACAAGCCTTGCTTCAAGATGCTACTTTGTTGGATATCAAAGACTTTGGGGCAGGGTCAAAGGTGAATCCAAATCCCCAGAGAACAGTGAGGAATATTGCCCAATATTCGGCTGTGCCTCCTGCTGTGGGGCGGTTATTGTTCCGGTTGGTTCATTTTTCCAAACCCAAAAAAATACTGGAATTGGGAACTTCCCTCGGTATTTCTACGCTGTACATGAGTGCTGCTGCGATCAGTGCCCAGATAATTACGATAGAAGGGAGCCCAGCTATAGCCGACAAAGCAAAGGAACATTTTAGAAAACTCAACGCCTCCAATGTTGAAAATTATTGTGGGCGATTTGAAACGCTTCTTCCTCTTGCTTTAGAAAAGTTGGAAAAATTGGACTTTTTATTTCTCGATGGCGATCACCGCCCCGGGGCATCTCTGAAATATTTTGATCAATGCCTTCCATACGCGCATCATCACAGTGTTTTTGTAATAGCCGACATTCACTGGTCGGCGGAGATGGAACAAGCCTGGGCCATCCTACGCCAGCACCCGCGGGTACGTCTTTCGGTGGATTTATTTTTTGTTGGATTACTTTTTTTTAGACAAGAAAGTAAAGAAAAAGAACACTTCACCCTTATCAAAAGCAACCTAAAACCCTGGCGAATTGGCTTGTTTTAAGCTTTTGTTTTAAGCTGTTTTTCTAATCTCTTTTGATCGCTAATGCGCTGATTTAGAATATCTACGTAGCGAAGTGCTTTTTTATTACCAAATCGAGTATAGCTTTGCTGCGCCCAATCCACTGCCGATTCAAGATTGCCGGTTCGCTCACTGGCTACAGCGAGATTATAAGCCGCTCTACCTGCGGTTTTAGCATCTATGGCACTTGAAGTGAGCGCTCTCCAGATTTCGGCAGCTTCTTTCCATTGATCTGCTTTTGCAAAACGGGCTGCCTGTTCCATTTTTGCAGTGGCCTCCCCTTTACCAGATTTATAAAAATCCCGATTGACAGTTATCCAAACTGGTGCAATGCGCATACCATAACTTGTTCCTACGAGGTTGCTCAAATCTTTAGTGATATTCGACTGGCTGCCCAAATAGCGGAGCGCTTGTTCTTTGGTATCGCCTCTTCTGGTATCATTTGCCTGATCATAGGTGGTAAATTCATCCAAAATAACTTTTGCCTTAGGGTCATAAAAGCGCCAGCCAATACGGATAGTCAGGTCTAATCTGGCGTTGTAATAGTTTTTAATCGTTTCTTTTCCATCTTTTTTCACCTTTTCGGACTGAAGGCTGTAAGAGATATTGTTGTCCGAATCAAATGATTCAATAGCCACCAAAGCATCTGCCTGATAATCCCTACAGATTTTTTCCACCTGTTTCCAATCCAAAGGTGGCGCAAAGCTATTTCCACCCTTGCTCCCTGTCAATTCTATACCAGTGTGTTTCACCAAAAAGCGAGGCGTGCGCGTCAAGGCTTTAGCCAAACCATCCAATGCAAACTTTCTGCCGGTTCGATCTTGTCCGATTTCTTCTCCACTGATAGTGCCTTCGAGGAAATTCAAAAATCCTTCTTCAGGTTTACTTCGATCTATGATAGCAATTGTTTGAATATGGCTGGGCACTACCATTTCTGCAGGCTGTAGCACTTGTAAAGGAATCGTAGAGCCACAGGAAGACAGTATGACTGACAGTACCACAAGGCTCAGGGAAAAAATATTTACGCTCATTGAAAGTGACTTTTTTACAATTTTGGAGTAAAAATAAGTAGGATTATTTTGTAAAGCCATAACATTTTGTTGCTATGGCGATAAAATTTTGTGTCCAACTAAACTCCAACAAAAATGAACTGGCGGGAAATTCCTTTTGTCCGGCTTTTATTGCCTTTTCTTTTGGGCCTTTCGGCGGGTATTTACTTCGAGTGGCTGCCTAATCTGTTTATCACAGGAATCGTATTATTTGCCTTGTCCGTTTTTCTAATTGTGCTTCGCTGGTCAAAAATTGCGTTTCGACAGCGCTGGCTTTATGGGATAACACTGGGCATTTTTCTTACTTTTTTGGGCTTTTTGCTCCCCAACTTCCACCAGGAGCTGCACCGCCCCAACCATTTCTCGCTGTACGCAGCTGAAGGAACAATCTTTACAGGTACCGTACAAAGCATAAAATCCACTGCTAAAAAAATCAGACTGGAGCTAAAAATTCAAACGGCTCATGAGCGACCAGCCACCGGCAGGCTACTGGCTTATTTTGACACAACAGCGCTTGCCCGGCAGTTGCAATACGGTGATCAGCTTCAATTTTCCGCACCCATCAGTAGAATAGAAACTGCTAAGAACCCCAAGGCATTTGATTTTAGCAAATATATGCACTTCCGAAACATTCACTTTCAGGCATTTGTAAAAACAGAGGATTGGCGCCTGCTGCAAAAAGCAAAGGGATTCAATATAATGGCAGTAGCCAACCGCCTGCAAACAAGGTTTGTAAATATCTTGCGCAAGCATATTACAAAAGAAAATGAAATGACCGTGGCGGCCGCGCTCATCATCGGGTATCGGGATGAAATACCGGAGGAAGTAAAGACGGCTTATATCAACACTGGGGCGATGCACGTTTTGGCAGTATCAGGTTTGCATGTTGGGTTCATTTTCTTGTTTATCCAATTTTTGCTGGATTTGATAAAATCTGACCGCCGAGGCTGGAAAATTGCTAAAACAATTATTGCTTTGCTCGCTATTTGGGGTTTTGCCCTTGTAACGGGCGCATCGGCTTCTGTGCTGCGCGCTGCCACTATGTTTAGTTTTATCATCATAGGGCAAGCTATCCAGCGAGATACCAATATTTACAATACTTTGGCAGCATCTGCTTTCTTTTTGCTTTGTATCAATCCGTATTTTCTGATGGATGTAGGTTTCCAGTTGTCGTACCTGGCGGTGCTGGGTATTGTTTACTTTCAGCCCAGGATTTATAAGCTTTTGTATGTAAAAAACAAAGTCATTGATTACATTTGGAAACTCACGGCAGTGTCCATTGCAGCGCAGATCACTACCCTACCCATCAGCCTGTACTATTTCCATCAGTTTCCAATGTATTTTTGGCTGTCGGGATTAGTGGTGGTTCCTTTATCGGTCATTGTATTGGGCGGCGGATTAATGTTGTTTGTGGTAGATGGCATCCCCCTTGTAGGATGGGCGGTAGGCAAATTATTGGCAGCCTTGATCTGGATCATCAACCAATCTATCTTTTTGATTGAACAAATACCAGGAAGCCTCATCGGCGGCATTTGGGTGAGTATTACAGCGGTTATGCTGCTCTATTGCCTCATCATTGCGCTGATAATCGCTTTTCACAGCAAAAAATTTAAATGGCTGTTGGTAGCTTTGTCTGCTTTGAGCTTGTTAGGATTCATGCACGCGGCGGCGGAGTCTATGGCTTTCCAGCAAGAGCAATTCATTGTCTATCATATTCCTAAACATTCAGCAATAGATTATATCAGCGGGAAAAAACTGGTATCCTTTACGGATGAGGCAGTCAGCGCCAAGCAATTACAATTTGCTGCGCAAAACTATAGGTATGCTGCCAAAATCAACGAGATAGAATCTGTGCATTTTGATGATGATGCTATCAAAAGAGAAAGGTGGTTTTTTCAGAACAATTGCTTGCGATTAGGAAACTTAACGATTGCAATAATTGATAAAGTGTTGGCTAAAACAGATACTATCCTCCTCAAGGCAGATTATCTCCTCATCAGAAATAACCCCGAAGAGGACTTAGCCACGCTGATTGCCCCTTTCGATTGTAACCAAATTATTTTTGACTCGTCTAATAGCTTCAGAAATATCAAGAAATGGAAGACGGAATGCGCAGCATTAGGCTTGCATTTCTACGATGTAAATACGGCAGGTGCATTTATTCTGACGATGCAATAAACCTGGAAATAGGCTGAAAGCAGGTACTTATCGTATTTTTTTTGTGAAATTAGTAATCGAATGCTAAATTAGCACAAAACTAAAAACCCGCATGCAACCGATACATCCTCAACAATGGGTAGCACAATTTTTATATACGGTGAAAACGTATGGGCAAGTTCCTTCTTTTATCCGCCGGAAAGAGTTGTGGCAAGGCGTAGGGCGTTATGGCTGGCTGACAAAATTCCTGATGATCGCTGCCATTATTTTGCTGTTCAATTATTTGGATGTAATCCTCGACTGGTTTAGGGGCGTACGGCATGCCTCCGACTTAGGGCAGGTGTTTTCTGCTATGGGGAGCTTGATGAGTGACTTTGGTTCAAAGACTTACAACCTGATGATGCACGGCAGTATGAAATATGTGCTGCTGATACTGGGTGAGGTATTTATTTTTCATTTTTGCCGCCGTACCCTGGAGTTATTGCATGGCGATATGCCCGACCCTACACTCGATGATTTTATCAAGGCGCAAATCCGGATGTTTAAAGTAGGTATTTTCTGTATGATTATCACTCCTATCGTTGCTGCATTGGCTTCTGTTCCGCTGGAAATGGCGAGTATGAGTTTTGCCAAAAAGCCGCTGCAGTTTGTCATTGAGTGTTACTTCCTCGGTTTTGCAGTGATTGATAACTACCACGAGCAGTTTCATCTATCCATCAAAGAGAGTGCAAAAAGGACAATCCAATACACCGGGGTAGCCTTGTCAATAGGAATTGTATATTATGGACTTACTCACGTCAAAATAGAATTTATCGGCACTTTGTTGGGTTTGGTAGTTGCGCCGATTGTCACAGCGGTGGTAGCAGCGCACGCCATGTACAAATTTTCCGATTTGCACTTACAGGAAGAGCTGCCGCCTATGGGCAATGAGCCAGAAATACTTTAATCAGCGGCTTTCAAAGCATAAACCAACATATAATCCGCTATTTGCTGATAATAAATGTCGAAGGAAGCATCAAATGAGCCTTTCAGCACCCTGCCCTTGGCTTTTCCTCTTTTTAAATCAAAAGAAAAAGGCTCTATAAAAATATGATTGCAAAAATCTAATGCCCTTCTGCCATAGGCTTTGTACAAGGATTCTTTAGCGCCCCAATAAACGTGGAGGTGCTCCAGGCGGCTTCTTGCTTCCAGGCTTTCCAACTCTTCTTTGCGCATCATCCGAGGGGCAATACGCTCAATTTTTTCTACCAATTTTTGAATGTCAATTCCCGCAAGGTCGTTAGCCACAATAGCTGCCGCTTTTTTATGCGAATGGCTAATGGAAATATGCAAAGGCAGGTGTACCAAATACGGTTTTCCAAATTCATCTTTGAGGATAGCACCAGACCGTGCCCCGAGCATCTGGCTCATTAAATATCGCACAGAAAGCCATTCTACTCGGCGATGCCCATTTATTTGGGATAATTGCAGCCACTCCGCCTGGCTCAACTGCAGCCGCTCCAAAAACCATGCTTCCGATTCTTCCACTTCCCAAAGCGATAGTTTTGCCTGATTACCTTCTGTACGTTTATAAAATAAAGGCATTGCAATATTTTGAAGTTTGCAGGGTGAATTTATCACAAAAAATCAATACCCCGACAGAAAACAAATTTTGCTCGATCACTTTCTAAAAAAATGATACCTTCATTTATCCTTCCAATAAAAAAATTTGAAACGTATGAACAGAATTCCCAAACAAGTAGTGACAGCACTTATCGTAATCCTTGTTTTTGTGGCGGGTGCCTTCTCGGGGCGCTATTTTCTATCCGAGGAAATCAGCGCTGAGGATGCTCGAAGTGCCGCCAAAATTGCAGGCTTAGACATGACGCAGGCAGAAATTGATTCTCTTTTGCCAGAGTTGAGCAATTTTAGAAAAAATTATATCGCTAACCGCAAAACGGAGGTCTCCAACGCACTTTCACCTGCTTTGATTTTCAATCCTTTGCCGCCTGGTATGGTTCTTGATCAAGCTCAAAAACCAGTGGTATTTAGCAATCCAGGAAAAGTTTTATTACCTAAAAACCGCGAGGAGCTTGCTTTTTTTACCGTTCGCCAACTCGCGGAACTTATTCGTACCAAACAAATCTCTTCTTTAGAACTCACGCAATTTTTTTTGGATCGCCTGAAAAAATATGATCCTCAACTTCACTGTGTAATCACCCTCACCGAAGACCTGGCGCTGGCGCAAGCAAAGCGGGCTGACCAGGAAATCGCTAAAGGTAAATATCGGGGCTTGCTGCATGGCATTCCTTACGGGTCTAAAGATTTATTAGCAAAAAAAGGTTATAAAACAACCTGGGGAGCAATGCCTTACAAAGATCAAATCATAGAAGAAGACGCTACGGTGATCCAAAAATTAGAAGAAGCCGGTGCGGTCTTGGTCGCCAAACTAACCTTAGGTGCCCTCGCATGGGGGGATGTTTGGTTCGGAGGAATGACGCGCAATCCGTGGTCACCTGACACGGGCTCCAGTGGTTCTTCAGCGGGTTCTGCTTCGGCAGTAGCGGCAGGGCTAATACCATTTGCTATCGGAACAGAGACCCTGGGCTCTATTGTTTCGCCATCTACCGTTTGTGGCACTACCGGTCTGCGTCCTACTTTTGGTCGGGTAAGTAAGCATGGGGCGATGGCGCTAAGCTGGAGCATGGACAAAATCGGCCCGATTGCTCGCAGCGTAGAGGATTGTGCCATTGTTTTTAATGCCATTTATGGACCAGATGGCAAAGACCTATCTGTCATAAAAGCACCATTTAACTACAATGCTACATTCGATACCAAAAAATTAAAAGTGGGTTATTTGAAAAGTGATTTTGAACGCAATTATCCTTTTAAAAAACAGGACAGCATCGCCCTGGTGAAGCTTCGGGAATTGGGCTATGAACTGATACCCATCGAGCTACCTACGATGCCGGAAATTGGCTTCATTCTATCCGCAGAAGCGGCTACAGCTTTTGATGACCTAACCTTGAGCAATCGAGACGATCTGATGGTCCGGCAGGTCAGGAATGCTTGGCCAAATACCTTCCGGCAAGCTCGTTTTATACCCGCTGTTGAATATATCAAAGCGAACCGCCTGCGCACTCAATTGATAGTAGATATGCAAAAGGTGTTTGAAAAAGTGGATCTGTATGTTCATCCCTCCTGGGTGGGCAATAGTTTGCGCATTACCAACCTCACTGGGCATCCTTGCTTGGTGATGCCAAATGGGTTTCAACAGAATGGCAGACCGACGAGTATCACTTTTACTGGAAAACTAATGGATGAAGCAACATTGTTGAGCTTTGCAAAAAAGTGGCAGGATGCTACGGATTTTCATAAAAAACATCCGACGCTACAGTAATCAAAAATCAAAATCGGAAGGGAAATCTCTCTTCCCTTCCGATCCCTACTTTATAAAATTACATGATAGCATATACCACTCGCACAGAATAACGCAGTGTGATAGGCTTCATGCCAATTTTGCCATCTTTTGAAGCTGGCGCACTACCAAAGAAAGGGGTATAACCGCCTTCGTAGTAGTAATTAGCGCTATGGTCTTGGAAAACTTCTACGTTTACTACGTCGCCCAGTTTTTTACCAACTGCCGCAGCTAAAGCGCTTGCTTCTGCTTTCGCGTTTGCAATAGCTTTCGCTTTCAGTTCATTCAGGTGTTCAGCTTTCTTGGAATTATTAAAATTCATCACATTGAGGCTGGTCATACCTTGTCCGCCTATTTTCGCAACAAGTTTATTCAAAGCATCAATGTTTTTCACTTTCACCTGAAAGGTTTTAGACACCAGAAAGTCTGGCGTTTCGTATTGGTAGTTGCTATAACCGGCTATGTTTTCCACCAAAATATCGCTATTAGTGATCCCCAGTTCTTTGGCAGCTTTCATCAAATCGCTTTCCAATTGGCTGATCATCACTTTCTGATCACCGGTGCTGTATTCTTGCAATACCATGGAAGCAAGGATTTCATCCGCTTCCACAATTTTTTCTGCGCTAGCATTTACGGAAATAGTGTTTGCTGGTAGTTGAGCAAAAGCTGGGATTACGGTGATACTTACGAAAAGTACCATGAAGATGTTAATTGCAGTTTTCATTTTGTGATAATTTAAGTTTTAAATAAGAATTTTGTGGCAAATATGCGTCAAATTTAACTGACCAAGCGGATTAACGAATTTATTTTAAGGTTATTTTTTGAATCTATCAAAATGCTCGATCAAGGTATCAAAATAATCGTCGTAGGGGGCGGCGCGGCAGGTTTTTTTGCTGCAATTCGATGTGCCGAGCTGAATCCGAGGGTGCAAGTAAGTATTTTGGAACGCGGCAAGAGCGTACTGGAGAAGGTTAGAATCTCTGGTGGTGGGCGCTGTAATGTCACGCATGCTTGTTGGACACCTGCTGAATTGATCAAGCATTACCCGCGCGGTGCTAAGGAGTTGTTAGGACCTTTTCATCACTTTGCTTGTAGAGATACGGTTGACTGGTTTGAAAAAAAAGGAGTATCGCTCAAAACAGAGGCGGATGGGCGCATCTTTCCTACTACAGATAATTCACAGACGATTCTCGATTGTTTGTGGAATAATGCTGTAAATGCTGGTGTAAAAGTGCTGACTTCTGTGCGAGTAGATGGTATTGTTTTTGAAAATGATAGTTGGAAAATTTTAACTGAGGAAAAAACATTAACAGCTGACAAGGTATTGATCGCTTCTGGTAGCAATATGCGCATGTGGGAGATACTTCAGCAGATGGGGCATACCATCGTGAATCCTGTGCCTTCGCTTTTTACTTTCAATATCAAGGATGAGCGCATCCAGGGTTTAGCAGGTATTTCAGTGCCTATTGCTTCGGTTCAAATCAAAAAATCCAAGCTCGAAGCCAAAGGGCCGCTGTTGATTACCCATTGGGGCTTGAGTGGCCCTGCTATTTTGAAACTTTCCGCCTGGGGCGCGCGTGAGCTGGCTGATTTGAAGTATCATTTTTCGATCCTTGTCAATTGGGTTAATCAAACAGAAGAAATTGTTTATGAAGATTTGTTGCACATCAAAACGACCGAGCCCAAAAAACAACTACACGCCCATCCAAAATTCGGATTAACCAGCCGCCTATGGAAAAGCCTAATCAATGCAGCGTTGGTTTCGGAGGAAAAAAAATGGGCCGACCTCAGCAAAAAGGAGCTACAGGCAATCTGCCAACAGCTATGCGCGTGCGAGCTGCCCGTCAGTGGCAAAAGCGCCTTTAAAGAAGAGTTTGTCACCGCCGGGGGCGTAGCGCTAAAGGAAGTAAACTTCAAATCCTTCGAGAGTAAGCTTTTTCCAGGCTTATTTTTTGCGGGAGAAGTACTCAATATTGATGCAATCACCGGTGGTTTCAATTTTCAAGCAGCCTGGACGGGCGGCTGGATTGCAGGGGCAGCCCTTGCAAAAGATTGAAGACCCGCAGCTGTGAGTTTTGTAAAAAAAACTCACAGCTACAAAAGCAGCATCCACTACTGCTTAGGGTCAGCGGTATTATTCACATCGCCGTATTTCCAGCCGACAAAATTAAAATTGAGCACGTTGCTATTGAAGTTTGGAACAAAAAAAACCGTAGGTAGGAAATCCTGATAGGGATTTTCTGGATCGGAGAATTCGAACTTATCAGGCAAAAAGCGCCAGGAAGGCACACTTTCAAACTCAATATCAATATTGAGAATTAATTTTCGGAGAATAATGAGATCGAGGGTCGTTAAGTTTTTAGAATCGTTTACATCCGCAGCTAATATTTTGAAAGGGCTATCAAATTTTTGAATACCCAGCAAATGCTTAGAGATGAGTACCAGATCAAAGGTTGTCACACCATTGCGGTCATTGTCATCTTTGGTGAGAGAAATGCCAAAGTTTTCGCCTACGGGCAGCTTTTCAAAAGTGTATTTGCCGGAGGTATCGGTCAAAGTCGTTGCGGAAATATTGCCAAACAGTTGCATTGCTACGCCTGCTATGCCTTTGCCGTCTTCGGTGAGTACATAGCCGGAGATAGTTGCCAAACCGCCCGTGATATCAAACATCCCATCCAACACTTGCTGATTAGTATTGATGGGATCGAGCCAGTCCTTCAGTCGGGTTTCGGGTGTTCCGCCGCCTTCCCAGGACAAGCTCAGCCGGTCATAGTAAGCAGTAGTTTGATTTTGGCTACAATTGATATGCCCACCATGCAGTTGCCCAACTAATCTGCCCGATTGATCCAATAAACCGGCACCAGAAGAACCTGGCTCAAAAATACCTTCATCGTATCTGACGCGCCAGAGATATTCAGGCGGGCTGGTGAAACCGTTGCTCCAGGCAAATTCCGCGCTTTGTATTGTGATCGCTTGGTTGCGGCGGGCTATTTTTTTAATATCGCCTTTAGGGTGATGTATCGTAGTGCCAGAACTGGGTATCGAAGCCGCTCTGCTCCAACCCATGTAGTAAACATTATATTCTGTGGGAATAGGATCAATTAGTTCCAAGAGTAAAAAATCGTTTTCGCGGCGGCTGGCGCGCAGGACACTGCCGAGTATTGATTGGAAGGACGGTTCTGTTTGAGGATTGGTGCAGCCCTCCGTTTCGTAGTTAAAATCATAGCGCCACATATCGTACAAAGGCGTATAACCATCTTGCACATGGTAAGAAGTCAAAATATAAGGTTTGGCATCATTGGCGGTATTATTTATCACATTGCCCGTGCAATAGCCGGAGCCTTCCTCTAAAACGATCACAATCCTGCAAATTCCTTTTTTGTGGCTCTGCCAGTTGAGTCCTTGTTGACAATTGATGTTGATATTGCATTCGCTGGAAGTACCAAAACCCGATTCATCACTCAATCCGTCTTTCTCCAATCCTATTTTTTTGAAAGCATAATCTACTCTGAAAATGTGTAGCTTGCCTTGTCCACGCACGGCAAAGGGTTCAAAATACTCAATGATCGCAGTAGCACCTTTGATAAAACCCGTGACAAATTTGCCGGAAGGCGTATTGCTTTCATCGGTATAAGCCCCCAATATTTGCTTACCATCTTCACTGTACATAAAAAGTTTTGCGCCAAAAGGCAGGTAAAGCTTGTCGTACAAAGCCATCAAGCCTTGCGCCCCTTCCGATCTAATTTTCAAGCGCCACAGGCGGTCGCCGTTTTCGAGTACCGTCCATTGCCCGGCATTATCCAAGCCCAAATCCGTTTGAATAGGGGCCGCAATCCTGATATCTGGTGCCGTTTGTGCTTTGGTCACATTGGTAATCTGTTGCCAGGTAGCGGCTGGCAGGGAAACAGCCGGCAAGATATTATCCCCGTGCTGAGCCCTAAAAACAGGATCAAAACTGAGCGGCGATCCACCGCTGCTGATTTGCGCATTTGTCAAGGTTGTGCTGCCCAATAGCAGGAGGCACAATAGTTTTTGGTAGATGTATTGCATAATCAATCACCCTTTTGAGATTATCATTAAATTCAAAAAACTCCGAAATAAAGCAGGAAGGTTTGTGCAGGGTAGCCGTATTCAATTCAGCGGATAAAGTTAGTAGTTTTCATTGCGAATAACAACAAAAATTTGACATTCCTTTGCATCGCTTTAAAACATGAATTGTAAAAAAAAATGTATAAAAAAGTTAATAATGGCTTAATTGCCTCATTATTCGTAATAAATTTACTGGCAAATCGTCCAATATAGCATGAAAATACTAATAATCGGAGGAGGCAACATGGGAAGCACTTACGCACAGAGCTTCCTTCGCTCCCATATCGCCAGCAAAGCAGCTATGATGATTCTGGAAAAATCACCTGAAAAAGCGGAAGAATTGAGCAAGAAAGACATCGGACAGGTATTTGGCACCCCAGAAGAATGTATAGCGGAGGCGGATTTGATTATTCTGGCGGTAAAACCCCAGGATTCTGCGATGCTCTTTCAAAGCATTCGCCCTTTGGTGAGCGCCCAGCAGGTATTTCTATCCATTATGGCAGGGGTGAAAATAGAAACGATTGCGGCAGCTTTAAATGTAAAAAAAATCATTCGGGCGATGCCCAATCTGCCTGCCCAAATCGGGATGGGCATGACCGCCTTCACCTCATCGGAAAAAGTGACTCGCATTGAATTGGTGACGGTGCAAAACCTCCTCAACACCACTGGCAAAACAGTGTATGTAGAAAATGAATCGGCAATAGATGCCGCTACGGCTATCTCAGGTAGTGGACCTGCTTATGTATGGTACTTTATGAATGCCCTCATACAAGGTGCCAAAAACATGGGCTTCAGCGATTCTGAAGCAGAGCTGCTGGTGAGCCAAACCTTTGCGGGGGCCATTGAATTGTATCAAGCGACTACTTTATCTTGCGAGGAGTGGATCGAGCGGGTATGCTCGCGCGGCGGTACTACGGAAGCGGCACTCAAAACCTATCGGGAAAAGGAAGTACACCAAGATATTATCGCCGGAGCTATGGCTGCTTTGCAAAGGGCTTTAGAATTGGGCAAGGGCTAAAATAGTATATTGATTATCAGTTTTTTAGATGAAATAATATAATTTTGTATCTCAAATACCGAATCACATCAAACCTAACACCGTATGGACAGGCTACAGTTTGTGAGCGATATAAAACAACTTTTGCGAGAAGCAGAAACAGAACAAGCACTGGAGCAGCTTTCTGCTTTTCTGGCACAGGATGAAAAGTACGCAGCCTTGCTTAATGCTACGATTCAGGCGCAAGCACAGTTGGAGCGTACTCGTAAAGATGAAGTGCGCGGCACTATCAGTTTTGAAAATGCCAAATTGAGCTATAATCAAATTACAGATCAAGCACTTCTGATTTTAGAGTATTTGGAAAAAAACAAACTCCAATTCACCGCTCCTGCTGCCCCTACAAAACTTAGAAAAAACTGGCTTTATGGGCTTACTGGCCTTATTTTGATCGCAATTATCGGGGTATTTGCCTTACGAAAAATCAATCATCAAAACGATAGGATTCAGAGAATTCGTGCCTGTCCTGCTTTTGAGAAAAATGCTGATTTTAACATTCTACTACTCCCTTATCAGCCTTTCCCCCTGAATGCCCCCATTGGTACGCATACCGCCATGCGCAAAAGACTTGGTGAATTGAACGACCGGTACAATATCAATGCCAGTGTTGGTATTTATGAGCTCGACATCACAGATGAAAATAGTTATCCTTCCAATGCAAAGGAAGCCAGCAAGTTAGCCGAAGGCTGCAAGGCCAATTTAGTCATTTGGGGTACGGAAGAAAAGCAAGGCGATAAAACCCTGATCACGACTCAATACCGCTTTTTGAATACGGATGGCGAACAGTTTAAACTCAAAAAACTCAAGGTGGATCAGCGCACCGAAATTGATACAGTGTCTTCTATTTCCAGTATTGCTACCAGTGGCGTAATTACACAAAATATCGAGCAAACTATTTTACTGCTTTTTGGCGTAGTGGCTTTTGAGAGTAATCATGCACAGGAAGCAATTGAGTTGCTTGCCAAAGCCGAAGTTACAGATTCTGCTGGCTCTTTGTTGCAGGGTATGATTTTGGCAGAAAGCTACTTGGCGATGAATCAAAATGATAAAGCTTTGGCATCTTATGATAAAGTACTGGAAAAACACCCGAACTACTGGCTGGCACTCAACAACAGAGGAGCTTTGTACTATCAAAAAGGGATGTACCCCGAAGCGGTGCAAGACCTTTCTGCGCGCCTGGCTTTAAACGCAAATGATGTAGATGCAATCGCTATGCGGGGCGATGCTTATTTGAAAATAGAAAATTATGCGAAAGCTAAAGCCGATTGGGAAACCGTGCGCAAAAAAACGCCGGATAACCCAGCAGCTAAAGAGCAATTGCAATTATTGGCAAATAAAATCGAAGAGCAGAAACTTATTCAATCCACTGCTGAGCGCCGCTTGCAAAAATATCCTAATGATTTGAATGCTTTAAAACAAAAAGCGCAGGCAAGCAAAAACCTGGGAGAATACCAAACAGCCGTAAAAGCGGCAGAGGACATCTTAAAAAAAGACCCCGACAATACGGAGGCTTTCACTACTTTGCTGGAATCTTTTGTCGAATTAAAAAAGCCTGAAAAAGTACAGGAGACCCTTAATCGAATAAAAAATTCAAACGTTAGTAAAGAACAGTTGATCCGTAAGTCGCCCACTGTCAATACTTTACTCCGGCAGGATAGCGTCCTGAAGGTGCAATAAGCGTCTAAAATTGGTATCGCAATTGCGCGCTGACTTGTGTGCGATTCTGCCCTTGTATTTCGTCCAAACTACTGCCAATAGTCGCTTGATTTGCCCAGTAGGTTTGCGAAAAACGCCCTTCGATGGTTAAAGCCCGAAATGGGCGATACCGCAAATTGATATAAAAACGAGTGCCCCGATTGTAATAGGCAGGAACTGAAAAATTGTACAACAGGTCATTTTCATAAGCATAAAAGCGCGTCTGAAATCCATCCGTATCAAAAACAGCAAATCGGGTCGTAAACGAAACGGGAAAGTCTATCGGTTGGAATAAAATATCTTGGTACAAGGCAAATCCCTCACTCTTGCCGCCTTCGCCATCTTCAGAAAAGCCAACATCCATACGGGTGCGTAGCTCCAGCGACTTGGAAATCGGGTGATCAATATTCAAGCGGGTCTGAAAAACATTTCCTTCCACCAACACGGCAGTCTTCGCGTTTTCAAGGGAAGCATTGCGTTCTTTTACTTCCTGACGAACTTCCAGATAAATGCGCAGCCTTCGCCGCAGTTCGTAGGTCAATCGGGCGCGATACTCCCAGCCCCTGGAGGGCGCATCTACATTAAAACGAAGCCAGGGATGGCGCCAGGCATCGAAATAAGCACTGATTGTCCAGTTTTTGATCGGGCGGATTTCCGCACCCAGATATAAACCCTGCTCATTTCTTGCATCGCTTGTTTCTGCAAAAGGATTAGCATTTAAAGCCTGATAATCTTTGGCATAGTAACGATGCAACAGCGCAATATCCACGCGCCGATCCAACGTAGCCAGCACCCCATTCAAGGTAGCAATACTGCCATTATCGCTCAGGGCAGTTTCTCCAAAAAAATTGAAATTGCGATACAACCAGGAATAATCAGCGCTGAGGTTGAATAAGCGATCGCCCGAAAAATAGAACCGATTGTAGGGTTGTAACTGTCGTTCCAATTTTTTATCGAATTGGTCGTACAAGGCATTGATAGCAATATGCCCAGCTGCTTGTTTCCATTTCAGGCTTCCACCTATCGTAAACTGTTGCAGCACTTTTTCATCGGCAATTTCGCCAGGTGTGCGGTGCAGCCCGTCCAAATCGAGGGAAGTGAACCCGCGGATCTCTTCGTCTATCTCGGAGGTATCCGATTGAATCAAATTGGCATCTCGCTTACGAGCAGAGGCGAAGGTTGTGAACTCCCAGTTTTTTCCAAAATTTAAGGTGGTAGCTACGCCGCGCATGAAGCTCACTTCATTGGCGGAGGTGTAAGGACGTACGGTTCTTCCGGTTCGCTTTATCAAAATAGCAGCAGAAGATTTGCCCAAGCCAAAGCCATTGTACAAAATAAGCCCTTGCCCCAATGTAATGGTGTAATCACCGACAGCCAGTGATTTAAGTGTTTTATTATAATCTCGGATAAAAAAATGCGCTGAATAGAAATCAAATCCCTGCCTGTTGCTGCCGGTGAAAAATTCTTCCCCGCGATCCTTTTCCGCTGTGATGCCATAGCTTAGGCGCGTTCCGTAAGCGTGCCGATAGCGCACATAGAGTTGGTTAGGATCTCCCAGGTACCTATTTTCAGCGCTGGTAGCAAAACCTTTTTGTTGTTCTAATATCCTCGACCACCGCAAGTAGAGCTCATTGCGCCCTCCGAAAAGCATTTGCGAAAGTGGAATTTGATAAGTGTCCAGGTCACTGTTGATAGTTACGAAAGGCAAAATCCTGCGGATGGTTTCTAAATCGAAACTCGGAATAGCCTGCAACTCATAAATCGAAACCAAGTTTCCCGCTATTTGGCGATACGCTAGAAAGTCGCGAATTTGAAACGCACTCAAAAGCCCAAGGTCGCGCAGAATCGCTTCATTGGCTTTGTTCAAATCAATTGGGTTGCGCCGAAAGTCATTGAGTTGTTCAAATAAGGTATTAAAATCAAAAACACCCTCGCTATCAGTGTTTTGCAAAAAATCTTCAATAATTTCCTGATTGGCATCGGGTGGCTCCAAGCGAATTGTGTCTGGGCGCTGTGCTATACAACACAGCGGCAGCAATGATAGAAGCAATATGAATCTCAATCGCATACGACGAAGGTAGGGATTTCCTTTGGGAAAAGTAAGGGTTTCACGCGAAGTGAATTGTAAAATATCTACTCCACTTCCAAATCCCCGCGCTTGGCAGCCTTCTTGAGTTTTTTGTTAGCATAAATGGCAATTTCCACCCTTCGATTTTGCTGTCTTCCGCTGGCAGTGCTATTGTCTGCTTTGGGGGAGCTTTCGCCATACCCGATGACGGAAAACCTCCCAGTTGCGACGCCCTGTTTGACCAAATAGCTGTTTACCGATTTTGCTCTATTTTCAGAAAGAGCCTGGTTGTACTCATCAGTACCAGTATTATCAGTATGCCCCTCCACCAGGATGTCAGTATCTTCATATTTGTTGAGCGTAGCTGCGAGGTTGTTCAGATTTTCGCGTGTAGCGCTGCGTAGTGCATAGGAATCTACATCAAATAATAAGCCCGAATCAAAAGTAATCAGAATCCCCTCTCCTACCCGCTCTACTTTTGCACCTTCCAGGTCCTTCCGTATTTCAGCTGCCTGCTTGTCCATATAGCGACCAATAAGCGCACCAGCGGCACCGCCCACTGCTGCTCCAATGATGACGCCAGCGGCTGTATTGCCTGCTTGTTTACCGATAACGCCCCCCACTACACCCCCTGCTGCCGCTCCAATGGCACCGCCTTTCACTGCGCGGCTGGCGTTGCAAGCTGGAGCAAGTATCAATGCAATGGCTAAAATCAAATGTAGATAGTAAATGCTTGTCCTTGTTTTCATATTGTTTGTGAATTTTGGAATTAAAAATACAACAAAAAGTGCTTTTGGGGAGTAGTCCTACTTTTTTTTACTCTATAATTTTGAAAGTCGTCCGGCGATTCAATTGGTGCTGATCCTCGCTACAGCGGTTGCAAATGCAAGCATCTTCAGGTTGGGATTCACCATAGCCTTTTGCTGTCAATCGGCTGGCATCAATACCTCTGGCGATGAGATAATCCACGGCTGCCTGAGCGCGCCGCTGCGATAGTAATTCGTTATAGCTATCACTGGCTCGGCAGTCCGTATGAGAAGAAAGCTGAATGCGAATGTTAGGGTTCAGTTTTAGGTTTTCAGCCAAGGCATTTAGGGTAGGCTCGGCATCTTTTCGGATATCCCATTTGTCCAAATCATAATAAATATTTTCCAAGCGAATTTCTTTGTTCAGGAAGATTTTATCCAGGATGATTTCCACTTCAAACCGCTGAACGGGGTTGTCGGGGTCTTCACCAATGCCACGAGCAGAGAAATTACCCGTATTGGTTAGGTAGTTTTGCTTGGATGCCAGAAAGTTATATTCAGCATCTTTCGCCAATTCGATAGTAACCAGCCCTTCTTCATTCGTTATAAAAGCCTTGTTTTCCTTACCGAATTTTGCTTCCAGCTTCGCCTCTTGCA
Source organism: uncultured Saprospiraceae bacterium (assembly GCA_964526645.1). GTDB lineage: Bacteria > Bacteroidota > Bacteroidia > Chitinophagales > Saprospiraceae > JADJNW01. Next base: position 103,766 of record CAZGJN010000001.1, read on the forward strand.
AGGGTTTTCTACCCAGTATTCGGCTATTAGGGTTGGTGGGGTCTTCGTATATTTTTTCCAAAACAAATACATCCAAGAGTATCTTGCGAGCGACGGTTTCTTTTTTCACCGGCTTTTCTACCACGGGAAGTGGCGGCGGAATTATTTTTTCAAAGCGATAAATGTCGTCATTCCCCAAGCCTTCTGCTCGAGTAGAAGTAAAATACCCCAGTTGTAGCACACCTTTTTCTTTTTTGGCTTCATAATCCACGACAAAACCAAAGTCATCGCCACCAGAATTGAGTGGCGGTTTCAGATTATAAGGCGGTGCCCAGTTGCCATTTCCCATTTTATAGGTTTTGAAAATGTCCAAGCCGCCCATACCTGGATGAAAGTCGGAAGAAAAATAAAGTGTATCCGCATCGAGGTAAGGGAATTTTTCATTGCCGATCGTATTGACAGCACGCCCCAGCAATTTGGGTTCATCCCAGCCGGCTGTTGTTTTTTCAGAAACCCAAATATCATAACCGCCCCAACCTTCGGGATGATTGCAGGAAAAATAAAGCTGTTTGCCATCAGCTGACAAGGCAGGATGCCCATAATTGATATTTTCTTGCGTAAATTCCACCGCTCGGGGAGCAGACCAGGCATCGTTTCGCCACGCACTCATCATAATTTTGCAATAAGAATCTTCTTTTTTGCCACCAAAACAGCGCGTGAAGTACATTTCCGTGAAATCTTTGTTGAAAATAGCCGTGCCTTCGTTGTCAGGCGTATTGAGCCGATTATCGAAACTATTAACTGTATTCGACTCCAGGTTAACTACAAAAAGATCAGAAAAAGCATTGCCTGTCCAATTGTACACGTCTTCTCCGGTGCTTCCTTTTCGATCCGAAGTAAAAACGAGTTGGTTGTCTTTGTACAAAACGGGCGCATAATCTGCTGCATTAGAGTTAAAATCGAGGGCTTTCACCTGGTAATCCGCATATTTTAAGGCATCCTTCCAGCCTTGCGCGATTTCGCAAGCTGTAATTTCTCGGCGGTATTCATACGGGCTACCGATTTCGATTCCCAAATCTTTGAATGCCTGCATCGCTTCTTTGTATCGTTCTGCTTTTTTGAGCCCATAAGCATACTCCTTGAGTGCATCTACGCCAGCCTGGTTGTCATAAGCTTTTTGATACCAGTTAATACTCTGTTCGCTACGGTTTAATTCTTTGTAGGATTCGCCCAGAAGGTAAGCCAATTTGCCTTTCTCCAATTTTGTTTTGGATTTATTATACTCTTTTTCCAAAAGCCGCGTAGCTACTGCATATTGTTTTCGCTCAAAAGCGGTTCGTCCATCCCTGATTTTCTGCGTGTAGGTGCAAGCCGCCAAAAAAATAAAAAACGACAGGTAGATATAATGCCTCATTGCTTTCAAGATTTACTTTGAAATTGTAATAAAAACGAAGTACCAGCCTGCTTTGTTGCAGTATCCAAAATAAGGAATAAAATGCGTTTTTCGATCTAAAGGCGCAGAAAATGAAAGCTGGATGACATTTTCGCCAGGATTTTGCTCCTGTAGTTTGCGCAAAGTGCGCTGCATTGGAGCTCAAAGCGTTAGCAAACCCTCTGGCAGCGTCACCCTGACACGCTTACCCGGCACGTCAATTTGTTTTACAAAATGAGGATTTAGCGGCACCAAGGCTTCTTTTTCCTGATATTGTATGACTGCAAGCCATTGCTGTGGGTATTCCAAAACGGCTTCAATCAAACCGACCATGCCCAACTCGGTATCTTCCATCTGAAAGCCAATTAAATCAGTGTAGTGCGCTTCCTGTATTTGATCTGGGTTGGCAGCCAGGTCCTGTTCCCGCAAAAAGATAGTTTTATTGCACAAATCCTGCGCTGTTTCGCGCGTATTGACTTCTTCCAGCTTTACGATCAGGTCATTTCCTGCCCTTACTTCCTCAATAAAATAAGGTACTTGCTTTCCTTTTATATCCAAAAAAAGCACTGATGCTTCTAAAAAATCCTCCAAATAAGGCAGTTCAATTTGTATTTTTAGCTCGCCTTTTACGCCGTGCGTTTTTCGTACAACTCCAATGCTAACATACTTATCCATATTCTTGACTTTAAAAAACTGTGCAAAAATGCGACTTTCTTCCCTTTTCTTTATCATACTGACAGGCACTTTCTGCTTGCAAGCACAAGAAATAAAGATTTTCGGGCAATTCGATCCGCTATGGCGGCACAAGTAGAAGCCTGGAATCAGGGCGATATTGAAAAATTTATGATGCACTACTGGCCGTCGGAATCGCTTCAGTTTATTGGCACTAATGGCCCCACTTATGGCTGGCGTCCCACCATCGAACGCTATAAAAAAGCTTACCCGGATAAGGCTGCGATGGGTAAACTTCGCTTTGATATTTTTGATATAAACCGGCGCAGCAAAAAAGTGATTACCCTGCTGGGAAAATACACCCTGGAGCGCGAAAATGATGCACCAAGCGGTTATTTTCTACTAGTGTGGCAAAAAATAAAAGGTCAATGGCTGATTGTAGCAGATCACACCAATTAAAAAAACAGTACGTTCAAGTCATTTATAATCAATTAGTTGTTGCTTGAGGATAAAGCCCGCTTCAGCTTTGGTTTGCCACGGCAAATCGGCGCAGGCCACTGTATTTCTATTGCAACAAACTTCACACTGCGTATCAAGAATAAAAAGAGTGCGCTCGATCAAGCCCACAGATTTGGCGTACCGCTCCTCCACGCTGCGCAGTGTGGTAGTGCCGGAATCAAAATCGGCTAATGAAATTGTCGCTACTTCCGAAAAAGAAAAATTATTCAGCTGATAGCTTGTGCCCAAATCCACCAATCGGTGTTCCCAAAACTCAAACATCCGAATCGGCTCATCCGCAACGCTGACGGCAAGGGTAGTTTCAAAAAATTGATTGCCATCCCAAGTTGTTCCTTTTTTCAATGGAAAAATCATTTTGACAAACTCAAGGTTGCTCTCCAATCGCAAGGCTTGCCTTTCAGTACGCCGCATGGCTACCACGTCTTTTACGATCCAGGGTTCGGCAGGTGTCCGTCGAGTAAAACGCTCCAGTTTATACCAGGTATCGCCACTATTATCAGTGAAAGTAACTGTGATTTCTTCTTTTAAAAACAAGGTACTGGAATCAGTAGCCGTACCGCCGGCCACAGGGTCATAAACAATAGAATCCAGTTGATAAACCCAATACTTGCCGATTTCCAGCGGAAAATACTCGTAGCCAAAATCAATGTTTATCTGATCTGTTTCTTCTTTACAAGCAATGATTGTGGTAGCTAAAAAGCAGCCAAGAGTAAACACCCGATTCATTGATCCATATTTTGAGGGGAAAGAAAGCTTCCGTATATTACGCCACCGCCTATTAGGTCATCATTTTCATAAAACACAGCTGACTGTCCTGGTGCTACGCCTTTCACATTAGCATAAAAAACGACTTCCACCTTGTCAGTCCCTTGCTGATGAAGGCTGCTGAGTGTGCCACTGTCTTTGTATCGAATTTTGGTGACTGCCTCCAAGCCATCAGGAATAGTGCTGTATTTCATCAAGTTTACCTGCCCAACTGTCATCGTATTTCGAATCAAATCTTCCACCCTTCCCAGCACGACTGTATTGGTTTCTGGTCGAATTTCGGCAACAAACATCGGCTCACCAAAGGCAATGCCCAGACCCTTACGTTGACCAATGGTATAAAATGGGTAGCCCTGATGCCTGCCCAGCACGCTCCCTTGTGTGTCCACAAAAATGCCCCCCGCTACTTGCTCTTCTAAGCCAGCGACACGGTGTTTCAAAAAGGCGCGATAATCATTGTCTGGTACGAAGCAAATTTCATAGCTTTCTCCTTTTTTCGACAACTCTCGATAACCCCAATCATAAGCCATTTGGCGTACTTCAGGTTTGGTATAGCCACCCAATGGAAACCGGCTGCGCCCGAGGCAATCCTGGCTAAGTCCCCATAGTACATAGGATTGATCTTTATTTTTATCTACGCTTCGGGTGATGTATTTCCTGCCATTTTGCTCGTTAATCAGTGCATAATGCCCTGTGGCTATAAATTCACAATCGAGGGCATCGGCTCGCTTGAGCAGCGCGCTCCACTTGATATGCGTATTGCACAATACGCAAGGGTTGGGTGTACGCCCGGCAAGGTATTCTTCCACAAAATTATCAATCACATAATCTCCAAATTCTTCCCTGATATCAATAATAAAATGGTGGAAGCCCATATCCACTGATACCTGACGGGCATCGTTTATAGAATCGAGGCTACAGCAGCCTGTTTCTTTTTTGGTACCTCCAGCGCTTGCGTAGTCCCAGGTTTTCATCGTTATACCAATCACTTCATAACCCTCCTGGTGTAGCATCATAGCCGTCACTGTGCTATCAATTCCACCGCTCATGGCTACCAGTACCCTTCCGTGTTTACTCATGTTTTATAATTTAAAATGGGCATAAAAGCCTCGCAGATCGCTAAAACTATCTATGCAGATACAAAAATCATACCTTTATGGTTCATCTGCAAAAAATGATAACAAAAAGATAACAACTAAGCATATAGAAAAGCCTTATTTTTGTATTGACTGTTTTGGATAGCCAAGCTAAGCATATAAAAAGATGTTCACTGCTGTCAGCATTTTGCTTATAACGTTCATTATCAGCTTCATAGGCACCCTGCCTTTTGGTCCAATCAACCTCTCTATGGTGGATGTCACCCTTCGTAATAACCTTCGCGCAGGGTTCTGGTTTTCGGTAGCCGCTGCTTTTGTAGAGATGGGGCAGTCCGTTATTGCCCTTCAGGGCAGTAGCTGGATCAATCAATTTTTGACAAATAGCATTTGGACAAAGGTGATTGTATTTGCTGTTTTTTGTACGCTTGGATTATTGTTTTTTTTCAAAAAAAATAAAGACATTAACCAAGATACCGGCGCTCATCGCGGCAAACATTTCGCATATGGCTTGCTGATCGCGCTACTCAATCCGCAGGCTATTCCATTTTGGCTGGTCGTGCTGGCACTACTCGAATCTGCCCAAGTCATGAGTATTCACATGGGCAGTCCCCTCCTCAATATTGCCTTTTTTCTTCTCGGCACTTCACTTGGCAAACTGGGTGCTTTAATGCTTTTTGGCATTTTGAGCGAGCCCATCGTGCGTAAAGTAAGCGTGATCCGAAATAACCTAAACCGCATTATTGGCCTGATTCTCATCACACTTGGCATTTCTCAGGGTATTCTCGCTATTGTTGGATAATGAACTGCTTCTAAAAAGCGTTTTTGCAGAAAGCTTGTATAATAAGCAAATAATGAATATTTTTGAATAATTATTCAACAAAAAGCAAGAACATGAATAACCTCCTCTGTATGCTGTGCCTATCTATTTGCTTTTTAAGTACGACAAATACGGATGCCCAAAAGCCCGAATATGGCGAGGCTTCTTTTTATGATGATAGCTTTCAGGGTAAAGAAACGGCTTATGGCGTAAAATATGATAAAAACGACCTGACCACAGCGCACAAAATCCATCCCTATGGGACTATCCTAAAGGTCACTCGTTTAGATAATAAAAAATCTGTTAATGTAAAAGTTATTGATAAAGGTCCCTATATCAAAGGCAGAATCGTTGATCTTTCAAAGCGTGCCGCACAGGTATTAGGCTTCGTGGAAGATGGAACTGCCAATGTAAAAGTGGAGGTAGTAAAAAAGGGGATGCCGGATGCGGTAGCCGAAAAGACCGTTATTACTCCAGAAAATAAAGAATCAACAACCGCAAAGCGCCCAAGTGACTTCGATACAAGCACTCCAACGCCTACTAATAAAGCTAAACCAGTAAGCAATACGGCTGCAACTGAAAAAAAAACAAGCAACACAACTACAACCGCTGCGGCTACTGACAAAAAGGAAAAAGCCAAGCCCACAGCTACTACACGCATAGTCAAGCAGGATTATGCACAATACGGTTTGTACAAAATTCAGCTGGAACGCCCCTTGAAAAAGGGATTTGGCGTACAGGTTTCTTCTCTTACAAATTATGAGAACGTACTGAAACAAGTTGCTGATTTGCAAGCAAAATCATTTGATAATATTCTCATTAGTGTAGAGAAAGGCAAAGACAACAAGCCTATCTATAAAATCATACTGGGCCCTCAGGATACGGAAAGCCAGGCCAATACTTATAAAAGCAACCTAAAAAAGAGGTACAAAATCAACGGCTTTGTTATCAGTTTGGAAGCACTCAGTTATTAAAAAATGGATAAAGTAAATGAAATTGAAAACCAATGGAATTTGGTTTTCAATTTCGTTTGTATTATTCTATTTTCACGCTCCCATTTTCTTTTTTCATCGGAATAACCTTTTCCATTTTGTTTACCACTTCAATGGCCGTGGGCACGTCCGTTATTTTCAAAAAAGTGCTTTGCCCTGCAATGCCTTTTGCACGGTAGCAAATCTGGTAAAGGCTTGCACCGTCTTCTACGCTGATACCTTTTAGCGAATCATCAATCCAGGCGGAGGTAAGAATACCTTCTGCAGTGCGGGTAGTCCCAAAATCATTGGCATCCAAGTATGGAAGTGAAAAGTTTTTTAATTCAATAAACTCAAGGATATTTCTATCCCAACGAATGGTGTATTGCATAGAAAGTAAGGACTGGAAATTGCGTACAGATAGTTCCACACAGAAAATATCACCCGTTTTAACCGCCAGACTGGGCAAAGAAAGTACCAATCCGTCCATCACCTTCGGGTTGGGGTTTTGTGGAGATGCCCCGTCCACTGGCGCGCTTGTTGCTGTAGGCTTTTCCGAATCCATCTGTGTTTGTAGCGCATTTTTTCCTTTGCTACAAAAAGAAAAAACAAAAGCCAGCAGCGCAAGTATAAAATATTTCATTCTTAATAGTATTTTCTGGCAAATATAGCGGAATTCTATTCAAATAAAAATTATCAAAGCAGTACCCCCATTCCTGCTTTGAATCAAATGAGTTGGATCTTTTTTTTAAATTTTTGCTATCTTTATACATTTGAATTAAAAAACCAATTACTAATTCGCTATGAGATTATCAATCTATTTGCTTTTTATTAGCATCATCGCTTTCTCCTCCTGCATCAGCAAAAAAGAATATGAAGACTTGAAAGCCTCCAAAAAATACTATGAAGAAGAAGCTGCAGCAGCTGACTCTATTCGGATGGCGTATCGCGATTTGTACGAAAAATATCGTCAAACTGATGCTCAATTGAAAGCAGCTTTAGAAGACCTGGAGCAAAAAGTAGCAGCTAACGCTAGCCTCAACCAGAACTATCTGGAAATCCTCGAAAAATACAACCGCCTGCTTGATCAGAATCAAAATATTCTCTCTACTTCTACCTACGAAAAACAAAACTTGCAAGAACAACTCGCGGCGCAACAAGCTGAATTAGATAAGCGCGCGCGCGACCTCGCTTTGCTGGAATACAATGTAAATGAACGAGAAGCTCGGCTCATAGCCCTGGAGGGAAGTTATAGCAATATCGAAGGGAATCTGGCAGAGCGCAACCGCCGCGTCATAGAATTGGAAGCACTGCTGAGTACCAATGAGCAAGCAGTGACGAACCTGCGCAGCTCTGTCAGCGAGGCTTTGAAAGGGTTTACTGCCGCTGATCTTACCGTAGAAGAAAAAAATGGCAGGCTCTATGTTTCTCTTAGTCAGGAATTATTATTCAAAAGTGGCAGCGATGTCATTGATTGGAAAGGAAAGAAAGCCCTCTCCCAACTGGCTCAAGCTTTGAATAAAAATCCAGCTATTGACATTATAGTGGAGGGACATACCGACACGGATGGCACAGCATCCAGCAACTGGGATTTGAGCGTAAAAAGAGCAACAGCAGTCGTCAAAGTGCTTACAACCGCCGGCGTTGACCCTAAGCGTGTCACAGCTTCAGGGCGTGCTTCTTATTTGCCTATTGCTACCAACACCACCGCCAAAGGAAAAGCCATGAACCGGCGAACAGAGATTATCCTATCACCAAAATTAGACCAATTGTATCAATTGATTGATCGCTGATGAAAAAAGTATTGCTTGCAATTTGGGCGCTATTTTTTTTAGTTTTCACGAAAGGGCAATCCTGCTTTTCGGATGAAATGTTACAACAGCAAATAGCGGCTAATCCAGCATTGGCTTTTCAACGAGAGGCCATCGAGCGCTTTACGCAACAGTGGCTCTTAGAAAACGACACGCGCTTGTCGGAAAAAGCAGTTATCACTATTCCTGTAGTGGTACATATTGTATGGAAAACCTCAGAAGAAAACCTTTCCGATGCACAAATTCAATCCCAAATTGAAGCTTTGAATCGCGATTTTCGGATGAAAAACACGGAGACAAGGGCCGTTCCTGCTATTTTCAAGCCAGTTTTAGCTGATGTTGAAATCGAATTTTGTTTGGCGCAAACAAGCCCTGATGGCAATTTCACGAATGGCATCACACGCACTCAGACCTCGATTAGCATGATTGGCATCAAATTTAACGAAGGCAGGCGGACTATTTGCTACACGGAGCTTGGTGGGCAGGATGCTTGGGATACCCGCTATTATCTTAATATTTGGGTCGGAAAATCAGCACCTATTTTTATCGGAGAAGCCAGCTTTCCGGGTATGAGTGTACCAGCAGAAGATGGCATTCGTATAGATCCGGCCTATTTTGGCACGATTAACATCAATCCTCCCTATGACTTAGGACGCACATTGACACACGAGGTGGGCCATTATTTCAACTTAAATCATCCTTGGGGTAGCAAATCAGAAAATACAGACTGCATAGAAGATGATCAGGTAGCCGACACACCAAAACAGGCTTTTACTTATCGTGGGGAATGCCCCGCGCATCCCCAGATTTCCTGCGGTACTGCTGATATGTTTATGAATTTTATGAATTATACCGACGATGCTTGCATGGCGATGTTTACCCTGGGGCAAAAAGCGCGCATGCTGGCAGCACTCAACGGTCCAAGAGCGACTCTTTTGCAAAGTACGAATTGCGATATGCCTGTGAGCATCCGCGAACCACAAGTACCTATCCCTTTCCGATTGCTCGAAAATCCGGCTCGCGATCACATTTATCTGCAATTTAACGCTGATTTTCAAGAATTTGTTCAACTTAAAATTTTTAATATAAATGGTGTAAGCCTATTGCAGGATTCTTTTTTTGCGAATGGCACTTATCAAAGAAGCATCAATCAACTCAATAGTGGGATATATTTTGTAATTCTTAAAACTAAGACCAACATTTTTCACAAAAAACTCATCATAAGTCCATAAATTGCTCACAAAAACGCAGAGAAACCATGAAAACCAAAATGAAACGCGCCGAGCTAAGTTGGATAGCAGGCATTTTATTATTTTTATCACTCAGTGCTTGTACCACTCAAAATTTACAATCTGTTCGGCTGGAAGAATTGTCAAAAGTAGTAGAAATGTCCAAGAGCCCTTGTGTCGGCCACTGCCCTGTTTTTACCATGATCATCTACAAAGAGGGCATCGTTTCTTATAAAGGCGAACAGTTCACCGAAAAACGCGGCTTGTATGTCAAAAAGTTGGCAAAACCGGAATTGGATGCCCTGCTGTCCGAATTTAGTAAATCAAACCTATGGCAATTCAAAAATGCCTACCGTAGCGAATTCTACGATGCACAAACCGTTTCAATCACTTATTGGGAAGAAGGCGACAGCAAAACAATTATCGGGAAAGATAATCGCCCTCAAAAAGTACTGGACTTAGAAAAAATGTTGGACGAGCTTGCCAATGCCGATGGCTGGGAACAAAGAGGGAGGGGTGATGATAACTACGGACTACCGAAGGAATTTATTGCAAATCAATTGATTGTGCAATTAAAACCAGGAATAGACACCAAACGCTGGATGCGTAAATACTACCTGCAAGAAATGGAATTGGTAGAAAGCATCTCTTCCGATAGCAATTACTGGCTCTTTTCTTTCAACCCGGAAAATAAGCACCCCCAGATGATGCTGGATATGGTGCGCAACGACAGCGATGTAATCAATGCCGAGTTTAATAAAAGGCTTAGTCTCAGGGAATAATATTATTCTTCGTGGTCACTACCACTGTGTGCAACTGATTGTTTTCCACTTCATTTTTCCAAGTTGACATAATTTTATTTTGTATTCAATTTTTAAATAAAATAAAATTCGGCTTAAAGATTAAATATACGTTTTTTAATCAAAATTAAAAGCAGGCTTTTTATCTTTCCCAAAATAAGCATTCAACACATGAAAAAATACCTTTTTTTTTTAATGTCAATATTCATGCTGCCATCTTGTCAGGAAACTGAAAAAACAAATTATGCTTCTTTTGACGAGTATCCGGTGTATGAGGGTTCGGATTTAGGGCTCAGCTACAGTCCGCAAAAATCCGTCTTCAAACTTTGGGCACCCTCGGCAGAAGCAGTCAAAATACAGCTATACGAAGCCGGAGAAGGCGGAGAAGCACTCCGAAGCGAAAACTTAAAACGCCGCAAAAATGGTATTTGGGAAGCTATTTTTAAAGAAGACCTGAAGGGGCAATTTTATACTTTTCAGGTAAAAATAAATGGAGCGTGGCTGGCAGAAACGCCCGATCCTTATGTAAAAGCTGTAGGCGTAAATGGCAATAGAGGCATGGTCATTGACCTGGCAGCGACAAACCCCGAAGGCTGGGAAAAAGATCAGCGACCGCCGCTGACGAACTTTACAGACATTGTCATCTATGAATTGCACGTTCGAGACCTTTCCTCCGACCCTAATTCGGGTATAAAAAACACAGGAAAATTCCTGGGATTAGCAGAAACTGGCACAAAAAGCAAAGAAGGAGAGATGACCGGCTTAGATCATATAAAAGACCTTGGCGTAACGCACATCCACCTGCTGCCCTCCTTCGATTTTAAATCCTTGGATGAAAAGATTGAAAACAATCCAAAGTATAACTGGGGCTACGACCCCAAGCACTACAATGTGCCGGAAGGTAGCTATGCTTCAAATCCTTATGATGGCGCAGTGCGTATCCGCGAGTTCAAACAAATGGTAAAAACATTGCATGAGCACGGCATTCGCGTCATTTTGGATGTCGTGTACAACCATACTGGTGATACAGAAGCTTCGGTTTTTAACCAAATCGTACCGGGCTATTATTATCGCCAGCGTGAAGACGGCAGTTTTTCAGATGCTTCTGCCTGCGGCAATGAAACCGCCAGCGAGCGCCCGATGATGCGCAAATTCATCGTAGAATCTGTAAAATACTGGGTGAATGAGTATCATCTTGATGGTTTTCGCTTTGATTTGATGGGCATCCATGATCAAGAAACGATGAATCAGGTGAGTGCTGAACTGCATAAAATAGACCCCAGCATTTTTATCTATGGCGAAGGTTGGACGGCTGGAGACTCCCCATTGCCGGAAGAAAATCGCTCTTTGAAAAAATACACTTACAAACTTGACAAAGTGGCTGCTTTTAGCGATGATATTCGAGATGCCATTAAGGGCTATGTTTTCGGACCAAAGGATAAAGGCTTCGTGAGTGGGCTTCCTGGATTGGAAGAAAGTATTAAGTTTGGTATCGTAGCTTCCACGCAGCACCCGCAGGTGTTGTACGACTCTGTCAATTATTCCAAAAAACCCTGGGCAAAGGAACCTTACCAAACCATTACTTACGTTTCTTGCCATGACAACAATACCCTATGGGATCGCCTACTGCTCTCAGCGCCGGAAGCGTCTGAGTCAGAAAGAATCAGGATGCACAAACTGGCAGGTGCCATTGTATTGACATCGCAGGGGGTGAGTTTTCTGCACGCAGGAGTAGAATTGCTGCGCACCAAGCAAGGGGTAGAAAATTCGTTTGAGTCACCTGACGATATTAATCGGATAGACTGGTCGCGCAAGTCGAAATATAAAGAAGTGTACAATTATTTCAAAAGCTTGGTGGCCTTGCGCAAAAACCACCCTGCTTTTCGGATGATTTCTACCGAACAAATTCAGAAACATTTGCGATTCCTGGATTTTAAACATCCTAACAACCTCGTGGGATACACCATCACCGATAATGCTAACGGCGACTCCTGGAAGGAAATCATAGTCTTTTTTAATGGCAATAGAGTGCCGCGCGAGCTATACTTGCCCGATGGCGAGTGGAAGGTCGTATTGGATGACCAAAGCATAAACGAAGCTGGCATCAGAAAAATAAAAGGTGGAGAAGATAATCCAATGTTGATACCAGCTATTTCGGCAATGGTTTTAGTTCGCTAAAAAAATCAGCCAATACTATTAGCTCTCATTTGAAACTAAAAAAAACAATACAAAATGCTGGACATACAGAAACGACTTACCAACTCCTTTTATGCCCTGTTAAGTTTGCCGGCTACAGCGATGGGTTTCGCTTTGTGCGTCCAAATTGCAGCGCTCAGCTGGATTTTGAATACCAAATACGGCTTGAATCTCGACGATATTGGTTTTGTGTGGCTGGCAGGTCCTTTGGCTGGCATTTTGGGGCAACCCATCGTAGGACTCATCAGCGATGACGTATGGTTTTGGGGGGGGCGCAGGCGGCCCTTCATCCTCATAGGGGGTATTCTCGCCGCTTTGATGATTCTTGCTTTGCCTTTTATTGGGGTGATCAGCGATGGGCTGGGGCTTTCAGGGGTTATTGGGGTAGCGATTGGGGTAGCGATTAGCCTTGATCTGGCAATTAATATCAGCTTTAATCCAACCCGATCCATTATAGCAGATGTAACACCACAAGGTGAATTGCGCACCAAAGGTTACACCTGGATGCAAACTGTTTCTGGCTTTTTTGGCGTACTGGCTTATCTCATCGGTGCTTTTGTGAGCAATTATACCCTGATTTATCTGGGTGCTGTGCTGGTTTTTCTATTTTCTGTTATCCCCACCTTTTTTATTGAAGAGCCGCGCCAACTCAACACAGGCGGTGCATCCAAACAAAATTCCGATCAATCCTCTTTTTTAGAAATATTAAAAACAATCCAACCGCTTTGGGGCTTGCTGCTGTACGCTATTTATCGCATCATTGTGAGGATGAGCCATGTGGAAGTGAATCACTACTGGGCGGAAATCGGGTGTCTGCTGCTCACAGGCTTATTGATTATCAACCTACTGAGGAAGGATAAAAGTAGTAATTCAGAGGCCGTCACTGACGCTATTGTGTTTCAAAAAATATTGGCAGCTCATGCGTTCACCTGGCTGGGCGTACAAACGATGTTTATCTACAATTTTGGTTATATCAAAGAGATGATCATGGGCTACAGCATTAACGATGCCCTCACGACGGCACAAAACGATGAACTCGGCTTTATCAATGGCATATCCTTCGCTATTCTCAATACGATTGGTTTTATACTGCCTGCGTTTGTGTTAGAACCTTTGACCGAAAAAATCGGGCGGGTACGCACGCACCTCCTTTGCATTGCCACCATGGCAATAGGGTATGCCCTCATCGTATTCTTTGCCAAAACCGCTACTTCGCTTTTTGTATTGATGGGCATTGCAGGAATTGGTTGGGCTGCTGTAGTGAGTTTGCCATTTGCCATCATGTCGGAGGTAGTCAACCAAACCAGAATGGGTTTGTACATGGGCTTATTTAATCTTTCGGTAGTATTGCCACAATTAGTCGCTTCTTCTTTAGGAGGGTTTATAGAAAAACAGGATAGCCGCAGTGCTATTTATGTTATCAGCGCCGTAGCCTTGGGTATATCAGCCGTACTTTGGCTAACCATCAAGGAAACAAAAAAAGCAGGTACCAGCGGTAAACCAATTGCCGTACCGAGTGGTCATTGAAAACAACATTTGGATAGTTTAATGCAAGCAGCCAATGTACTGGTTATTCCAATCGAATCCAGAAATTTTTAGATTGATTGATGCGCTAAGAGCAGAAGCGCTGGAGTCATTTGCAATAACCGCTCATAAACAAGATATTAAAAAAGGCGATAAGGTCATTTTGTGGCAAAGTGGTAAAAACGCAGGCTGTTATGCCCTGGCCACTATTTCTTCCGACGTAGAAGAACAGGACATATCTGAAGCAGAACGGGCATTTTTTAATAGACTACCCGAAGAAAAAATGCGGGTACGATTGCTTGTGGAATACAATTTTTGGAATAAACCTATCAGTTGGGAGTTGCTACAGGGAAATCCCGCTTTTGAAGGTTTCAACGCAGGCTTGCCCGGCACGAATTTTGCCGCAACAGAGGCTCAGTACAAAACAATAGTGGAAATCGCCAAGCAGATAGATGTATTGTTTGAACCAGAGATTGCCTATGTCGCTAAAGAACTACCTCATCTGCCGCTGAACCTGATTTTGTATGGTCCACCAGGAACCGGAAAAACCTATCATGCTGTAGATTACGCCCTTGCCATCATTGAAAATCGAACACTGGAAGAACTGGCACTGGAAGACCGCAAGCGCCTTCGGCAGCGATTTGAAGCATACGCCTCACAGGGTCAGGTTGCTTTTGTCACTTTTCACACTTCTTTTTCATACGAAGATTTCATAGAAGGCATCAAGCCCATCCTCCTGGATGATAAGCTCACTTACCAAGTGGAAGACGGTATTTTTAAACTCATTTGCGCCAGCGCCCGCCAATGCCTGATCGAAGTGCTCCTGCGGGAAGAACCACAGCAACAAGAAAAATTGGAATTCAACAAGTTATTCAAAGCCTTTTTGGATTATATCAAAAGTGATAGTTTTAAATATTTTGAAACGCCCGAAAATCAACGGATTTTTTTGCACCAGGTACTGAAAAACGGCGACCTTTCCCTCCGCCCTGCCATTGCTTTTCACACCTACACCATTGAAAAAAACAAGCTGCGCAAACTGTACCAACGATTCCCTCAAATCGAGGAATTGCCACAGGCGGGGGCTTACATCGAAAAAACAATGCACGGCACGGAAGAGGACTTGTACATTGCCGTATTTGCTGCTTTAAAAAGTTTTGAACAATTTTATAGGCAACAATTGAAAGAGTCGGCTGCTATGGACATCCAAGCGGATACCGCTACCCTGCTTTTGGATGAAATAACGGAGGTATCTGATACTGTTTTGGCAAAGTGCAAAAAATATGTGCTCATCATTGATGAAATCAATCGGGGCAATATCTCTGGAATTTTTGGCGAATTGATGACCCTCCTCGAAACCGACAAACGGGAAGGGCGAAGCGAGGCACTGACGGCTGTTCTGCCTTATTCTAAAACTTTTTTTTCGGTACCACCCAATCTTTACATCATTGGTACGATGAATACTGCAGACAGGAGTACTGAAAATTTGGACCTGGCGCTGCGCCGCCGATTTGCTTTCCGTGAAATGCGGCCTTCTCCTGAAGTCATTGCAAAAGTGGCCAATCAACCAATTGTGCAAGGGGTGGATTTGGCAAAACTGCTATCGGTTATCAATAGCAGAATTGAGCAATTATTGGATCGGGAGCACTGTATTGGGCATGCTTATTTCCTCTCGATTGATGGGCTGGAAGACCTAAAGCAGGTATTCGCTGAGCGAATTTTGCCTCTTTTGCAAGAATATTTTTTTAACGACTATGCTAAAATTGGCTTGGTTTTAGGTAAGGATTTTGTCCGCGAAAAAACCTCCAGTGTGGCTTTTGCCGAATTTGATCATCCTGATACCAATGATTTTGCAGAAAAAAAACAATATGAACTTTTAAACATCAATGATTTGGATGAAGGTGCTTTTATTAGAATCTATTCAAAAGGATAAAATGAAGTGTATTGAGCCGCTCTTTAATTAAAATACAAGTATTTGAAAATCAGATTATTAAAATAAACGAACCTGTAAATGGCCTTGCACTGACCTCCGACACCTGGCAGGCCTTGGCGACCTACGCAGCACAACACCAAGAAAAATATTTCACTGTGCTGAAAAATGGCTTGCGCTTTTCGCACTATGTTGGTACGATCCAGGTCGGAAACGTGGTCATTGAAATTCTACCAAAAATTGATCAGACCGAAGACATCAACCTACAGTCAGTTTTGCTGGATATGCTTCGGGAATGCAGGTTACTGCGCACAGAACCTACCACCAATGTTTCGGTGCAATGGCAAAAAGGCAACTTGCTGGATGAGTACATTTCGCAATTTTTGAATGAGGTGTCTACTTTACTGCAGGAAGGATTGCAGCGAAAATATCAACCCTTTGCGGCTAACCGAAATAACCTACGCGGCAGGCTACTGCTGGATAAACAATTGCAGCACAATTTGGTACACCAGGAGCGCTTTTTTACAGCAACCCAGGTATATTCCTTTGATCATCCTTTCAACCGAATGCTCCATGCGGCGTTAACGCTGCTTTCTCAAATACCTATAAAACCCGCATTGGCACTTCGCGTCAGGCAGTTGCGCGGCCAATTTCCGGCATTCGAAACAGCCGAAAGTCCCCTACCCGATTTTGATGAATTTTATTTCGATCACCGTACAATCCGCTATAAAAATGCCTTGCAAACAGCCTGGTTTATTTTGCAACAGTTGCGTCCTGGTCTTCGTACCGGGAGTATTCCGGTACTTTCTGTTTTATTCGATATGAATTTATTGTTTGAAGAATTCATTTTCAGGCAATTGCGGAAAGCAGCAGGCAATAGCATCCTGGTACAACGCCAGCTTACAAAACCCTTCTGGAATCGAAAATTTCTTCGGCCGGATATTGTATTTTGTATTGAAAATCAACGAGTTGTAATAGATACAAAGTGGAAAAAACTCCGTGTTGCAAATCCTTCGGCGGAAGACCTGCGCCAACTATTTGTGTACAGCCAATATTTTGATGCCAAACAAAGCGTGCTGGTCTATCCTCAATCCAATGCTCTAAAAAATATGCCTCCCGCGGCGTTTTTCCCCATTCCAGGAAATGAACAGACATTTTATTGCAGCTTGGTTTTCGTTGATTTGATGAAAGAAGGGCGGCTAAACCCCGAGCTCGGCAAAACGCTATTGTCAACTATTGCCGAGGCATTGGCGGCTTCTGCTGAAAATCAGTTATCTCCTTAAACAGGACTCTGTAAATGCCCAAAGAATCACTTGCAAAGTAGGTATCTTTATTTTGGCTGGAATGGATCACGTAGGGCGGCGTTCTCGTCGTATCTCGATAACAGCTTATTTGTATGGGATCGTCTTTACTTTTAAGATTGATTGTCAATTTTTTATACAAAAAACGAGCATCCTGCACTTCGTCGAAGTCATCTGCAAACCAAGTTCCTGATACCGCTCTCCAGCCGGTTATAAGTTTTTCCAAGGCAATGGAATCTATGAGATTGCCCGCCAGTGTCCACTTATTGTCTTTTTTACTAAAAAAGTAAGTAGAATCCAATGTTTCGTAACTAAACGACTGTAAATCAGCGGGTACTGAGATATTGATAATCTGTCGGTTGCGATAACTGTCAAACGATAATCCAACCAAATCATGCAATTCACTGCGCACCAAATACACTTCTTTTGCACCAGAAAAACGCAAATAAAAAGTAGCGGTATCTGATGGGACCTTTTTGCCCACCCAAAAATCCTCCAGAAGATGCGTGCCACCGTACACGCGCACCCGCGTCGCCTGGGTTTCATCCAAGCCAAAGACTTCTTCTGCCTCGCTCAAATTCGTCAATACCTGATTCGTTTTAAGCGTCACGAGGCTTTTCAATAGTTGTTGAACAGTATTGGCAGGGGGTTTGATGCTAAGGCGCTGGGTAGAAACAATCCAATCTGAGCCTTCTCTGTACAAAGAGATTTCATCGGTTGCATTGCCAGGGGTGATCATAATAGCGGTCACAGCAGCCGTATCCACTTGAATCAGATTGGCATTTAGTCCTCTATTTTTGAAAAAAAAGCCTTTATTGAGGGCATATATCCCGATTATCACAAGCGCAAGGAGCAGTGCCGCTCTAATTTTCATGTACCATTTTTTTTTAGTCTAAGGGATGGTGTGCTGTACTAAGCCAAAAGAAAATGTAAATTTAGCCGAATTCTAAAAAAAATGCCACTGCTAAGGGAGAGCAATGTATTGATATTAAACTAATTTTGCGGCGTTTTTATTAACCTGACAATAAAAAATAGTCGTATGAAAAATTTCACTTTTTTGTTAGTGGCTGCAGCACTATTTTTTGCTTGCAATAACCAATCTACGAAAGAGAATAGTATAGGAGACAGCGTAGATACCGATAATTATGAACAAGAGACCATACCGGGGTCTTCTTGGATCAAACTTACCAGAAAAGATGATAAAGGGCAGGTGTTCGAAACGGGTTTTTCGGAAAATGGCAAAAAAGTAGGTACCTGGCTGATCTATGACTCAGGTGATGTATTCCCGAAAGAAATGATCACTTATGCCAATGGCATGTACAATGGTACCTATATCCAGTTTGGACAAAATGGTCAAATCGTAATTTTAGCCCAGTACCGCAATAACAAACTACATGGGCACTGGGGTAAGTACCGCTTCAGCCGTACAGAAGAGGAAGCAGTGTATAAGGATGGCAAATTGGATGGTACTTACAAAGTGTACGATACCAAGACCGGCTTTTTAAAATCTTCAGTCGAATACAAAGACGGTGTACAACATGGTTTTTATCGAGCCTTTAATGAAAAAGGACAAATCACCCTGGAATATGAATACAAAAATGGCGAGCGCGTGAGTGGTGGCATTATAAAAACAGGCGAAGCGAATGCACCACAATAAAAGATACGAAGTAAAAAAGTCCATCTGTTGAAGATAGATTTTTTTATTTTGGTGGAGGTAAGGGGAGTCGAACCCCTGACCTCTTGCATGCCATGCAAGCGCTCTAGCCAGCTGAGCTATACCCCCGAAATCTGAGCGATGCTTCTTTTTTACTGAAGCGAGGCGAATTTACAATTTTTGCCTGAATAAAAAAAGAAATCCGCTAACTTCGCGATCAACTATAACTAATTGAAATGGACAAAATAACAGAAGCGCCCTCCAATTATCGGCATTTGGAGCAAATGAGCGTGAGAGAAATTCTTTTGAATATAAACCAAGAAGATAAAACCGTACCCTATACAATCGAACGGGCAATTCCTAGTATCGAACCATTGATTGACGTTATTGTAGAAAAAATGCGCGAAGGAGGCCGTCTCTTTTATATTGGTGCGGGCACCAGCGGCCGGCTGGGAATATTGGATGCTTCTGAATGCCCCCCTACTTTCGGGGTACCCGATGATTGGGTGATCGGTTTAATTGCCGGAGGGGATCACGCCATCCGTAAGGCGGTAGAGTTTGCAGAGGACAGCACTACACAAGCCTGGGATGATCTACAAGCTTACTATGTTGATAATCAAGATATTGTAATCGGAATAGCTGCCTCAGGTACAACGCCCTATGTCGTTCATGGTTTAAAAAATTGCAGAGAAAGAGGTATAATAACGGGTTGTATCACTTGCAATCCTAATACCCCCCTTGCTTTACATGCCGACTATCCTGTTGAGGTAGTTGTGGGTCCTGAGTTTGTAACAGGTAGTACCCGAATGAAAGCAGGCACCGCTCAAAAATTAGTGCTCAACATGATCAGCACCACTGTAATGATCCGCTTGGGGCGAGTGTTGGACAATAAAATGGTGGATATGCAGCTGAGTAATCAAAAGCTAGTAGATCGTGGCACTAAGATGCTGATGAACACACTGGGGCTTGACTATGAGGCAGCTAAAGCACAGTTATTGTTGCACGGCAGCGTCCGGAAAGCCATGGAAGCTCAAAATCATCCATCTATATAATTGTTTGCTTTAGCTCAAATCTTTCTTATCTTTCCGTTTTTGGGCTACAAGCTAATTTTCTATGCAACTGATTATTGACAGTGGTGCCACCAAAGCAAACTGGACGCTCGCTGACCAGCGCATTATTCAACACCAGGTTTATACGCAGGGAATCCACCCTCTGCTAATGTCGGATGAGACCATGCGAAGTATTGCTGAAGAAGCTCAAAAAAAAGGTATCACATCTCCTGCCAGCATTTTTTATTACGGAACGGGTTGCAAGGTAGAAAGCTCCCAAATTCGGATTAAAAAAGTATTGCAGCAGGCTTTTCCAAATGCAGCCAACATTGAGGTCGCTACGGACTTGCTCGGTGCCGCAAGGGCACTTTGCCAACACAGCGCTGGCATTGCTTGCATCCTGGGCACGGGTTCTAATTCTTGTTATTACGATGGTGAAAATATGGTGCAAAACAAAGGTGGCTTTGGGTTTATTCTCGGCGATGAGGGCAGTGGCGCGGCTTTGGGCAAAGATTTGATGGCGGCCTATTTGAATGAAGAGTTATCAAGTGCGATCAAAATTGCTTTAGAAAAAGAATACAGCCTTTCACCTGAAGCCCTTATAGAAGCTACCTACCGGCAGCCCGCTCCGAGTCGCTATCTCGCTAAGTTTGCTGCCTTTATGCTCAAAAATCAGCAAGATACCTTGATCCATCAAATCATTCAACAACAGTTTGAACTTTTTATTCGCCGATATATCCTCCCTTATCCGCAGTCAGGAAGCCTTCCGATCCATTTCATTGGCTCTATTGCCTGGCATTTCAGACCCTTCATTGAAACAATTTTGAAAAAAACAGGATTGCGTGCTGGAAATTTTTTGAATGAACCCATGGAGGGGCTTCTGAATTATCACCAATAAAAAAATCCCACCCCTGAGGGAGCGGGACCATTTTCATACTAATTCAATTATGCGAAACTCTCGTGAAACAGGTTCTTATAATTTTCAAATAGCCGCCACAAAAGCTCAGCTATTTAAACTGAAAAAAGAGTGTGCTTTACCTTCAAGTGCTGTGCTATCCATCAAATACTGATCCATCGCGCGCGCAGCTTCTCTGCCTTCGGAGATTGCCCATACAACAAGGGATTGGCCTCGGCGCATATCGCCCGCTACAAATACTTTTTCAATATTGGTTTGGTATTGGGTCGCTTTTACATTTCCTTTTTCATTCAATTGAATACCAAGTTGTTGCAACAATCCTTCATATTGAGGATGGGCGTAACCGATGGCTATGAAAGCCAGGTCGCACGGAATATCGCGTAGTGAGTCGGGTTCTTCCCGGAAATGATACCTCCGAGTATGTTGATTATATTGCCAAGTCAAATTTACAATTTGTAAGCTATTTACCAAATTTTTTTCATCCGCTTTGAAAGATTTTGTCAACACGGCCCATTCCCGTTGGCATCCTTCTTCATGCGAAGAAGAGGAAGAAAGCACGAGGGGTACATTGGGCCAAGCAACAGGGTCGGCACACAGCGGTGGCATGTCGTGATATTGAAGCTGAGTGACAGAAGCCGCTCCCTGGCGATTGGCATTGCCTACGCAATCCGATCCTGTATCACCACCACCAATGACCACTACGTGTTTGCCTTTTGCATCAATCATTTCATCAGCTGCAATTGTATCTCCTGCTACCCTCCGATTACACTGCTCCAAGTACTCCATGGCAAAATGAATACCGCCCAGGCTTCTTCCTGGAATGTCTAAATCTCTGGGCACCAGTGAGCCGCCACACAGTAGCACGGCATCAAATTCTTTCAGAACGTACTGCGCATCAATGTTCTTTCCAACCTCGGCATTTGTTTTAAATTCGATTCCTTCCGCCTCCAGTAGATCAATTCGCCGCTGGACAACCCGTTTTTCCAATTTAAAATCAGGAATACCGTACCGGAGTAAGCCACCCAATCGGTCACTTTTTTCAAAAACAGTTACCCAATGTCCCGCTTTATTCAATTGTGCTGCTGCTGCCAACCCAGCAGGACCGGAGCCAATAATTGCGACTTTTCTGCCGGTGCGGGTGCGCGGCGGCTGCGGGCGAATGTAACCTCGCTCAAAAGCTATCTCAGCAATTGCTTTTTCGATGTGTTCAATTGCAACGGGTGCTTGGTTGATGCTTAATACACAAGCCGATTCACAAGGTGCCGGGCATATTCTACCTGTAAATTCCGGAAAATTATTGGTACTGTTCAATATTTCAAAAGCGTGTAGCCAATTTCCATCCTGTACTGCCTCATTAAATTCAGGAATGATATTGCCCAAAGGACACCCATGATGGCAAAATGGCACGCCGCAGTCCATACAACGCTTTGCTTGTTCAACTGTTTTTGGCGTTTCAAATGCTTCATAAATTTCACTGTAATCCTTAATCCTTTCCTGGGGCTTTCGCGCAGTGGGTGTTTCTCTTTTATATTTCAAAAAACCTTTTGGATCCATTTTTTGATAATTTTATCAGGCGTTGCGCTGCATAGCAAAAGGCAATAAGGCTTCATCTGCCTTTTTTTCTGCCATTTTCTTTTGCAAAACAGTTTTGTAATCCTTGGGCATCACCTTGACGAAAGCGAGTTTGAAATCCTCCCAATCACTCAACAAACGCTGTGCAAGCTTGCTCTTCGTATATTGCCGATGCTGCCAAATCATCTTCCAAACTAAGGTGTAATCAGCCTCTTCCATTGGATCAACAGCTACCATTTCCGTATTGAGGCGTTGCTCAAATTTGCCTTGTGTGTTTAAAACATAAGCCATACCGCCACTCATACCGGCAGCAAAATTTTTTCCGGTTTCTCCTAAAATTACAACTACGCCGCCTGTCATGTACTCACACCCGTGATCACCAATACCTTCCACTACTGTTTTAGCACCTGAATTGCGCACAGCAAATCGTTCTCCAGCCATGCCACAGATGTATGCTTCGCCGGAAGTTGCGCCATATAAAGCAACATTGCCAATGATGATGTTGCGATGCGCCTCGAAGGTTGCTTCTCGATCCGCAAAAACGATCAAGCGCCCGCCAGATAGACCTTTCCCGAAGTAGTCATTCGCTTCCCCTTCCAAGCTTAGCTGCAAACCCATCGCGCCAAATGCCCCGAAGCTCTGCCCTGCAGCTCCTCTGAAATGAAATTGGATCATGCCCTCAGGCAAGCCCTCCCTACCAAATCGTTTTGAGATTTCATGAGATAGCATGGTACCCACTGCTCGATCTACATTCCGAATAGCAAACTGTCCTTTCACTTCTTGCTTTTCTTCCAATGCCAATGCCGCCTTTTTGATCAGTTGGCGATCCAGCACCGAACGAATACCGTGGTCTTGTTCTACTTTTTTATACAATCCGACGGAGGGATCAGCTGGTTGTTTATACAAAACAGGACTCAAATCCAGGTCTCGGTACTTCCAATGCGGGATATGGCTTTTGAGGCGAAGCATCTCCACTTTTCCAACCATCTCGTTCACTGTTTTAAAGCCAAGTGTTGCCATGATCTCCCTCAAATCCTGGGCGAGAAAGGTAAAAAAGTTGATCAGGTGTTGCGGGTCTCCTGTAAAACGTTGGCGCAAAACAGGGTCCTGCGTAGCAATCCCAACTGGGCAAGTATTCAAATGGCACTTGCGCATCATCACACAGCCCTGAACGATTAGTGCCGCAGTAGCGATCCCCCACTCTTCTGCTCCCAGCAGCGTTGCAATGGCGAGGTCACGCCCAGTTCTGATCTGACCATCCACTTGCAAGGTCACGCGATCTCGAAGCTTATTTTTTACCAATGTTTGCTGAGTTTCAGCCAAGCCCAACTCCCAGGGCAATCCGGCGTGCCGAATGGAGGTAAGCGGTGAAGCGCCTGTGCCGCCATCATGGCCAGAGATCAAAATGGCATCGGCATGTGCTTTGGCAACACCTGAAGCGATAATGCCTACGCCTGCTTTGGAAACCAATTTTACACTAATGCGGGCCTCTTGATTGGCATTTTTCAAATCAAAAATTAACTGCGCGAGGTCTTCAATCGAATAAATATCGTGGTGGGGTGGCGGTGAAATCAAGCTTACGCCAGGCGTGGAATGCCTTACCCGACCAATCCACTCGTCCACTTTATAGCCTGGCAGTTGCCCGCCTTCACCGGGTTTAGCGCCTTGTGCCATTTTGATTTGCAATTCATCGGCATTGGCAAGATAGTGACTCGTGACACCAAACCGCCCGGAAGCCACCTGCTTGACCGCTGAGCGCTCCCAATCGCCATTTTCTTTTCGCGCAAATCGAGCCTCGTCTTCGCCACCTTCGCCACTATTGCTTTTTGCACCGATCCGGTTCATCGCAATCGCCAGCGTGGCGTGGGCTTCGTAGGAAATAGAGCCAAAAGACATAGCTCCAGTAGCAAAGCGCTTAAAGATATGTTCTATGGGTTCTACCGCTTCTATCGGAATGCTTTTTCCTTTCCTAAAAGTGAACAAGCCTCTGATTGTCAGCGCTTTTTCATTTTGGTCATTCACCAACTGGGCGTATTTCTGATAGGCTTGCCAATCATTTTTGCGGCTGGCATATTGCAAAAAGTGAATCGTCTGAGGATTTAACAAATGGGCTTCCCCCTGCTGCTTCCACTGATAAATACCCCCAACATCCAATTGGTCTTGTAAGGTTTTCTTTTCCATAAAAGCAAGCTGATGCCGAACGATTGTTTCTTTGGCGATTTCGTCATAACCAATTCCTTGAATACGGGACACGGTGCCAGTGAAACACTCTTCTACCACCGATTTGTGAATACCCAATAACTCGAATATTTGTGCCCCCTGATATGATTGAAAGGTAGAAATCCCTATTTTCGACATGATTTTGAGCAAACCTTTGCTCAGGGCTTTGTTGTAGTATTGCTCCAGCGCAGTCCAGGATTTTTCTTGTTCAAAAAAGCCTTTATTTTGCAAATCCGCAATCGTCGCGTAAGCCATGTAAGGGTTCACTGCACTGGCACCATAGCCCACTAAAGTTGCAAAATGATGGGTTTCCCAAACATCGCCCGCCTCCACTACAATAGAAGTTCTGCTACGCAGCCCTTCCCGAATCAGATGATGATGAACAGCGCCCACCGCAAGTAAAGACGGAATGGGCGCAAGATCAACGTCGGCTAAACGGTCTGATAAAATTAAAATATTTACACCATTGCGCACTTTATCCTCTGCGATAGCACAAACTTGGTGAATAGCTGCTCGCAAGCGCCCTTTCTGTCCATCCGGTTTAAATAGGATGTCTATTACCGCTGATTTGAAATCATCGTGGCGGATTTGTTTTATTTTTGCTAATTCGGCATTGGTCAATAGGGGCGTATCCAAGTGGATAAATTTTGCTCGCTCTGGCGCTAATTCGAGTATATTGCCTGCCCCGCCCAGCATTGCAAACAAGGACATCACAGAGCGTTCGCGGATCGGATCAATGGGAGGGTTAGTTACTTGTGCAAAAAGTTGTTTGAAATAATTAGATAAGTGTTGCGCCCTTTGAGACAAAATAGCCAATGGTGTATCCACGCCCATCGAACCAACTGGCTCTTCTCCTGTTTTTACCATTGGTGATACAATTAGCTTTATATCTTCTCGTGTAAATCCAAACAATCGCTGGCGTTGCAGAAGAACATCTTCCGCCATCGTTTCATTGCTATTGGTATCGCCTGGCAAGTCTTTCAAAAAGATACGATACCGATCCAGCCATTCCCGATATGGGAGTCGCTTACAGATTTGTGCTTTGAGTTCCTTATCAGCAATGACAAGCTTTTTGTCGAGATCGGCAATGAGGATTTTTCCGGGTTGCAATCGTCCCTTGGCCAGCACCTTCGATGGATCAAGCGGTAAAGCGCCTGCTTCAGAAGCGATTATCAAACGATGATCATTTGTAAAAACATAACGCGAAGGCCGTAAGCCATTTCGGTCAAGCATGGCACCAGCCACCCTGCCATCGGTAAAACAGATAGAAGCTGGCCCATCCCAAGGTTCCATGATTGTTTTATGATATTCGTAAAAAGCTCTTTTATAATCTTCCATCTGATCTTCGTATTCCCAAGCCTCTGGGATCATGATCATCAGCGCGTGCGCCAGCGGCAAGCCGTTCAGTACCAAAAATTCCAACACATTGTCAAAATTACCAGAGTCAGAGAGCGCCTCGCCGCAGATGGGTTTCAATTTTTCCAGCTCTTCAGATGAAAATCGCATAGAATTTAGCATTTTTTCCTTTGATTTCCACCAGTTTAAATTACCCGTAATGGTGTTGATCTCCCCATTGTGTGCGATATAGCGCAAAGGCTGTGCCAGTTTCCACTTGGGATTGGTATTGGTAGAAAAACGAGAGTGTACGACGGCCACTTTTGATCTGAAATTTGAATCTCTGAGGTCGGGAAAATAAGCGCGCAACTGGTAGGTAGTCAGTTGCCCCTTGTAAACAATAGTTTTATAAGAAAAAGAAGGAATGTAAAAATGATCGCGCCACTGCGGGAAAGATTCTTGGATTTGATGGGTCACAAATTTGCGGAGCACATACAAGCGGCGCTCCAGGGTCTCAGGGTCTAATGTGACTTTGGGTTTCACAAATACCTGCTCCATAAAGGGTTCTACGGCGATAGCTGATTCTCCCAAGCCTGTATTATCGGTAGGTACAGGGCGATAGCCAAGTAGCTCAAATGCCAACTCATCAATAAAATCATTAAAAATAATACGACAATGCGCCCTCAGGCTTTCGTCCTTCGGAAAAAAAATCATTCCCACGCCATAAGTCCCGAATTGGGGTAGAGAAAAGCCCAGTGTTTGGCATTTTTCCACAAAAAAATCGTGGGGCGTTTGCACCAAAATACCGGCACCATCGCCAGTATTCGGCTCACAACCACAGGCGCCTCTATGTTCCATATTCTCCAACATTTCCAGGGCATCCTGCACTAACTGGTGGGTACACCCCCCGCTCAAATCTGCAATTAAGCCCGTGCCACACGAATCTCTTTCCAATTCCGGTGTGTACAAACCTTTTTGGTCATTTCTCATATCTCATTGTTGTTCAATGGCTTCAATCTTTCGATTTAAAAAGATGCTTCGACTTGGACTTTATAGGTTAGTGGTAAGCAACTGCCGAACACCGGCAGGAAATCAAAAATAGAGCCTTCGATTTGCTTTGTCAAATGAAAAAGTGGGTGGAATTCCGATTTTTAGGCGAAAAAAAGGTAGAGAAAGCAGTACTTTTTGAAAATTACCAAAATAAAAAGTACTGCTTTATATTTTAAAAATAAGTGAAAAATAAAATAACAATTGGCTAAAATCAAATTTTATGAAATAAAATATTAAAAACATTTTTTACAAACAAAGCCAAAAACCTACGTTTTCAAATGAACAGTTGTTAGATACCTGTTTTCACTTTAATAGAAATGGAAGGGTGCTTTTTGGGCGCAATTACGCCGTTTAGCACTTCAAAGCTTAATTCGATTTCAGGCAATTGTGTCAGGGTTTTGACTTCGATTTTAGTGCTTGTGTGCGGTGGCAGTAGCAGCACGTCCCCATTTGAATGAAAAGTATAACTGGTTTGGTTTGCCAGGATATAAGGCGTGTCGCTTCCATTTTCTATTTCTACATCCAACACAGCCGAAAGCCCTTGATAGGATACTTTTTTCACGACTAAGGAAGCTTCAATCAATGGCTTGAGGTATGCTTCTCTGCCAATGAGCATGTTGTTGAAATAAGCTACTGTTCTTCTCTCTTGTAAAGCCTCTTTAATCGCTTCGGGCGTTCGCGCCGTAGCAAAAACCAGTGTAATAGGACGATGCCCTCCTTCCGGAATGCCGTACTGCCAATCTACCAAACCGTGAATATCAGAAGTACCCATGATGGTCAAATTGTAATCCAACGCAATTTGCAATACCTCGTCGGAGTAAGTCAAGTCGTTTACAACTTCAATGCCATCGAGCAAACCTTCTTTGATAAGAAAGCGATGCATATCTGTTATGGTAGCTACGCCGTCTTTGCGTTGCGCCGTCCAGTTAGGGTGGTTCCAAAAAGTAAATGCACCTTGTTTTTTTGCTTCGCGAAATACCTCTACAGAATCCGTTATCATCAATTTATTGGCATCTTCAATAAAAATCGCATTGATATGCCCTGGGGGCATTCGGCGTGTTATTTCAGAGCCTTTTACGACCATCAGATCAAATGCCTTAGCTGATTGCGTAGCAATATCGAAGGAGCGGTTGCGATCAGGGTGTGGAATATCTGCCAAATGTGGCTGATATTCAATGTGTTCTGTGAGAGAAATGGCATCTAAACTATCTTTTAGGGCTTCCTGAACCCGAATGTTTGGCCACACATCTCCATCTGAAAAGACCGTATGTTGATGAAAATCACACAGAAGTGTTTGATAACCAGGAATATCAGGGAAATGAATAGCGCGACCAAATTGATGCGAATGCGGCGTTTGTGCCAATGATGTTGCAGCGGCGAACATCAAAAACAAAAAGGTGTACTTTGACATAGCGATGAGTATTTTTATGGCACAACTTTACACAGTAAACATAAACTATATGTTAAATACAAGAAAATTATTCCATTTTCCGAAAATTGATGCCGCTGACCTTCTCTGTTGATAGTTGCATAGCTGTAATTTTATTTTTTTTGTCGCGCACCGGCGTAAGTAAAAAATAATTTTGTTGTATCATATCTTCCAGGGGTCGAGGCGATTGAAAGCCAACTTGCACGTACAAAGCATTGTCTTTTCGGCTGATCCGATAAAAAATATCCAATTCTTCGCTGTAATAGCGTCCAGGGTATGTTTGTAGTTCTTCTTCGGTAAATTGAATTAGAAACAAAGGTGGTCCGAGCATTATTTGAGGAGCAGGCTCCTCAGGAAAAGCGTCTTTGAGTAAAATATCTGCTATCTGCATCGCCAAACTGCTGGGAGCAAACTCGGCTACATTGCCCAAAAGAATGATAGAAAAATATTGCTCTGGAAAACGTACATAATAAGACCGATAACCGCCCAGCGAACCGGTGTGCCCAATCGTGGGTAAGCCTCTGTAATTACCATTGACTAAAGCGAAAGCATAGCCACAAGACTCCCCGTTGCTGAGCTTCCCGTCGGTTTGCATTTTAGCAATCAAGCTGGCTTGCCCTTTTCCCAGTTTGTTGTGATAAAAATTTTGATCCCACTTGTACAAATCTTCCACTGTGGTGTACAAGCCGCCAGAACCTACCAGCGCAAACCGCATGAACAATGGCTCAAACCTATTTACAGCAGCTGTGCGATAACCAAAAGCGCGATTGGAAATCAATTCGTACAAATTATCATTAAAAAAAGAAGACTCCATACCGAGTGGCTGAAAAATATGCTCTTGCGTAAATTGCCGAAACGTTTTGCCAGAGATACGCTCCACAATAAGCGCCAGCAGAAAATAACCGGAATTGCTATAGTCATATCGCTCGCCGGGTGAAAAATTCAAACCTTTCTGGCGACAGATGAGTTCAAAAACAGCTTCTTTTGGCATATAATCCAAATAACTACTCCCCCTTAGTTCCATCAAAGCCAAATAATCCCGCAGCCCACTCGTGTGGTGTAATAAATGGCGAATCGCGATGGTATTGCCATAATTGGGCATCTCTGGCAGAAATTTGCGTATATCATCCTCGATAGAAAGTTTACCAGCTTCTTCTAACAATAAAATAGCCATTGCTACAAATTGCTTTGATACCGATCCCGCATAAAAAACTGTCTTTGGGCTGATGGGTTCGCCGTGCTCCAGATCAGCCAAGCCATAGCCTTTTTTGTAAATTATTTTTCCATTTTGCACAATTGCCAAAGCGCCACCCGGCCTGTCTGTTCCATTCCAATGAGCAAAAACACTGTCCACCCGCCACTGCATCTCAGCAGGTAGTTGGCTCAAGCTATGCAAATGAAAGCTACCAATGAAGCATAAAATGAGGGTAAAACGTATCATCCTGTTTATAAATTTATTGGTTGCCATGTACGCAAATCAAGACGTGCAAGGAAAAAAGTGGTTTAGTTAGCCACAATTGCCAGTTTGGTGCCATCGGGGCTTATCGCCAATCGAGTGATATTTTCCATATTGTATAATCGAAAGTTGGCGATTTCCTTCCATTTTTTATCCTTTGCCTTCGGGTTTAGCAAAAAAAGCCGGCTGCCTTTGCCCATCACAAAAGAACCATTGGACAAAATGGCAAAATCCTCACTATCCGGTACCGTCTCTGCTATTTCTGTAATCGTATTATCACTATCCGACCAGGGATTCTTGCGCTCTACTAATTTCCAGTTATCAAAATTGCTTTTTCTCACAAAAACGAGGTTGCGGGTAGTGGGCGAAATCCTGAAGCAACGCCCTACATTGGTAGCGACCGTAGTCACTTTGTCCGTATAAACATCAGCGATGGCAAGTTCATTAGGATTGGTGATTTTGAAAATCGCAACCTTAGAATTGGTAATCCAAGTATAATAGCCAACATTATTGATGTATTTGAAAACCGGGCGGCCATCATTCAGCCGATCCACGGGAAACTCCCAAATGCGCTGCGCAGTATCCTCGCGACTAATCTCCTGGCGCAAAGCAGAAAAGCGGAAAGGATCGGGCATCAGCGCAGGAGAATACTCCCCTTCTGGGGTCTGCGTCATTCTTGTTTTTGTCTTTTTCTCCAGGTCGAATAAATAAAGTTCGGTTTGGTTTTCACCAGGTGACTGCACCGCGAGGCAAAGCTCTTTCTCACTGAAAAATGCTGGCTGATTGTTGTAGCCATTGGCATTAAAATAGGTGAGATAGCGAGGTTTGGAAAACTGAATGCTCGTGTCGTTTAGCATTTTAATATCAAAAAGAAAGACATTAGATTTGGGCAATTGAGCCTGCAAGACGCTTGCCAGCGACACAAACAAAGGGATAAAGAGAAGATTACGCATAAGCTGTTGAATTTCAGTTTTCACAAAAATAAAGCAAGTTCATTAGTTTTAGCATTTTTTTGACAAATGCCTCTACTTAAATCGCGCCAAATTTTTCAAATGACTACTTTTGGATACATCCAAAACCAGTTTGTTGCATGAAAAACCTATCTGCGCTACTCGTTTTTATGGCGGCTACCCCGCTTTTCGCACAATTGACTATCCAATTAGAGCCCTTCATCAGTGGCTTAAGCCAGCCTATCGCGATCAGGCATGCCGAGGACGATAGAATTTTTATTGTGGAACGCCGCGGTGCGATTCGAATTGTCAGTGCTGAAGGACAATTGAGTCCACAAGCTTTTTTGGATATTGACACGCGCGTGAGCCCGCCCAATGGTGAAAGGGGCTTGCTGGGATTAGCATTTCATCCGGATTATGCCGGTAATGGCTATTTTTTTGTAAACTATACGAATAATCAAGGAAATACCGTTATCGCTCGTTTTAGCAGGAAGCCAGATAATGCAAATGAAGCAGATCCGAATAGTGAGAAAATACTGCTGACAATCAACCAGCCTTTTTCTAACCATAACGGAGGAGATTTGGCTTTTGGACCTGATGGGTATTTGTACATCCCAATGGGGGACGGAGGCGATGGTGGTGATCCGCAAAATTTTGCACAAAACCGCCAGTCTTTATTGGGAAAAATGCTCCGTATCAATGTGAATGAAGGCGATCCATATAGTATTCCTCCCAACAATCCTTTTCTCGGAAGTGCTACTACTGCCGACGAAATCTGGGGCTTGGGATTGCGAAACCCCTGGCGGTTTAGTTTTGATAGGCTTACGGGGGACATTTGGATCGGCGATGTTGGGCAAGGAAATTGGGAGGAAATCAACATGCAAGCTGCAAACAGCCAGGGTGGTGAAAACTATGGTTGGCGCTGTTATGAAGGCAATGCAAATTTTAACCTCAATGGCTGTACAGACAGAAGTGATTATACCTTTCCTGTTCACGTTTATACGAGTGATGATGCCTTTGGTGCAGGTTGCTCTGTGACTGGCGGGTATGTGTATCGAGGCCCTGAATTCCCTGCTCTATTCGGTCATTATATCTATGCGGATTATTGCTCGGGCCGCTTTTGGTCATTGCGATCCGATGGGCAAGGCGGCTGGATCAATACAGAATTATTGAATGGCTCCAATTTCAACTTCGCTACTTTTGGAGAGGATCAGGAAGGCAATCTTTATGTAGCTGGTTTGACCGATGGCACAGTTTATAAAATCACGACTGACGCGGTGAGCGCTTCCGGCGAGGTTAGTGCCATTGGCAAGGTTTCTATTTCTCCGAATCCAACAAACGATTTGATACAAGTTGAAATACAACCCAATCGCCCTGCCACTTATCAAATCCGATTGATAGATGCCGCAGCGCGCACTTTACAACTATTTGAAATTGAAGTGAATAGCACTATTTCCAGGCAAATTTCCATGCGTCATTTGCCAGCGGGTGTGTATGTTTTGCAGGTGCAAAAAGGCAAAGAAATTCTAAGTAAAAAAATACAAAAAAACTAAAGCGTCCTACAACCTTAGGCTATAGAACGCTCCGCCTTAGCGAGAAAGCTCCAGCACCAGTGGCGTTCTGCCAGATACCGTGATGGATTTGTCGAGTAGGAAGTTTTGACCGCTCAGTACGTCTTTTCCAGTTTTATAATCAGATAGCACTTCTGCAAAGCGTTTTAGATCAATCGTTTGTGCTTGAGTATTTTTATTGAGTACAATCATGATGCTTTGATCATCGGCGTAGCGGAAGTAAACATAAACGCCATTTTCGGGTACGAAATGTTTCAACTTACCTGTATGGATCAGCGTAGCATTCTTGCGCCAGTTGGATAGTTTTTTCAGAAATGCCTTCGCTTCTTTTTGCTGCGGTGTCAGCCCGGCTTCCGTAAAAGCATTTATTTGATCGCGCTGCCAGCCGCCTGGAAAATCTGACCGGATAATACCGTGATCGCCAGGATGATTGGCGTTGCTCATCAATATTTCTGTACCGTAGTACAGTTGGGGGATTCCCCGTGTCGTAAGAATGTAGGTTATACCAAGCTTAAAAAGAGAGAGATCTTCGCCTGCACGAGTAAAAATACGATCCATGTCATGATTGTCAGGAAAAACAACGAGGTTGTATGGATTGGGGTATTGAAAATCGTTTGCCAACATTTCGTACAATGCATTCCAAGCATCATTGCCGGAGTTGGGGTTTATAGCGTGCCAAAGTGCTTCCTGCAAGGGGAAGTCCATCAAGCTGGGTAAGCAAGAGACATAGCCATTCGGGTTCTTTTTGCCCTTTTGCCAAAATGCTACTATCGCCGGATTGCCATTCCACTCTTCTCCAACAATATTGAAATCAGGGTATTCATTCATCACCTCGCAAGTCCACTGCGTCATAAAATCTTTGTCAGGATAAGGATAAGTATCCATTCGAATGCCTGCCAAATCAGCATATTCGATCCACCAGATAGTATTTTGAATCAAGTAGCGCGCCATTAGGGGATTGCGCTGGTTCAAATCTGGCTTGTCTTCCACAAACCAGCCATCCACAAACTTGCGATAATCCACTTGTGCAACATAAGGGTCTTGAATCGTAGATTTTTTGTGATTGGTCACTACAAATTTATTGTCGAAGTTGATCCAGTCATCGGTTGGTAAATCTTTCATCCACCAATGCTCCGATCCACAGTGGTTGACGATCATGTCCATAATCATCTTAATGCCTTTTCCTTTGGCAAGTTGAATCAGTTGGACATAGGCTTCATTCGAACCAAAACGAGCATCTACTTTATAAAAATCGGTAATACCATAGCCGTGGTAAGAATACTCCGGTTGGTTGTTTTCAAGCAATGGATTGAGCCAAAGCGCGGTAAAGCCGAGGTCTTTTATATAATCCAGGCTATGAATCATACCTGCAATATCACCGCCATGCCGTCCGCCGGGAAAGTTTCGATTCAATTTATCGGTAAGAGATGCCACGTTGTCATTGCTGGGGTCTCCATTCACAAAGCGGTCGGGCGTAATGAGGTACATCAAATCGCTATTGTTAAAACCTTGGCGCTCCGCCGAATCCGCCGCGCGTGGCAACAGGCGATATGTGTATTTGGTAATCGTTTTTCCGTCTTTTTGAAAATCAATATCAAACGAGGTTGCATTTTTATTGTCGAGCAATAGTAAATCAATAAACAAGTAATTTGGACTTTTTACTTTGATAAGTTGCTCGATTCTGACCCCTTTGTAAGTAATGATGGGATCGGTTTTGGAAATATCCTGACCGTGAACCAACAGTTGCAGTTGTGGATTTTTCATGCCGACCCACCAAAAAGCAGGCTCCACATGTTGCAAGGGATTGGCATGGAGGGATACCGATGCTAAGATCAAAAACCATGATGTCAAGAAAAAAGTGTTTAGTTGTTTCATCACCGTGTTCAATTTTTAATTTCAATTTTCTTTTCCAAGCAAAAATAGCAAAGGTATTTCTAATCGGGCAGCCCATGCTTTCTCGCTATGATCGGCACCAGGAAACTCTCTACTTATCCAGTTCTTGTTTTGTCTGTAACCACCTTGCCACAGTTGAATGTCCATACGCATTTGGTATGGTTTATAAAGCGAATCTAAAGTAGCAGTACCATAGTCGAAATAGAGTTTATGCGTTTGCGGATCCGGCAAATGATCACTGAAGTAATCAATCAGCGTATTTGGCAAAACAGGATAGTCATTATTGTAGCCCACGGGCCAATGCGTGGAAAGACAAGCCGCCCCGCCAAACACTTCAGGATACTCACAAATAGCGTACATGGAAATAAGTCCACCCATACTGGAACCTGCAATAAAAGTATTTTTTTTGCCTGATTTGACGCGATACGTCTTTTCGATAAAAGGTAATAGTTCTTGAGTTAAAAAACGCAAGTAATTGTCTGCTTGAAAATCAGCCTTCACTACATTACGCACTTGTTGAATCAGGGTATCAGGGAAAAGCATCGCAGGCTTTTGCGGCAAGTACTCTACAAAGCGTAGGGGTGTATTCCATATACCTACTATGATAAAAGCTTCGGTTTTTCCTGATTTAATAAGCCTTTCAGCCACTTCATCTGCGCCCCATTCTTGGTGATTCCAGGTGGTGGTAGAATCAAAAAGCATCTGCCCATCATGCATCAAAAGTACTGCATATCGTTTGTGTTGGTCGTTGTCATAATTAGGCGGAAGCCAAACCTCTACATTGCGAGTAGCTACATATTTCGATTGAAAATTGATGTGCTTTTGAATTAGACTGCTTGATACAATTTTAGGTGAAATGGCGCATCCTGCCACCAAAAAAATTATTAAAAACAGAAAAGTGCGTATCATTCTATTCTGCTTAAAAGAAGGGACTATTCTATTGTAATATAGATTAGTCCCTTCGTGTACAATTTTAAATAAACAAAATTAAGCTACATATCTTTCAAAACTCCTTTGTTATTGATTAAAGGAATATGCCCCTGTATTTACATTGAAAGTAATGTTGTATGTACCTGGCATTACAATTGGAATGTTGGGGCCGTTGCGAGTACCTATACCAGTTGGGAAGCCCTCGGCGCCCCAGTTAAATTTCCAATCATCGTTGGCGCGGAATTTCGCGCCTCCCGTCGTCAAAGTAATAGTAACGCTTAACTCCGCAGGATTCGCTGGGTTGACAGTCATATCTGTATCAGAACCCCAGCCTGTGGGTGTTGCATCACCAATAATACCAATAGAAGCTGGCACAAAACTGTATGCGCCAGTAGTTGCATTAAAAGTAACTAAGTACAGCCCCGCCGCAACAGGAATATTTGGACCGTTCTTCGTACCCGTACCACTTGGAAAATCGCTAGCGCCCCAGTTAATGTCCCAGGTATTGTTAGCACGGAATTTTGCTTCGCCACCAATCAAACCGATAACAAGCGAGTAGGTGCCATCGCCATTGTTGTCGAGCGGTGTCTCTGCCCCCCAACCACCTGGCGTTGCCGAACCAATGATACCAACACTTTGGATTCCAGCATCTGCTATAAATTCATATTCTCCTGTAGAAGGTTTGAAAGTAATCTTATACCTACCAGCCGTAACCGGGATATTCGGGCCATTTTGTACACCAACACCTTTTGGGAAATCAGCAGCGCCCCAGTTTGTATCCCAAGAATCATTGGCGCGAAATTTCGCTTCGCCATTTACCAAATCCAGTGTCACTTCGAAAGTACCATTACCTTTATCTGTCATATCGGTATCCGAATCCCAACCACCCGGTGTTGCTGAACCAATGATGCCAATGGACGGGAATCGAAGGAATTCGATACTGTAGCGAAGTGTGCGGTCGTTGAAAGTAATTTTATAAAATGCTTCGCCGCGGTTATCGGCAAGATTCCCAAAAGTGATGTTACTACCAAATTCCTCTGCTCTGCCATCGCTATTGTTATCACCCCAATTTCTCCCCATAAAGAATGGACCTTCGGAGAATTTGAATTTATCGGTAGGTTTTAGTTGGATTTGATCCAATACCCAAGTGTTATCACTTACGAGATTAAATTTATAAGTTTCCCCTTCATAGTTGTTAAAAGAACCTAAGAGGTACAAAGCTTTAATATTTGTGGCGTAAGTGACTGCCGAATTAAAGCTGTATGCCCCTGTGCCAGGCTCAAATCGAACTCTCCAAACACCAGCAGTAACAGGAATATTCGGGCCATCTTGCACCCCAATACCAGAGGGGAAAGCCGCAGCACCCCAGTTGACCGCCCAGGAATCATTCGCGCGAAACTTCACCTCACCTGCAGTAAGTGTAATGACAATTTCAAACACACCATCTCCAATATACGTCATGTCTGTATCTTCTGCCCAGCCTTTCGCTGTAGCCGAGCCTATGATGCCTATGGCAGGCAGGTTGAAAATTTCAAATTCAATATTTTTAACCAGTGATTTGCCTTCTGTATCCGTTACAGTGACGACCATTTTGTACTTGCCAAGCGGCAGCGAAGCAGCATTGAAAGTGCTTCCAAGGATAATTAAGGAATCATTCGTACCAGAAAGATTCTTAGATGCAGAGGTGATCTCTGTTCCTGCTTCATCCGTTAGTTTGATAGATGCAGAAGCCAATGTAGAAACCGTTCCCGACAAAAATTTGCCCACAATATCGAAATTACCCTTCGCCACCTTGCTGCCATCACTCGGTGTAATGCTCAAAATACCCGGCGGAAAATTTGTTAGCTCAGCGATGTTAATCTCTTCGGGCGTACAGGAGAAAATTGTAGCCCCGATTAAGAGAAAACTTAGAAATTTTATGATGCTTTTCATTTTATTAAAAATTAGAATTAGGTTAGGAATTCAATTTTAATACCCGTTATTCTGCTTTAACTTCGGATTTGCCAGCAATTCCTGTGAAGGAAAAGGAAAAACATTGCGGAAAGCCTCTGTCAATCTGCCTTCTTTTACACCGCCTTTCCAGGGCCAGATGCCATTAGTTGTGAAGCGATTATAGCGGATTAAATCCTGACGACGATGCGCTTCCCAATACAACTCTCTGGCGCGTTCATCCAGTATAAAATCCAGGGTGAGTTGTGCATCAGCGATATTGCCAGTTGCGTTACCGTATGCTCGTTGTCTTAGCTCGTTGATATAACTAAGCGCAGTAGCCCGATCGCCGCCTGTGGCACCTCTCAACACGGCTTCAGCATAAATCAGATAGGCTTCTGCCAAACGGAACATCGGATAATCGGTATCTGCAAAAACCTTATCAGCGCCAGGAACCCCATCAGATGTTACGTTTCTGTATTTGGGCAAACCATAGCCATCATTGAAGTTAGTAATGGAATTAATTTCTTTGCTCTGACCATTCGTATAAAAAAGGGCGCGCTTATCCACAGCACCACTCGCATCTGGGAAAAGGTCTACTAAGGCGGCTGTCGTTCTTAAACCAAACCAGCCCCCATCAATACCAAAATCTTCTGGCTTCATACTTCCTCCTACAGCAGCATGTACCAAATAAGTAGTACCACCATAACCTTGCGTGCTCTCCCCATCAAATGGCACGGCAAAAATTATTTCATCTGATAGATGATTATCTGCTAGGAAGATATTCTGATAATTATCATCCAAGCTATAAATACCGGCATTGATAACCTTCTTGGCGGCTTCCAAACTCTGATTGTAGAAGGACTTACCAGCATAAACTTCTGCGTTCAGGTATAATTTTGCTTGAAGCATCCAAAGCGCTGCACGATCAGCTCTTCCATATTCATTTGTACCTGGCGCGAGCATGTCAGGCTCAATGTCTGCCAATTCTTTTTCAAGAAATTCAAAAACAGTAGCACGAGCTACCTGATCGGGTGGTGTAGAACCAATCCCCGACTCTTCTGTATAAAATGGCACATCCCCAAATAGATCAATCGCATGCCAGTAGCTCAGTGCGCGCAAGAATCGAGCTTCCGCCCGAAAAGCGCGAATTTGGGTTCTGGTTGTTGCGCTTACTGCTCTTTTATCAAGTTTGTCATCAGTTGTTTCTCTCAGAAATTCATTTGCGATAGAAATCTGGTAATAAATTCTGTAATAAATAGCTCGCACAAACTGGTTATCAGGAGTCCAACTGTGGTTGTGCAAATCAGGAATACCGGCATCCCCCCAGCCAAGTACGGCTTCCTCTGTGGGTAGTTCTTGTAATTGCCAGTATTGACGTATGTAGTTAGAGAAACCTTCATCCAGGCTGGAGATATCACCTGCGCCCGCAGGGCCGCGCTGCCCTGTTACCGCCAAGCCGGCATATACCCTAGCTATAAATTGACGGTAAGAAGATTCATCCTGAAAAAAAACTTCAGGCGTAGTACTGCTCAAGGGTTGCAAATCAAGGTCGGTACAACTTGACACAACCGCCAGTATTACAACAGATAAGATATTTATTATTTTTTTCATAATAATAGCTTTTAAAATTTAGCATTTACTAATGACATTTATTACAAGCCGAGGCTTAAACCAAATACAAAGGTTCTTGCTCTCGGATAAGGATTATTGTCAATACCACCACCTACTTCCGGATCGGGTCCCGTGTAATTGGTGAAAGTGAACAAGTTCTGGGCAGTAGCATACAGCCTCAAACTCGCACTATTTTTAAACGGCTGGAGGGTATACCCCAGCGTGATATTGTCCAAGCGCAAGAATGATGCATCTTCAATATAATAATTAGAGAAGTACTGTGGATCCGTAAAGTTGGTCACTAAAGCCGTTTGGTGAATATTGTTGACATAGTTTGGATTTAAGGTAATGCGGTTGAAGTAACCGCCATTGGAAGCATTGTTGTTGTAAACATAGTTTCCGATATTGCCGCGGAGAATAAAGTTCAAATCAAATCCCTTAAAAGTCAACTGCGAATTGATACCCAGAATAATATCCGGTGCCGGTTTCTCCAGAGGGCTTCTGTCTTTGTCATCTACCCTTCCATCTTTGTTGGTATCTTCATAAATATCTGCCAAATTGATAATACCATCATCATTGTGGTCTATTCCATCTGCCAGTGGATTGCCATTAGTGCCTGTTTTGTGTTGATACACATAGAAGGAATTCACGGGCTGCCCTACCTGTAAAATCTGAATTTGATTGCCGACACCGCCCGAGATGAAACCCGTGAGAATACCCGTGGTGCTTACCTGGTCAATAGAAAGAATTTTATTGGTGTTTTGTGCCGCGTTCAAGCCAACAGTCCAGCTAAAATCCTTTTTATCTATTACAAAAGCATTAAGTGTTAGCTCAACACCTTGGTTTTCAACAGAGCCAATGTTGGTCAATACTCGGTCGGTCAGATTGGTGCCAGCTGGTACGGTAACCGTAAAGAGCAAGTCTTCGGTCTTTTTGTAGTAATAATCCAGTGTACCGCTGATTTTACCATTCAACAAGCCGAAATCCAATCCTACGTTGTAAGAAGCAGTTTCTTCCCACTTCAAGTTGGGGTCGTATCCATCTGGACGAGCAGTGGTGACAAAACTATTGCCAAACTGATAACGAGCCCTCACATCGCTGAGGGTATAAAGTGGCAGGTAACGGAAATCTCCAATGTCTTGATTACCAGTAATACCATAGCCCAGCCGTAGTTTTAGGTCAGAGAAAGTTTTGCTCAGTCCATCCGCAAAGTTTTCTTCCAAAATTCGCCAGGCAAGTGCTGCTGAGGGGAATAAACCCCAGCGGTTGGATTCTCCGAAACGGGTAGAGCCATCTCGGCGTAAGGTAACCGTAAGCAAATATTTATCTCTGAAAACGTAATTAGCTCTACCAAAGAAAGAGATCAGGCGGTTTTCAACGACACTGTTGTTGGCTTCAAATTCTCTGGCTGGAACAGTGCTATTGAAGGTAAACAGGTCATTATCCAGATTGAAAGCCCTGAAAGAAGGAAACTCCCCTCTGAAATCCTGGTAGGAATAGCCCGCAGTAAAGTCAATTCGATGGTTGGCACCAATCGTGGTTTTATAATTAAGATAAAAATCCAGCAGTTCATTAGTGCGCGTGAAGTTTTCGATGCGCAATTCTCCGGTATCAGCTGATACGGGTGGTATAGCGTAGGTAGTAGGCAAGAAGCGCTTGCGTTCGCCTGTGTTACCGTCGTAACCCAGGTTTAATTTTGCACTCAAGCCCGGAATAAAATCGTCAAATTTATATTCAAATTCAATGTTTCCAATATTTCGGGTACTTTTGCCCAAATCCTGGATTTGTTCAATACTCGATACCGGGTTGCGGGGAGATAAGGCTACGCCATATTCAAAATAACCTGCAAATTTTGTATTGGCAGGATCAAATACAGGCTGTGTGGGATCAAAGGTATAAGCAGCACCGACCACTCCTGGGTCGAATTGGTCATTTGTCACCGCACCTTTCAAGTTGAAATTGATATTCAAACGATTATCAAAAAAAGATTGATTGAGATTGAGCGAGTAGCTCGTTCTTTCTGTTTTTGATGATTGAATAATACCTTCCAGACTCTGGAAGCCCAGGGAGGCTCGGTAGCCCAAGTTTTCGGCACCACCACTGAAACTCAAGGTATGGCTATGCCCAGTAGCGATACGAGTCATCTCATCAAACCAATCGGTATTATTGTTCCCCAATTGCGTCAGGCGTTCTGGTGCGATGAAAGTCACCACATTTCGGAAATCTTGGGCATTCAAAACATCCGGCTTGTCGATAAAAGAAGCCGAAGTGTAGTAGCCATCATAGCTTACCTGTCCTTTTGCACCGGTTTTCCCTTTTTTGGTTGTGATGATGATAACACCGTTAGCACCCCGTGAACCGTAAATAGCTGTAGCAGAAGCGTCTTTTAAAACTGTGAAGGTTTCAATGTCATTTGGATTGAGGAAATTGAGCGGGTTGCGCCCCGAAGAGAAACCACCCGGGTTGTGGGCTGCATTGTCAATTGGCACACCATCAATTACATAAAGTGGTTCATTGCTTGCATTAACGGAGGTCCCTCCTCTAATACGAATGGATACTTGTCCGCCGGGCTCGCCGCTATTGGAAGTAATTTGTACCCCAGCCACGCGCCCTGTGATTAACTGATCCGGCGATACAATAGCGCCCCTGTTAAAATCTTTGCTGGAGACGGAATTTACCGCTCCGGTAGCGTCTTCCTTTTTCACCGTACCATAACCAATTACTACGACTTCATCGAGGATTTCTCCCGCCTGTAAGGCTATATCCAACACGTTGGATGCACCGATTGTAACACGCTGGTTGGCATATCCGGTATAAGAAAATTCCAATTGAGTGCTTCCTTCAGGAACATTGAGTGTGTAAGATCCGTCAAATTCCGTAATAGTGCCAATACTTGTACCAACTACAATAATATTTGCACCAATGAGTGGTTCTTTGGTTTGAGCGTCCGTTACCGTTCCGGTGATCGTCCGCTGTGCGAGCAGGGTATTACAAAAAAATACCGCCAAAATCGCAACACACCATCTGTTAAAATGGTTAGGCTTCTGTTTCATAAACTACGTTCATTCAGGTTAGTAAATCATTTTTGCTCACTAATTGCGCCAAATCAATCGCGCCATTAGCTCATCCAAATTTAGCGCATGTCCGGTTCAATCCCAACTTTCTTCTGGTGACAAAAAGTGATCAATAAGACTTAACTTTCTTATTTGCAATAGGTTATACTGAGGTTGATTTATATCATCCTGTTTTGATAGAAAAGTTATTGTATATTTTAAAATAGCATGATGTGATCAACCAGGGTCTCATGGGAAGGCAGCTCCATTTTTTTGCGCAACCGAAAGCGTGCTGTTTTGACGCTCTCAGCTGAAATACCGAGGATCGTGGCTATTTCTTGCATGGACAGGTTCAAGCGAATGAGGGCGCACAACCGAAGTTCTTGTGGTGTGAGTGTGGGGTGTTCTTTGAGAAGGTTTTCAAAAAAGCGGGCATGAACATTTTCAAAATATAACCTGAATTTCTCCCATTCCTCATCTTTTCTAAAGCTATAATCAATAATAGAAAGAAAATTGCGAAGTTCTGCTTTATCCTTTTTATGAGGTTGTCGAAGTATTTTGTTGATTTCAAGTTGTAATTCTTTGAGAGACTCGTTTTTTTGAATCAAGTGTAAAGTATAAATAGTTAATTGTTTGTTTTTATACTCGATTTGCTCGTTCAACTGTTTTTCTTTTAGCAAGCGGTATTTTTCTTTTTGTTCCAATATATGTTTTTGCTGAAGCTTAACTTCCTCTGTACGAACGGCTACCATTGCTTCCAATCGCTTTTTCTGCTGGATCAGCTGCCAACTATAAATCTTTGCTATAGCGATAACAAGAAGTACAAAACCACCAATAAAGAGGAGTAATGCCCACCATTTCTGATACCAAGCACTCTTGATAACAAAAGTAAGGGTAGTAACATCGCTCCAGAGAAACCCTCCATGCTGCTGTGCTTTGACCTCGAGAATGTATTTTCCTGGTGATAAAGAAGAAAAAGACAAAGTGTTTTGGTTGGAGGGGGATGTCCACTGCAACGTATCTTTTCCAATGAGCCGACTCTGGTACTGCAATTTATCGGAAGGAAAAGAAAGAGCGAGATAGGTTATTTCAATATTTGAATTGAGCGAAAAAACCATAGGGCTGCCAGCAGTCAGTCTCTGCTTGATCCCATTGACCTTTAAGGCTGTAAAAATAGGCGATGGTGTAAGGCTGTTGCGATATTGATTCTGCTGAAAAAGTGCTAGCCCTTTTGATGTACCAACCCAAAGGTTATTGTCAAAATCAAGCGCCAGTCCCTGTGTAGTTAAGTTAATGCTGGGAAGCCCGCTTGATTGATCATATAAGAGTGACAAGCCTTCGTCAAAAGCAATCAGCCCACTTGGCGTAGCGACCCACAAAGTACCATCATTAGAGGAATACAGGGATTTGATGGATTCATCCGTAGGCACTTTTTCTAATGTTATTCGGGTTATTTTATTTTCCGACAACCCACTTTTTGCAAAGTTATATTTTAACAAACCATGAGAAGTGCCAAGCCATAATGCACCATCGGGAGTAGTAGCGATGCTGGTCACAGCAAAATTTCCTTTTACATCAAAATTCAAGGGAACACTTAAGTTCACAAAAGAATCAATTGGTGGGAAGTAGCAATATAAATAATGATTTATGTCGGTGCCGCCCACAAAAAGCACCCCTGATTTATCAAGATGTATAGTGCGACTCTCAGCTAAACCCTTATTCTTATGAAACTCAACCTGTCGGTTGGGTCTGATTTGAACCAAACCATAGGGCTTATTACCGCTAACCCAAATATTGCCTTGTTGGTCTTTTAAAATTTTAGCAATAGGATTACTGGTAGCAGGTATAGCCTCAAGGCGTTCAAGTTGCTGACCTTCTAATTTATAGGAATAAACACTGCCATCTAGCGTGCCAATCCAGAGGCGGTCGGTATCACAAAAAAGTGCCGTAGGAGCAATATGAATAGGCAATACGGTGATATCATCTTTTAAACGCTCCTTGTTTCTTTTTATGAAATAAAAGTTTTGCCAAGTGCCTACCACGATAGTACCATTAGGGAGAATACTCAGCACCTCAATCGCTACAGTCGGCTCTTGGAGTGGCACTTCCTTGAAAAAACCAGCAGCCAGTGAAGCGACTTTTTCGCTACCTACTACCCATAAACCGTTGTGCAGATCATGTGCCAATCCCAATACATCTTTGAAGGGAAGGGTGTTAATTTTTTCAAAAGCATTCAAACCGCCCTTTATATTTCGCTTGTAGAGTCCCTCAGTCCAGGTGCCAACGTAGCATTCGTTGTCTATCAGTATGCCACAAGAAATATCCTTCAAATCACTGATTTTTTGACAGGATTTTATAGCTCTATAAGATAGGCTTATCTCG
Organism: uncultured Saprospiraceae bacterium; assembly: GCA_964526645.1. Lineage (GTDB taxonomy): Bacteria > Bacteroidota > Bacteroidia > Chitinophagales > Saprospiraceae > JADJNW01. The sequence continues at coordinate 147,809 of CAZGJN010000001.1, forward strand.
TATATACCCTGCTGACCACCTATCCAATAGTTATTTTTATCAGTTTTGATAAAAAAGCTTATTCTGTTTAAAGGCAAATCCAAACTGACTTCTATGAACTTATCTTTTTGGTTATCAAAATAATACAAATCACCGCTAAAAGAAATCACCCACAAGTGTCCCAATTCATCTTCTACCATCGAAAAACTACGATAAATGCTATAAATACTGCCGCCATCGGTACCTTCCCTGAATCTGTATTTTTTGATCTTCCCTTTATAGTAGCGTACAATAGCTTGATTTTCTCCGATCCATAAAGATTTATCACGGCTTTCGTACAGTGTTTTAGGAAAGAACAAGAGGGTGTCAGAATCTACCGTTGTACCCGATAAAATTTGATGAAAGTAGGTCGTATCTGGTTGGCTGATGATCTCCGTTACGCCATAATCATGCACCACTAATAGCGGCTTGCCTGCTCGTTTTAGAAAACCTTTGGCAAAACCACCCTTCAATTCGTTTTTAAAAAACAAAGCTTGTTTGCCGTCAAATCGAATGAGCCCTTCATCGGTTGCCACCCATACGAAGCCAATATGATCTATGGTCACCGCTTTGATCAAGCCCCTCGATAGGTTTTCATATAAAGTATAGTTATCAGATTGTATAAACTGACAGGTAGCCGGAGAAGCAAAGAGGCTTAGAATTAAAATACCGATTAGTGTTCTCATCCTCTTTATCTATTAGTAATACCCAAGTTAGTATTAATAAAGCAAATATGCCCGTATTTTGTTTTTCTCTGACAAAACCTTGGAATAAAAAAAATCTCCCCGCCAAGGGCAGGGAGACCCAGTAAAGTATTGTGTGTAAAATAGTAGCCTCTGTTTTATATCGCCGGATCTGCCGGTGTGTTTGGGTTATTGGTTCTTTCGCGCAGTGGATATGGATAGAAGTTCCGGTTGCGCTCCGGATTGGCATCGTTTGGGCCAGGGCGACCGAAACGACGGCTATCTTCCAGCTTTAAGCCACTCATATACAATTCGATACAACGGTTGCGATAAATTTCCTGTAAAACCGCCGCTTGCGTTTGTTCTCCGTTATAAGCCGGCAAATTGGCATTGACGCCAAATACATCGTTGGTCTTAGTCAACACTTTATTCAATTCTTCAATCGCCTGTGGTATCTGGTTTTGCCGAGCATAAGCCTCCGCTTTGATCAGAGTAATTTCACCAGGCTGATAAACAGGGATCGGGTCGGTATCACTCTTAAAAAAGCCTTGCACCTTTACGTTGGTGGCAGGGTTTGCACCCAGGAAAAATGCAATGCGCCCATCAGCAGGGTTTGGCGCCAATGCACCAGTCAAACCAAAATTATTCAAGCCATTGTAGGTATTGTTATTGACTAAAGAAGTGCGGAATACAGGGTTTTGGCTGATGGCATCGTATTTGAAAAAAGACTTACTCGCCAGGTCCACTTTATTGGCAGCTTCCAATGCTTTCGAAGAATTGCCGAGCATGGTGTAATAGCGCGCCAGCAGAGCCTGGATGGCGTTGGTGATATTGATGTCTGTACCTACTTTTGCATTAAAAGCCGCAGAAATAGGCGCTTTCGCTAATGCACCTGCTGCATCTTCCAGTAATTTGACGGCTTCCTGTAGAGCTTCGGTGCGCGATTTGAAAGTAGCGAATTTTCCACCCAAAAAGTCAGCGCCATCGGTTACTTCAGTAGGTACTTGCTCCCAAAACTGCGCCATCGTGCCGATTGCCAGTGCCTTGAAAAAATGCCCGTACACCAAAATACCAGTGAAAGTGCCTTCGTCTTCAGCGATATCGGCATTGTCAATCAAAAGCTGGGCATAGGATTTCACCAGGTTGGAGCTTGTCCAGATATTGGTCACAAAAGCATTCGTGTTATTGAGCGTGCTACCGCCGGCTTCCAGTGAAGCGAGTTCGCCATTACCGGTATTGATCACAAATAATTCTTTGGTAGTCAATCCATTAGCTGAAATAATATTGTACAAAGCGCCAGTAGCGCCCACAGAATACTCTTTTTTGATACCAACCACCAAGCCGAGTAAGCCGTCCACGCTGTTGATCACAGCATCTTTAGTGGCAGCATTTGGGTTGGTATATTCTTTTTCGCAACTACCCAACAAGAACAACAAAGGCAGCATAGCGATTATGATGATTTTTTTCATTTTTCAAGATTTTAATTTTTAGAAATCTTCTGACTTCCGTAAAGCCAAGAATCATTATTAAAACTTCGCACCAATTTTGAATTGTACACTCAATGGAATCGGTACGTTACCAAAGTCGTCACCTCGCACGCGGTCGTTCTGACCAGCTGAGTTGGTTTCTGGATCGAAGCCTTCATAATCGTCGAATGAAAGCAGGTTGCGTCCCACAAGGGTGAAGTTTACATTTTGGAACGCCTTACCCACTCTGCCCAGGTTATAGCTCAAAGCCACCTCGCGCAATTTGATATAAGAAGCATCTTCAATATGCTCTTCCTGTATACGGTCGCCTGTGACACCGCCCGCAATAGAAGCCACATAGCCCCGCGCTACTTCGCCCTTGAGTTCTTGCTCAGCAATTTTGCCATGACCAACGTTGTTGCCCGTGATACGGTTCCAGTTGTAAATATCAGCACCCTGGAAAAAGTCAAACTGGAAGCGGAAAGATAACTTTTTGAAAGTCAGATCAGAAGCGAAGGAACCAAACCATTCTGGATTTGGATCACCGATGATTTTCAAAAGCTGAGAACCTGTTGGCTGACCAGCAGTATTGCGAACTGGCACGTAGTAGCTGCCCGCTACATTGTAAATACGATCCCGCTGTGCGCCTTCCGGCAAATTATTAGGATCGTACTGGCTTTGAGGAATGATCAAGCCTCTTTCGGGTTGTGCCAAGCCTTGTGAAGTGAGTAGCAAATTGCCATCGTTATCACGAGCGTAGTACCGACCAAAGAACAAGCCAAATTGCTCGCCGCTAATCGCTGATTGCGTACCATCGCTACCCCGTAAGAACAGCACTCCGTCAATACCCGATACTTCATTGCGGTTGCGCGACCATAGCGCCGTCAAATCCCAGCTAAAGTTCTGCTTTTTAATCGGAGAAACCTGCAACATCACTTCGATACCTTTATTACTCATGCTTCCCACGTTGGTTACAATACTCGTACCACCTGCGGTTGGCGGCAATTGGCGATCCAGCAAAAGATCATCAATATCCTGGTTATAATAAGTGATATTTAAACCGACTCTGTTTTTGAAAAACGCCATGTCGGCGCCTACTTCAAATTCGGTCATTACTTCGGGTTTCACATCGGGGTTTGCCAGGATGCGTGAAGGCACGATAGAAGGCAATCCTACTAATTGGCTTAATAAGAAGTTGTCAAAACGGTCGAAAGGACCGATCCCTGTCAAGTTACCAGCCTGCCCGTAGGAAGCACGCAATTTAAGTGTTCCAAGTGTATTTTGCAAAGTGCTTCCTTTCCAGTAGTCCGACAACAACCAACTGAAGCTTGCTTTCGGATAGAAAATATTCTGATTATCTTCCGAAAAGGCAGAAGAGCCATCAATCCGTCCGGCGAGGGTGAGGAAGAACTGCTCATTGTAGCCAAAGGTTTGTTGCAGGAAGTACCCCCACACGCTGCGCTGAGCAATGCTTTGCACCGGCAGTGAGAAGAGGTTGGCAGCAGCCGCGATCGTTTTTACGAACGGCGCCAGGTCGCGTCCTTCCTGCGCGGTGAAGTGATTGCGATTGTATTGAATCTGATAGCCAGCAGTCGTTGTAGAAGTTATCTTACTGGAAATATTGCGATTATAGGTAGCTGTCAAGTCGTGATTGAGCAATGTCACGTTGCTGGTAGCGTTACTCACATAGCCGTCTGGGAAGAAAGTAGCTGCTACGCCAGCATAAGGCAAACGCGGATGGAATTCATTACCCACCAGAGAATAATTATCAACCCCCAGAATGGCATTGACCGTCAGCCCTGCAACTGGATATAAATTAAATTGAATATCGCCGATCGTACGATTCGTTCTTTGTGTAATATCAAATGTTTCTAAAACAGAAAGCGGGTTGACACGCACCAATTCCACTTGTTTTAGGTTGCCGGCAGCATCGCGTTCGTTGATGTCCCACACGTTGTCCATGATAAACATAGTACTGATCGGGCTGAAAAAGTTGTTACCGTTCGGCATATCTTGGCTCAAGCTATAATTATAAGCCAAACCAACCGACATTGAAGCCCAATCTGCAAGGGTTTGATTCAATCGCAAGCGCCCAGTGTATTTCGTGAAATTGGTATTTTTGATAATACCATCATTATTGAAATAGCCGAAAGAAGCAAAATAATTCGTCTTTTCATTACCACCAGAAATAGAGAGGTAGTTATCCGTTCCCCAAGCGCCTTCAAAAATATCATCCTGATAATCATAACGTTGTACCGGATACTTGGCCGTGATCAGGGTTCTATTGGCAGGCGCTGCTTTTATGAAAGGTACGTTATTGGCGGTAAGCGTAGCATCTGTTAAGCCCAGTGTCAAGAGGATTGTCAAACGATCCTGAGTTGTTTCCAGGCGGTCGTTTCCTTTTACACCAAAGCGCTCCGGGTGTTTGGTCAGGAAAACCCGCTGGCGCAAAGCGCTGTACTGAATAGAAGTACCAAATTCAATACTTGGCTTGCCGCTCTTACCGCGTTTGGTAAAAATCTGCACCACGCCGTTGGAAGCGCGTGAGCCATAAATAGCTGCCGCCGCCGCTCCGTTGAGTACTTCGATGCGCTCAATGTCATTTGGATTAATATCCACCAGGCGGTTTTGACCCGCTTGCAAGCCCGTCACCATAGCATCGGCACTTAAGTTGATCACGTTAGTTGAACTATTATCCACAATTACTCCATCTACGATGTAAAGCGGATCGCTGGAACCCTTGATAGAACTGGCACCACGCAAGCGCACCGAAATACCACCCGCCGGATAGCCATCGTTTTGAGAAATCTGAGCGCCCATTACTTTACCACTCAATGCCGCGAGGGTATTGGTTGTACCAGAATTTTGCAGTTTTTCAGCACCCACCACACCGATAGCGTTACCTAATTGCCTTCGGGTGGAAGTCGGCGAGTTACCCGTCACTACTATTGCATCCAGTTCAAGAATGTCCGTTCCCAGTTGGATATCCTTTGCTATGATGTTGTTAGTAGCATCAATAGTGATTTTTTCAAAATAAGTAGAATAACCGACATAACTTACTTGTAAGGTGTGGGTTCCTTCCTGAATACTGCCAGACAAGTCGTAGTACCCCCTTTCATCGCTTACTGTTCCTATTCTGGCTTCTGCTAGGAGCACAGTTACACCAATCAGAGGTTCTCCGCTTTCATCTGTTACGGTTCCTTTTACAGAAAAATTAATTCTTTGCGAAAAAGCAAGTGTAGTTGCCATTACCATTGTGAGGAGTAGCAACAACTTTCGACTTAAGTGGATCTGCATCATAGTCGCTTAGTTAGTTTAAATGAATAAATTAAGGCTCTAAACTAGTGTTATAAATATCTATGCGATATTTTTAAAAATAGTATCTCTTAAAAGCTTCGATGGCTTCATATTCTGCCAATCCCAAGTTATCGTAGTATTTAGCCGTGCCTCTGTTGCGTTGTTCTGCACGCTCCCAAAATTCGCGGGAATCGTGCCCTGGAAATAATGGGCGATCTTTCTGCGATTGGTGCTTAAAAATAGCCCGTCGCTTTCGTAATAATTCGTCAGGACTAAGCGGCACCGCCATATCAATGTCGTGAATATCCCACTCCTGCCAGGCGCCGCGGTAAAGCCAAACCCAGCAATCTTTAATCCAGTCATCCCCCGTCTGTTTGCAGCGCTCCAATGCCTGAAAGATCGCACTTAAGCAGACCCGGTGCGTACCATGTGGATCGGATAAGTCACCGGCAGCAAAAACTTGGTGTGGTTTAATCTGGCGAAGTAAGTTTACGATGAGCTGAATATCCTCTTCACTTAATGGTTTTTTCTTTACCAAGCCTGTTTCATAAAACGGCATATCCAGGAAGTGAATATTCTCATCCTTGATGCCCACATAACGGCACCCTGCCTTGGCTTCGCCTCGCCGAATCAACCCTTTGATTTTCTGCACTTCCTTCGGATCTACTTCGCCAGGTTTTTTCGACTTCAATTTTTCACGGATGGTATCGAACAGTGATTGCGTTACTTCCTTATGTAGCCCAAATGCTTCATGAAAATCGTTTACAAAATCGGCAAAACGCACTACATCATCATCAAATACTGCAATATTTCCTGAAGTTTGATAAGCTACGTGTACATCATGCCCCTGGTCATGTAGGCGAATAAAAGTGCCGCCCATCGAAATCACATCATCGTCGGGGTGTGGGCTAAAAATAATGACTCGTTTTTGAGCGGGCTCTGCGCGTTCAGGGCGATTCGTGTCATCAGCATTGGGTTTGCCTCCTGGCCAACCCGTGATTGTGTGCTGTAATTCGTTGAATACCTTGATATTTACATAATAAGCTGAATCATAGGCTGTGATCAAATCAACCATCCCATTATCAGCATAGTCTCTGTTGGTTAATTTCAGAATGGGTTTGCCCAATTTCAAACTCAGCCAAGTGACGGACTTTTTAATCATCGTATCATTCCACTCACAAGTACCCACCAGCCAAGGTGTTTTGAAGCGTGTCAGTTCTGCCGCTGCTGCTTCGTCCAGTACGACCGTTGCATTCGGATGTTTTTGTAAATAAGTAGCCGGTACGGAATCCGAGATAGTGCCTTCCACTGTTTTTTGAATAATCGGCGCTTTACCTTCGCCCCAGGCCATGAGGATAATGCGCTTTGCTTCGAGGATCGTACCTACCCCCATCGTGATCGCCTTACGTGGTACATTTTCTTCCCCAAAAAAGTCACTCGCTGCATCCGTGATCGTGATATGATCCAGCGTAATCAATCTGGTTTTGGAATCTACGCCAGAGCCTGGCTCGTTAAACCCGATATGCCCCGTGCGCCCGATGCCAAGTATTTGCAAATCCAAGCCCCCAAAATTGTGTATTTTTTCTTCATAACTTTTGCAATACGCCTCCACCTCCTGACGCGGTAGTGTGCCATCAGGGATATGCACATTTTCAGGAAGAATATCTACATGGTTGAATAAGTTTTCCTTCATAAACCGCACGTAGCTCTGCAGTTGATCTGGTTGCATTGGAAAATATTCATCCAAATTGAAAGTGACCACATTTTTGAAGCTCAGCCCTTCTTCTTGGTGCATGCGGATCAATTCGGCATAAACAGTAGTAGGTGTAGAACCAGTAGCTAAACCCAAAACGCAATGCTCTCCTTTGGCAGCCTTGCCCTGAATGAGATCGGCAATCTCTGCGGCAACAGCTTTGGATGCGGCATAGGAAGTCGGAAAAACCTGTAATGGAATTTTTTCAGAATAGCTTTGCTGGTGCATAATTCAATGCTACTATTTATTGAATAATAATGAAATGCAATCTTTGCTATGTTAATGGGAGTATAAAAATCAGGTCGTTTGGAGAAAATGGTTTTTCTGAAAGCGCTACCTAAAACCAAAAAGAACAAGCCCTCAACTTTCTGCAAACAAAATTGCAATTATTTGCGGGTTTATGCAATTTTTTTCCTTATTTTGTTTGCGAAAATTTACAATAGCGCAATTTAATGCAGGAAATATGCTAAAGGAAGAAAGGCAAACGCTGATTTTGAGGGAAATCAATTTGCATAATAAGGTCTTATTAGCTGATCTAAGTGAAAAATTTGAAGTATCAGAAGATACCATAAGACGTGATTTGCAAGATCTTGCAAATTCTAATAAAATCACAAAGGTAAGAGGCGGGGCACTCTCCAAATCCTACAGCGGTTTTTCGTACCATGAGCAAGACATTTATGCCTACAAAGAAAAAATTGCTATTGCCCGAAAGGCAGTCCAACTGCTACAGGATGGTATGTTAGTCCTGATTAGCGGTGGCTCCACCAACCTTGAGATCGCAAGACTTATACCACCCGATTTGAAAGTAACTTTTCTTACAGTTAGCCTTTCCACTGCCATGCAATTGCTTGAACATCCCTCCAGTGAAACTATTTTTTTGGGCGGGCAGCTTTCCAAAAGCGCCAAAATAGCCGTAGGAGGAGAAGTAATCGGTAAGCTGACAGAAGTCCGTCCTGACATTTGCTTTATGGGTACCAATGGTATTGATGCCTTTGCCGGCATTACCGAATCTGATTGGGAGGTAGTGACTGTAAAAAAAGCCATGATTCAGGCATCTTCCAAGGTGGTTCTCTGCGCTATATCAGAAAAGCTCAATTCTGTACAAAAAATTAAAGTTTGTGACATGAGCCAAATAGATTTTCTCATCACAGAACTGGATCCGCAATCGGACACGTTAGCACCTTATCGAAGCAATACGGGCAAGTTGTTGTAAAAGCTAAGTTTTATTACCCTAATCAAATTGGCTAGTAGCAATAAAAACACATCAAACCAAATTCACTTCTGCCTGGAGCTGAATCCCAAATTTTACTTGTACCGAATCTGCTATATCCCTTGCCAACTGCCAAATCTCTTCCCCTTTCGCCTTGCCATAGTTGACCAGTACGAGTGCTTGTTTTTCATAGCAACCTGCATCACCACGGCGCGTTCCTTTCCAGCCACATTGTTCTATCAACCAACCAGCCGGTACTTTTACGCCGCCTCGCTCGCCAGGGAAAGCAGGTAGATTAGGGAATTGCCGTTTTAAAACATCAAATGCATCAGATTGAATTTCGGGGTTTTTAAAAAAACTACCGGCATTGCCGATCACTGCTGGGTCAGGTAATTTACTACTTCGAATAGCGATCACCGCCTGGCTAAGCTCCTGAATGGTCGGCTTTTCTATTCCTCTATCATACAGGGTATCTTTTATAGCACCATAGGAAATATTGATTGAGTGCTCTTTTTTAGTTAATTCAAAATAAACTTTGGTGATGCAAAACTTATCTTTTAAATCGCGCTTGAAGATGCTATCCCGATAGCCAAACTGGCAATCTTCTTTTGAAAATGTGTGAATCCGACAGGTACTTAACTCCATCGCCTCCAAATGGTGAAAAACAGCTTTCAGTTCCACTCCATAAGCGCCAATATTTTGGATGGGCGCAGCCCCAACCGTGCCTGGAATAAGCGATAGATTTTCCACACCTCCGAAGTCATGCCTCAGGCACCACTGCACAAAACCATGCCAGTTTTCCCCTGCACCAGCAGACACAATAACTTTCTGGTCGCGCGCTGTTTCTATTTGAATACCAGAAATACTGTTTTTGATAACAAGCCCGTCAAAGTTTTTTGTTAGTAAAACATTGCTTCCTCCACCCAACAAAAGCAGGGGTTGAATATTTTGTTTTAACACTATTTGAAGCTCATTTTCAGAACAAACTTCGGCAAAGTATTTCGCCAAAACATCAATTCCAAAGGTATTGTAAGTCCGAAGCGATTGATTTTCTATGATTTTCATACCATTGTCTTGAGCGGCACGCAAAATACAAATTATATCAACCTTTTGAAATCTTTATCTTTTGCAAAGTTGCACGCTTATTTCGGTACAAACTCAAAACCCCACAATCCTTTTTTGAGCTGTAGCTGCACCGTATCGCCCTGCACTGCCCTTTCAAAGAGTGGCGTTTTGCTTTGCAAGCGAATCAATTGTTGATCTTTGTAGAAAAAAGAACGGTAGCCAGTGGGCTTTACTTTTTCATCTTGCAAAACACCAAAAATAGAGGCGAAATAGGGCTTTTCTTCAACAAACTCAACAAGGATGCTGTGTGCTGCGCGAAAACTTAGCAAGCGATTACTCAAGCTGCCCAGTAGCGGCGCAAAAAGCGTCAGCGGCACAGCGATCAGGAGGGTGAGTTGTAATTTTTCGATCCAATCTTTTCCTGTTTTCCGAAATTTTTTGCTTAGGAAATAACCGACAATTGCGCCCAGCAAAAGGAAGATAAAAACCAAGCGCCCGCTGTGAAAAGTTCGATTTAGCCACTCAAACTCAAAAACATACAACACAATCAAACCAATAATTCCAAGCGTGATTAACAGGTACTTAAGCTGGAACATATTGAGAATTAAGCCATTTCAAATTGTAGTTTTGCAAGCGTATTGTACAATCCATCTTCCATCAAAGAAAGCTCCTGGTGCGTACCTTGTTCAACAATCCGCCCTTCGTCAATAACATAAATGCAATCCACATCGCGCACGGTAGCCAGCCGATGCGCTATGATAATCGAAGTGCGATTTTCCATGAGGCGATTAAGCGCTTCCTGCACAAGTTTCTCTGATTCTGCATCCAAAGAAGAAGTGGCTTCATCCAACAACAGGATTGCAGGGTCTTTTAGGATAGCTCTGGCAATAGCGACCCGTTGTCGTTGCCCGCCGGAAAGTTTCACCCCGCGCTCGCCAACAATCGTATCCAACCCATCGGGAAAAGACTGGATAAAGTCCCAGGCGTTGGCTAAGGTAGCTGCTTCGATAATTTCTGCCTCCGTTGCATCAGGTTTTCCATACGAAATATTTTCCCTAATCGTACCTCCAAAAAGCAGCACTTCCTGCGGCACGATAGCAATATTCTGGCGATATTTCAACAGGTCATAGTCGTAAACGGCACGTCCATCTACCAATATTTGACCAGAATCAGCTTTGTAAAATTGCAGTAGCAACTGTACAATCGTAGATTTACCTGCCCCGCTGGCACCTACCAGCGCTACCTTTTGCCCAGCTTGTATATCAAAACTGATACCTTTCAGCACTTGCACATCCTTGCGGGTCGGATAAGCAAATGTCACTTCTTTATACTCGATATTTCCTTTAAAACGCTCATTCGGGCTCAGTGGTGTATGCACAGGCGCTACTTCTCCCTCACGCTCCAGAATCTCCTGAATACGCTCTGTAGCCCCCAAAGCGCTGACCAACTCGGTGTATAAATTGCCCAAGCCTCCGATAGCGCCGCCAATAATGCCGGTGTACAAAATAAAAGAAAACAAATCCCCCACTTGCATATCCCCGCTTTTTACCAGCAGTGCACCACGCCAAAGAATAAAAAAAATAGCGCCAAACAGCACTGTAATGATAAAAATAAAAAATAAACCCCGTGTGCGCGCAAACTTCAGAGAGATTTGTACCACTTTATCTATGGATTTGCCGTAGCGCAAAGCTTCATACCATTCATTTGTAAAAGATTTTACCACGGAGAAAGATTGCAAGGTTTCTTCTACAATTACGTTGGTAGTGGCCAGTTCGTCCTGCCTTTTTTTGGAAATTTTGCGGATGTACCGCCCAAAAACCATAGCAATCACGACCACCACCGGAAAAGTGAGCAGCATAATGTAAGACAGTTTCGGCGTAAGCCAGGCAATAATTGCCACCCCCGAAATCAGGGTCACTATTTGCCGGATAAATTCCGCCAGCGTAAATGAAAAAGCATTTTGCAGTTTTTCCACATCGGAAGTGATGCGACTGGTCAGTTCCCCTACCCTGCGTTGCTCAAAAAAAGTGACTTCCTGGGTGATAAGCCGCTGATACAAAGCTTTGCGTACGTCTGCCATGCCTTTTTCACTCACATTGGCAAAAGAAATAGTGCGCAGGTAAGAAAATACCCCCTGAATGAGGAGCAAAACCAAAAAAAACAAGCCAAATTGTTCTAAAGAATAATCGAACTTTGCATTGCCATTGGCTACATTTGCCATTTCGCCGGCTGCCCCCGGAAATACCATAAACAACAAGCTGGAGGTACTCAATAAAATCAATCCGAAAACAAAAGACCAGCGGTAGGGTCGAATAAATTTGAAAATTCGAGCGGCTCGAAACAGTCTTTCTTTAGTAATTTTTACTTTTGGGGCATCATCTGTTGGCATTCGCCTGTGCATGGACATAAGCATTCATTTTTTCTTTGAATCAAACTACATAACAGCAAGAAAGTCCAATTGGTTAAAACATGGCTTAAAAAGACTACTTTGCTTCTTTTGTTTGAAAAACAATCTCTTAAACATTGACATATTAAAATAAAAACCTGCACTTTTGGCGTTATAGAAACTATGAAAATAAAATTCCCAAGAACAAGTTAAAAATACCCATGAAAAAATTCAACACGCTACTACTCTTTTGGGCAATCACGCTTACTGCTACTGCACAACCCATTGATATTGGGCTTACCTTCGGCGCTTTTACTTACAATGGCGACCTCTCGCCTGCCAGCCCGATTGATATGATCCAACAAATGCGTCCCAGCATTGGTATTTTTGGGCGCACGAGCTTCAGCCAGAAAACTTCTGCCAGGCTTGCCATCAATTTTGGAAGCGTTGCCGCTGATGACAGCCAAAGTTCTTACCCTGAAAGGCAATTGAATTTCAAAACTAATATCATTGAACTTACCCTCACGGGCGAATGGCACGCCCTGCGTATCCGCCACACGGAGTCGAGTTTTACAATGCCTTATGTCTTTGCGGGTATCGGTGTTTATCATTTCAATCCAAAAGCAGAATTGGACAATGGTGACCTGGTCAGATTGCAACCCCTCGGCACAGAAGGGCAAGGCTTAGCCGGTTATGACAGCAAATATTCCCTCATCCAATTGAACATCCCCGTTGGCGCGGGTATTCGTTTTATTCTGAGCGACCGCTGGACGATTTGCTTTGAAGTAAGTGGTAGAGTTTTACAAACGGATTATTTGGATGATGTAAGCGCTACCAGGGTGAATTATCAGGACGTTTTTGAGGGGAACGGGCAATTGGCTGCAAAGCTGAGCAATCCCAGTCTGAACAGCGATGAGCCGATCTCTGTGGAATATCGCCGCGGCAGCCCTTTCAAAGACTGGTATTATCAAGGCGCGATGCTTGTTTCCTATAATTTCGGTGAAGCCATCCGAAAGGCATTCCGCGACCCAGTGCCCTGCTATAGCAAATGGTAAAATAATGCGAAGCGCCAAAGAAAATCTACCCATTTGAATGCTAAAACTTAGCCGTTTAGCGTTGAAAAAATAACTTCAACGTACATTTATAATCTCAAAACATACCCAACTATGAGAAAATGCCTGCTTTGGCTCGGAATTCTATTTGCATCATTTGCCCAAGCACAAAGTGTCGAATTAGGCGCTATGCTGGGAGGTTCTTTGTACAGTGGCGATCTTTCACCCCGCGAATTTGGGGTTTACTTCACGCAAATCAATCCCGCTGGTGGTTTTTTTGGCAGGTACAACGTCAATGATTTCTTGTCGGCAAGGTTAGGAATTACTTTAGCCAAAGTAAGTGGCAATGGCGATAGCAGCGTAACGGTCGTGCGTCCAGGTTTTCGTTCCAATATCTCAGAGTTAGCGCTTTCTCTTGAATTGCATCCTTTTTCTCTCGGGAGCGACAACTTCAGGGTACGCCCATATTTGTTTGGCGGCGGCGCTATCTTTCGTTTCAATCCGCAAACACAATTCGATGGTAGTTGGATTGATTTACAACCACTTGGCACCGAGGGGCAAGGATTGCCGGGGTACGAGGCGCCCTATCAACTGACTCAATTTAGCGTCCCTTTCGGCGGAGGAATCAAGTTTGTCGTTAATGATACCTGGATGATTGGGCTGGAATTTGGCTGGCGCAAAACTTTTACGGATTACTTGGACGATATCAGCAGCACAACAGTCAATTACAGGGAAGTTTACGAAGGCAATGGCCGCCTGGCTGCTTTTATCAGCAATGCCCTCATTCCTGGTCCCGATGGTAATGAAATTCTTTATGAGCGGGGCGGTCAATTCCTGGATTGGTATCATGTAGGGGGGATCACGCTTTCTTACTTCCTAGGTGGCAGTAGTGGATTCAACGGCAAGGGGGCTGGACGAGGGCGCGGTAAAGCCATCGGCTGTCCAACCTTTTGATAAATAACATTAGATTATGAATTCGATAAAACCGTCCAACCGACATTATCGCAATTGGTTGATACAAGCCCCATTGGGTCTGGTGTTGGTGGGCTTGGGGGCTTGCTTGATAGCAGAATCCGCAATGCTTAAAGCCAATGGAATTGCCTGGACGCTTTGGGTGCCAGCCGGTACGCTTTCTTTGGTTGTATTCAACACTGGTTTGTGTTTTTTTGGCAATGCCATTCTGGAAAGAATTCGATACGAACGAACACTTCAATAAAAAATTTGAAACTAAAAAAGCCTTTCACGATGCTTGTGAAAGGCTTTGTACTTTTATTATAAAATGGTTGTGTAATTAAAAAATTACATCATGCCGCCCATCCCACCTGGAGGCATGTGTGCGTGTCCGTTGCTTTCCTTTTCAGCTTTTTCATTGATCACACACTCGGTCGTAAGTACCATACCAGCGATGGAAGCGGCGTTTTCCAAAGCAATGCGAGTTACTTTGGTTGGGTCAATTACACCCGCCTTTTTCAAGTCCTCAAACTTATCGGTACGAGCATTATAGCCGTAGCTATCTTTGCCATTTAATACCTTTTGCAGGATAACAGAACCTTCTACACCAGCATTGTCAGCAATCGTGCGCAAAGGAGCTTCCAAAGCTTTTTTTACGATTTGAACACCGATGTTTTCATCTTCGTTTGCCCCTTTGAAGTTGCGCAAAGCGGCAATCGTGCGCACCAGCGCTACCCCGCCACCTGCCACGATACCTTCTTCAACAGCAGCACGAGTAGCATGCAAAGCGTCATCCACGCGATCTTTTTTCTCTTTCATTTCTACTTCTGTGGGAGCACCAACATAAAGCACTGCCACCCCACCCGATAATTTAGCCAAGCGTTCCTGGAGTTTCTCCCGGTCATAGTCAGAGGTAGTAGTTTCGATCTGCTGCTTGATTTGATTGATGCGCGCTTTGATTTGGTCTTCTTTGCCTTTGCCATTTACAATCGTCGTATTATCCTTGTCAATGCTAATTTTTTCAGCCTGACCGACGTGGCTCAAGTCAGCATTTTCAAGCTTATAACCTTTTTCTTCGCTGATGACCGTACCACCTGTCAAAATGGCAATATCTTCGAGCATCGCTTTGCGGCGATCACCAAAACCTGGTGCTTTTACGGCTACTACTTTCAGGTTGGCCCGAAGGCGGTTGACCACCAGCACACCTAAAGCCTGGCTTTCTACGTCTTCAGCAATGATCAACAAAGGTCGGCCTGCACCAATCACCTTTTCCAACAGCGGAACGATGTCCTGCATATTAGAAATTTTCTTATCCGTGATCAGAATATAAGGATTTTCATACTCTGTGATCATTTCCTCTGCATTCGTTACAAAGTAGGGAGAAAGATAGCCGCGATCAAATTGCATGCCGAGTACTTCTTCCACATAAGTGTCTGTACCTTTTGCTTCTTCTACCGTGATAACACCGTCTTTCGATACGCGCTTCATCGCATCAGCGATCATATCGCCAATCTCATCATCATTATTGGCAGAAATAGAAGCTACTTGCTTGATTTTCTTGAAATCATCACCAATCACTTCCGACTGCTTTTCCAGGTTTTTGATCACAAGCTTCACTGCCTTGTCAATGCCGCGTTTTACATCCATCGGATTAGCCCCTGCTGTGACGTTTTTCAGCCCCGCACTGATCATCGCCTGCGCCAAAACGGTAGCGGTTGTTGTGCCATCCCCTGCAGCATCAGCTGTTTTGGAAGCAACCTCTTTCACCATTTGTGCACCCATATTTTCTACAGGATCTTCCAGCTCTACTTCCTTAGCGACGGTCACCCCATCTTTTGTAATCTGAGGAGCGCCAAAGCTCTTTTGAATAACTACGTTGCGCCCTTTTGGTCCGAGGGTTACTTTCACAGCGTTGGCAAGTGCATCTACGCCATTGCGGAGTTTTTCTCTTGCGTCTCTATTAAAGCTAATTTCTTTAGTAGCCATAATACTTTTAGATTTTCGGTTTTGAATGTTTGAATGAAAAAATTAAGAAAGCACGACGAGGATATCGTCTTCGCGCATAATCAGGTAGTCTTCTCCATTATAATTCAACTCCTGACCGGCATACTTGCCATAAAGAACGATATCACCGACCTGAACGGTCATCAGGTTACCGTCTTTGCCAGGTCCTACTGCCACGACTTCCCCTCTTTGAGGTTTTTCTTTGGCAGTGTCGGGAATAATGATACCACCTTTGGTCATTTCTTCAGCCGCAGAGGGCTTAATGACAACTCTGTCGTTGATGGGCTTCATATTGTTAAACAGTTTTTCAATTACGATTGGTTATACAATACGGTTATTGTCGCCCATTTGCTATCATACTTTGTGCCAAAAGCATTTTTATGACAAATTTGCAGGATGCAGCGGTGAAAATGGCAGATTAGATATCGTAAAAGAATTGTTGTGAGCGCGACGAATGCCAAATTGGTATCCAAAATAAAAAAACCGTTGAAAATTATATTTCAACGGTTTTTGTGTTTCCTTGATGCGAAATCGTCTTTTATTGCGATTGCAGCGGGATGTCAGCTCCACCGGTATTGCCTACAAATAAACTCGTGACAATGCACAAAATGAATAATGCAATGGCAAGATACCAGGTCAATTTTTCGATAAAGTCAGCGGATTTGGCAGCACCAAACATCTGGTTGGCCTGCGCTCCACCAAAAGTAGAATCTACTCCTCCCCCTTTGGGGTTTTGAATTAAAACAGCAGCCATCAGCAGCACACAAACCAGTGCAATCAAGACTGTTAAAGTCGTAAGCATATACTAACGTTTTAGTTTTGCAATTTGCGCTGCAAAGTAAGCGCTTTTTTCTGGAAAAATCAAAATTAATCGTTCATACATCTTTATTGCTTTTTCAATTTGTCCTTGTTTTGCCAAAATTGCAGCTAAAGTTTCTGACGCAATACCCTGGCTCTCGGTCACACTTTGTTGAGCCATTTGTGCGGCTTCCTGCTCTTTTTTAATTTTGGGTTTTACATTTTCTGATACCGGCGTAATGTAAAGCCGAGGTTGCGGCGTATGGGTCTTCTGCCAACTTTTGAATGCAGCTTTGGGAAGGGGTTGAGGCTCAGTTGCCGAAGCAATGGGCGGCGCTTGAATTTCAGTAGTTTCTGCCGTTGGTGTTTCAGTCGCTGCATCTATTGCCGTTGTAGTTACCATATCTGAAGCAATTTGTTGCTTTGCTTCAAGCGGCGGAGATGTTCCTGCATCGACAGGGGTAAGCGGCGGCAACTCCACTTGCGAGCGCGTTTCTACATCCTCCTTTAGCTCGAAGGGGACATTTGTTGTGGCGGCCACGAAAGGCTTGATCTCTTCGTAAGCTGGTTTTTGCTCAGATACAGTGGGTATTTGTTGAGGTAGAGGCGCTCGTTCTATTTTCAACAAGGACAAGTCTGGTAATTCAAACACTTCATCCAATACCACTGCAATTGTCGTTTTTTCAGATTGCCGATATTCCTGTGCCAAGTGATACAGCATAGAGCGATCCTGGCTGTAAGTGGCAGCTTTGCTGAGGTTAACATCAAAATCTCGATGATGATCCATGCCACTTTTTTGTAAGAGCAGCAATTGCAAATTTTGGCAATAAGGGTATTGCAAAGCTAAGCTTTTCAGCTCCTGATAATTAACTTGATATAATTTGGAAGGATTTTTTAAATAATCTACAAAACTTTCTGCGTTCATTTCCTGCTATTTGCATGCGAAGATACGATTTTTAAGTGGTAGAATCAACCTTTGGGTTGATTCGCCAAAAAGGCAATTAATTGCTGTGTTACCCTTGCGCGGTGGCTAATTTCTGCTTTTATCTGAGGCGGTAGCTCTGCAAAGGTTTGCTCATAACCATCGGGTACAAAAATGGGATCATACCCAAAGCCCCCCGCGCCGCGCTTCTCCAGGACGATTTGTCCTTCTACGATCCCTTCAAAAAGGTATTCTTTTCCGTCCAGCACAAGTGCTATAACCGTGCGAAACCGCGCTTTTCTATTGTTGTATCCATGCAATTTTTGCAACACCAAATCCATGTTGGCATCCGCATCGCGGCTACCAGAATAGTATGCCGTATGAACGCCGGGCTCGCCACCGAGGGCATCTATTTCCAAACCGCTATCATCAGCAAAACAATTCGTTTTATAGTGTGCATACACATACCTGGCTTTTTCCAAAGCATTACCAACAATGGTAGGATTGGTTTCGGGCAATTCCTCGGTGCAGCCTATATCCTGCAAGCTGCGTATCGCAAAACTATCGCCCAAAATATCTTTTACTTCCTGAATTTTGTGACTATTATTGGTGGCAAAAACAAGTGCTTGCATCATCAAAGTTCGCTTGTTTTAAAAATTTGCTGTAAAGCTCTCCAAAGTGCGCCCGACATTACCTTGCCGCCCTGCTGACGCTCTTCATAAATCTTTGGTAAAGCATCTGCCAAGAGGAAGTACCGATCCTCGTGCAGTAATGGCTGGTATGGTTGCCACAAAAACCCAATGCCCAGGCTACGACTTGGCAAGCCAAAATTAATACAATAACGAATATTATGAATTTGACAGAGGCCAGCGAAACTTAGCCGATCTTCCGGTGTTACAACTAACAAAAGGGCATCGCGGTACAAATCAAGCTGGACAGCAGCTAAAATTTTCTCTACAAAGGCGTTGAGCGCTTCCTGCTCAGCTGATTGCTGAACGATGATGAGGATGCCTTTTTTGTTTTTACCCAAAAAAAGTAGTTGCTTTGGCTCCTTTTCAGGAACATCTATCATATCGAAATCCAAAAAATGTTTTATTTCCACTGTCAATCAACGATTTATATGGTTTGTTAACCCAGTGTTAAAAATTAAAACTTATAAAACCAGTTTTTATAAAATTTAATTTTGAAAATAATATATTTTTTTGTTTAAAAACAAATTTTCTGTAAATTTAATTAATTTTGCAAGAGTTCGGCCCCACAAATTTTCAAATAGTAGCATCATTCACACATTTTTCATCATCAACACCAATAAAACATGCAGCATCAAATAAAAATTACACCAACTCAGCAATCTCGTCTCTCTGAAGTGGATTTCAATGACATCCCTTTCGGGCACATCTTTTCCGACCACCTGTTTGTAGCTGACTATCAAGACGGGGAGTGGCACAACCCCCGAATCGAGGCTTTTGGTCCTTTTACAATTCACCCGGCTTGCATGGCGCTCCATTACGGCCAGGCTATTTTTGAAGGAATGAAAGCGTCTAAAACTGTAGAAGGGCAGCCTATGTTATTTCGACCAGAAATGCACGCTCACCGTCTGAATGCTTCTGCCCGGAGGCTTTGCATGCCTGAATTTCCGGAGGCTTTATTCCTTGAAGCCCTTCAGCAGTTGGTAGCTATTGATCAAGATTGGATTCCTACCTCAGAGGGAAGCGCGTTGTATATCCGCCCTTTTATGTTTGCTACGGATGAATTTATAGGGGTGAAACCATCCCAGCGGTATCGTTTTATCATTTTTACCTGCCCGGTAGGTCCATACTACGCCAAGCCCGTGCGCCTTTGGGTAGAAACGGAATATGTGCGGGCAGTACAAGGTGGCACAGGTGAAGCTAAAGCTGCGGGCAACTATGCAGGAGCACTGTATCCTGCTAAAATGGCTCAGGAAAAAGGCTTCGACCAGGTGATGTGGATGGATGCCCACGAATTCAAATACATCCAAGAAGTAGGTACGATGAACATCTTTTTTGTGTTGGGAAATACCATTGTTACGCCTGCTGCGGATGGTGCAATCCTAAAAGGCATTACCAGGGATAGCATCCTGACAATTTTGAAAACGAAGGGATTCAAAGTAGAAGAAAGGCCCGTGACAATTGATGAGATCGTATCGGCGTATCAGAATGGGCAGCTACTCGAAGCTTTTGGCGCTGGTACAGCAGCAGTAGTTTCTCACATAGAAGCTATCGGATATAAAAATCAAGTAATGGAATTACCCGCAATAGAAACGCGCAAAATCGGTGAAATGGTAAAACGCGAAATTAATGGGCTGCGCGATGGTACGATAAAAGATATTTTTGGCTGGACTGTTCCGGTGAAAACGCAAGAAACGGCAGCGATTGAATAGTTCTCATTCAAAAATTGGAAAAAGGGGCTGAAGGGTTTTCACCCCTTTTTTATTTTACCAAATTGCTCGCTTGGGTTTATTGCCCAAAATAATCTCTATTTTTTCCATCGTTTCCTGGTTTAGTAATTTTGTTATTTCAACTGCCTCAAGCGTTTCTTCCAATTGATTCACTTTGGAAGCCCCTAAAATCACTGTACTGACATTAGGATTCTTCAGGCACCAGGCGACGGCAAGCTTGGGCAAAGTAGTGTTCAATTCTTTTGAAAGCTGATCCAACTGCCGCACTTTCTCTAAGCGTTCTTCCGTCAATTGCGCATTTCTAAGCCATTCCAAGCTTTTTTTAGCCAGTCGGGTATTCTCAGGAAATGCACCCAGGTATTTGGACGTGAGCACCCCCGAAGCCAGTGGCGACCAGGTGGTCGTACCCAAGCCCACTGTTTTATAAAGCTGATCATACTCTACTTCAAAGCGCTCCCGATGAAACATATTGTACTGTGGTTGTTCCATCACCGGACCAATCAGATTGTACTGTCGGGCAGCTAAATGCGCTTCCATAATTTCTTGTGCCGACCACTCCGATGTGCCCCAGTACAGTACTTTTCCCTGTTGAATCAGCGTATTCATCGCCCAAACGGTTTCTTCAATGGGTGTATTTTTATCCGGGCGATGGCAAAAGTAAAGGTCGAGATAATCTACTTGTAGCCGCTGCATTGCTTCGTGGCAGGCTTCTATGACGTGTTTGCGGCTCAAGCCCGTTTGATTTGGTTTTAATTTTTTTTGCCCACCATCGGCACCAAAATAAACTTTGCTCGATACAACAAAAGAGCTGCGCTGCCATCCCATTTTGCGAAGGATGTTGCCCATCACAATCTCTGATTTGCCACCAGCATAACCTTCTGCGTTGTCAAAAAAATTAACCCCATTATCATAAGCCAGCTTCATCAAATCTTCCGCCACTTCGTCGCTTATTTGGTTTCCAAAAGTGAGCCAAGACCCCAATGAAAGAGCGCTAAGCTGCAGTCCTGATTTCCCAAGTCTTCTGTATTCCATACCAAAAAGTTGTATAAAGTTTGTAAAATCTAAATGCAAGGAAGCGGCAAAAAGTTTCGGGCGCTGCGAGAAATCGGCAGAATCGCCACTATGTTTTTGATAAAAAATTGGCAGGTTTTCTTACGACCCGCCAACGAAGAGGAGGATGATGAATATAAGGTTAGCGCTTATTTCTTTAAAGAGAAGTGGTAGCCAAATGACAGCTGAAAAGCGCGGTTTTTGCCTTTTATTTCTAATGCGGGGTCTCCATTGATGTCGGTAAACGTAATAGGCTGAATATCAGTCAATCCATGGGTATAACGCGCCCCAAGATGAAAGTTATTGAGAAAATAAAATCGAGCGCCGCCACTGATTCCAATATCCCATTTTTTATCAAAAATCCAATCTACATCGTAGGATTCTTCTTCAACAATAGTCCTTGCACTGAGTAAGTACGCAGTTTCCAACCCTGCTTCTAATTGAAACATCGGGAGTAAAGAATAACTTGCCAAAACAGGCAAGCAAAGGTAATGAAGATTGATACGATCGCCATCATTTGGGTTAGGCGTAAGCCCTTTGAGGGAATAAAGTAACTCTGGGCGAATTGCCCATTTCTCATTTAAAGCCAAAATTCCAATTACACCAAAGTGATAACCAGCTTGATAGCGCTCATCAAAATCTAACTGATCCGGTAATGATCCGATCCTTCCAATTCCGGTATAGTTGATTCCTGCTTTGATCCCCAAGTCTCCTTGAGCATGGCTATGGCAAAAGAAAAGCATCGCGATAAGCGTGCAAGTGGTGATGTTCCTCATATCTTAAGTGGTGTTTTGCAATCAAAACGGGCAATTACCACTTGCATTGTTGCCAACAAAAACTTTAAGAAAGAACCAATGGTTAAAATTTAATCCTCCAACAGCCCTCTGCGTTTGAAATCTATTAAAACAGCCCGAATGGCTTTTTTTGCCAAATAGGATGCCAGCCAGTAAGCGCCTACGTATTGCCAAAGCAAATTGAGAATGACCATGCGCAGCGATTTCCCTTTTTGTTTTTTTTCTCTTTTTTTACCCTCGTGCTGGACTATCAGTTGTGTGACCGCTTCTTCGGCTTCATCCTGTTTGTGCGATCCGGTTTCAAATTTAAAAAGGTTCAACAACACCTCGCTCAAGCGATTCGTTAGGGCAGATTCCAAGTCAAAAACCTGGCTGGCAGCAATACGCTTGCGTTCGGGGATAGGCAGTGCATTATTGCTGGGATGTTTCGATCCCAAGCTGTATTCCTTTAGGCTCATGTCGGGGATAATCGGATAATAGCCACTGCCGGCTTCCGATTTTACAAAAAAGCGTTTGTGACGTGGATCGCTGTCGTCCTGTTGCCAGTCTTCAAAAATTGCACTATTTTTAGCATCTTCCAGCTTGATTGTAAAATACTTGCGTAAAAAGCCCTGCGCATTTTTTCGACCAAGAAAGAAGTCGTGTTCCCGAAAATCCCTGCTAAAAAATCCACCAAAGCCATCGAGCGAGCCACAGGAAATTGGGTAGGGATCATCCCCTCGTTTTGGAAATATCATGCGGAGCTTATGGTCATTGGTCAATCCGCGAACAATATCTGTTTCTTTCACCATGGCCTGCCCACGGATAGCGCCCAAAATATTGGGAATCAATTCCATGATTTTGCTGGGATGCTTTATTTGCTTTGTTTCTGATTTATTTTCAAAATTGGGAAAGGGATCTATCAGCATTACGGCATAATCAGAACCATCTTGGCTACATTTTTCTTGCAATGCCCTTATCACTTCGCCAAAGGGTTCATTGTTGACCGTACCGCCATCTATCGCTACAAACTCGAAAATTTCATCTTTTACGCCAATTTCAATATCAGGAGAGCGCTGTGCACCCTGCTCATCCTTGTATGACAGCATTCGCGTCACCATCGCTTTGATATATTCCAAATGAGTTTCCTTGATAAGCCGAGGTTTCAAGCCAATCGGGAATGCGCCCGTTGCTTTCGCACACTCCATGAGCAGTATTCGATCTTTTTCATTATTCGGGTCAAATCGAATCGTATGCGGCGCTATCGGCTTGCCATCATCCAGCTTAAAATGGGCTACCCCTTTGTGGATATTCATTCGATGTGCCGGAACACTAGGCGCTTCCGTTATACTCCTATCTTTAACCTTTTCCGAAAAATTGACCGAAATCGGAATGCCCCTCAAGCTGCAAATGGTGAGAATAATTTCCAGTTTTTTGGAAATATAAGGAGGCAGCGGGTTGATTTGGTTCAAATTAGCCGCCCGATCAGCTATTTTATCAATCGGTGTAGAGTTCAGGATCGAAGGTACCCCTTGCGCTTCATAAATATCTGCTGCATCCAGCATTTGCTTCAGGGTAGGCTTCCCTTCTTTGTCATTGAGGTTTACCCAACAATCATACAACATATTATCTGCCTTATCGGGATTGCTGTCGTTCACTGGGCAAACCCCTTCAAAAGCAGCGAGTGCCGTGATAGCAGAAGTCATACCACCTGCCGAAGCACCGCCAATCACTTCTATCACTACATTGTGCATTGGTATCGAAGGGTCATAGTCTTTATGATTTTTGCCATATTGGGCTTCGATTTCACGGTTGCGGGCTTTGGCTTGCTCCCACTGGTCGAGTGTTTCTAATAGATAATCCATTACGCCGCCCGTGTAAGCACCGGCAGATACGGCACCTGCCATAGCAATGCCGATTCGGAAGGTTTTTTGCTTTTCCATTGATTTGGAGGGTTTTGGTGAATAATTGCAAAGATAAAAAAGGAAAGTAAATGATGTAGGTTGTAATAGTGCGCCGATTTGCTGATGAGATTATAGGTTGAAAATAAAAAATCCGAAGCCGTTGTGGTATGACTCCGGATCGCTATTTTCACAAATGACATAAAAAATTAAATCGCTTCTCTATCGTAGTGGTCTAAATCCAGAAACTCGATAATCTGAATGAGCTTCTCTGCGTAACGCTTGTCGGTGGCATAGCCTGCTTTCTTAAGCCCATGCGCCCAGTTTTTGTAGTCATTGCCATACTTTTTCAGGTGATTGTACCGCCCATTGTTGAGCAATTCGGAGTGCTCGCGGTAGCTTTCCCAAGCAGAATCAAACACCCGAAACATATCGTAAATATCATCATCAGAATAATTGCGGCAAGTACAGCCCCTGCACTTGGAGCGACACTTGATGCCAAAGTGATTATTGGATTCCACTGCCAGGCGGCTTTCCCCTGCATTGGACTCAAGTAGCCCTTGCGCCAATGTGATACTTGCTGGTATGCCAAACTGTTTCATTTCTTGGAGGGCAATGGGAGCAAAGCGCCGTACATAGTTTTTGCACAAATCAACTTTTTGTTGTACAACCTCTGGATCAATGCCTTTCCGGCGAGCATAATTGGGACTTAAAATTGGTGTGAGGTTCGCAAAAGTATTGGCAACAGGAACTGCTTTTTTAGTCGTTTTTTTGTTGGTTGTACTGACGTTGGCAGAAGGCTCTTCCTTCAGTACCGCTGGCATTGCTAAGCTGGATTGGTCTATTTTTCTTGGCTGTGTCATGCTGCTTGTCTCGTTCAGGAAGGATTGTGCGGCATGCAGATTCATTTGTATGCTTACATCTTTGCTCAGCAAAACGTAAAGGCTTATCGCAAATAGAAACACTTGAAGCCAGTATTTGTGAATCCAAGTGCTTAAAGAAAAAGCGTTCGTGGATTGATAAGAGTATGGGTGTAACAATTCGCGTTCCATGATAGTACAGTTTATTTGTAAGTAGGCAACAAAAATATACAATATGTTTTAAAAATCAAAACAAATAAACTACTTTTTGTTTTAAAAATCGAAAATACCCAATACTGTTATAAGACTACAAGAGAAGTAATTAAATTTACTTTATTTTATTTTAAGTTAGTGTAAAAAATACACTACTTTTGCCGCAAAACCAGCCTAACAATTCGTTTATGATAGCAGTTGTTGACAGTGGTGCTTCTAAAGCTGACTGGATCCTTACTGATGGCCATACAAGCCAGGATATACATACCATCGGCTTCAGTCCGATATTTCAAACTTCTGAATTTATTGCGACGGAAGTACAAAAAGCATTTTCGGGTAACCCTCATCTGAACAACATAGACGCAGTGTACTACTATGGCACGGGGTGCTGGGACGCTAAAAGGAAGAGTATTGTGGCGGATGCCTTGCGGCAGGTATTTGTTGGTGCCCAAATCCATGTTGAGCACGATCTGCTTGGCGCTGCAAGAGCCGTGTGCGGCGACCAAGCGGGGATCGCTTGTATCATTGGTACTGGTTCTAATACTTGCTTGTATGATGGGCAATATATTACGGATAGTATCACCAATCTGGGCTATTTTCTTGGCGATGAGGGCAGTGGTGCTTGCTTAGGCAAAATGTTGATACAGTCCTATTTTTATCGGGAATTGCCCGACGATTTGCTGGAAGCCTTTGAGGTGTTTGTGCCCGGTGGCGAATCAGAGATATTGGACAAGGTATATGGGAGCAGCGCGCCGAGCGTGTACCTCGCTACTTTCATGACATTCATAGCGGAGCAGCGCCAGCATTTTTATATCCAAAAGCTGATTTATGATGCCTTTTCCGTTTTTATTGACAGGCATGTGCGAAAATACAACAATCACGGCAGCTTACCGGTGCATTTTATTGGTTCGGTAGCCTATCATTTTCAGGATGTAATGAAAATTGTACTCGAAGAGCGCAACATGAAGCCTGGCAATTTCCTTCAAAAACCCATCAACAGCTTAGCCGAATTTCATAAAGCATCGAAAAATAAAATTCATCTGGTTCCATGACAAAGACAATCAAACGAGTCGCTGTTTTTACTTCCGGCGGCGATGCCCCAGGAATGAATGCTGCTTTGCGCGCTGTGGTGAGAAGTGCGTCTTTTAATGACTTGCACGTCTATGGAATTCAAAGGGGCTACGAAGGCATGATTGATGGCACGCTCAAGCGATTGGAGCCCCGCGATGTGGGCAACATCATACACCGAGGCGGTACGATCTTGCGCACAGCTCGCAGCGAGCGATTTCGAACAGCCGAAGGGCGCAAATCCGCTTATGAATCCCTGATGGCTTATGATGTAGATGCTTGCATTGCAATCGGCGGCGATGGTACTTTCACAGGTGCCAATATTTTTTCTAAAGAATATGACATTCCCTTCGTGGGGATTCCCGGCACTATTGATAATGATTTGTACGGTACAGATTACTCCATTGGCTTTGATACGGCGGTCAACACAGCGATTGAAGCGGTAGATAAAATTCGAGACACAGCCGATTCGCACAACCGCTTATTTTTCGTAGAAGTAATGGGGCGGCATGCTGGCTTTATTGCCCTTAACACTTGCATCGGCAGCGGTGCAGAAAGCGTATTAGTGCCTGAAACGGAGTCCTCTATTGATAACTTGGTTGAAAATCTCAAAAAAGGTGCTAAGCGCCAGAAACTGTTTAGCCTGGTGATTGTTGCTGAAGGGAATAAACTGGGCGATGCCAATAAAATTGCCGAAATGGTCAAACAACGTTTTGATTTTTACGATATAAAAGTGACAATCATCGGGCACCTGCAGCGCGGCGGCTCCCCTACGGCTTTTGATCGAGTACTGGCAAGCCGACTGGGGCTCGCAGCGGTGGAAGGGATCATTCAAGGAAAGGAAAATGTGATGACCGGTATCATCAACGATCAGATTGTTTATACCTCTTTTGAGGATGCTATATCCAAGCCGAAACCGCTCAACACGGAATTACTGCGCTTGGCGGAGATTCTGTCTATTTGATGCTGTATAAAAATAGTACAAAAGCAGCGCTCCGGGTATCAAAAAATGAGGAAACCGATACAAACTTTCGTGTAGCCACTGGCTGATGCTGTTTTGCCAAAAATCAATTTGAAAATGTGCCCACAGCCTGGCAATGGTAGTGGCAAAACCCCACAACAAGCAATACCAAAGCCCCAACAGGCGGATGTGGAAAAGGGGCAAAAAAATCAGGATGCTCGCCACAAAATCCAGCCAGCCGATGGTTTGCAAAAATTGCACAGCCGCTTGATCGCCTATCTGAAGCAAAATCATGGTCATTTCCATAAACTCTCCAGGGCGCGGATAATACCCCACGGCGTATAGTCCATGGCAAATGAAGGTAAATGCTATCGCTATTTTTGTAAAAAAAAGGAAACGAGGGGATATGTTTGGTCTGGTAAAGAGCCAAATTAACAAAAAAGGACTCCCACACTGCAAGGTGTACTCCAGGAATTGCCCGATATGGAAAAACTTTTCTTTGCAATACAAAAACGCCAAAAAAAACAGGCTGACACCTCCTATCAAAAGAATCGCTACCGCTATTTTTTTGAAACGCTGGATAAAAATTACCGCCAAGGCGCAAAGCACGTAAAACCAACCAATTGTGCGTATCAGACTCAGAATGGCAGACTCAGAGTGGCTCACATAATGCTCCCAGGGTTCTTTCCAAAGCCCTTCCACCAGCGGGCGCATCCAGTTTTCATCCCAAAAGAAAGTCCAGTATGGCGCATCCCAGCGCAGGTGCTGCCAGGAGCGTCCTACGAATACTGCTATCGTTGCTACTTGCAGCATCAAAAATATTTTTTTAGATACTCCCTCTGGCATGCTTGTGAATTTGGCTATAATTTGCCTACTGAAAAAATTATCCGTTCATCCATCAATATCGCTATGAGCTTTGCCATGATTTACACCACACACAGCAGTGAAGTGGAAGCTAAGAAGATTAGCCAACATCTTTTGAATAAAAAGCTAATCGCTTGCGCCAATATTTTTCCGATGTCAAGTGCCTATTGGTGGCAAGATGCCATTCAAAACGAAGCAGAGTGGGTCGCAATTGTCAAAACAAGCTTAGAAAAGTGGGAATTAGTCAAGTCTGAAATTGAAAAAATACACCCCTATGAAGTGCCTTGCATCATCAAATTGGAGGTAGAAGCAAATGAAAAATATGAGCAGTGGATTCTGGAAGAACTAAGCGATTGCCCCCCCCTTTATTGAATCAGCTCAAAATAAGTTATTCTTGGTATGTTGCTTCGTCTTGGTGCATAAGAAATGCCTTTAGAAAACCGTCGAGATCACCATCCAGCACAGCATCTGTTTGGCTGGTTTGAAAGCCGGTGCGATGGTCTTTCACGCGCCGGTCATCCAACACATAGCTGCGAATCTGAGAACCCCACTCATTTTTCATTTTAGTAGATTCTATTTTTTCCCGTTCTGCGCGTTGCTTTTCCAACTCCAATTCGTACAAACGCGACTTGAGCATTTGCATGGCTTTTTCGCGGTTGGCATGCTGAGAACGCTCCACCTGGCAAACAATGACGATACCCGTTGGTTTGTGCGTAAGCTGCACTTTGGTTTCTACTTTGTTCACATTTTGTCCGCCAGCCCCACCAGAACGAGAGGTCTGAATTTCAATATCTGCATCACTAATTTCAATCTGAATCCGTTCATCAATCATAGGATGGACAAAAACAGAACAGAAGGAGGTCATACGTTTGCCCTGGGCATTAAAAGGGCTCACCCTCACCAAGCGATGTACGCCATTTTCTCCTTTTAGCAAGCCATAGGCAAATTCTCCATTAATTTCTAACTCAACATTTTTAATACCTGCCACATCGCCAGCCTGACTGTTTAACTCGCTGATTTTAAAACCTTTGCGTTCAGCCCACATCACATACATCCTGCGCAACATCTCCGCCCAGTCACAGGCTTCTGTGCCTCCTGCCCCGGCGTTGATTTCCAGAACGCATCCCAATTCATCTTCGGGCTGATTGAGCGTAGAACGAAACTCCAGGTCGTCCAATGCGGTTAAAGCTTCTTGGTATTTCGCATCTACTTCTTCCTCTGTGGTCTCGCCTTCTTTCAAAAAATCAAGCAGTACCTCCGCATCATCCACAGCAGTAGTGACGGCATTGAATTGCTCAACCCAAGTTTTGTGACTTTTTATTGTTTTTAAAGTGCTTTGGGCATTGTCAGGGTCATCCCAAAAATTAGGTGCCAGCGTAAGTTGTTCTTTATCTTCGATTTGTAAAAGCCGCTCCTCAATGTCAAAGATACCTCCTTAGAGCAGCAAGCCTTTCCCGAAGACCTTTTAGTTGTTCAATTGTCATATTAAAAAAAATTAGATGGTAAAGGTATTGCTTTCGTCTTTTGATAGTCAAAAACTTACCTCCATTATTTTGCAAGCACAAGATAGTAAAAACATAACCTAACAACAATGATGCATGCTGTTAGGTTATGTTTTGAAAAAGTTAATTGAGTACCTTATCCAACTCTACATAAAAAATCAATTCTGCATTTGCAGGAATCACGGGCGGCGAACCAGCAGCGCCGTAAGCCAGTTCAGCAGGGATAAAAAGTATCGCTTTGCCACCTTCTTTCAGCAATGGAATCCCTTCATCCCAACCCGGAATGACCATGCCCTGCCCCAGATTGAAAGTGTAAGGCGTACCGCTACTGCCAAAAGAGCTATCGAAACGCTTGCCATCTGCCAGCGCGCCGTAGTAATGCACACTTACCACCTTGCCTTTTTCAGCTTGTTTGCCTTTGCCGGGGTCTTGTATGATGTATTTCAAGCCGTTAGCAGTTGTTTGTATCTGGCTATTCAGCTCCCCTGCAACGTACTTCTTGATGATATCCGTTGTAGCAGCGGCTATTTCTGGTTCTCTCGCCATAGCAGCCTCGCGCTTGACGCGTTCTTCTTCGCGTTGTTTCATTACAGTTTGCTGAAATTCATCGGGTGTCTGAATATCTACACAAACTACGTCGTAGTACATAAATTTTTCTTTTTCAAAACCGGAGGGTTTACTTGGCAAAGAATCCAGATTAATCAAAACCGTGACGCTATCGCCTTCAGCCATCAATTTGAGTACTTCTTCTACGGGAGAAGGTTTGCGCTGCCCTTGTGCATTGGCATTTTGTTCTTCTCCAGGTATAGAAATGTAAGGAGCGGCTCCCTGCGTCCGGCTGGCATACAATACAGAATCACCGATGCGAGCTTGTGCATGGAAGTAAACATAGTCTCCAACATTTGGCTTCGCTCCGTTGGTAGCTTTTTGTACGATATATTCGTATCCGCCAGGGGTCACTTGTGTCTCTTTTTTGCAACCCAAGATGAATACGAACGTGATTGCTAAAGCAAGAAAGATTGAAATTCTCATAAAATATTGTTTATTAATTCATAAAAATTTAACTCGATAGCAATTGATCCTTGTACTCCGGCAGTGCTTCCTTAAATTTTCTGAGCGTAATAGCCAATGATTGAAAAGAAAATCCGCCCGATGCATTTTTGTGCCCACCGCCTTTGAAGTGCTTTTTAGCAATTTCTTGTACAGAAAAATCTCCTTTAGAACGCAGTGAAATTTTTACAATTGTAGGTTGTTCTGTTATAAAGGCTGCCAGTCTAACATTTTTTAGCTTCAACAAATAGTTTACAATTCCTTCTGTATCGCCTCTTTGAATATCAAATTTTTCATAATCTTCTTTTGTAAGCACGATGATACCCGTGCGGTATTCATCCAGGATTTCCATTCTTTTGCTCAGGCAATGCCCCAGTAGCCGAAGGTTTTTCTCCTCCATACTATTGAAAATCAGGTCTTGCAAAAGATAATCATCCACCCCCAACTCAATCAGATCGGCTACAACTCGAAATAATTTGGGGGAAGTGCTGTACTTGAAAGAACCGGTATCTGTTAAAATACCGGTAAAAATGCACTCTGCAATCTTCTTATCAATTCGGTGCTTGTCCCCCAGCCGCTCCAATAAATCATAAATAAGTTCGCTGGTAGAACTCACCATCGTATCAGAAATAAGGTAATCCGCGCAAGGCTCAGGATACAAGTGGTGATCAATCATGATTTTAGTACCCTTTTGGAGCATGATCAATTCGCCTACCTTATCAATCCTATCCAAGGCATTAAAATCTAAAAAAAAGAACACATCAGCCCTTTCGATTACCTCCTTCGACCGCTCCACGTCAGTATCATAAATGATAATTTCATCTACAGCAGGCATCCAAGTCAGAAAATTGGGGTATTCCGAAGGGGAAATCATCCGTACCGTATGCCCCAGGGTATTGAGGTAATGGTACATCGCCAGGGTAGCCCCGATTGCATCACCATCAGGATTCCTGTGGGTTGTAATCACGATATCCTTGGGAGTTGAAAGTAGTAATTTGATTTCGTGCAAATTCTCCATCTCTGTTCGTCCAAAAAATCAAGATGCGAAGTTGACAAAAAAATATGAATTTAACCAAAAATTATTCGAGAGGTTTCTTTCGATTGAGTGGGTTTACTTAGTTTTGCACCGCTTTTGAGAACGCGCCAAGCGTTTTGCAGTTTCCAAAGGCTCAAAAAATGTTTTTTAGTATTCAAAAAAGAAAATAGCAATGGCTGGCAACAGAACATTTACCATGATTAAGCCCGATGCAGTAGCAGCAGGACACATCGGCGCGATTCTATCAAAAATCAATGAAGGCGGGTTCCGAATAGTAGCGATGAAGCTGACAAAATTGTCAAAAGAGAAAGCGGGTGAATTTTATGCGGTGCACAAAGAGCGCCCCTTCTATGGAGAATTGGTGGACTTCATGTCCTCCGGCCCAATCGTAGCAGCTATCCTGGAGAAGGAGAATGCCGTAGCTGATTTTCGGACACTCATAGGCGCAACCGACCCCGCCAAAGCAGCGCCTGGTACGATCCGCGCGCTATATGCCAAAAACGTAGGCGAAAATGCCGTACACGGCTCTGATTCTGATGAAAATGCTGCCATCGAAAGTGCTTTTCACTTCGCAGGGGTAGAAATTTTTTAATTTGAAATAGAAAAAGAAAAAAAATGCCATCCCAAAAAAAGAGATGGCATTTTTTTATGCTAAGGTTTATTGACCTTATTAACCTTTTCAAAGTCACCTGCTTTCACAATGATAATTTTGCTCATGTCCAAGTGTCTTTTCATAGATTGCAAAATCTGCTCCGGCGTGAGTGCGGCGATTTTCTTTTCCAAATCAGCATCCCACTTCAAGTCTCTGTCAAAGTATAAATAAGAGTTCAAAGTAGAAGCCAGTGCCGGGTCCTGCGAGCGAGAAACCTGCCGTGATTGCAGCCAACCAGATTTGGCAGCCTCTATTTCTTCTTTCGTAAAACCTTCTTGCAATACTTTTTCAACTTCTTCTCTGAATGCTTTTTCGAGGCGATCCACATTTTCAGGGGCATAGATGGCGTAGGTTGTGAATGTACCTTTTTCATCCAATGTATTGGCAGAAAAAGAAGAACCGACACCATAGCTGATGCCTTCTTTCTGCCGAATACGTGTAGCCAAACGAGAATTCAAGAAGCCTCCTCCCAGCATAAAATTGCCGAGCATCATAGCGGGATAATCCGGATGGTTATTGCTCATTTTTACATTCATTCCCGCCAAAAACATGGCATTTGCTTTATCCGGTGTATTCAGCTGCTCCGTAATGGGTTTAATGTCTTTATAAACATCTGGTATTCTTTTGAAAGGCTTTGGATTTTTCCAGGTGTTAAATTCTGCTTGCAGTGTCTTTTTGATGGCAGCTACATCAAAATCCCCTACGATTGCAATGGAAGCATTGGATGCCCCATAAAAATCCTTATGGAATTGTACTACATTCTCGAGCTTGGTCGCATTGATCTCCGCCACTTCCTCATCAAAAGTATTGATATAACGGACATCGCCTTTGGGATGAGGATTCATCAACCTGCCAAAAACATTGCTGGCAATCGCTGTGGGTTCTGAGCGTTGTTGCTCAATTCCTGCCAATTGCTCTTGCTTTAGTTTATCAAATTCATCCGCTGGGAAAGCGGGTGTTTTGAGTATTTCTCCCACTAATTGGAGTAAAGCAGGCAGGTTTTCTCTTGTCGTTTCCAAATTGACATTAAGGGTATTGCCCCCGCCAAAAATATTCATTTGCGCCTTGATGCGGCTCAATTCATCCTCAATTGCCTGGCGATTTCTTTTTTGTGTGCCTTTATTGAGCATCGAGGCGGCCATCTGAGCTGTCATGCCTTTGCCTTTGAGGCTATTCTCATCGCCGAAGCGGAGCGTCATTCGAACAATAACGGCATCTCCCCGCGTTTCCTTTGCCAAAAGGGCGTATTCCATGCCGCTTGCCAATTTGCCACGTTCCGTGCGGCTTTCGATATTCTCAGGGCTGGGTTCAAAAGCCTCACCTGCAGCGATCACCGCTCTACCTTTGTAATCATTCACTAAATTGGCGATATTCGGTGCCTCTGGTATTTCTGCTCTGTCCGGGTTTGCTTCCGGAATAAATCTGCCCACAGTTCGATTAGCAGGTTTGAAATAGGCTTTTGCCACTCTTTGAACATCCTCTGGTGTTACCTTTTCTAATCCATCTCTGTACAATAATGCTAAACGCCAGTCGCCCATGGCAATAAATTCACTCAATTGCAAGCCAACCCTGTCGGAATTATTAAGAAAGAGTTCAAAATCTTTGAGCAATTTGGCCTTAGCCCGCTCAACTTCTTCTTTCGTAGGTGGATTGTCGCGCAGGGCATCAATCGTATTCAACATGGTCTGGCTGGCATCATCGAGCGAATTTTCTTTTAAAACATCCGCAGAAAAATAAACAAAGCCAGGTTCTTTCAGCGAAGCTGCCCAGCCCCACTGGGAAGATGCTTTTTTGGTTTCTACGAGTGCTTTGTACAAACGCCCGGAAGGCTCGCTTGTCATGAGTTCTACCAGCACATCAACCGATGGATAGTCAGGGTGCGAACCGGGAGGTATGTGGTAGGCACAAGAAGCCACCTGAACATCACCTACTCTGCGCAATTCAGCGAAGCGCTCTCCGTCTTGCACGGGCTCGCGCGTATAGGTTGTGTAGAGTTCTCGATCTGGTTTTGGAATTAGGCTGAAGTATTGGTCAATGAGTTGAAGGGTTTTTGTTTCATCAATTTTACCGGCTACGAGTAGCACAGCGTTGTCCGGCTGGTAATATTTGCGATAAAACGCTTGCAGGCGTTCGATTGGCACGTTTTCCAGATCGGCGCGAGAGCCAATGGTGGATTTACCGTAATTATGCCACAAATAAGCAGTGGAAAGTACCCTTTCGAGCAGCACACCCGAAGGGTCATTTTCACCGGATTCAAATTCGTTGCGCACTACGGTCATTTCGCTATCCAAGTCTTTTTTAGCAATAAAGGAATTGACCATGCGATCCGATTCGAGGTCTAATGCCCAACGCAGGTTTTCCTCGGTGGCGCTGAAAGT
The DNA here is from genome assembly GCA_964526645.1 of uncultured Saprospiraceae bacterium. Lineage (GTDB taxonomy): Bacteria > Bacteroidota > Bacteroidia > Chitinophagales > Saprospiraceae > JADJNW01. The sequence goes on from CAZGJN010000001.1 coordinate 182,141, forward strand.
TTCAAAATAGTTGGTTCTATCATACCAAGTGGTACCGTTGGGGCGAGCGCCGTGCTCTGTCAGTTCCTGTGGGATATTAGGATGCTTGGGTGTCCCCTTAAAAACAAGGTGTTCCAGCAAATGCGCCATGCCTGTTTCGCCGTACCCTTCATGCCGCGATCCTACCAGATAGGTGATATTGACCGTGATCGTAGGTTTTGACTGATCAGGAAACAAAAGCACTTTCAAGCCATTTTTGAGTCGGTATTCCGTGATGCCTTCCACCGAAGCAATTTTGTCAATGCCCTCAGGCACTACAACTTTTGATTGAGCTTGAGCCTGTAAGACAATCACCCAGGTAGCAAGCATTAAAACAGAAAATCGTAGTAGTTCATTTAAAAGTTTCATACCAAAGTAGATTAGTGAAGTAATTTCTTATTAAACAATATTTTGGCAGCCTTATTACCTCTAAAGTCTGCAATATTTTAAAGCTGGTGTACAAATTATAGCTGAATGACGCGGATAAGCAGACAAAGGTTGCCTTTTGGGTGCTTTTTAGCGGAAATGCAAATAAGGGTTTACAAAGAATAGTAATAATATCGGGCTATGCGCAGTGTAAGCGGCGGCTAATTCCAATCAATACCAGAACGCCGGTACAGGTAGCAACATACCCCTCTCAATAGAAAATTTCCTATATCAAAGGGCAAATTGCTCCACCAAATAGCAACGTTTCTCTTTTGAATAGCAATTTTCCTATAAAAAGAGGGAATGTTTCTACGCCAGATAAGAAATTTCCCATTCCGACAGGCAAATTTGCCCCATTGAACAGCAATGTTTCTCTCTTGAATGGTAATTTTCCTGCAAAAAGAGGGAATATTTCTATGCCGGACAGAAACGTTGGGCAAAAAAGAGGGAATGGTGCTATGGCAAGGGGAAAATTATATTTGAATAGAGGTATTGGTGCATTGCCAAATACTACTACTCATGAACATAGGCGTGCGACGCTCAGCGTGGACAGCGTTCAAAATATTATTTATAGCGACTCTAAGTTTTTTTGGGGGCTTGAAGTATAAAAGGTATCACATATATTGTGTACAGTCATGTCTTGACGGACAAAACGCTGTTCAAATAATTCAACACCTCGGCGTACCCTTGCGCTTCAGCAAGCGATAGCGCCGAATCGCCGTTGGCATCGCGATACCCAATTTCTGCTCCATGTAGCACCAGTAAGCGTACGTTTTCTATACGGTTGCGAAAAACGGCGTGCATCAGGGGTGAAGCTACGCCTGGCTCAACAGCATTGACCTTTGCTCCGGCTCTGATCAGCAACTCCAAAGCACGAGGGTTTTCCTCGCCAGCAAGCCAAAATAGGGCCGTTTTACCATCCTCGGCATGGTTTATACTTAGATTACCAGCAAGATAGCTAAGTAGTTCTTTGTCGTGCCGACGCGCTGCGTCCATAATGACATCCAGGGAATGATTGCCACCGCCTATTTCATCATAACGGCGCATTTCGGAGTAATACTCAGCACGTGTATTTTTTTTTATTCGTGGCATCATTTTTTTTTGAAAAGTACTGCACTATTTACTGCCTATTACCACCTTATATACTTCGGTCAACGTCCTCCCTTTTGCATCTTTAAATTGAGTAAACTCATTGATTGGAAAGCTCACGTTGCCGGTTTCCCACATTTTACTGACGAAAAGCGTATCGGCATTTTCGTTGAGTTGACCAAGACCGCAGCCGTAACCAAACTCATAGCGTTCGCTTTTCTGATGGTACTCTACTGCCCCATGTGGGGTAATGGTTACTTTTTCCTCGGTTTTGCCATTCTTCCGCTCAAATATTTCACTTTTTAGGGAGCTGTAATCGTGATAAACCGTCCGCCAGATGATAAATGGCGGAAATTTGAGCCATTGGTTGGAAGTTCTAATGGTATCGTTCTCAAATCGCTGCTGTTGCTCCCTTAGCGCGGTGGCATGTTGGCGCAGTAGCGCAATAAGGCGTTGGTACTCCGCTTCGGAAAAATCTTTAGGCTTTACCCATATTGTCCAGGGGCTGCCGTTTTCAAGATTAGGATAATGCTGCTTGAGTAGATCGTAAGGTGCCTTGCCTTCCAGAAAGGTTGAATTTTGGAATAACCTCTCTGCTTGGTGCAGTATTTCTGCACGGGTGCTGTCCAAGACATCTACCCGCAAGGCTTGGGTGTCCAAGGGAAAATATTTATTAGCTTCGTTTCCTTGTTGAAACAAAGATCCGCGAAAATCTACCAGCTTGTCATTAAAAAGCAAAGTACGGGCAGTGTAAGCATTGCCCCAATCGGTGGTATGCACAGCGTTCAGGGTCAGGCGATCGGGTCCATCGGCGATCTCTGCTATAACCTGCCTATGAGTGGATGTGCCGAGGCTCATAAGCCATGCCAATCCCAGAATCAGGAGTATGAGTACTGCGCCAATGAAGATGAGAATTTTCATAAACACTTATTTTCCGTAGCGTCTGCACAGCAATTGGAAACACTCGTTAAACCGTTGCCGCTCGTGTAGTCAGATTTAGGTGGGCTAACAGCGGCAGCACATCTGTCAGCATTGATAATATAAGTAAACTGAAGCATTTTTTCATGTTTTTAGACGTTTAGCCATTTTTTTTTGCGCCACCTGAAGCATCCTATGTCTTTCGTTTTCAAGTGCTCGAGCATAGTCACGGTTGCGGCGGGCGGCCAATTCTTGCTCGGCATGGACTTGATCCACTTCGCCAATTTTTTCAAAAAACAGGTCAGGCTGTTCCAACATATTTGCTTCCCCATTAGCTTCTTCAGTAAGATACACGGGGAGATTCTTTTCTACAAAAACGAGTACTTGAAAATAGTAACCCGTGTCGCGGTCAAATAGGCGGTATTGTGTCACAAAAGTCAATTCTTCGCCTTCAGAGAGCGATTCGAAGGTACGGCGTACACGATAGCGCGAAAAAGGTTGGAGCATTTTAAATTAGATTGATTTGTCTATGCTTTTTGTCAATCTTGATCTTGAGCTAAGTTATAAAAAATCTTTCAATAAAATGATTCTGTAGGAACGCTTTTGTTGTAAAATAAGTTAGTGAACTAAAATTTAATATCATGCCCTCACCTGAACAAAACTACATAGATATCAACCGCGAGCTGTGGAACGCCAAAACGGATATCCACGTTCGTTCTGACTTTTATGGCTTACCTGAATTTCGACAAGGAAAAAATGTGCTGACACCCATTGAATTGGCGCAAGTGGGCGATGTGCAGGGAAAAACTTTGTTGCATTTACAATGTCATTTTGGAATGGACACCCTCTCCTGGGCGCGCCTGGGCGCAAGCGTGACCGGCATTGACTTATCGGATAAAGCCATAGATTTTGCACAGCAGTTGGCAGTGGAGTCGAATTTGGAAGCGCGTTTTATCTGCTGCAATATTTATGATTTGCCGCAATATTTAAATGAACAATTTGATATCGTATTTACTTCATACGGCACCATTGGTTGGTTACCCGACCTGAAGCTCTGGGGTGCCATTGTGGCTCATTACCTCAAGCCTGGCGGGGAATTTCACTTTGTAGAGTTTCATCCGATGCCCTGGATGTTCGATAATGATTATCAATACATTCAATACAGTTATTTCAATAAACAAATAATTGTAGAAGAGGAAGAAGGCACTTATGCAGATCGAAATGCGCCGGTTAAAAAGCAATCTATCTCCTGGAATCATGGGCTTGGCGAAGTTTTTGAAGCATTATTACACCAGGGATTACATATAGAGCAATTCATAGAATATGATTGGTCGCCATATAATATTTATCCGGAGGGCGTAGAATTTGAAAAAAATAAATGGCATATTAAAGGCATGGAAGGGAAGCTGCCTTTAGTCTATTCTATAAAAGCGAGAAAACCTACTATCACTTGACCTGACGGTTACGCGCCGCCAGGTCAAGTGATAAATTTCTATCGAATCAAGGTCACATCCCCTCTGACGGTAAACTCTCTGCCATCAGGATAGCGATAAATGATGATATAAGCATATACATCGGAAGGTGCAGGATTGCCGTTGTGTTTGCCATCCCAGCCATTAGCTTCATCTTCATTATCGTACACCAATTGTCCCCAGCGATTAAAAATTTTGAATTCAATAATGTCAATCATTCCCCGATACACAAGGTTAAAAAAGTCATTTCTGCCATCATTATTTGGTGTAAAAGCGCTGGGCACAGCCACCTCCGGCTCTTGGACACTCACCGTAATAGACGCTTCAGAAATGCAGCCGTTGGGAGAAGTGATTTTCACAACGTATACAGTAGAATCAATCACTGGGCGATGTTGAACAGTAGCGGCATTACCGGATATTGGTTCGCCATTGGCAGTCCACATATAGGTAGCGCCCTCAGGATTAGAAGGGGTAGTTACCACAGTGAGTGCGATATTTTCACCGGCAGGCACGGGCTCCATTTCGTAAATATCAGGATCAATTTCAATGCGTTCGATTATCACATTTTCCTGAACATCTACCGTGACAGATTTTGTAAGGACACCGCAGTTATTGCCATAAACATAGGTAAGCCGGAACTCCGTGTCTTCCATAATATTATTGACTACAATCGTTTGATTGGTAGAAGATTGACCATTCCACTGCCAGAAATAAGTTTGGCTAACACCAACTGGAGCGGTGCCAGTAGCGGTCAACGTTACGGATTCCCCTTTGCAGATAATAGGATTCAACGGTGCAATCGTTACATCTGCAGGCTGAACCACCGTGATGGTAAGCTGTTGCTGAATCGGTTGGCAATCAGCTACTTGAGCAAGTAGGGTGTAAGTAGTCGTCTGTGTTGGCGTGACGGAGAGCAAAGGATTATTAGACCTAAAATTAGGATCCGTTGAGGAAGTCCAGGTATAAGTTGCGCCCGGCGTAGCCGCCCCATTCAATTGTATGGATTCCCCCAGGCATATTTCTCGCTTACTGTTCAAACTGATAGCCGGTACTGGATAAACATTCACATTTGCCGAAGCATTTACCGGGCATCCCTCAAACTCAGCACTAAAAGCATATTGTGTAGTGAAAGGCGGCGTGACTACCGGATCAAGGCACATCGTGCAACTAATGTTCGTCATTGGCATCCATTCTGGCTTCTCCAAATTGACAGGACTAATCACTTTTAATTTGACACCTTCTCCAATACAAACAGTGGTATCCGCTGGTTCAATCCGAATATCCGGGATCTCGATTACGTTCACTTGCGCGAAACTGGTATCCACACAAACGCCATTCGTAGCAATTCTGAAGTACAAATTAGTTGTGTCCGGCGAAAGCACCATATTGTACAAAGAATCGCCTGTAATTTGACCCCGGCTCGGCAGCCATCTAAATTCTATGTTGGGAAAATCACTGGGCTCGAAAACTGTTGATTTCAATAAAACAAGAGACCCTTCGCAAACCGTTGTATCAGAAGGCGTAATCAACAGATCACTTGGCAAGGAATCTACTACTACCACTACCGTATCCATTTTGACACAACCGTTTACCGCAATGGAAGCTATATAGGTAGTCGTTTTTGCAGGATTAGCCGTCACACTTCTGCCCACATTTGAACTCAGAGAGCCGTCGTTCGGTATCCAAATGATCTCCCCTTCTGTTGGGGTTGCGATTGTATTCAAAACTAAAGGCGTACCTTTGCAAAGCCCTATTGTATCTTCCGCCTGGATTGCCAAAGCAATCGGTATAATGGTTACATCCAAAGTCGCAGAGACCTCGCAAGCTCCTCTGGTAGCTGTCAGGGTGTACGCACCGCTGTTGACAGGGCGCGCAATGGAGTTGGGGTCTGTATCATCTTCTATAAAGTCCGGACCACTCCAGGAATAAGTCACCCCTTCTTCCAAAATGGTATTCCCTAGCACGATAGGTTGTTCCTGACAAACGGAAGTATCATTTGCAACAGATAGAACTGGTTTTTCAAAAACAGTCACCAACACACTATCTACAGAAGCGACTGGACACTGCGTGTTGGTTGCTGACAAATAATATGTAATGGTTTGAGCTGGAGATACTTGCGGATTCGCTTGATTAGAACTAAAACCAGGCGGATTGGAAGTCCAGCTATAACTCACATTTGCTGAAGGAGGACCACCTATGCTGACCACATCTCCTTCGCAAATCTCAACATCATCACTGATCGTAAATTGAGGAGCCGTTTGAGGTAAAACCGTGATACGAGCAGTATCCCTCAGGGTACAAGTCGGAGCCGTAAGCACCACGATGATGTTGAAAGTACCAGCGTTTGGCACTGTGATAGTAGGTACAGGGCAATCCGTGCAACTCAACTGAATACCCTCAGAAGCAATCCACTGATAGCTCGCGTTTTCAAAATCACTGCCCGCCTCGATTTCAAATTGCTCATTTCTACACACGGTACGATCCCCACCGAGGTCCACATCAAATACTTCAACCGTAATAGAAATCGTATCGCTATAACAAACAGCATCTACGGCCACTCGGTAAGTAGTCGTTCTGCTTGGTGTGGCGATCGGATTCGGACAGTCATCACAAGAAAGTGTATTCGTATCGTTGAGCCACTGGATGGCATTTACGGGTGTTTCAATTTCAATTTGTACAGATTCACCTTGGCAGATAGCGGTGTCCCCTACTACTACTTCCACCGGAATTTGTTCCAACACCGGAGGAAAAGACGGCGACCAGTCAATTGTAACACCAGTTTCGTTGATCAAATTTCCCCAATCATTGATGAGCACGACATACACCTCCCCTTTTCGAGTATTAATTCTTCTTACAAAATCATCACCGCCTGCGCCTGGGGTGTTGCCGCAATCATAATCATCTCTGACCACAGCACCCGTTATTGGGTTCTGATCGGTAATACCCGTAACACCTGGCGTAGGTGACCAAGAGCTTCGAATGGGTTGATTATTCCGGATAAAACTAATGACATCAGTCGGTGTTCCGCAAACCTGCTCCTGCGTGAAAGGTCCCCAAACGTTAAAATCCAAATCGGAGGGTATATCAGCACTATTGAGTAGAAATCCAAAAGGCCCATCCGATTGTGATTGAATCGTAAACCAGTAAAAATTGGGTTCTATGCCAAAACCGCGCCAGCAACCACTATTTACCCCTTCTTCGATATTCAGGTCTAAAAATCCATCTTCAAAATTGAACACTGTAGGCAAGCCATCTATTCGCACACAACCATTCAAAGGATTGCATAAAGCATCTACCAAGGCAGGCGAAATAGCACAGGTAGCCTCTTGGACATTAATATTAAAAGGCGTACAACCACTCCTGTTGGCGACTACGATGTAATAAGTGCCTGGCGTTCGGAGGTCGGCAGATACAATATTTCCCGATGCACTTCTCGCTACGCAATTGGTAGTAGGATCATCGGGCAAGCCATCCAAAATCAAAACGCCAGTCTCCGCCGCCGCACCGGTCACTTGAACATTGATGCAAATCCCTCCTTCCGAGGCATAAGCAAAAACGACTTCCGGCCCGCCCAAAAATTCATCATCCACGCATGGGGAGTCTCCAAAAGTAGAAGCAGACTCGCAGGTAGATAAACCATTGCGGGTGAAAGGCAAAGAAGGAATTTCTATCGGATTCGCAATGCTTTGATTATCGCAGGGCACACTGGAGCATTGCCAGGTCAATTCAAAACCTTGGAAAGTAGCTATAAAATCTGATTGGAATTCGATTGTTATTGGCCCACTCGCTTGGATTGTGAAGGGCGTATTGGCATCAACGCCAAGCACGCTAGCAATCAGAGGACCATTTGTATTAGTACCTGCATAAAAGTTGAGAATATCTCCAAAAATATCAAGTAGCCCAGGCTCAATGCTAAAGTTTAATAAATTGATTTCCAGACATTCATACGCCTGAGAAGGATTGATCGTAAATGTTAAATTTTCATTATTTCCATAGTTGCCGGTTGGTCCGCCAGAATCGTACAAAGTGCCAAAGCAAGCATTAGAACCAGGAGCATCGCCCATGTTGATAGCTGGAACATACTCTTCTATGCAAATCGTAAAATCCCCTGAATTGGGCGTAGCCGTCGGAGAATAGTCATTCACGCGGATGTAATACGTTTCTCCCGCATCCAAATCCAATACATCCAGCCGCACCTGTCTGTCATTTGGAAGCGCGGAGATGCACCCGATTTGAGAAAGGCCATTCGCTATGCAAGTACCGCGATAAACAGCAATTTGAGGGTTTAAAATAGATTTATTATTTGCCCCTGATGTTGCGCCTGTCAACGAAATGCTCACATCGCGAATATCAGCGGTAGCCACAAAAGAGAACCAGACATCTCGCTGGGGGTTTCCGCCGTTGAAGCAGTTAGGATTATTGGAAGTTCCAATATTGGAAGTAGTAGCACCTATGTTGGTAAAAATAGCATTGGGACAAGCTGGCAAGCTTCCCAGGCTGATCGCTCCGCCACAGTCATCATTGGAAGGTTGGGCATGTAGTAGTGTTCCCGATAGTACGGCAAGCAAAAGTGTAGAAAAAGCTTTCATTCTCTATTTTTTCGTTTGAAAAGGTATTGGTGACCAAAAATAATCAAATTTTGTAATTTCCCGCCTCAAGGCAATGATTAGGTAAAGAAACGACAAATATCTTTTGTTTATTCTTAAAAAAAAGAGAAGAAAACTTTGTCTGAGTAAAATTTTTGATTGACAAAAATATACATTTGCGAAAATTCGCTACCTTTGAAGTCCCTGCATAATACCTAATTTCTAAAAAAATATGAAGCTACCATGTCAACCCAATACATCAGTACGCGCAACCTCCGCTTTATACTCCAGGAAGTATTGCATGCGCCTTCACTCAACCAGTTTGAATATTATGCTGATTATGACAAAGAAGCCTTTGATATGGTATTGGATGCCGCTAAGCAAATCGGGGATACCTATCTTTTTCCTTTTTACAGGGTGATGGATAAGGAAAAGGCATATTACAAAGACGGTATTGTTCATGTGCACTCAAGCTTGCGTCCCGCCATCAAGGCGCTGGCGGAAGGAGGATGGATTGCTGCACATGACCGATACGAAAATGGCGGACAACAAATGCCTCTTTCGCTACTGAACGCAGGGCTTTTGTGCTTCTATGCTGCCAATGGCAATGCCGCCGCTCATGCTTTTCTTTCAACGGGTGCAGCCAATCTGATTCGCGCTTTTGGTTCCTCAGAGCTAAAAGCAACTTATATTCCCCCACTTTATACTGGCAACTGGCAGGGTACGATGGCGCTCACCGAGCCTCAGGCGGGTAGCTCTCTTACAGATATTTCAACTTCCGCAGAGCCAACTGCAAGTGGCTATTATAAAATCAAAGGTCAAAAAATATATATCTCTGGTGGCGATCATAACGCAGTAGAGAATGTAGTGCATTTGCTTTTAGCCAAAATAAAAGGCGCTCCGGCAGGTACCAAAGGAATATCGTTGTTTGTAGTGCCAAAATTGAGACTGGAGCAGGGCGTCTTAGTTAGCAATGACGTAACGACGGCAGGTATCTACGGAAAAATGGGTCAAAAGGGTTATGTAGCAGCGCATTTGATGCTCGGCGAAAAAGATGATTGTCATGGTTACCTCGTAGGAGCGCCACACCATGGTTTGCCTTACATGTTTCAAATGATGAACGAAGCGCGTATTGGCACGGGTATCATGGCAGCAGGTGCGGCGTCAGCGGCTTATTATGCTTCTTTAAAATACGCCAACGAGCGTTCGCAAGGTCGTCATCCTTCCAACAAAGACCCCCTAATGCCGCCCGTACTCATCATCGAACACGCCGACGTGCGCAGAATGTTATTGCAACAAAAAGCGATTGTGGAAGGTAGTATTGCACTCCTGTTACAATGCAGTTACTACGCTGACATATCAACAGCAGCAGCAGGGGAAACCAAAGAAAATGCGCATTTGCTCTTGGAATTACTTACGCCGATTGCGAAGTCCTATCCCGCTGAAATGGGTACCTATGCCACCAGCGTAGGCATGCAAGTGCTCGGCGGTGCTGGTTATACCGACGATTTTCCGCTGGAACAATATTATCGGGATATTCGCGTCAACGCAATCTACGAAGGCACAACTACGATTCATGGCTTGGATTTACTCGGTCGAAAAGTAATGCTGCAAAATGGCAAAGCGGCAATGCTTTTTGCCAGCGAAATCCAAAAAACAATCCAGCAAGCGCAGCAGATTCCTTCCCTCCTACCCTTCGCCCAAAAATTAGCTTCCGCAGCAACTCAACTCCAGGAGGCGACTACCCACCTACTCCAATTAGCTACAACAGAACCGGCGGAGGTATTCCTGGCGGATGCTACGCTTTATTTGGAATACTTCGGTCTTGTCACAATTGCCTGGCAATGGCTACTGCAAGCCCTCGCGGCTGAAAAAGCGCTCCCCAATGCCGCAGCTGACGATCTTCATTTTTATCGAAGCAAACTTCATACTGCCCGCTATTTCTTCGAATACGAACTGCCTAAAACGCAAGCCTTGCACACCCGACTCCTCAGCAATCAAAGGGTAACACTGGAAGTGAAGCCCGAGGAAATTGTGTAAATTGGAAGTATTCATACCCTCATGCTTGAGGAACATTTGCAGTAATGCTTGTGACTTTCGGCTATTATCCCTAATTTAACCCGCTTTTATCAGCAGAAACCTCTATGCGAATCAAAAATTAATTGGTCTTTAACAGAATGGCTCTAATTCGCCTCGAAATTCCAACACTGGTGAAGGATTATAAGGTAGAAAAGCACTCGAACTACTACCTTCGTCCTTTATTCTGGGGGTATCCTACAGCCTTGAACAGAAGACTCGACCTGGCGACTGCCCAGCTCAAAAAAGAGGTAAAACAGGTGTTCAAAGGCTTTGTACTCAACAGCAGTAATGCGGATCAGCTGCTTTGGCTGATGTTCAATCCTCCCATCGTTTATCAAAGTTACTTTTTTCATTTCAGAATCGGTGATATCTGGGTGAAAGGCAATTTCGGTGTCGTCAGCTTTGAATGGCAAAACCTCCACTTTGCTTATCTTCCCAATTTGAACAATTATATGTTTATCCTTGAAAAAGGAGACAATGGCAAGATCAACCTCAAGCGCCAAACCGAAAATGTATTAAAAAAGCTATTGCTCAAACTCAAAGAAAACCGGGAAGAGGAATTCAATCTGGCATCTTTTTACTCCTCCAAAAGGGAATTTATCACTACCACTTCCGTGAATATCCACATCAGCCTTGACAAATTCAAGATTGAAGAAAATCAGTCCGACTGGTTGATGATGAAACTGCGAGAAGATATAGTGTTTGATGGGGCAATCGAGATTGAAAAAGTTGGTACAAATTGGAATGACTTATATCCTGTGTCGCTGGGCAGAGCATTTTTCCGCGACGACCTTGTCAATAAAATTTATCATATTCTATTCCAGGAAGAGCACACCCCGCTTGCCCTGGTAGGGCCCGCCGGCGTTGGCAAACACGCTATCGTGCAGGAAGTCATCTGGCGTTATCAAAACGATTTATTTGCAAAAAGAAAAACAGATGCAGAATTGCTGTGGCATATTGATCCATCGCGCATCATTTCCGGCATGAGCGTGGTCGGTTGGTGGCAAAAACGCACGGAAGCTATTCTGAAATATGTGATTCAACCCCAGGAACATTCCAAAAAATCTGATAAAATATTGATTGACAATCCCATAGCCTTGCTTCAGATTGGAAAATCATCGCAAAATAATATGACGTTGAGCGATGTACTGAAACCCTACTTAGAAAAAAGGCTTTTGCAACTGGTACTAATTGCCACTGCCGAAGAATGGAAAATCATACAAGAAAAAAACCAAAGTTTTGGTGATTTATTTCAAGTAATTCGATTGGAAGAACCTGATTATCAAACGACTGCCCAGATCGTATTGGAGCAGCGCAAGTTATTGGAATATGAACACGATTGCGTTTTCACGATTCAGGCAATTCATCAAATATTTTATCTGTATCGCAATTATTTCAAAAATCAGGCACTACCCGGCGGCATTGTAAAAATGCTGATACAATTAGCGATAAAATATCGGGGCACTACGATTGATGCACCTCAAGTGCGAGAAGCATTTCAGGTAATTAGCGGCTTAGCAGAAAAAATTTTGGCAGCCGAAACCCAGCTAAACGACCGCGTGGTTCAGGAGGCCCTGACGGAGCAATTGGTGGGGCAACCCCAAGCTGTAAGGGCGCTAGCAAATGTAGTGCAATTGGCTAAAGCCAAACTGGTGGACAAAGGCAAGCCAGTCAGTTCTTTTCTTTTTATCGGACCCACAGGGGTTGGAAAAACGCAGGCTGCAAAAGTCCTGTGCAACTACCTGATGGGTAGCGAGGAATACCTCCTTCGGTTTGATATGAACGAATTTATTGACGAAGGCGCTGTCCAACGATTGATTGGTGATTTCTATAATCCCGAAGGGCTGCTGACCGGCAAGGTGCGCTACCGCCCTTTTGGAATTTTGTTATTGGATGAAATCGAAAAGGCCAATCCTCGCGTGCATGACTTATTGCTTCAACTGTTGGATGAAGGGAGGCTCACCGATAGCCTCGGGCGACCCGTTGATTTCACCAACACAATCATCATTATGACTTCCAATTTGGGGGTGCAAAACGTAAGCAGCCGTTTGGGCTTTAATACACCCAACCAAAGTGATGATGCAATTTATAGAAAAGCAGTAGAAAATTTTTTCCGCCCTGAATTTGTGAATCGAATTGACCAAATCGTCATTTTTAATCCCCTCGAATTGGATCACATCCTAAACATTGCCCGTCTTCAGATTAAGGAGCTCTTGCAGAGAGATGGCTTTGTGCGGCGCACCACGATCCTCAATATTTCAAAAGATGCCTTGGAGTGGGTCGCTCGGCGTGGCTACGATGCCCGCATGGGTGGTAGAGCGCTCAAACGCCAGATCGAACGCGACTTGACCACGCTTTCCGCAGAACAACTTATTGCTACAAAAATTGATAGCCCGATTATTTTTGATATTACTTTCGAGCAAAATCGCTTAATACCGAGTATCAGCCCACTGGATTTTGCTTTCCCTTTGCAGGAAAAATGGCTTCCTCAGCTTCCTGATGAAAAACATGGCAAATCATTTTACGGGAAGCTGCTTCAAGCGCTCGAAAAAGTCGAACAGCGGATCAGCGCGCTGGAGTATCGCAACCAGACCTCACCGGATATTTTCAATTGGCGGCACTATGCTTTCAAGGATAAAATAGCAGGGCTCAAAGAAGGGATTCAAAACATTATGCTCAGTTTCAGAGAGCGCTATCAGCACCCTACCCTTCCTCTTCGCCTCAAATGGAGCAGTTTGGTGCCACGCCGCGACAATGCCGTGAAGGCCGTTCGTGAAAACTTCAAAGACAAACTCTTTCAGGAGGAAGCGCTGCGTGAGTTGAGTGAAGCATACTATTATGGCGGTCAGCAATTTGACAGTATGCAAACAGAGTTTTTGCACTATTACGTCAGTACTTTTTTCTTGTTACTTTCAGCACAAGATTTCCTAGAAAATAAAGTAGAAAGGATAAAGCTCCGTTTCGATTCACTTATCAATGGCTTAGGCAAACCTGAAATTCAATACCTGATAGGGCAATACACCACTTTATTGAAAGCATTGGATATTCATTTTGAAACAAAAAACGGCTCAAATGAAATCGTGGCAGAAGGGCATGCTATATCGGCTTTGTTCAGCGGCGAGGCAGGCATTCACCTTTTCTATCTTTCTCAGCAAAACCCGCTCCCCATCAAACTGCACCTCCACTCCGAAAAAGCGCTATCTACATACACAAACAAGCTGGAAGTGATCAGAATTTACTACGGCAGCACTACACTCACAGACCTGCGGTCGGGTTTTTCTAATACTATCCAGATGAGCCCAAGTGAATTGAAACTGCTGGTGTATGCCGGTATTGATCCCCTTATCCGCAAAAAATTGATTATTTGGAATTAATTCAAACTAAAGGAGGCTGAACTTGTTTAGATACTCGATAAAATATAGCTTTACGAAAAAATAGGCATGTCTTGTCAAGCCCTTATATATTGCTTTGCGCTGAATCATAACAACGTTCTATGGCTACTGTTAAATTTACATTTGAAGATAAAAATATACAAGCTGTCACTATTGAAAATGTAGAAGCAGGCTACTCCATACTGGAAATAGCGGAGGAAAACGACATTCATCTCAATCACAACTGTGGGGGCGTGTGCGCCTGTAGCACTTGCCATGTGTACATCGAGGCGGGAGAAGATTTTTTGGAAGAAATTTCTGACAAAGAAGAAGATTTTATTGACCGAGCGATCAATCCCCGCCTGGAATCTCGTCTTGGTTGCCAATGTGTCATTTTAGATGAAGATGCTGTGATCGAAGTGCAAATACCAGATCAGTCCAGAATTATTGGGCACGAACATTAATTAAATACGCCAAACCGACTCTTTTTAAAAAAACTTCCAAACATTAAATTTAAATAAAGATGGCTTTTGAAGGTATTGACAATTTACCAATAAACTGGGCGGATTATGAAGATATTGCAATGAAGCTGTATGAGCGCTTCGGCGATGAATTTGGCGAGGGCAAAATTTACCGCATTCGCTTTACAGATTTGATTGAATGGGTGCTTGAAATTCCCAACTTTGAAGGCAAGCGGGAAGATTGTAATGAAGGGCATCTCGAGCAAATTCAGGCTAAATGGGTGTATGAATGGCGTGATAATCAGTAAATCAATAAAATAGAAAAGGATTCAATTGCAAGTTAATATCGCCCTGCCGTTTATTTAAATTTAATCATCAATAGCCTACTGCTTCATGAATCAACTTGAAAAATTTAGGGATATTCGTACTTTCATCTTTGATGTGGATGGTGTTTTGACAAACAATGAAATATTAATTCTGGAAGGGGGCGAGCTATTGAGAAAAATGAATGTGCGCGATGGATACGCCATCAAACAGGCTGTATTGAATGGTTATCGGATTGGAATTATCACTGGCGGAAAATCTGATGGCGTGCGAAAAAGGCTGGAAGGACTGGGCGTGAAGGATATTTTTAGTGGCGTATCAGATAAAATAGATGCCTATGAGTCTTTTATTCACGAATATGATTTAAGTCCTGAAACAATTTTATACATGGGTGATGATTTGCCGGACTACCCTGTGATGCGAAAGGTGGGATTGCCTGCCTGCCCAGCTAATGCCGCCCCTGAGATATTCGAAATAGCTAAATATGTATCTCCTTATGCTGGCGGAGAAGGCTGTGTACGCGATGTTATTGAAAGAGTATTAAAATTGCACAACAAGTGGATAATAGAATAATTTAAACTATGTACTTCCTGCGCCTTCTTCGCCTTCCTAATTTGCTTATCGTGGCGCTCACCCAATTTTTACTTTACTGGCAGTTAATTTTACCGGCATATCAAACGCAGCAAATTGAACCAGCATTAAATACACTTCACTTTTCTATGCTTAGCTTAATCACTCTATTCATAACAGCAAGCGGATATATTATCAATGACATAGTGGACCTACCTATTGATTCAATTAACAAGCCAAATAAAATTATCATTGGTAAGTACATCAGTAAGCCAGATGCCTTGAAAATCTATAGCTACGTGGTGCTTATAGGTTTTGTATTATCCTTTTATTTAGCGCATCAAGTAAATAGAATGCCGCTACTTTTTATCTATCCTTTAGCAATACTGGGGCTATCATTATATTCTTATTTTTTAAAAAAAACTGCTTTAATTGGGAATGTAATAGTTTCAGTGTATTGTGCTGGGGCAGCTGGCATCATTTGGATAGCAGAGTCACAAGGCATTCAAAATCTTACAGTTGTGATGAGAGCAAAAGTCACGAGCATGATATTTTGGTATATGGTTTTTGCTTTTTTATCTACACTTTTTCGAGAAGTAGTAAAAGACCTGGAAGATGTAAAGGGTGATGCCGCACAGAACGCCGCAACAGCGCCCATCCGCTGGGGTATCAAAACAGCAAAAAATATAGGTATCTTCACAGGTGTGTTTTTAATAGGGTTATTAGGCTACTGGGCTTTTTTTTCGTCTCTGGAAGGACGTATTGAGAGCATATTTTTCTTTAATTTGATAAGCTCATTAATGCTTATCGGCTTAATAAAATTATGGAAAGCATCGGAAAAGTCTCATTTTCATAATATTAGCCAGTTAGCCAAAATCATCATGTTGCTTGGGTTATTATTATTACCTTTTTTAAAATAATTAATGTTTTGTCTTTTTCTGGATAAATACTTCAAAATCTTGTACAGAAGCTGTGTTTAGACAGGTATCACGAGTCAATCCTCCTTTTCTTGCAGATAATACCCCAAAATGAATATCATGAATTCCTTCGCGGCTATGGGCATCCGGGTTGATACAAATTTTTACACCCCTGTTCAAGGCGTAAGGAATCCAGCTCCAATCCAGGTCCAAGCGGTAAGGATTGGCATTCAATTCAATCGCAACGCCATGATCACTACAGGCATCAATTACCTTTTGGTGATTGATCGGATAGCCTTCTCGCGAAAGCAAAAGGCGGCCGGTTGGGTGTCCCAGCATAGTGGTGTAAGGATTTTCAATTGCTTTAAGGAGGCGATTGGTAGCCTTTTCTTCATCCATTCTCAAATTGCTGTGAATAGATGCTATAATAAAATCAAATTGCCGGAGCAAGTCATCGGGATAGTCCAGTGAACCATCGTTCAAAATATCACTTTCGATACCTTTAAAAATTCGGAAAGGAGCCAGTTCCTGGTTTAATTCATCAATTTCTGCCCATTGCTGCAGAAGGCGCTCCGCTTGTAGCCCATTGGCATAAAAAGCAGACTTGGAATGATCGGTGATACCCAAGTAAGCATAGCCTTTACTTTTGGCATAAAGTGCCATTTCGCGTAGTGTATGCAAGCCATCGCTATAAGTGCTGTGCGCATGAATAACTCCTTGGATGTCTGCGTTTTCGATCAATGCGGGTAACTGATGCTGTATCGCCAAGTCAATTGCCTCGGCCCCCTCGCGCAACTCAGGCTCAATAAACGCCATGCCTGCCTTTTCAAAAACCATCCTTTCATCGGGCAAAGACTTAAAATCAAGCCCAGGCATGCGCTGGATAAAAGCGTCCAAAAAGGGCTGCGCAGCAGTGTAGCGAAATTGCTTTGAGCCAAATTCATTTGTACCGCAATGATAAATCGTAACGGGGAACTCATTGGTTGTCAGGGCATAAATTATATGGTTATTACTTTTTTGTTGTACCAATAAATCGGCTAAGAAAATAGCATCCAATCCGCCATCAAAAGCGATAAGCAACTCTATGCGATCCAAAATATTACATCGGCGGCGTATAGCACCGGTTAGCGCGACCAAGGCGTTGGGGAGTCGTTGCTGCAGCTTGGGTAGCAATTCATTGGCTTCTGCTTCGAGGGTTGCGTAGTGAAATTTATCTTTTGAACAGGCATAATACTCCAGCTTTTGCTTGAGGTCATCCTGCGTTTTTTTACCAAAGCCCTTGAGTTCAATGAGGCGGTTTTCATTTACGGCATAGCGCAATTCTCCTACATTTTCGATACCGAGGTCTTTCCAGATCGTAACAATTTTTTTAGGACCAAAGCCCGGAATCTTGAGCATTTCCTGCACGCCCGGCGGGGTCATATCTTTATACTTTTCGAGCGTAGCCATTTTGCCGGTATCCAAAAGTTCTCGTATCTTTCCAGCTATAGCCGCACCGACTCCCTTTATTCCTGCTATTGCTGCATCGTCCATCTCCGAAAGTGGCGTATCCAATTTGCGCAAGGTCAGGTAAGCATTTTGATAAGAGCGAATTTTGAATGGGTTTTCTCCATGCAATTCCATGATCTCTCCCAAAAACTGAAATGTTTTGGCGATTTCCTTATTGGTCATAGCAGTGCGGTGCAAGTTTTTTTTTAAAGTTGCTTCAGGTACTGAATAGCAGTACGAACCTGCGCCTCGGCAAATAGCTCAACGATATTGTCATTCATGAGCAGGGAAGCATCCTCAAAATTGTCAAAAAATAAATGTTCAATCAAAATAGCAGGCATATTGGTATTCATCAATACATAAAAACGCGCTTCCTTGTCATAATCACCGTCGGCAGTATCGGGGCGGTAGCTGATTTCATTACCAAGCAATGACTTAACATGCTCCCAATGCAAATTGGCAACTTCATCCGACTTGGTTTTGCCCGGAGAGGTGTACACCTCAAAACCGCGAGCCGTACCGCCGCCAGCATTGGAATGATTGGAAATGTACAAGCCTTGCTTGAAGTTTTTATGATACCAATTGGCATATTCTACCCTGGAAGCAAGGGAGTTATCTAAGTATTCATGGCTCACAAGCAAATGAGGAATATCCAGGTTTTTCAACTTGGCAGCGACGCGATTGGTCAGGGTGCGATTCCAAACGCCTTCATAAAACCAGCGCCCATTGTGGAAAGTCCCCTTGGTATGTTCAAATTGCTTGCTGGGGGCGGTTACATATTTGCCGCTTTTATCCAAACCGCCGTGACCTGCATCGAGAAAAACGCAATACTCTTTCATTACTTTGTTTTTTATAATTTTTCAAATCTAACGCCAAAATAAGGAACTTGAAGCTGAAATTTGAAAAAAATAAAGAGAGCCTGCCAAAGCCGTGGCTCTCCTTTTCAAAAAGTTGACACCATTGTAGATCAAAATACCGCTCTTTGACTACTCTTTCAAGAAAAAGTTTAACAAAGTGAGTGCATACAAATTGCTTTAGGAAAGCGTTCTTATTTTTGCAAAAAAGCACTTATGAAAAAACCAATGTTATTCTTGTTCGTATTGGGACTCACGGTGATTGCCTGCAAAGAAGATCGGGATCAATCCGAAATTGATCGGGAAAAAATTGAAAAATATGTGCTGGATAATAGCCTGAGTACCACTGTACACCCTTCAGGTATGCACTATCTCATCACCACCGAAGGAACCGGCAGTAATCCATCTTCAACCGCCACGGTGAAAGTAAAATACAAAGGCTATTTTCTGGATGGCGCAGTTTTTGATCAGACTACAGGCAGCACTACGGTTGAATTTCCCTTAACTAACCTGATAGAAGGCTGGAAAATCGCTATTCCACTCCTCAAAAAAGGGGGGAAAGGTACTTTTATCATGCCTTCTGCACTGGGCTATGGCAACAATCCACCGTCGGGTATTCCAGCCAATGAAGTGTTGATTTTTGATATCGAACTGGTTGATTTCAAATAATGAGTCATTTTTTTCTTTTGGCTTTGATTTTTTTATTGCTTCCCCTGCGGGCATTGCCACAAAAAGCGATTGCTCTGATGGATTATTTGCCAAATATCGCAGGAGATTCGATTTGGATGGAGGAAATGCCGCCGCAAACGCACTCATTTTCGGATTTCTTGATTGTTTATAAAACAGCTTTTTTCCGAAATCAGGCGTTCCAAAAGCGTTCTGTTGGAAAGAACAGCTTTCGGTATGAGCAAATGGAAGAAGACGGGTTAAAAGTGTATTTATTTCATTTTGACAACGGGCAGGAATACCTTTTGGAAAAAGGACTCACGCTACTGCCAGCTGCGCTGACACCCAATCAAGCTTTTCAGGAAGAAGTGCCGTATACGATTCTTGAGCAAAATGCCAAAATTGGGAGTGGCATAATTCGCTATTCAATTGTAGCAGAGGGGCTTACTACCGCTGAAACGCCCCTGCGCAATTTTGTAGACTGCCTGACCCTATCTGTCAAAATGACATTTCAGCACCAATCGGGCGTAAGCTTTTCGCAAGACACAAAGGAGTGGTACGCCAAAGGCGTGGGGTTGGTAAAGTTTATTGAAAAAAGACAATTTCAGGAAAAAAAGGGCAAGACCCTACATGACCCTGTATTGGCAATGTATTTGAAAAAAGGAACTGCCCGCGGACGAACGATAGAAGGCAAAAACTAAGCAGTCCAGCTTTTATGCCTGTGCCTTAGGTGTGCTAAAGTTCATGGGCGGAAAAGGGGGTTGTTCGGGTTCATCAATGACACCAAACTGAGCTTCATATCTTTTGATATTATCATTCAAAGCCGTCATCAATCGCTGTGCGTGTTGGGGTGTTAGAATAATTCTCGATTTAACTTTTGCCTTAGGTAAATTAGGCATCAGCCGGACAAAGTCAATCACAAATTCGGACGGCGAGTGCGAAATAATAGCCAGGTTTGAGTAGATGCCCTCCGCCACTTCTTCTGATAATTCTATATTTAATTGATTTTGATTTTTTTTGCTATCTTCCATTTTATTTCTTTGTTTTTTTCCTTGCTGTTGTTGTTGTTTTAGCTTTGCCATTGCTGGAAGTCTTCTCTTTTTTCACTTTTTTGGCAAAAGCATCGGGTATTTGTGCCTCTACAATGGCTTTCACTTCCTCTAAAGTCATTTGAGCCGCCATCTCTGCATCTACCTTTTGACCATCTTTGCGCGGAATGCTAATCATGTTTTTGCCAAACCGGATGAAGGGGCCCCAGCGTCCATTTTCAATATCAAGCTTTTCAGTTTCCCACCGCTTTATATAACGATTAGACTCCTTGGTAAGTTTAGCTTCGATCAATTCGTGCATCTGTTCGAGCGAAATGGTGTTCAAATCATATTTTTTGGGTACATTCACAAACAAATCCTGCCATTTCAAAAAAGGGCCGAATCGTCCTTTGCCCTTGGAAATTGGAAATCCTTTGTAAGTGCCGGCTGGCGCATCTTCGCGTTGTTTTTCTTCAATAAGCTCAATGGCTCGCTCGAATGTGATATCCAAAGGGTCTTCACCGCGAGGGATGGAGATGTATTTGTCGCCAAATTTGACATAAGGTCCATAGCGCCCTATGCCGATAGATACTTCCTGGTGCTGGTATTTGCCAAGCGTGCGCGGCAGTTGAGTCAATTTAATCGCCTCTTCAAAAGTAATCGTTTCAATAGACTGCCCAGGCTGCAAATTGGCAAAGCGCGGTTTTTCATCATCCTTCAATTCCTCGGGCGTACCAATCTGAATAACAGGGCCCAACTTAGCCATGCGGGTCAGCACTGTGCGCCCTGTCAATGGATCTTTGCCTAATATGCGCTCCCGCGATGGGCGGTCGGCTTTTTCTAGAGTTTCTTCTACAACAGCATGAAAAGGCTGATAAAAAGAATGCAGCATGCTTGTCCATTGGTGCTTGCCATTGGAAATATCATCAAATTGCTTTTCAATCTCTGCCGTAAATTTATAATCCATAATCTCATCAAAATGCGTATCGAGGAAATCACTCACGGTGATGCCCATATCTGTGGGTACCAGTTGGTTTTTAATCGCACCTGTTATTTCTGAAGCCTCTTTTTGCTGAATTTTACCATCTTTGAGGATCAATATTTTATACTTTCTTTCCGTTCCTTCTCTATTTTCCTTCAAGACATAACCTTTGCCCTGCTCCATGATTTTAGAAATGATGGGCGCATAGGTAGATGGGCGACCGATACCCAATTCCTCGAGTCTTTTTACCAAACTCGCTTCTGTGTAGCGCGCTGGCGGGCGTGTGAATCGCTCTGTGGCGCTCATCTCTCGCAAAGGCAGTAACTGCGACACTTTTAGCGGCGGCAATATTCCTTTTGCTTCTTCATCCTCTTCCTCATCTTTGGACTCTAAATAAACTTTCAAAAAGCCATCAAACTTTAGTACTTCCCCTTCGGCAAGGAGCTTTTCTTTTGGCATAGTAGAAATACCAATCGTCACAATCGTTTTCTCCAAAATCGCTTCTGCCATTTGAGAAGCAATAGTTCGCTTCCAGATGAGTTCGTAGAGGCGCTGCTCTTCCGAATTGGTGCTGATACTATGGTGATCAATGTAGGTTGGGCGAATTGCCTCGTGTGCCTCCTGTGCGTTCGCCACTTTGTTTTTGTACTGGCGGGTTTGGACGTATTGCTTGCCGTACTGCTTTTCAATTTCTTGTGCAATCGCGTGAATAGCTGTATCACTCAAATTAGTAGAATCGGTACGCATATAAGTGATGTGCCCCGCCTCGTACAGGCGCTGTGCTACCGACATCGTGCGGTTGACAGAAAAACCCAACTTGCGGCTGGCTTCTTGCTGTAAAGTAGAGGTCGTGAAAGGGGCAGCGGGACGGCGCTTGAGGGGTTTTACTTCGATATTATCAATTTTAAAACTCGCGCCAATGCACTTGCTAAGGTATTCCTGGGCGCTTTTCTCTTGATCAAATCGCTCCGGCGATTCCGCTTTGAGGGGTACTATCTTGCCCTGTCCATTTTTTACATCAAAAGTCGCAGTAATTTTAAAAAAAGGCGTGATAGCAAATTTGTTAATTTCGCGTTCGCGCTCCACAACCAGCTTCAGCGCCACTGATTGAACCCTGCCGGCCGACAGATTGCGCTTTATTTTTTTCCACAATACCCCTGACAACTCGTAGCCGACCAACCGATCCAACACGCGGCGTGCCTGCTGGGCATTCACCAGATCAATATTCACTCTTCGGGGGTGCTGGATAGCATTTTGTATAGCAGGTTTTGTTATTTCCCTGAAAACGATCCGTTTAGTGCTGTATTCATCCAAGCCCAATACCTGGCACAGATGCCAGGAAATGGCTTCTCCCTCTCGGTCTTCATCCGTTGCCAACCATACTTCATCTACTTTTTTTACCCAATCTTTGAGTTCTTTTACGACCCTCTGTTTTTCAGGTGAAATGATGTATTTAGGCGCAAAATTATTGGCAACATCCACCGCAGCGTCATTCTTCTCCAGATCGCGCACATGTCCGTAGCTGGATTTTACAGTAAAATCCTTTCCCAAAAATTTTTCGATTGTCTTGGCTTTTGCCGGCGATTCTACAATCAGCAAATGCTTAGGCATATTCAGGGTTTAAATTTTCTTAAAAATAGAAATTTGTAGGTTGAAAAAAAATAAAGCGTTTGTCACACAATACTCCAAAAATTCAATCACTTTTAATATAATTTGCACCATCAAAATGTTTCGCAAAAGAAGGGTTGTTTTTCCAAAAATGCAACTTTTCCGTACAAAAGGTAAAGTGTGGGAAGCAAAGATAAGGGCGAGAGGAAGGTTCAGTATGAACAAAATAGCTTGATTGTAAAAGGCTGGAAGGTCAGTTGCGATCTTGTTATCTTCCTGGGCAATTTTTGCAGCGCTTGCCTTTTTTATATTTTTTACAACATTTCTTTTTGTCCTTTTTGCTTTGTAGCATCGGCAATACAAAAGGCAAGTGCATTTGGTCAGGCGTTTCGGTCAGTTGAATTTTATGTGTCATCAAGAAGCGGCTTGTTTTATTCCGTGCACAAAATTAGGCGGAAATAGCGTTTTTTCAAAATTTATTTAGACTATTTCTAATTTGAAGGGCAAAATACGTCAACAGGCAGTGCATCGCCTTCTTCCAATCATAAGATTTTCAATTACTTCAAATTTTTATAGGTGCGTTTTCACACTTTGCACTTATTGCAAAATGCTTCTTATACAAAAAGAATAGGAAGCAGATTCCATAGAAAATCCAAATCATTTCCTAACTTGGCTTACAGAGTAATCAAATCGGACTCCGGAATGAGAAATATCTATGTGGCTGCTACTGGTCAGCATGTGGGCAAAACCACTACCACGCTCGGCTTGGTAGTCAATTTGAGGGATATGGGCATCCAAACAGGTTATTGCAAGCCGGTAGGGCAGCAATCTGTTAATATTGATGGCTTTTCTGCTGATAAAGATGCCGTATTGCTATCAGATTTTTTGCATTTCAACATCAATCCGCGTTGGCATAGCCCGGTTGTTATTGGTCAGGGGGTTACCAAAAAATTTATAGAAGACGAGTCGCAGTTTAACTTCAAGGAAAATATCCTAAACGCTTCTCGATACCTTGAATCCAGGTACGACGTGATGGTGTATGAAGGCACGGGACATCCCGGAGTGGGCACCGTGGTGGATTTGTCCAATGCGCAGGTGGCTAAAATGCTAAATTGTGGCGTGATTATGATTGTGGAAGGTGGCATTGGCAATACAATTGATCGGATGCGCATGAGCTTGGCTTTGTTCAGAGAAGAAAATGTACCTATTATTGGTGTCATTGTCAATAAGGTTTATCAAGAAAAAAAAGAGGAAATCGCGTATTATCTCGGCAAAAAGTTTGAGAAGATGGGGGTACCCCTGTTAGGCGTAATCCCTTATGACAAAAGCCTTTCTTTTCCTATCATGGAAACGATCAACCAAGCCTTAGAAGGAAATGTGGTTTTGCATGAAAACAAGCTGAACAATCGCGTGGAGAGCATCATAGCTGGTTCGCTTATTGATGAAGATGAGTTTGGAAACGCCAATAACGTCCTACTGGTAGTAAATGACCGTATTTTAGATGAAGCCATTGCCAAAGTGGAAGAAATCGTTGCAGCAAAAAAACTGAAAGAATCGCCGCTTTCAGGTATCATTGTCACCAGTGACGGGCGGCAAGACCGCTGGCACGAGCGAGCCGCCCTCAACAAGCCTTACATCATAAAACACCAAATTCCCGTCATCAGTACTATATTGGATACTTATGGTTCTGTGGTGAAAATAAGTAGAATAGAAGTAAAAATCAATACTCGTACACCCTGGAAGATCAAGCGCGCGGTGGAGCTCATCAAAGAATATGTCAATATGGACTATATCACTCAATACCTTGATCTAAAAGTAGGTAGCGGATAGCAAGGAACGGCTCGACACAGCCGCCCCTGCTAAAAAAATATTTACAACTGCATCGCATCGTACACATCCATCACGGCTTTCACCGCCGTTGCCGATTCGTTCAGCAGTTGCATTTCTTCACTGTTGAGCTTTAGTTCGATAATTTGTTCGATTCCGTTTTTGCCCAATTTCACGGGTGCCCCCACAAAAATGTTATTCAATCCATATTGCCCTTCCAATAATACACAGCAAGGGAAAATCCGGTGCTCATCTTTTACAATCGCTTCCACCATTTGAGCAGCAGCAGCGCCAGGTGCGTACCAGGCTGAAGTGCCCATCAGCTTTACCAATTCGCCACCGCCTACTTTGGTGCGCTCTACGATGGCATCCAATTTTTCACTATCAATCAATTCTGTAACCGGAATACCAGCCACTGTGGTATAGCGCGGTAGCGGCACCATCGTGTCGCCGTGTCCACCCATCAACACTGCTTGAATTTCCTTTGGTGATACTTGTAGCGCTTCTGCTAAAAATGCCCGATAACGCGCTGTATCGAGGATACCTGCCATGCCAAAAACCTTTGATGCACTCAAGCCTGCCTTTTTATAAGCCGCGTAGGTCATCACATCCAAAGGATTGGATACCACGATGATAATAGGATTGGCAGAGTATTTCATAATCGAATCCGTTACCGAATTCACAATCTTCGCATTGGTAGAAATAAGATCGTCGCGACTCATGCCTGGCTTACGCGGTACCCCTGCTGTGATCACTACGATGTCAGAATCTGCCGTATCTTTGTAATCATCCGTACCCCGTAGGAAGGTACTGTAATTGTCAATCGGTGCCTGCTGCCAGCTATCTAAGGCTTTGCCTTTTGCCAGATCGCCCATGATATCAAGCAGCACGATTTCTTTCACAATGTCTTTGTGTGCCAGCACATTGGCACAGGTAGCGCCCACATTTCCAGCGCCTATGACGGTTATTTTACTCATAATTTTTGTTTTATTACGACATTAGACTATAATTCCATGCCCAAAACACAACCTTTGCCTTACCTTTCGCGTATTATCAGCAATAACGACACATCGAACCGAAAAACGGTGCAATGATAGAGATTTTTTGCCAGCTTTGTCTTATCAAAGGCAAAGAATTAGTAAACTGTAAATAAGCAATTTCATATTTTTGCATTAATTCACTCTTATTTATTTTTTGAAGGAAAAATCTGGCTAAAATGTTCAAAAAACGTATCACGCTCTTATTTTTTGCAATGCTTTTTCTGTCATTTTTATATGCACAGGAAACTGCCCGCCCTGTTTGCGGCATCGCCTCGGAAGATATTATCCAAATCCAGCAAAGGCTTTTGGAAAACAAAAAAACAATAGCGACAAATGGGCTCATTCAACTGAGGGACGTGATCTATGTGCCGGTCAAATTCCATGTAGTGGCCAAAAACGATGGTACAGAGGCTGTTAACCTGCGGAATTTGCTGGAGCAGGTATGTAAGTTGAATAAAGACTTTGAGTCGGTAGGTATGCAATTTTATATAAAGGATGGCTTGAATTTTATCAACAACACCAATATTTTTGAGCGTCATACTTCTTTTGAGAACCAAATGCAGACTTTCAGGGATTCCAAGGCGATCAATGTTTGGATTGTAGAAAATGCCAATACTGGTCAGCAACTCGAAGGAAGCGTTACGTTGGGGTATTACAAACCAAGCCGAGATTGGTTGGTCATCAGGAAATCCGAAACCAGCGGCGTATCCTTTGTCTTATCGCATGAGATGGGGCATTTTTTTGACCTACTGCACACCTTTAATGGCTGGGATTTCGAAAACTGGCAACTGAACGTGCATGGCAATCCGGCACCTGCTTCTTCGCCACAAGGCGTACCCACAGAGCGCCAGGATGGTTTTAATTGTGATGAAGCAGGCGATTATTTGTGTGATACGCGCCCGGATTACAACCTGGGCTTTGGATGGAGTGGCTGCAATTATACCGGCGGCGCACAAGATCCTACAGGTACAGTGATTGACCCGGATGAACGCAATTTTATGGGGTATTTTCTGAATTGCTCTCCCTACACATTTTCCGAAGAACAAAAAAGCTTGATTCTCACTGATTATAATAAATCTTACAGAAATTATATTCGCTCTACCTTCGTTCCTGCAGCTACTCAAATCACTACTACGCCACAATTGCTCGCACCGGCCAGTGGAACGACTATCGCCGGGGATGTGACTTTTGAATGGGAAGAAGTGCCCGGCGCCACGATGTACCTGCTGGAAATTGACCGGCTTTCTTCTTTTTCTATCAAACCTATCATGATGCTAGTGGAAGGTACTTCGCAAGTAGTGGAGGTGCTGGAGCCCAACAAAACATACCATTGGCGTGTACGCCCTATCAATGAATATTACACTTGCAGTGCACCATCTGCTTCCAAAAGTTTTAAAACAAGTTCTACAACAGCTTTATCTAACTTGGACTTTGTCAGCAACTGGTCAGTTAATCCAAATCCTGCAAGCCAGGATGCTGCCTTAACTTTGGCTTTTAATACAAATGAAAGTTTTGAAGCAAATTTGACCTTGTGGAGTGTGGCGGGTCAGATAGTAAAACAATATGGCAAGCAGCGTTTTGTGCCAGGGCAAAATGTACTCGCGCTCCCTACAGATGCGCTCAGCGCAGGGATGTACGTGCTAATGCTACAAACCGAGCAAGGAAAATTAGTTGAAAAAATAATCATTCAATAACTTATGCAATTGAGACGACCTTACAAACCCTGCCGGAAGCATTTGATATTCGATACTTTCAAGCAATTTGCCCTCGTATGCTTTTTGAGCATTTACGGCGCTTCCTCGCTTGAGGCCCAATCATCCTTCAAAAATTTTTGTGGCACTCCGTCCGGCAAATCCGAATGGCTGGACCGCTACCAACGTGGAGAAATTGCGGTAACAAGGACGAACGAGATCTTGTATGTTCCCCTAACGATCCACTTAGTCGGTAATGATTCGGGGGGTGGCTTTGGTAGCATTAGCGAAATTTTGAGTGCACTCTGCACTTTAAATGAAGACTTCAAGGCATCCAACATTCAGTTTTTTGTAGAAAGTGCTTTCAATTATATCCGAAATTCGGAATATTATGAACACGATTTCGCTGCTGGCTATGAGATGATGCAAACCTACAATGTACCCAATACATTAAATACTTACTTCGTAGCAAGCCCCGCTGGCAACTGTGGTTATTTCAATGGCATTGGTGTTGCTAATAATTATAATTGCAGTGGTGTAAATGACCATACCTGGGCACACGAAATCGGGCACTATCTCTCCTTGCCACACACCTTCAGTGGTTGGGAGGGTTACGAACACAATTATAACAACAAAGCGCCAGAACGCGTTAACGGAAGACAAGTGGAACTGGTGGATGGTACCAATTGCCAAAGCGCAGGTGATGGCTTCTGCGATACAGCGCCTGATTATCTCAATTTCAGATGGGGTTGCAAAGATGACGGCTATAGCGCAACTTCACAAAAAGATCCCACCGGACAAATTTTCTATTCGGATGGTTCTTTATTCATGTCTTATTCATTTGATGCTTGTGCCAATCGCTTTTCTGAAGACCAAATCGGGGCGATGCGCGCCAATCTGATGAATGCCAATAATGAACTGCTCCTCAATCAATCGCCGATACTTCCTATTGCTGATAGTACTCAAATTAAACTACGCTCGCCCCTGCGGGATGAAATTGTAAATCATGAAAGCTTTGATCTCATCTGGGAGCCTGTGGAAGGGGCTACTCACTATATCGTTGAGGTTAGCCGCCTTTCTTCTTTTCCGAGTACGATCTCTCAAATTTACTTCGTAACAGCAGATGTGAATCAAATCAATGTACAGAATTTACCAAATAATCGCAACCATTTTTGGCGGGTCAAAGCTTTCAATGCCTTGAATGCCTGCCAGTTATTTACCGCCGAGACGATTCCGTTCCGTACCGGTACAGTAACTTCTGCAGGCCTAACACCTAACTTTTCATTATATAAAGTTTTTCCGACACTCCTGCAAAAAGAGCAAACAATTTTTATTGAACTGGATTTGGCGCAAACTTCCTGGTTGGATATAAAATTATTTGACCTATCCGGCAAATTGCTTCAAATCGAAACCTTCGATGGCTTGTCGGAAAATTCAGTGCTGAAGTTTCAACCGATCTCAGTGCCCACTGGCATGTACATCATTGGCTTGAGTTCGTTGGAAGGAACTGTTTACGAGCGAATAGTAATTCACTGATTTTTCATCTTGAATGACCAGGTCAGGGTTGCTACGGCAATGGTCTCTCCTGCTTCGTTGCTACCCACAGAGGTGACCCTGACTTGTTGCGCTGTTTTAGTTTCGATGGCTGCCTGTACCGCTTGTTGAATTTTATCGCCTTCTTCACAAACAAAAATGGTTTGCCCGGTTGCTTTTTTTATAAAATTAGCCTCCATATTGGTTATTAGCATTGAAATTCGCCCTCGGTTTTCTATGGCAATCATACCCAACACACCGGTAGAAAGTTCTGCTGCGCCACACAAGGCTGCAAAGTAAGTAGATCGGAAAGGATTCTGGGTTTGCCAGCGGAACGAGATGCTTACCGCTGCCCGAAAAGGGTCGCAATGGCGAATCCTCACACCCCAAAAAAATAAGGATGGCAACTTTTGCCAATAAAATAAGCGCATCAGTCCCGGGCGATTAAGCCTTTTGAGGAGCTTCGATACTGCAGGCGCAGTTGGGTCAACTATAACTTGAGCATTCGAGGGTTGTGCCATACTAACAAATTTGAAGCAATAACACAGCGTTTGAATTCACTTTCGCAGCTACTGATTTGAGCCACTCATCTATTTTTTATCCTTCGCTTTTTTAGACTGTTCGCGCTGGCGTTGTGCTTGCAGTTTTTGTTGTTCCTTTAATGCTGTTTCTAAACGTTCTTGGAATCCACCTTTTTTCTTAGGCTTTTGGCGATAAGCTTCCAGTTCGCGATGGATTTTATTCTCATCAATAATAAAATTCTTAGTAATTAATGTTTGTGCAATGTTGATAATATTGCTAAACAAAAGGTAGCAGGTCAAACCCGATGCAAAACTATTAAAAAAGCCCAGGAACATCACCGGCATAATGTACTGCATGTATTTCATCGCCGGATTGGCGGACATATCCATGTGGCGAGTGCTGTAATAAGTATAAAGCAGTGTAGTGGCCGCCCAAAGCAAGGTGAACAGGCTAATGTGGGAGCCAAATCCCAGTGGAACTTCGAAGGGCAGGCGTACAAAAACATCGTAAGAGGACAAATCCGTTGCCCACAAGAAACTTGCCTGGCGAAATTCAATAGCCGCCGGGAAAAAGCGATACAGTGCAAACCAGATCGGCATTTGTAATAACATAGGCATACAACCACCCAGCGGATTCACGCCGTTTTCGCGATAAATCTTCATGGTTTCCACTTGCACCTGCTGCGGATCATCCTTGAATTTCGTTTTCAAGGCTTCCAACTGAGGCTTCAATGCGCCCATTTTGGATTGCGAATACAGCATTCGATACGTGAGTGGATATAGCAATAGCTTGACAATCAGGGTTAAAAACAAAATAACGATCCCCTGGCTACCGATAAAGCTTTCCAAAAAATTGAAAATTGGGCGAATGACCCAGCGGTTGATCGTCCCAAAAATACTCCAGCCAAATGGAATGACATCTTCCAGGTTATCCCCCATGGCGCGCAGGCGATCAAATTCATTGGGCCCAACATAAAAGTTCATCGAAAAGGTCTCGCTTTCCGATTGGTTATAAGGAATTTTAACTCTTGAATAGAGCCGCTTCAGATCCTCGTTTTTTACATCCAATTGCTTGGCTTCCATTTTTGCGCCACTAAAACCGTTTTTAGCCACGAGAGAGGCATTAAAAAACTGATTGGAATGCGAAATCCATTTGATTGAGGTGCCACTCAGATCCTCTGAATCATCTGCCGTGTAAGAAATATAGTTATATCGGTCATCCACCGGTTTGTAGTAAACAGTAGAATAGGTGCGCTCGTACTTGGTATTTTTTTCTAATTTGTCCAAATAATTTAGCCATGACAACTCAATAGTTTTTCCCGTTACGATATCTCCAAGTCCTTCAAATGTAAGATCATAAGAAATGTTGTACGTTCCTGACTGAATAGTATATTTCTGCTCAAAAAATCGCCCTTCACCAGCACTCGCGCGCAACGTAATAGAGTTTGCAGTTTTTTCGCTGACAGTGAAGTACAATGCTCCCGTGGGTACTAAGCCACCAGGTACGCCGTTCACTGGCAACAGATATTCAAATTTATTTTTTTTATCTTCCAGCAACCGCAGCGGGCTTTCGATTTCTTTTTTCTTTTCGTCTTCCGAAATTTTAGCAAAATTTTTCAATTCTGCAGCAACGATCCGGCCACCTTTGTTAGAAAATTTGAGTATGAAAACGTCATTTTCTAGTGTAAAAAAAGCTTCCGTACCTTGCGCCGCCATCGCAAAAGGCCCGTATTTGCTCAGGAGCGACTGCTGTTGAGCCGAATCAGACACAGTAGGATCACTCGCTGTTTGGATAGTGGTAGTGTCTTTTTGCTGCACTTGCGCCAAACTATCTGCCCGACGCTCCACCAGTGCAATAGAATCCTGAATTCTTCTCTGTTCTGTGATTCTTTTTTTGGATTGAGGCCCGATGACCAACTGTTGCCAGGCAATCACGAGTGCAAATATCAATGTCAACCCAATAATGGTATTTTTATCCATTCTTGTATTTTTGTAAAAAACTTTGCAAAGGTACAATTTTGTTTGTCGTTACAATAGTGCTATGGACGATTATTGCAGCAATATAGACCAACAACTGTTGGATGCCTATCAAAATACGATTTATCAAATAAGAAGCCTTTGCTTGCAAATAAGGATTGGTGAGCGAAATGAAACTTTGGAAAAAATTTTAAAGCGGCATAGTGTGGATTCCTGGGCTTTTATCAGCGCCTGGAATCCTGGGTCAAAGCAATTACCTGAACAAGAAAATGCAGCGCGCCACCGGCAATTAGTAAAGGTAGTGACAACCAAGCAGTGGAAATATTGGGAAGGCAGTGGTATTGGTGCAGATACAAGCTGGCAGCCGGAATTGAGTTTGCTGATTTTAGGTGTTTCAAAAGTTGTAGCACTTGAGATCGGGCGACAATTTGAACAAAATGCCATTGTTTTTGGCGAAAGCCAGCAAGTGCCAGAATTATTGCTACTCCGCTAATGCTTCCGTTCGTTTTTGCCCTTGCTCAATTCTGCCCGGATACACCTCCAGTGCTTTTTCAATGCAATCCATCGCTGCCTCCAGTTCCTGGGTATTGATCACATAAGCCATTCTCACTTCGTTCTTACCTAAATCAGGAGTAGCATAAAAAGCTGCGCCAGGCGAAAGCATCACGGTCGAATTACGGTACTCAAATTCCTCGATCAGCCACTGGCAAAAATGATCAGCATCTTCCACCGGAAATCTAGCAAAGCAATAAAAAGCTCCCCCAGGCAGATAACTCAACACACCAGGCATTTTTTGCAAGCGATTGAAAACAACTTTTCGGCGCTCATCGTAGGCAGCTTTTACACCTTCAAGGTAAGATGAATCTGTTTCCAGCATATACTCTGATAGCATCTGCCCAAGCGTAGGGGCGCCCAAGCGCAGCTTGCAGTAACGGGATAAAGCGTCCAGCACTGATTGGTTGCGCGTCACAACTGCCCCTACCCTGGCACCACAGGCGCTGTATCTTTTTGATACCGAATCAATTACGATAGCATGTTGCGCTATACCTGGAATATTCAACACAGAGTGGAATACTTTGCCATCGTAGCAAAATTCACGATACACCTCATCCACAATTAAAAACAAATCATATTTTTTTGCAATAATAGCTAATTGCTCTAAAGTTTCTTTTGAGTAAAAACAACCCGTAGGGTTATTGGGATTAGTGATAAAAATGGCTTTTGTTTTTGATGTTAAATGTTTTTCAAACACTTCAGCACTGGGCAAAGCAAAGCCGTCTTCAATTCGGCAGGTAATAGCCCGCACACCCACATCGGCCATGTGTGCAAAGCCATTGTAATTCGCATAGAAAGGTTCGGGTATTAAAATTTCTTCGCCTTGCGCCAAGCAGGCCAGCAGCACTAAGTAAATACCCTCCGAGGCACCTGTGGTTACGATAATTTGATCTGCATCTAATTGAATATCAAATTGTTGGTAGTATTGCGTTAATTTCTGCCGATAAGAGAAAATACCCTCTGCCGGGCTATACGCTACAATTTTTAAATCCGCTGCCTGTAGTTTTTGGATGGCATCGGCAGGCGTTGCGATGTCTGGCTGTCCGATATTCAAATGATAGACTTTTCTGCCCTTCGCTTTTACCTTTTCTGCCAATACGGCAAGTTTTCTGAAGGGAGACAATGGCACTGTGTTGCCGCGATGAGATGATGATGGCATGGTATTTGAGATTGAAAATCAGAACATTTGTTTGCCTTTGCAGCAAATTGGCAACAAAGATAACCGAAATTGCCTGCAAGAAGCAAGTGAGTGAAGGGATCTTTTGGGTGTTCTATTTTTTGAATTGGGAAAAATCCACGGGATCAAAGGCGTAAAAAACGCTCTCAGGAATGAAGGTATAAACACCTATATCTGTGTGCCCGCGCTGCCCACGCCCATCCGAGAGCCAAATTGCACCGTATTTTTGATAATTCGACCAAGCATTACTCAGGGTAGGTTTTTCGTCGGTATATTTTTGAAAATAATCCCATTGTATCACTAATTTAGTGACCTTATCAACATAAACGTAATACTTGTTGTCAGGGGTTCTGCCTATATTTTGGAAAGTAAGCTGGAGCACGTCGGCTATTTTACCATCGCTTGTGGCTTGTTCGCCGCGGTATTTGAGTGTCACACCCGAATCTTTTAGTTTGAAAGGCATCACAAGCCAGTAGCTGTCATTGATCCAGATGCTGATGCCCCGCTCCGTATATTTTTGGATAGAATCGGTTTGTACCAACACTTCCTTGCCTTTTTTCACCTTGCCGATGCTATTGTTGAATACATTGACGAGGTAAATTGTGCTATCGGCTTCTATTCGCACATTGCCGCTGTGCTTATCCCAAATGAGCAAGCGCCGGCCAAAAAACCGCCAGCTGAGATAGCGCGTGTCATCCCAATTTTTCCGTCCGCCCATTGCTTGCATCACTGCATCGGCAACTTCAATCGCTTTTGCATCAGATTCCAAAAGATTAAAACCAGGTGCGGCTGGATTTTCTTCCGCAGCCCCTTGCGCAAATATGACCGAGTGGATGATCAAAATGAAGATACAA
Source organism: uncultured Saprospiraceae bacterium (assembly GCA_964526645.1). Lineage (GTDB taxonomy): Bacteria > Bacteroidota > Bacteroidia > Chitinophagales > Saprospiraceae > JADJNW01. The sequence continues at coordinate 216,173 of CAZGJN010000001.1, forward strand.
GTGAGAACCTGCTTCATGTCACATTAGATTTTGAGCAAAGTAAAAAATTTCCCTACCGCTGTGAGTAAAACGATAGGGAAACTGGAAAGTTTTATGATAACAAAAAAACTAAGCAGTCATGTCCTTGCCTCCTTTCAGAAACTCCTGGTACTCGCTCAGTTCACCCCATTTACCGGCAGCAGCCAATTCTGCTTGTTTGGGCCAAGTAGTGGGGTCTGCCAGGCGGAAGCTATCACCTGCTTGATTGAGAATTTCCTGCAAACGCTGCACCGAGGTCATAGATAAGTCGGTCCAGTTTTTAATACCGGCATCTTTGAGCAATTGCTCAATCTTAGGTCCGATACCTTCTACAATTTTCAAATCATCTGGATTATTAGAAAAACCCATGATTTTCATCGCCAGCTTTTCAGCTTTGGAAGGCGTATCGCCATCGCCAGCTATTTGCCCAGCGCCTAAGGATTTTTGGAAATTAATCAATTCTTCCCACTTTCCTTCGGCAGCCAATTTAGCTTGCTGCGGCCAGGTACTCGGGTCGTGAATGCGATAGTTCGACCCCGCTTCTTCCATGATTTTAACCAAATCGTCTGATTTAGTAGCAGCCAGCGCTGCCCAGGTATTGATACCTGCTTTTTTCAAAATCTCTTCAATTTTTGGACCAATTCCTTCTATGATTTGCAAGTTGTCAGACTGGAATACAGTGCCGTAGTTAATATCGGAGCCAGCCATACCTGCCAGTTTGGATTGCAAGATAGACTTATCAGCCTCGCAGAGGTTCAGCTTGTGTCTCAAACCAGAGATGTCTTTTTGCCCCTCTTCGTATTGGTATTTCAATTCATTATAATCCTTTTCCCAGTCAGCAAGCCTTGCATTGAGGCTGCGCACTTCCCCTTCCAGTTCTGCCACGCGGCGGCGATACTTATACCAAAGCCACCATCCTAATAATAATCCCAATAAAAAAGACCCCAGAGATGCTAATAGCCACCACCACCAGCAGTCTGCAATTGATATCTGAATTAGTATAATTTCCATGATTTGTTTCTTTTTTATTTTTTGAGAAATTATTGTTTTTTTATCAGGCGAAGTTCGGCGCGACGGTTTTCATACCTACCTTCTTCGGTATCATTAGTAGCTACAGGTTGGCTTTCTCCCTTGGAATCTATGGCAATCTGATCCGGTTTTACGCCTTTTTCTACCAATAGGTTTTTGATACCCTGAGCCCGAATCCTACCCAATTTAAGATTGGTTTCATCGCTACCCACATTGTCGGTATGCCCTACGAGGGAGACGGATTCACCCGTTTGAATCAACCGTTTGGCTAATTTTTCGAGGTACTCCTCTACATTCGGATCGTATTCCCTTTCTGCTGAACCAAATGGGAAGCGAATAATGATCCGATCATCCAGTTCTTCGACGGTTTGCGCCTTTTCTTCTTCTTTTGTGATCCATTCAAATTGAGCCGCTTCGAAATAGCCGCTGCGCACACCTTCACGCTCATCCACCAAACGCGCTTTCAGGCGGATTCGATCATCGGGAATAGTACCCGCAAAAAGCGCTTTAATTTTGTCGGCGCGTGCAAAGCCCATGTTTTCATACCCTTGTGGTTTAGGCTCTCCTTCGAAGTAAAAGCCTGTAATTTCCAGAATACTTTTTGGTGTACCTTTCGCCAGAATGCCCTCTTTGAATGCATCGAAACCTTCATTGGTAAAAGCCGTTGCATCCGACCATTTAAAGTCAATGGGGTAGCGCTTGGTCTGTACCGCACTGGAGTCGCCGGGGACATCTGTGATCGCTTCTGCCCCACAAGCGGTGCAGAGTTCCTCAGAGCAGCCTCTGAACACCAAAAAGGTGTATAGCAACCACAAAGCCAGCATAATAAGAATCTTAGGAATGGCTGTCATAATGATTTTTATTTTCTATAGTAAATTTGGTGAAATGCCTTAGGAAAGTAGTACTACGGAATTGCTTCAAAATTAAAGAATAAGCACGGAAAATGTGTTAATTTTCCAAAAATTTTTAACATTTAATTAAGAATTATCAGGCCGCTATTCTAGTAAAAAAATTGTTCACGTAAAATGAGCTGTATTTTTCTATATTTGCAGGCTAAAATGGTAGCATGCTCAGCCAAAAACAAGCATTTTACCCTTCAAGCACACTCAACTTTCTAAAAGCAACAAATTGATATGTTTGAGAATCTGAATGATCGTTTGGAAAGTGCATTCAAAGTACTCCGAGGGCATAACCGTCTGACAGAGCTAAACATTGCCGAGTCTATCAAAGAAATTCGCCGGGCATTGGTAGATGCTGATGTTAACTATAAAATTGCAAAAGAATTTACAGATAGAGTAAAGGACAAAGCACTTGGTACCGAAAACGTGCTAAAATCTGTAAAGCCAGGTGATTTGATGGTCAAAATCGTCATGGACGAATTGACGGAGCTCATGGGTGGGCAAACTGCAGGTATCAACATTAGTAAAACAAAACCTTCCATTGTACTCATTGCCGGATTGCAAGGCTCTGGTAAAACAACCTTCACAGGTAAATTAGCTTATCACCTCAAAAACAAACGCCAAAAGTCAGTGCTGGTGGTTGCTTGTGATGTGTATCGCCCTGCTGCTATTGATCAGCTGACGGTATTGGCAGAACAAGTGGGTGCGTCTGTTTATAAAGAACCAGAAAGTAAAAATCCGGTTCAAATTGCCTTGAATGCGCTTCAACATGCCAAAACGCATGGTTTTGATGCGGTTATTGTGGATACTGCCGGACGTCTGGCTGTGGATGAGGAGATGATGGATGAAATTTCCAAGATCAAAACAGCGATTCAACCTCACGAGACCTTATTTGTAGTGGACTCCATGACGGGTCAAGATGCTGTCAATACCGCCAAAACGTTCAACGATGTCATTAATTATGATGGCGTAGTGCTTACTAAACTGGATGGTGACACGCGCGGTGGGGCAGCGCTTTCGATCAAATACACCGTAGGCAAGCCGATCAAGTTTGTCAGTATGGGTGAAAAAATGGACACCTTAGATGTGTTTTTCCCCGACCGCATGGCGCAGCGTATTCTCGGGATGGGCGATATTGTATCTTTGGTAGAAAAAGCGCAAGAGCAATTTGATGAAGAGGAAGCCAAACGCTTGGAGAAAAAAATTCGCAAGAATAAATTTGATTTTAATGACTTCCTGAGCCAAATTAATCAAATCAGAAAAATGGGGGACCTCAAAAGCCTGATAGGAATGATCCCTGGCATGGGGAAAGCCCTCAAAGATGTAGATATTGACAATAGTGCCTTCAATAAAGTGGAAGCTATTATTTTTTCGATGACACCGCAGGAGCGCGAAAATCCTGAACTACTGAACATGAGCCGCAAGCTGCGTATTTCCAAAGGCTGTGGGCAGAATCTCAATGAGATTAATGCTTTTATCAAGCAATTTGACCAGATGCGCAAAATGATGCACAAATTCAGCAAAATGCCAGGCATAGGAAGCATGAGCATGCCACAAGGCCCTGCGCCAAAAGGCTTCAGGAGGAAGTAAGTATCAAAATTCGCTTTCCGCTACCCTTTCCAACAAGCCATACACTGCTATGCCCGTGGCCATTGCTACATTAAGGGAGGTTTTCACGCCAAACATGGGGATATGAATACAAGCATCCACCAGCTGAAGGATGTCGCCGGATAAACCTGTTTCCTCATTTCCGATAGCCAATAGACAAGGATATTGCGGTTTATATTGATGGTAAGGCACACTGTCATTCGTCCATTCCAAAGCCAGCAACTGATGAGTTGTTTTTAGTTGTAAAACCGCCGCCAGATCAGATAAAGGTTCGTAGGGTACAAACTGTTCAGCCGACCTTGCCACACGCCGGAATGCAGTATTGAACGGAACGGTTTCCATCCGATAGCCATATATTTTGTTGATCCTTGCGGCATCCGCCAGCCGAAATAAGGCACCTACGTTTCGCACATCGGTTACACGATCCAGCAGCAAGCCAATGGGATGCCGATGTTGTTGGATATGCTCCAGGTGGGTTTGAAAATCGGGTCGCACCTCTTCGAAGGTCAATTGTCTTCTGCGGGTCATTATTTTACACTTTGGTTTTCCAAAATATTTGAAAATAAAGATATTTGGCACATGAGCGCTTTACTTTTTTTTGTTGCCATATTGCCAGATGAAGGCATTCAACAGCAAGTGACTGGTTTTAAAAGCCACCTTGCCAGGCATTTTAATGCTTCGCATGCACTGAAATCGCCCCCACATATCACTTTGTTTCCTCCTTTTCAATGGGCGCAGGGCAAAACAGCAATGCTGCAACAAGTCTTGGACGATTTTGCCATAGCCCAGCATCCTTTTCAGGTGGAACTAAAAAACTTTGGTTGCTTTGCACCGCGTGTTATTTTTGTGAACGTGGTAAAAAATTTGCACCTCACACAACTCCATGCCAAGTTGGTGCAATATCTTGAAAAAAAATTAAATCTTCGGAACGACAGACCTTACGCCCAGGCGTTCAAACCTCACATGACCATTGCACACAAAGATTTACAAAAGGAGTTATTCCCCGATGCCTGGCAATATTTCTCAGATCTGAGCTATACGCGCACTGTTGAAGTCACGCACCTTGCGTTGCTGCGTTATGAAAAGCCAAATTGGAACGTTTTTCAGATGTTTCCATTGGGCACATAACACGAAAATGAGAGTGCATGCTGCCTTCATGAGAAATTTTGTATTATTTCAAAAATTATAAAAATCATCATATTTAAAAATTTTGAATAAATAGTAAAAGATTGCTACCTTTGTAAAATCCTGATCTACTGCCTGGCAAGTCTGCCGGCATGAAATAATTTGAATACAACAAATAGCGTTAGAAGAAAACAAGGATTGGAACAACAGTGAACGTGAACAGTTTTGAAGTCAAAAACCGATAACCCTGCACTTCGGCTTATGAGGATTACATGGATTGCTCTATTACTTATCTGGTGTAGCTTTGCTGCTTCTGCGCAGTTGTATTTTCCTGTAAAGGTGAATAAAAAATGGGGTTTGATCAATGCCGAAGGGCAAATAGTGCAGCCTCCTGTGTACGATGCTATCGGAGAATTCAAACAATTTGGGTATGCTGTGATGCAACGCAACGGCAAGGTAGGGCTATTAAACAAAAGCGGGCGAGAGGTCATTGCTCCATCTTACGAAGATTTAAAAGTGCTGGACTCTCTAATAGTGGCGGTGATGAATAATGATGCTTGGCAAGTAATAAATCTGGATGGTGATTTGGTGGTAGAAAAAGGGTATGAGCAGGTGAACGTCTTGAGCAAACAATACATCGCCTTCCGAAAAAATCAAAAATGGGGAATCGTCCATTACAAAGGAAAAATGCTCAGCGAACCCAAATACGACGAAATTCTCCTGGAAAAAGACAAGTTTTTTTTGACTCGCAAAGGTGAAAAGCTGGGATTGCTAACCATCCATGGAAAAGAAATACTGGAGACAATCGCCGATGAGGTCAATTTTTTTAGCGATAGCTTGATTTTCTACAAATTCGGCAACCGCTGGGGCGCTATCAGCAACCAGGGCAGCCCTATTATTCCACCGCAATATGACGCTTACACGCGTATCTCCGATTCGTTTATCAAACTAATTGCCCAGGACAAGCTATTTGTTTATTCCGTCGCTTGCAGCAAGATTATCTCTCCCGATGATTTCGATGATTTTTACCCTTTTTCAAAAAAGTACGTCATCGTCAAAAAAAACCGGCAGTTAGGCTTACTCGACTGGTGCGGAAACATAGCGCTCGCCCCACAATATTTTGAAATTCAACCCTACCACGGCGATTTATTTCGTGTCAATTACAAAGGCAAATGGGGGATTGTTCAGTTGTATGATCAGCCAATGGCGGCTTTCCGGTACGACTATATCGCGCCCCTTCGCGGCAGTATCTGTTTGATGAAAAAAGCCGGCAAATTTGGTGTCCTCAATTTTAAAGGTGAAGAAATAATACCCGCTGATTATCATCGAATTGAGATAGAAAACAATCGAGCAAAAGCTTATAAAAGCAGCGCAGAAAGCAGTTCGGTAGAATCTCTTACCCTGATCGAATTTAATGAGGAGGGTGCTTTGGTAGGCGGTAGTGCTTTTGAAAAACACTTTTTAGTCAAAATTTCTGGCAAAAAACCCAGCACTCCCGCCCCAAACCAATTTGATGAAAACGACTACCTACTCGACCAATTCGAGTGGTTTTATTCCCCCCTTGCCGACCGCTGGGGGCTGCGCCGCCTTGCTGATGGTAGTATCCAGATAGAGCCACAGTTTTATTCCATCAAAGTACTCAAGGACTTGGGGCTTACCCTTGTTGGCATGCAGAAATCCAATCGCTTCGAATTTGAACGCACCACCTATCGCTTCGACATGGTTTATGGTTTGGTCAATAACCAGGGAGGCATTCTGGTCACAGATGTAGATTTTTGGGATGTACGATTTGAAGATTTCTACAAAGGTAGTCCAGTGGCGCGCTTTATTGCTTCTAATGGCAGGCACGGGTTGGTGGACAGAATAGGGAGGGTTGTCAAAAAAGATTTTGCTTACATCGGTGAATTCAAAAACGGCGTAGCACGCACCAGTATCAAAGGGAAACTCTCTGGGAGTATAAAGGACAAAAATAGTCTTGGCGACCTCGCTACCTACTTGGGGAATCTGCAAACGCCGCATAATATGGTGGATTATACGCAGTACGACCAACTTTTTCAAAAAGAAGCCGTGCTGATTTGTGAAAACTGTGAATGGGGCTATATTGATACCAGTGGGCAGATGATTGTAACGCCCAAATATTCGTTTGCGCATGATCTCGTCAACGAAGTTGGTATTGTAGAATGCAGCGGCAAGTGGGGAATGGTAGATCGAAAAGGGAAAGTGCTCATTCCTTGTAACTACGATGGCATTCATTTTCTGGAAAACACCAATAATCAGATTGTAAAAGTTTATGTGCAAGAGCCAAAATATGGTTTAATTGACACCTTGGGGCAAATCGCAGTAAGTGCCGTGTACGAAGAAATTGGGTATTTCAAGGAGGAACGGCTGGCGGTAAAGCGCAATGGCATGTGGGGCTTCACGAATGGCGAAGGGCTGGAGGTCATTCCTTGCCGGTTCAGAGAAGTAGCCAATTTCAGCGAAGGGCTGGCGGCTGTCAAGTTGGGCAGATACTGGGGGTTTATAGACAAACAAGGCGATATTGAAATTGATTTCAAATACCTCCGTGCCGGAAATTTCAACAGCGGGCTCGCCTGGGTTGCTACCCCAAAAGGAACGGGTTACATCAACAGAAAAGAAAATTTTGTTATTCATACCAAATTTGATAAAGCCTTTGATTTTCAGGAAAATGTAGCAAGAGTTGTGGTAGATGGCAAGTATGGATTGATTGACCTCAACGGAAAATTTGTAGTCAAACCCAAGTACGGTAATATTGAGCCATTCGATCAACATGGCTTAGCCATTGTACGCAATAGTGACAGAACCATCCGGTATGGCATCATTAACAGGGAAGGCAGCCTCGTTGTCAACATTTCTTTCAATGAAATTCAGCCTTTTTCAGAAGGCTTGGCAGCTGTAAAAACCAAAGAGGGCTATGGTTTTATTGACATTACGGGGAAATTGGTTATCCCTTGCATTTATAGCAAAGTATCGGCTTTTCAGCAAGGCAGAGCTGCCGTTTACAAAGATGGTGCTTGCGGTTATATCAACAAAACTGGAAATGAAGTGGTGCCTTTTGAATTTAGCAAGTGCTTAGAGTTCGATGGCGGCAAAGCCGTGGTGTACAGGGGGATTCGCAGGGCGGGTTTGATAAATCTGGAAGGCAACTTGATACTGGAGCCCAGTGTGGATCGCCTCCTCAAATTTCGGGAGGGCCGCGGTTTGGTTCGGGATAGCGAGTATCGCTTTTATTACATCACTGAGCACGCCCGGCTTTATAATGGGTATTATGAGAAGGCTTCTGAGTTCCAGCATGGCGTAGCAGTTGTGCAAATCAACGGCAAGTGGGGCATTATCAATCGGAAAGGGATGGAAGTCATACCGCCTAAATACGACAAAATCGAATCCTTTGAAAATGGCTATGCGCGGGTACGAGTGGAAGGGTTTAATGGCTTGACGAATCTGCATGGCAAACTGATTGTTCAGCCCAATTTTGAGTACATCAGCTACGCGGGCGATGGCTTATTCCGAGTAGAACAAGGGGATAAAATCGGTTATTTTGACCAGCATGGCAATTGGGTATGGACACTTTCTAAATAATCAGTACGAAATCAGGGTTTTAGTTTCTTCGGTGATTTTCGGTGGCTGTGTACATAAAACCTGTCCCCTTCAAATAGCGGGATAATGTCATCTTACACCAATTTAACTTATCTCATTGTTTTTATCCACAATCCAGCTTACTTTGAGTTTTCAAATTTGAAGAATAAGATGAAAACAATTTTGATCAAAAACGCCCAGCTTGTCAATCGTGGAAAAATTGTGCCGGGAGATATTTTTATTCGCGAAGGTTTTATTGAGCAAATCGCGCCTCAGATCAACAAGGCTGCCGAACTTGAAATCAATGCCGAAGGGAAATACGCCATCCCGGGAATTATTGACGATCAGGTGCACTTTCGAGAGCCGGGACTAACGCATAAGGCAGAAATTTACACAGAATCGCGGGCCGCAGTGGCCGGTGGGGTGACCTCCTTCATGGAAATGCCCAATACCAAGCCCCCTACCCTCTCGCAGGCGCTACTCCAGGAAAAATATGCACTCGGTGCACAAAAATCATTGGCGAATTACTCTTTTTATATGGGCACTTCCAATGATAATCTGGAAGAAGTACTAAAAACCAATCCGAAAACCGTTTGTGGTATCAAAATTTTTATGGGATCCAGCACGGGTAATATGCTGGTAGATGCACCGAAGACGCTGGAAACCCTTTTCTCACAAGTACCGATGCTCATAGCGACCCACTGCGAAGACGAAGCTACCATTAAAGCAAACGAAGCGATTTTCAGGGCACAATACGGAGAAGGAGTACCTATGGATTGCCATCCAAAAATCAGAAGCGCTGAAGCATGCCTGAAGTCCTCTCGCCTTGCCGTCGAATTGGCGCAAAAACATGCAACGCGCCTGCATATTTTGCACATTTCTACTCAGGACGAACTGGCGCTTTTGCGCAACGACATTCCATTGGAAAAAAAACGCATCACCGCTGAAGTATGTGTGCATCACTTGTTTTTTAATGCAACGGATTACGCCCGCTTGGGTACACGTATCAAGTGGAATCCTGCTGTAAAAGCTGCAGCCCATCAGGCAGCATTGTTGCCCGCTTTACTCGACAATCGCCTGGATGTCGTCGCTACTGACCACGCGCCCCACACGCTTGAAGAAAAACAAAATACCTATTTTAATACGCCTTCGGGTGGCCCTTTGGTGCAGCATAGCCTGAACGTGCTGCTCGGTTTTTATCATCAGGGGCTGATCTCTTTGGAAAAAATTGTAGAAAAAATGTGCCATGCACCTGCTGTTTGTTTTCAGATTGATCGCAGAGGCTTTTTGGAAGAAGGTTACTGGGCAGATATTGCAATTATAAATCTGCATCAAAAGTGGGCCGTATCCAAAGAAAATTTGTGGTACAAATGCGCCTGGTCGCCTTTTGAAGGATATGAATTTGAAGGGAAAGTGGAAACGACCATCGTGAGCGGGCATTTAGCTTTCCAAAACGGGCAATTCTATGAAGAAAAAAAAGGAGAACGGTTAAGCTTTAATCCTTTCTATTAGTCAGTAGCCGTTTGCAAGAAAGCCTGTACTTTATTTGGAACAAATGCTTAGGTTTTTTTACCAAACCTTTTATTTAAATGCCTATCCAGCCATACGAAAAATAAATAACTAAAACAGAGAATGACGATAAGCGTCCAAAGCTGTTGCGGCAAGGTAGAAAACCTATCCAAAATGGATTGGAATGCAGGTATTTTCACCATGTTGACCGACTCCACTTGCTGTAGATAATAAATGCTACCAACAGTATAAACCAGTGTAAAGGCGCTCAGCGTATAGAAAAATGCCTTCACCCAAAACGGGTTGATCAAAGGCTGAACTACTATCTTTTTGTGTAGCTGAGGTAATCTATCCATTACGTTCATCACAAAGCGCATAGAGGGCTGTTCCGCTTCCATCTGCCGCAGGGATTGATGCAGACTTGTGCGCGCGCTTACTTCTTGCCGGAAGGAAGGCTCTTCTGCTATCCGTTGGTGGATCACTTGGCGCTCCTGAGGTTCGCATTCCCCATCAATATATCGCCAGATTAGCTTTTCATCTTGAGGTTTCATATTATATCTTTAATTTCAGCGTGAAGCTGCTCCATTAAATGCGCTTTCAAAAGCTCCCGAGTTCGGTGCAATTTCGTTTTTATATTCGTTTCTGTCAAGCCTGTAATTTCAGCGATTTCTTTCACAGGCTTCTCATTCAAATAGTACAAGGTAATCAAGGCAGCATCGTCGGGCTTTAATTTTTCTATTGCTTTGCGCAGTTGTTGTTGTAGATCCGCTTGCTGCACGCTGCTCATAAGGTTGTGATCATCTTCCAGGTGCAAAAAATCGGCATTGCCATCAATCGAATAGGTTTCAATCTCTTTACGCCGCGCCGCATCAATTGCCGTTCGATAAGTAATCGTGTAAAGCCAGGTAGAAAATTTCGATTTTTGTTCGAAGCTATTCAGCGTTTTGTACACTTTTACAAACACATCCTGGGCTACCTCTTCCGCTTCTTCGCGGGATTTGAGCATCCGCAAGGCGATGGTAAAAACAAAATGCTGATACCGCTCCACTAATACCTGAAAAGCAGGGCGATCACCATTTAATACGGCATTAATCAGCGTGATGTCTTCCAACATTTTCTGAAAAGCTTATCTTTGAAATCTTTGCAAGTTATTGCAAAAAATAGAAACCACTTTTCATTTTCGACTGTGACGATTATTTTCAGGATCGGGTTGCAAAAAAACAGGATAAATTGTAACCGATTTGCCTAAGGTATCGTCGTAAGTTTTAAATAAAATCAAATATCTTATGGCCAATCCTTTTTTAACTGGCGCCTTAGCTGTTGTAGGTTTCTTCACAGCCATTATCGTTTGGATTTACATGCACTACTCCTCCCGCCATCGGGAGCGGATGGCGCTATTAGAACATAGCAAAGATGCCAGTATCTTCGAGCGTAAGCAGCGAGCATTTGCCAACATGAATGCTCTGAAGTATGGGATGGTGGGTGTCATGGCAGGTATCGGGCTGCTGGTAGGCGGCTTTTTGAACAGAATGTACATCATGGAAGAAGAAGTGGCGTATTTGTCTATGATGCTCATCATGGGTGGTGCTGGCATGGTAGCTTATTATTATGTAGCGAACAAAGAGAAAGAAAGACAAGATTCCGATATTTTATAATGTCATTTCGTAGCGCTGCATGACTACCGGTTTGCCAAAAGCATCAGAAGTTTGCTCTTCTACGAGACAAAAGCCAAATTTTTGGTACAGATGCAAGGCTGCCCCCAGTTCGCTGGTGGTCAAAAGGTAAGCAGATCGGTAGCCACATTGGCGCATAAAATCCATGTACAACTGCATCAAATAGCTGCCCAAGCCCATGCCCCGATACACCGGCAGGAGGATAAAATATCGAAGCTGAGCCACTGCTCCCCTGTTTTTCAAAGACAAAAACCCTATCATTTGGTTGTCGTGCTCGCAAATCCAGGCGCGCTCTTTTTCAGGATTGTATTCCTCGTAAAATTCGTGCAAACTGGAAGCAACATAAGACTCAAACGGTAGCCCGTAGCCATACTCCTCATAATATAATTTGCCATGCAAATACACCAAATAGCCCAGGTCGCCAGGGCGAAATTCCGTGCGAATATCAATGTTTTTGAATCGTAGCGTGGTAGATGCCTGCATATCTGAAAAAATTCGAGCACTCCAATTTACAAGAGTACCCGAATAATACAAAATATTTTGTGGTTTGCTTGGTTATTTTCTGTTCGGGTCTTATCTCTTGATGCCATTGCGCAAACTTCACTTTTCAATTCCATAATGGTACGATTAAAAGGAAGGGCGAATTCCGTAAATTTGCTGTCCGTTTTCGCTGTTTCAATTCCATAATGGTACGATTAAAAGCGGGAGCTTCGACCGATTTTACGCAGAATCTTGTTGCGTTTCAATTCCATAATGGTACGATTAAAAGTTGTTTTTTTTTGTTTGGCAGATATTTTTTTTTGGGTTTCAATTCCATAATGGTACGATTAAAAGGATTTTCAAGCAGGATGTAACTGCAAACCTTAGTAACTAATTTCAATTCCATAATGGTACGATTAAAAGCGCAGCCGCTTTTAAAGGCAGGCGCACAAGCAATATATTTCAATTCCATAATGGTACGATTAAAAGACAAAAGCGGCCTTTTAGATGCCGTTCTTCGTCTTTGATTTCAATTCCATAATGGTACGATTAAAAGACCGATGAGCTTAATTGAGCATAATATAGTATTTTATTTCAATTCCATAATGGTACGATTAAAAGTCTTTCAGACGTTGAACCGCAAGCCAATAAGTGAGCATTTCAATTCCATAATGGTACGATTAAAAGTTAGGATCATAATACGAATAATTCGTAGCACCGCCAAATTTCAATTCCATAATGGTACGATTAAAAGGCGATCGCAACTTTAGCGGTAAGGAGATTTTTAGAAAGAATTTCAATTCCATAATGGTACGATTAAAAGATAGTCACCTGCACCAGAGACCGCGTTACCAAGTTATTTCAATTCCATAATGGTACGATTAAAAGCCGAACCAGCGACTGCGCCAGCTGCACCAATAACTGATTTCAATTCCATAATGGTACGATTAAAAGATGTACAGAGGGCAATCCCCTTCGACTTGATGTCGAATTTCAATTCCATAATGGTACGATTAAAAGTACAACTACCAATATATTACAGAAATAAAATATACAATTTCAATTCCATAATGGTACGATTAAAAGTTTCTACACGCCTCTGCAGTGTAAAACCTTATAGGTTATTTCAATTCCATAATGGTACGATTAAAAGAAACGGACAAGGGTTGTTGTCATCACAATATAGCATAAGATTTCAATTCCATAATGGTACGATTAAAAGAAATGTTGTAAACAAATTGCGTCAAGTCGTAAATATTATTTCAATTCCATAATGGTACGATTAAAAGCAGAACCTGTTCCCGTGAATGTTATTAAAGATTTAACGCATTTCAATTCCATAATGGTACGATTAAAAGAATGGGAACACATTGCGGAAGCCTCATATTTATGACATTTCAATTCCATAATGGTACGATTAAAAGTATTGCATGACTTTTAGTTTTTACGCAAGCAATGTAAAATTTCAATTCCATAATGGTACGATTAAAAGCGAAACCGTCAGGTTGTTTCCAATTTTCCAACCCTAATTTCAATTCCATAATGGTACGATTAAAAGGTAAGTGCGCCCTGCTCTCGCAGTGCCGATAGATTAAATTTCAATTCCATAATGGTACGATTAAAAGCATAATCGAATAAGCATCCCTTGCAAGTTTCCATGAATTTCAATTCCATAATGGTACGATTAAAAGTATAGCGCCTTGCAATGCGCGTTCGGTATAAGCCTTATTTCAATTCCATAATGGTACGATTAAAAGACTATTCGGAGGAGATTCAAAGAAAAAATCATCTTCTATTTCAATTCCATAATGGTACGATTAAAAGTCCTTCGGACATCGCCGGCATAGAGATAGATTTAGAATTTCAATTCCATAATGGTACGATTAAAAGAATAAACGGCGATATATTGACGAATAAAGATTTATCATTTCAATTCCATAATGGTACGATTAAAAGCCCCCCCATTTTTTTTGTTTGCTACATATTTTTTGTTATTTCAATTCCATAATGGTACGATTAAAAGTCGAAATTTTTTTAGTGACAGCAGTTTAATAGACAATTTCAATTCCATAATGGTACGATTAAAAGCGAAGAAAAAAACGCTTATTACAGATTACTAATAGAATTTCAATTCCATAATGGTACGATTAAAAGACCCATACAAGCATTTTGCGACGTGGTAAACGCTATTTCAATTCCATAATGGTACGATTAAAAGTAGTTGTCTCGATAGCCGAGTTCATTCTCGCAAAATCATTTCAATTCCATAATGGTACGATTAAAAGGAGTTGCAGGAGTTAAATTGCAAAAATGGATATTGTAATTTCAATTCCATAATGGTACGATTAAAAGAACAGAGCAATCTCCGTAAACAATAAACAAGTCTCTATTTCAATTCCATAATGGTACGATTAAAAGCCTGTTATCTCAAAGAAAATTTCCTCATCAAAATTATTTCAATTCCATAATGGTACGATTAAAAGATATAATCCCTAAATAATTCTTCATGGGGTTTACTTTTATTTCAATTCCATAATGGTACGATTAAAAGCAAGTTTCCATGACGGCGTGCCGTTTGTCCATCTTATTTCAATTCCATAATGGTACGATTAAAAGAACAAAGGCAGCAAAGCTGATGAATAGGAGAAAAAATTTCAATTCCATAATGGTACGATTAAAAGCAGGCATTCCCATGCCTGCAATTTTTATAATAATAAAATTTCAATTCCATAATGGTACGATTAAAAGAAGCACAATAAAAGCACGATACGACTATGAACGCTAATTTCAATTCCATAATGGTACGATTAAAAGTGTGCAGAAGTACGCCAATAGATTTTCTTTTATTTCATTTCAATTCCATAATGGTACGATTAAAAGCGTTTCTGACCCAAATTTTCCGTCAACGCCGTATTGATTTCAATTCCATAATGGTACGATTAAAAGTCTGAGTAGCGCACAAAAAAAACCAATGTTCCATGATTTCAATTCCATAATGGTACGATTAAAAGCTCCGAATATCTGGGAATGTATCCAAAGACAGCGTTATTTCAATTCCATAATGGTACGATTAAAAGGATACTCTGAAGGTATCCCTGTGGGCGAACATAATAATTTCAATTCCATAATGGTACGATTAAAAGGAAGAGTTGCAAAAGTCGAAGTCTTTAGATGCGGTCGTATTTCAATTCCATAATGGTACGATTAAAAGTTTAATAGACAAGGGATATTTCTTGTCCAATCAGTATATTTCAATTCCATAATGGTACGATTAAAAGTTGAAAAAGCGTGGCAGATTGGTGGTGTGCATGTATTTCAATTCCATAATGGTACGATTAAAAGTTCCTCCTGTTTTTCGTCAATTTCTTCTACCAAGTATTTCAATTCCATAATGGTACGATTAAAAGGGGACGTGATGACGAAGGTAATCGGTATGACCAAAAACATTTCAATTCCATAATGGTACGATTAAAAGAGCTACCACCACCGCCAGAAGGCGTATCTATAAAACTATTTCAATTCCATAATGGTACGATTAAAAGGACGTTTTTCCGCTTGATTTTGCTATTTTGTTTTCGTATTTCAATTCCATAATGGTACGATTAAAAGATGCCAATATCATTAATGTTATTACCAAGATGGAGAAAAATTTCAATTCCATAATGGTACGATTAAAAGTTTTAGTTATCTGCTTCATTTTCATTATATTTCGTTATTTCAATTCCATAATGGTACGATTAAAAGCTGTGAAAACCCATCAAAACCAGGCGTTTTTCCGGATTTCAATTCCATAATGGTACGATTAAAAGACAGCGCGGTATTTATCCACCAGCGTGTCACAGCGCATTTCAATTCCATAATGGTACGATTAAAAGCTTATAATACCCTGTGTGTCTGACACCTTTAAATCAAATTTCAATTCCATAATGGTACGATTAAAAGGCGAGCCGGTGTCTCTATAATGAATTTCAGAAATAGTGATTTCAATTCCATAATGGTACGATTAAAAGTTTAGATAGTTTCCCAATCACTTCACTCATTGTGAGATTTCAATTCCATAATGGTACGATTAAAAGCTCATTTGTGTCTTTGCTACGAATAATCGAAGCATATTTCAATTCCATAATGGTACGATTAAAAGTCCAATCTCTCCTACCACAGTCGTTTTTGCGTACAAATTTCAATTCCATAATGGTACGATTAAAAGTTAACATCATTTAAATTAAATATAATAGCGTGATAATGATTTCAATTCCATAATGGTACGATTAAAAGATGAAGCTTGTTTCCATGAGCGTTATGGACATGATGATTTCAATTCCATAATGGTACGATTAAAAGATTTATTTAAATCTGAATCTGACAGTAATAAGTCGTCTATTTCAATTCCATAATGGTACGATTAAAAGCTTCTCTTGTTCATCTAAAATCTTATCTCTATAATATCGATTTCAATTCCATAATGGTACGATTAAAAGGGGGCAAGAAGAGCAAGAAAACGAAACATATTTGTCGATTTCAATTCCATAATGGTACGATTAAAAGTGTCTATCATAGTCCGCATCATGTCCATAACGCTCAATTTCAATTCCATAATGGTACGATTAAAAGAATAGAAATGCGATCGCCAGGTAAAATATCCATCGTAATTTCAATTCCATAATGGTACGATTAAAAGTGCAAACTCGTTTTTTCTTTGTCCCCAATCGTTTGCTTATTTCAATTCCATAATGGTACGATTAAAAGACGAAAATTCCTTTAATCTATCATCGTTTCGATGTAGATTTCAATTCCATAATGGTACGATTAAAAGCCGAATATCGAGGAATATACCCAAAAACATCATTATTTCAATTCCATAATGGTACGATTAAAAGAAATTATTCATTACTGCCATAAATTTAAGAATTTTTAATTTCAATTCCATAATGGTACGATTAAAAGTTCCTTTTGTATTTCTCTGGCTTTATCCAATACGTGCATTTCAATTCCATAATGGTACGATTAAAAGATGAATTGGGATTTCAAGACCTAATAACGGAACAAAATTTCAATTCCATAATGGTACGATTAAAAGGCCTGCGAGGCATTGTATGTGTGGAGCCGGCTACCGCATTTCAATTCCATAATGGTACGATTAAAAGAAATAGCGAAACAGTATGACAACGAAAAAACTAACAGATTTCAATTCCATAATGGTACGATTAAAAGCAACAAACCCCATTCCATCAAAAAGCACAATTTCGGCATTTCAATTCCATAATGGTACGATTAAAAGGAAAAATGAAATTAAAATTTAATATATGCCAAAAATATTTCAATTCCATAATGGTACGATTAAAAGGCATTACTGCTCCTAAAACCGCTTCCTCCAACTCAAATTTCAATTCCATAATGGTACGATTAAAAGAACGTTCTGAAGAGCTTGTAATGATAAAAACACAATATTTCAATTCCATAATGGTACGATTAAAAGTGCGCCCCCCATCCGTAATTCATTTCTTCAATCCGCTTATTTCAATTCCATAATGGTACGATTAAAAGAAAATCATTTAAGAACTTATTTTCAAAGGCTAAGTCATTTCAATTCCATAATGGTACGATTAAAAGCCACCCCCTCCCGTCGAGTTGATTATATAAGGACTACATTTCAATTCCATAATGGTACGATTAAAAGACCCTCTTCGTTTTCCACAGCCATCTTCCTAACCTTTATTTCAATTCCATAATGGTACGATTAAAAGAATCTATTTCCCTAAAGTATTCATCAGAAATAAATTCATTTCAATTCCATAATGGTACGATTAAAAGCTTTTTAACCCCTCCCTTTTCTTTTCTTTTTCTTTTGATTTCAATTCCATAATGGTACGATTAAAAGATCCAGGATCTTCAACAGATTTTACGCAAAATACTTATTTCAATTCCATAATGGTACGATTAAAAGGTACCCCGTATTAAAGTTTCCGGTGTTCCAGTTGCATTTCAATTCCATAATGGTACGATTAAAAGTTTTATAAGTTTATCTAATGATCGCGTTTGCTCTTGAGTATTTCAATTCCATAATGGTACGATTAAAAGTTTTAGCCAATTCTTCATAAGGACGAACAGCTATAAATTTCAATTCCATAATGGTACGATTAAAAGGCGTTGCTCGACGCGCCTATTGTTACGCTGTTCGCATTTCAATTCCATAATGGTACGATTAAAAGCGTTAACCCCCTGCGGGTACTCTTCCTTTTCTATCTCATTTCAATTCCATAATGGTACGATTAAAAGTATTTCGCGTTCTTTTGCGTTTATCCCTTGACTGTATATTTCAATTCCATAATGGTACGATTAAAAGTGCACTTGCACAATTCAGGATGGTGGGAAACGTGTCATTTCAATTCCATAATGGTACGATTAAAAGAACTAACCGCATTTCCGCCCGATCCTTGTATTCTAATGATTTCAATTCCATAATGGTACGATTAAAAGCCATTAAGCCGGAACTTCCGGCAAAGTAAGTCGTGTAATTTCAATTCCATAATGGTACGATTAAAAGCGTCCAGATTTTCCGCAAGCTGATTTTGCCCAATAGTATTTCAATTCCATAATGGTACGATTAAAAGAAGTTATTACTTCCACTAAAAATCCCATTTAAACCGCATTTCAATTCCATAATGGTACGATTAAAAGAGGTGGTAGATATGTCGCAGCAAAATGATACATTGCCATTTCAATTCCATAATGGTACGATTAAAAGACAAAAATCTTTTAAAAATGGAAAAAGTGAATAATATATTTCAATTCCATAATGGTACGATTAAAAGTTTTGCGAAAATCTTTTGCACTTATCGTTTTCATTTTTATTTCAATTCCATAATGGTACGATTAAAAGAGTTTAAAAAAAGTGATGCTTTTAAGCTCTTAAAATCATATTTCAATTCCATAATGGTACGATTAAAAGGAGCATTCATCTTGCGCGGGTCTTGACATAAGCTGTTATTTCAATTCCATAATGGTACGATTAAAAGGGAATACCGGCAACAGGAATACCGGCGATTTTAACGCATTTCAATTCCATAATGGTACGATTAAAAGGAGCATTACTGCTCCTAAAACCGCTTCCTCCAACTCAAATTTCAATTCCATAATGGTACGATTAAAAGTGTCTCCAGTTCCTTCTCAAGTTCCTTTACTAATTTCATTTCAATTCCATAATGGTACGATTAAAAGTGGAAATCAAGATATTCAACTAAACATAAGTTCTCCATTTCAATTCCATAATGGTACGATTAAAAGTTATGAAACTGTTGTTATTGACCCTAACACGAGCAAAATTTCAATTCCATAATGGTACGATTAAAAGCCAAGATCACCCGATTGACCGAGCTATCTATTTCGCATTTCAATTCCATAATGGTACGATTAAAAGTTATTGCCTTTCCCTTATTTGTAAATAACTCAATTTATTTCAATTCCATAATGGTACGATTAAAAGTTTCAATCGCTTCTCGCTGTGAGCGATATTCTGCCCGCATTTCAATTCCATAATGGTACGATTAAAAGTCTCAAGCTGCCCAAGTTTATATTGCCACCATCAACTATTTCAATTCCATAATGGTACGATTAAAAGCGGGATAAACGATTTAAAAAGCTAAAGCAAAGTATTCATTTCAATTCCATAATGGTACGATTAAAAGAGTTTAGGAGATGTAACCGTAGAAATATCACAACCTAATTTCAATTCCATAATGGTACGATTAAAAGAATTAAGGGGGGGGTATTGAGCGGTGCATATTCAATATTTCAATTCCATAATGGTACGATTAAAAGTTACGGAGATTTCCGTCTCAAACTCGCTTTTATTGTATTTCAATTCCATAATGGTACGATTAAAAGAACGGCGTACAAGTACCTTCCTGCGCGTTTGCAAACGTTTCAATTCCATAATGGTACGATTAAAAGGAACGACAGCCACGGCATCCAATGTCCTGCGGCTCGTCGTTTCAATTCCATAATGGTACGATTAAAAGCGCCGCCGCTTGTGGATTTAGCCATTTCGCAGCCTGGTTTCAATTCCATAATGGTACGATTAAAAGCTTCTATTTCGCGGTCGTAAATATCGAGCGAGCCAATGTTTCAATTCCATAATGGTACGATTAAAAGAAGCGAGGCTGCTTGGAGATGACTGGACACTTTTTACGTTTCAATTCCATAATGGTACGATTAAAAGCCAGAACGTAGAAGTAGTTTCATTCGATTATTTTTTTGTTTCAATTCCATAATGGTACGATTAAAAGAACAATACGCGGCGGGGTATTATTACTTTGGTTTACGTTTCAATTCCATAATGGTACGATTAAAAGTTGTCCAGCATTTTGAAAAACTCATCGGAGGTAAGGCAGGTTTCAATTCCATAATGGTACGATTAAAAGCCGCATCCGGCAAGTTATCCGCAATGATGTCAGATTGCGGGTTTCAATTCCATAATGGTACGATTAAAAGTGCGAAAGCCCCTGTCTTCATATTCGATGCCGCTACGTTTCAATTCCATAATGGTACGATTAAAAGCATTTTACTGTTTTTCAGCGTTTCATGCAAGTTATCGCTGTTTCAATTCCATAATGGTACGATTAAAAGTTCTTGTACTTCTGCCGCAACACTACCTACACTATGTTTCAATTCCATAATGGTACGATTAAAAGATAACGCGGATTGGGCGGCTGATGTTGGCAACCAACGTTTCAATTCCATAATGGTACGATTAAAAGTCTCCGCAACGCTACCTTTTACAAGTTCTTCAGCAGGTTTCAATTCCATAATGGTACGATTAAAAGCAAATTTCAGATTACGAAACAGCAAAATTTTATGTTGTTTCAATTCCATAATGGTACGATTAAAAGAGCACTAAAAATTGCTCAAGCTGTGTACCTTGCAAATGTTTCAATTCCATAATGGTACGATTAAAAGGATTTCGCCCTGGGCAAAAAATTTTGTTTTATTGTCACGTTTCAATTCCATAATGGTACGATTAAAAGGCAAGCACAGCAACTACACCGCGTCAGGTCAACACATGTTTCAATTCCATAATGGTACGATTAAAAGTTGAAAATAGCGGCTTCGATGTTACAACACTAAATAAGTTTCAATTCCATAATGGTACGATTAAAAGGTAAATACGCCATCGTGTTCAAACTCCGCAAATCCACTGTTTCAATTCCATAATGGTACGATTAAAAGGATTCGATGCGGGATAATACAGGAGCGCACCGTAGCGGTTTCAATTCCATAATGGTACGATTAAAAGTTTTCAACATTCCGTTTCACGGATCTGGGAAAGAGGAAGTTTCAATTCCATAATGGTACGATTAAAAGTTCATCACGGCATGTGGGGAGGTATTGCAACGAAGTTTCAATTCCATAATGGTACGATTAAAAGAAAGGCAAAAAAAATAAACGCAGGAATATTGTGCTTGTTTCAATTCCATAATGGTACGATTAAAAGGTTGTACGGAATTGAAACCAATCAAGCCCGGCACAATGGTTTCAATTCCATAATGGTACGATTAAAAGGTGTTACAGATCGGCAAAACATCCCTACACAGCCCAGGTTTCAATTCCATAATGGTACGATTAAAAGCACCAAACCCCCCTTTGAAATTCAGACATGCTGAATTTGTTTCAATTCCATAATGGTACGATTAAAAGGGCGAAGATGTTGGGCAACGATTTTTGTTTACTTTGTTTCAATTCCATAATGGTACGATTAAAAGATGACTCCAAATAGTTTTTTTATGATTCACAATCCCGTTTCAATTCCATAATGGTACGATTAAAAGGAAGATACGGTTTTCGAGGAATTTTTGAAGCCCGGCGGTTTCAATTCCATAATGGTACGATTAAAAGAACAGCCGCAATACTTTTAAGTCAGTTGATGTATTGGGTTTCAATTCCATAATGGTACGATTAAAAGTTAAAATTGCAAGCCTGATAAATATATCCTGTGTGGGTTTCAATTCCATAATGGTACGATTAAAAGCTGATTTGATGGGTGCAAAATTTATTTATACGATGTTTCAATTCCATAATGGTACGATTAAAAGCCCTGGCGGAATTGGTAGTAAAAATATAGCAACTTAGTTTCAATTCCATAATGGTACGATTAAAAGATTCAGCATGTCTGAATTTCAAAGGGGGGTTTGGTGTAGTTTCAATTCCATAATGGTACGATTAAAAGTTGAAGTATTTCACCTGAAAGCGGACGTGGAGCTTTGTGTTTCAATTCCATAATGGTACGATTAAAAGCAATTTTAGTTGTCGCAATCGTTTCTGGTGTAGCAGGTTTCAATTCCATAATGGTACGATTAAAAGCACCGATGAAATAACCGGGTTAAACGGCTATTCGTTGTTTCAATTCCATAATGGTACGATTAAAAGTAAAATGTCAGCGCCGTTCCTTCGCTAAGAACGAAGTTTCAATTCCATAATGGTACGATTAAAAGTCGGTGCGCTCTGCGATCATTGCTGCCACTTGTTCGGGTTTCAATTCCATAATGGTACGATTAAAAGCCCCAACACACATGTTTGATTTATCGGAAATAATAGTTTCAATTCCATAATGGTACGATTAAAAGTGCAAGCACAGCAACTACACCGCGTCAGGTCAACACATGTTTCAATTCCATAATGGTACGATTAAAAGACAGTTTACTGCCTTTCAATATCCGAATTCTCAGTAGTTTCAATTCCATAATGGTACGATTAAAAGAGTATTTGTCGCAAGTCACGCCGCACCTCTGGCAAGTTTCAATTCCATAATGGTACGATTAAAAGTCGCTTTTGCACCCTGAAAGGTGCGTTTACTTGCTGTTTCAATTCCATAATGGTACGATTAAAAGGTGGAAGAAATCTTACACGCAAATCATAAGCGATTGTGTTTCAATTCCATAATGGTACGATTAAAAGATAATAGGAGAATGAAAATAGCCCTTTTTATAGCGACGGTTTCAATTCCATAATGGTACGATTAAAAGCCCGTTACACCTTCCGATGTGGTAAGGATTGCAGTAGTTTCAATTCCATAATGGTACGATTAAAAGTTTGAATTATTATTAACAACTTAAAATAAAAACAAGTTTCAATTCCATAATGGTACGATTAAAAGCCGCTTTCTTTTGAGCTTCTTCAGCTTGCTTTTCTGGTTTCAATTCCATAATGGTACGATTAAAAGTCGAAAAGAGATAGGACATTAATACCCTCCCCTTGTTTCAATTCCATAATGGTACGATTAAAAGACGAACATGGGGAAAATTTAACGGATGTACACGCTAGTTTCAATTCCATAATGGTACGATTAAAAGCGCTCTTTAATACTTTCTCGTAGTTCTTTGTTTACCTGTTTCAATTCCATAATGGTACGATTAAAAGCTTTTGAATTGTCAACATCAGCTTTAAAAGCGTTGATGTTTCAATTCCATAATGGTACGATTAAAAGTGTCAAAATTCGATAAGTATTTCCATTGTTTATGTGGTTTCAATTCCATAATGGTACGATTAAAAGACGACAAGCGCTCAGGACTTGAATTTAAACGCAACCGTTTCAATTCCATAATGGTACGATTAAAAGAGCCAAGCGAAGAAAACGGGCTTCCTTCCATTATGGTTTCAATTCCATAATGGTACGATTAAAAGATGGGCTTTTGCGCTGCAAATGTCGCTCCTTTTGTAGTTTCAATTCCATAATGGTACGATTAAAAGTAAAACTACACTTCACCTTCTTCTGGTGTATCCGGCAGGTTTCAATTCCATAATGGTACGATTAAAAGCTCAGAACAATAAGTCAGATACTGATATGCCTCGTATGTTTCAATTCCATAATGGTACGATTAAAAGTTTTTCTCCGGTGTTGGCGGTGGTAGCGTATCATTCGGGTTTCAATTCCATAATGGTACGATTAAAAGGCAGAGATGACCGCTAACGCCGAATTACTCGCTAAAAGTTTCAATTCCATAATGGTACGATTAAAAGGTTAAACGTATTTTTTGGGTCGTCAATGCCGATTTCAGTTTCAATTCCATAATGGTACGATTAAAAGATAGCTGACCTTACAATACAAGCCGTTGCGCTTGAAGTTTCAATTCCATAATGGTACGATTAAAAGGTACAGAGCGCAGCATAATTCACATCAAACAATACGGTTTCAATTCCATAATGGTACGATTAAAAGTCGCCTTCTTTGTACCAGATTTGATAGATTTTAGTTGTTTCAATTCCATAATGGTACGATTAAAAGAGTTCTTCAGCAGTGGTTTTAGCAATGTTTCGCACGTTTCAATTCCATAATGGTACGATTAAAAGGATGCAATTGAAACGCTCGCGGGGCAAAGTTGCGGTGGTTTCAATTCCATAATGGTACGATTAAAAGTCAGTTAAAGTTAGATATTCGAGATCACTAAAAGACGTTTCAATTCCATAATGGTACGATTAAAAGCCGATTAAGAATTTGTTCAATGGGAAAAGGAGGAGTGTTTCAATTCCATAATGGTACGATTAAAAGTAAGAAGAATAGTACACAACAGAGAACCAATAACAGAGTTTCAATTCCATAATGGTACGATTAAAAGAAAAAAGACTGGAACTTAATGGCAACTTGGATTTTGTTTCAATTCCATAATGGTACGATTAAAAGACGTGTAGGCTCTTCGATCGGCTTTAATTCGTGCTTGTTTCAATTCCATAATGGTACGATTAAAAGCTTTTTAACAAATTCTAAATACATATTAACGTCCTGGTTTCAATTCCATAATGGTACGATTAAAAGCTGAACTTGCTGTAATTGCATCATCATTGATTTGGAGTTTCAATTCCATAATGGTACGATTAAAAGTCGTATGCAGCCAGTCAAGCGATTGAAGCGGCAAAAGGTTTCAATTCCATAATGGTACGATTAAAAGGTCGAGCGCGGCAACGATACAATTATTGAAGGATATGTGGGTTTCAATTCCATAATGGTACGATTAAAAGTTGACAAAATATGCAAGACAGCGCGGATTGACCGGAGTTTCAATTCCATAATGGTACGATTAAAAGTACGGGAGAAACAGACCTTTCTACACAAGTAGAAAAAGTTTCAATTCCATAATGGTACGATTAAAAGAAACACATTTTGTTTGTTTTATTTTTACTATCAGCTCGTTTCAATTCCATAATGGTACGATTAAAAGGTTGTAAAAGCGTCTATGCAATTTATAGGGGCATTTGGTTTCAATTCCATAATGGTACGATTAAAAGCGGACATCTATCGCAGCATTCACCCTTTTTCAAAGCGTTTCAATTCCATAATGGTACGATTAAAAGCTCTATTCGCTCAAGCTCAGGATTGTATTCAATGTGTTTCAATTCCATAATGGTACGATTAAAAGCATAGTAATTTTTGTAAATGTCCCAGTATGCTAATATGTTTCAATTCCATAATGGTACGATTAAAAGTACAGAATTTCAACAACAGAAACAACTGGAAATGGTTTCAATTCCATAATGGTACGATTAAAAGTTTTATTTCTTCTTGTAGTCTTATCCTCCATGTATGTTTCAATTCCATAATGGTACGATTAAAAGCATTTATAAAACTTTGCAACGCGCTTGAAACATTGGGGTTTCAATTCCATAATGGTACGATTAAAAGGCTTGGATAAAACGCTGGTTTCTCCTCATATCCAAGGTTTCAATTCCATAATGGTACGATTAAAAGCCGCCAGCAACAGTATTGGTTTCAATTATCCCTTCAAGTTTCAATTCCATAATGGTACGATTAAAAGGGAACATGATGGCGCAAATAATCGGTATGACCAAAAACGTTTCAATTCCATAATGGTACGATTAAAAGAAACAATACCCTGTTTATGGTATTTTTATACCCTATTTGTTTCAATTCCATAATGGTACGATTAAAAGACATCCGCAGACGAGAAAGAGGCAAAAGTTGCTTTGCGTTTCAATTCCATAATGGTACGATTAAAAGCTTTTTCTACTATAACGGGGTGGAACGGAGGAGCAAGTTTCAATTCCATAATGGTACGATTAAAAGAAAAAAGTTCGTTTTTTGCTCATAGAAAACCTTTATTGTTTCAATTCCATAATGGTACGATTAAAAGTCCAATTGCCATCAACCTGTCTTTTTTAGGGACATGTTTCAATTCCATAATGGTACGATTAAAAGCGCAAAAGCCGTTGTCTTCTCTTCAGCTTCTGATACGAGTTTCAATTCCATAATGGTACGATTAAAAGTCAGATTGCCAGAGATAGAAAAAGAAGAGTATCCGGGTTTCAATTCCATAATGGTACGATTAAAAGCTAATATCTAACACGATCACAATTTTTGTCAACGCGTTTCAATTCCATAATGGTACGATTAAAAGTTATTTTTAAGCCTTACAAAATTAAAATAAAAACTAGTTTCAATTCCATAATGGTACGATTAAAAGGGAGAAAAAACTTTAAATAGGGTAAAGTATTTCCATTGTTTCAATTCCATAATGGTACGATTAAAAGGGAAAATATTAGGATTTTTCCGGGTTTCAGATTTTGTTTCAATTCCATAATGGTACGATTAAAAGTTTTTGGGTTGACGCTATTTTTGTGAAAAGGGAACTGTGTTTCAATTCCATAATGGTACGATTAAAAGATCGTTGCTTTCACTAAAAATACCGTTTAAACCGAGTTTCAATTCCATAATGGTACGATTAAAAGAAGCTTTAACCCTTCCAAATCCATCACTAAAAACCGGTTTCAATTCCATAATGGTACGATTAAAAGTGTTTTCCTCGGAACAAAAATTATATGAAAATCTAAGTTTCAATTCCATAATGGTACGATTAAAAGTCTAAGTTGGCACGACTAACATTATTAAAAAAATGAAGTTTCAATTCCATAATGGTACGATTAAAAGTCAAGTGCTTTTAACACTTTTCGCGTACTTGGAACAGCGTTTCAATTCCATAATGGTACGATTAAAAGCTTAATCGCATTGTTCCCGTCCGAATTTGACCACGGATGTTTCAATTCCATAATGGTACGATTAAAAGTAACGAAAATGTAGGCTCTTTCCGTGCTGCTCCAGCGTTTCAATTCCATAATGGTACGATTAAAAGCGATAGTAGGATAATCTAAATACGCAGAAAGAGTCTCGTTTCAATTCCATAATGGTACGATTAAAAGTTGTAACGCGCCCGCGGGGCACTTATGTATAGTGCGTTTCAATTCCATAATGGTACGATTAAAAGTTTAGCTGCGATAATTGGTGCTGCTGCGACTACCGCGTTTCAATTCCATAATGGTACGATTAAAAGAGTGAACCTACCTGAACGCTCACTCCGTTTACGATGTTGTTTCAATTCCATAATGGTACGATTAAAAGTAAGGCAACCGAGTTATTTAGGAACTATCTATTCAGGTTTCAATTCCATAATGGTACGATTAAAAGTTATAGCATTATTTTTACCGTCCTCTTCCTCCAGAAGTTTCAATTCCATAATGGTACGATTAAAAGTTTTTAACTCAGAGGTTAATTCAATCTTCTTTTTCAGTTTCAATTCCATAATGGTACGATTAAAAGGCGTTTGGGAAGCATATCGAAACGATTTGGAAAACAGGTTTCAATTCCATAATGGTACGATTAAAAGTGTTTATGAGGGGTTTTTGTGGTCGCCTGATCCTTGTTTCAATTCCATAATGGTACGATTAAAAGGGTTTTGCCTGTGCTGCCATCTGCTTTGATCATGTTGTTTCAATTCCATAATGGTACGATTAAAAGCCTTTTCACCTAATGCGGCTTTGAGCGCATCGCCCGGTTTCAATTCCATAATGGTACGATTAAAAGAACGCCCTCCTTTTTGACGATTACGGGGTGGAATCCGTTTCAATTCCATAATGGTACGATTAAAAGATAGACCAGAGTCATCTTCAGGAAGTACGCCTTGCGGTTTCAATTCCATAATGGTACGATTAAAAGATCTCACGCCTCTTAAACTCCTGCATATACAATGTTGTTTCAATTCCATAATGGTACGATTAAAAGACTGTAACTTGACCCCATCCGAGGGTGCGAACCAGTGTTTCAATTCCATAATGGTACGATTAAAAGCGCGAATGATAATCAGTACGAGTATGCGGAAGCTAAGTTTCAATTCCATAATGGTACGATTAAAAGCTGTGTTTTCAAGACCAACCTTTAATTGTTTTACGTTGTTTCAATTCCATAATGGTACGATTAAAAGCAAATAACCACCGAAATGACAGCAACGACTCCTACAAAGTTTCAATTCCATAATGGTACGATTAAAAGATTTCATCCAAATAACGCGCAATAATACGCGCGTAGAGTTTCAATTCCATAATGGTACGATTAAAAGAAACTCGCTTTTTTTTCGTTCCGAATCGCCTTCTTGTTTCAATTCCATAATGGTACGATTAAAAGTTGTTGTCACTCCTCGTGTTACTTCTGCTCCTACGTTTGTTTCAATTCCATAATGGTACGATTAAAAGGAAATACTACTTCTTTAATTAATCCCCCCATATACACGTTTCAATTCCATAATGGTACGATTAAAAGTTCATCTATATTGTTTAAGTCAAAGAATTGTACCAGGTTTCAATTCCATAATGGTACGATTAAAAGGACAACGCAATCGCAACGCTTGCGGTTAGAAGATTTTGTTTCAATTCCATAATGGTACGATTAAAAGAGGAATCGTCTCCTTAACACCGAGAGTAGTTTACTCGCGTTTCAATTCCATAATGGTACGATTAAAAGGCAGGTGCAGCAAGCTTAAACGCACCAAACGCACCGGGTTTCAATTCCATAATGGTACGATTAAAAGTCGTTGCAATAATATGTATAAAAAG
>CAZGJN010000002.1:0-243754 GCA_964526645.1 uncultured Saprospiraceae bacterium
TTTTATTCATATAGCGCGATACATCCACCACGATGCCCGTGCCCACACACTGCCCTGCCAGCGAAGTGCCCGCCGTGCGCGGAATCAGCGGCACGCGGTTTTCTTGTGCAAACAAGATCAGTTTCCGAATATCAGCTGCTGATTTAGGGTACGCTACTGCCAGCGGCAACTCCCGGTAAATAGAGGCATCGGTGGCGTATAATGTGCGCATCAGTTGGTCGGTGTGGAGTTCGCCTTCGAGTTGGGTGGTGAGTGTTTGTAAATTCATAGACCACAATTTGTGCGGAAAATAATAAAAAGGGAGGATAGGAATATAGAAAGATAAGGTTTAAATTTACTGTGAAAAAACTATAAAAATGGAGATAGCCAAATTAATCCTTGCTTATATTACAGGTTTAATTTATCCGCTTGTTATTATCGGAGTCATTTTCTCTTTTAGGAAAGAATTGAAATTATTATTTTCTGGAGAGTTAAGTTTAAAATATAGAACCTGTTCAAAGCAATTGAAGTTTTAAGGATGCCTCCTGAAGGGTTTTCACAAGTATGGGGAAGTATTGAAGGTATGATAAGGGATATTGGAAAGAAATTTGGAATTAGTAATTTTCAAGATAAGGAGCTGAAGGAGTTAATAAGAACGCTCAAGGAAAAACAACTAATATCTGATAGGGTATATAGTGAATTGCTGACTGGATTAGGATTAAAAGAAGCGGTAAAAATAAGTGGATGGCCATATAATGATGGTTCAGGCAATAGACACGAAATGGAAAGGCATTTTTTCATTGCAGGCGAGTTTCATAAAATTTTAAATGCAAAAACTTAAAATTAACTTTTGGGGTTAGGCTTATATCAGATTTTGCTTTACTCCAAAATTCTCATAATTGTAAAAAAGTCAGCATGACCGTCGAAGCTCGAAAATATAAATTAATCAGCCAAATCACGCGCATTGAAGATGATGCAACGCTAAAGGAATTGGAGGAAACGGTGGAACGACTATTATATGGGCAAGGAGAAACCGCATCAAAGATGCTTGCTGAACATACAATGTCGGAATACCGGGGAATTTTATCGTCAGAAACCGCCGAAGCGCTCATCGAATACGTTGCCCAAAGCAGGGATGAATGGGAACGGGATATTTGATAGATACGAACGTGGTTATTGCTCATCTTGGTAATTTGCTTCCTACCAATGGCGCAGCGTTTGTGGATGCCCCCGCGCCACAGATTTCAGTAATTTCAAGGATTGAATTGTTAGGCTGGTACAATGCGCCAGCGACAGAATTGGCAAAGCTGGAGCAATTTGTAAATAATGCGTTTATTTTTGAATTAGAGGAACCCCTTATTTTAAGAACAATTGAACTTCGTCAACAGCATCGTATCAAAACACCAGATGCTATTATTGCAGCAACAGCATTACATTATAATCTTCAATTGCTTACACGCAATTTTGGTGATTTCAAGCATATTAATGGGCTTAATACTTTAAACCCATTTGATTTGTAATATTATAGTGCAATAAAATGAGTTTGTTTAAAATTATCTATCAGAAAAATTAGTGTGTAATTCAGCCCTGTGCATTTGGTCGGGCATTGGCATATTTTCAGTGTGTCAAATTCGAGCTTGCGGCTTTGAGTTTGTACCTTGCGGGACTGTCATTCTTTTGAATATTTGCGTTTAAGTGAAGCCGTTGGGCGGTTTAGTGGTCAATAGTTTAAAGTTTTATAAATTTGATAATCAACAAGTTGCGAGGTTTATTTTATAACTTAAGATAAGCTCAATCAATAGAATAAGTGTATATGAAAAATATTTTTCTCATTTTATTCCTTTTTTATTCGACCTCGTTTTGGGCGCAAGAGGAATGGATTTGTAAAGATACCGATGATATTGCGGAGATGGAGGCGCGTGTGCAGGAGCACTTGCTGCAATACCGTACAAATCCTTATACAGCAACTTATGATATAAAATACCACCGCTTCGAGTGGACAATTGACCCAAATGTGATTTATATCAAAGGGAACGTCACGACCTACTTCGTTCCGAACGAAGCTGGTTTTTCGGAAATCAACTTCGAATTATCGAAGGTAATGACCGTCTCAAGGGTGCGATACCACGATCAAAATTTGAATTTCAGCCTAAATGCGGATGATCGGTTGCAGATTTTTTTGCCCGCGAGTATTCCTGCCGGAACGCTGGACTCCATTTCAATCACTTATGAAGGTGCGCCGCCTCGCACGGGTTTTGGCTCTTTTAGTCAGTCCTTTCACAACAACACGCCTATCATCTGGACGCTTTCAGAACCCTATGGCTCAAAAGACTGGTGGCCCAGCAAAATGGATTTGAGTGATAAAATTGACTCGATTGACGTGATCGTGCGTACACCCAAGCCCAATCGTGTGGCGAGCAACGGCTTGCTCATCAGTGAAACCGAGGATGGCAACGATCGCATTTTCCATTGGCAGCACCGCTACCCCATTACGGCTTATCTGATTGCCATTGGTGTGACGAATTACGCTACTTTCTCCGATTTCGTTGTTTTGCCGGATGGCGACAGCTTAGAAATCCTCAATTATGTCTATCCTGAGGAATTGGATTTTGTGAAAACGCAAATGATTCATACCCGTCAGGCGATGGAATTGTTCAACAACCGCTTTGGTACTTATCCTTTTGCAAAAGAAAAATACGGGCACGCACGCTTTGGCTTTGGCGGTGGCGAAGAGCATCAAACCATGACCTTCATGGGCGGCTGGTCGCAAAGCTTACAAGCACATGAACTGGCGCACCAATGGTTTGGCAACAAAGTGACTTGCGGCTCTTGGGAGGATATTTGGCTCAACGAAGGTTTTGCTACCTACCTCGATGGATTGACGCAGGAGGCTGGCATCGGTACGATGAGTTGGAAAAGCTGGCTGCAAGGTAGAATTAACAGCGTGACCAGCGCAGTGGGTGGTACGGTACGGGTGGATGATACAACAAATGTGAATCGCATTTTTAGCAGCCGTTTGTCTTACTCCAAAGGTGCCATGCTGCTGCACATGCTGCGCTGGAAGCTGGGCGACGAAGATTTTTTTCAGGCTTGTCGCAATTACCTCAATGACCCACAGCTGGCCTATGCTTACGCTAAAACAACACATTTAAAACAGCACCTGGAAGCGCAAAGCGGACAGGATTTGACCGAGTTTTTTGAGGATTGGTTTTATGGACAGGGCTATCCTTCTTATACAATTAACTGGACTTACGGAGATGCGGCGAATCATATTGCTATCGCAATCGCTCAAACGACTTCACATCCGGCAGTGGATTTTTTTGAAATGCCTGTGCCAATTCGATTTGTGGGTACCAACGGAGAGAAAATGGATGTTACCTTGAACCACCACCTCCATAGCAATTCTTTTTTGGTGGAAGTCCCTTTTGAAGTAGAGCAGGTCTTATTCGATCCCGATTTATGGCTCATTTCCGCCAATAACCAAGTTGTTTTTGTTACTTCTGTGAAGGAAGTGCAGCAGTTGGCGGCGCAAATCAAGTTATTCCCCAACCCCGCTCAAACGGAATTGACCATTGATCTGAAAAACTTTTCGGGCAAGGTGTGGCGAATGGATATATTGGATGCCAAAGGAAGTTTGTTGAACCAGCTTTCCGTTCGCAATAATTTGGAGACAATAGATATTTCCGATATTCCCGCTGGTTTTTATATTTTGAAATTGCAAAGCGACCGAGGTACGATTGGCAAAATTTTTGTAAAGGATTAAAAGATATGGCATATTTTTAAAAAGCGCCGCATCTTATTTGCTTTTTTTGCTATTTTGCAAACAAAAAAGCAAAATGGCAACTCAACTCGACCGCAGACAATGGCTCCGCACCGCTGGATTGGCGGGCGCTTTCAGCCTGATCGGAGGCGCTAAAGCACTGGCACACGAATCTGTTCCGCTTCGTATTGTTGCAAACAATACACCCAAAACGCCGATTCGCTTATCATCCAATGAAAATCCGTATGGACCATCAGATAAAGTGAAACAAGCAATCATAGATGGTTTCAGTGAAGCTTGCCGCTATCCTTTTGCGCTAAGCCGCGAGCTTACCGACCTCATCGCAAAAAAACACGGCGTACCAACTGATCATGTTGTACTCACTGCTGGCTCGACCGAAGGCTTGAAGGTAGCAGGGTTGACATATGGCTTGCACGGTGGCGAAATCGTTGCCGCCGACCCTACTTTCTTGGCGCTTTTGGATTATGCCGAACAATTTGGTGCTTATATTCACAAAGTACCGTTGGATGAAAACCTGGCACACGATATAGATGCGATGGAAAAACGACTGACGGGCAATACGCGGCTTGTCTTTGTTTGCAATCCGAATAACCCAACCGGCACCCTACTTTCGGCATCCAAAATGAAAAGCTTCTGCGAAAATCTGTCGAAAAAAACGGTCGTTTTTGCTGATGAAGCGTATTTTGATTACATCACAGAGCCCGGCTATCCTTCCATGGTAGAATTGGTGAAGCAAGGACTGAACGTAATCGTGTCACGTACTTTTTCCAAAGTGTATGGCATGGCGGGCATTCGCATGGGTTACCTCATCGCCCGACCCGACATAGCGCGCCGTATGCAGGAAAACTCCATGGCAAATGCCAGCGTGCCCGCTATTTTTGCTGCCAAAGCGGCTATGCAAGACAGTGAATTTTATAAATTCAGCTTGCAAAAAAATGCCGAGTGCCTCAGCATTATGTACAAAGCTTTGGATGAGCTGAAAATGCCGTATGTGAAATCGCACGCCAATTTTGTCTTTTTCAATTCTGGCAAGGATGTTAGCGAGATGAATAAAATCATGGCAGCAAAAGGCATCATGGTGGGACGTCCGTTTCCGCCACTCACCACCTGGCTACGCGTGAGCACCGGCAAAGTGGAAGAGGTAGAAGCCTTCGTGAAAGCGCTCAAGGAAGTGGTGTAAGGGTAAAAAAAATGTGCCATACTTTTTGTCAAGTATGGCACACTGGCTATGCTTTAAAAAAAGTTGCTACCGCGAGCAAACCATGCTTATTCTATTTTGATTGCCTCGTATTTTTTGAAAAGGGAATACTGTGCCGCCTCCACTTTCGCCTGGTAGGTCGCAAAATCTGTTGCAAAGAAATTATTCACCTTGCTGAGAATATCGGTAAGCTGTTGGCGTGCCTGTTCCATAGACCGCTGCGCCGCCTGCGAAGGAGCGCCTGTGCTTGCCCCCAAGTAAGAGGAAGCTCGAAAAAGCGCGAACTGCAAATTATCGCCCGTGCGCTGAATGCCTTTCTGATTTTCGGGTGATACAAAGAGTTCTTCCATTTTCACAAGGGTATCCTGCAATGCTTTGCCCATTTTACTCAAGTCTTTTTTAGTACTTTCATCTGCATTGGCAAGCGCATCATTGACAGTTTTAATTGTTTTTTGAGCCTCGCGAATTCGATTGAAAGCCTCGGTAGCAGGTTGTATCATTTTGTAAAAATCCTTGTATGCGGTCATTTTTTCTTTGCGCTCGGATACCGAAATATTGATACGAGGATCGGCATTTACAACAATGATAGTCGAATCTTTTTGGCTGCCCAGCTCAAAAACCATTTTATACTTGCCTGGCAATACTTCCATGCCGCCTGGAAGATCTGCATCGGGGCGTGCTTCCTGGCGCGAAGGGAAACGAACGCCGTTGTGGCGCATATCCCAGAAAATACGGTTCATCCCAGAGTCCAACTGCGTAGAATAACTGCGAACGAGCATGCCATCCATATCATAAACCGAGACTTTCACTTTGTGTGCGCCGCGATTGGCTCTGCCGCCGAAACCTTGCCCGCCACCAAAGCCACCACTACCGAATCCGCCGCCGCCCGCAGGCGCAGCATTAGCTTCTTGCTGAGGTTTATCCGACTTTTTGTCGGTTTGCTTCCCGATCCAAACCGCTACGGAAGCCGTTGCTGATTTATTTTCACCCTGGAAAGTAGATTCACCAGGGAAGTGGTATCCATCATAGGAGCGATACTCCGCAAGATAAGCATCCGGTGCATCAAATACTTTAAAAGGTTTGGCGAGCACCTCTGCTTTGCTTTTCACCAACTCCCGAAAGGGGCATAAATCATCCAAAATCCAAAAAGAGCGACCAAAAGTGCCAATAATCAGATCGTGATCGCGCGGGTGGATTTTTAAATCAGCCACTTGCACGGAAGGAAAATCATTGTTCCATTTGTTCCAATTAGCGCCCATATCAATGCTAAACCACAAGCCATGATCGGTACCGAGCCAGAGCAACTTAGGTTCTACAGGGTCTTGCACCATACAAAGCGCATAGCCACTCACTTGTTTTTCATCAACGATTCGGGTGAAGCTTTGCCCAAAATTACTGGTATGGAAAACCATCGGTCGCCAATCATTCCGGCGATAATCATTCACTACGACAAAAGCCTCTCCTGCATTTTTTGTAGAAACCTCAATGTAAGGAACCCAGCTTCCGGCTTTCACGCCAGGCAGCTTGCTCAGTACATTTGTCCAGGTTTTGCCACCATCCCGAGTGAGTTGTACATTACCATCATCCGTTCCCACCCAAAGTACATTTTCATCTACAGGGCTGGGCACGATGGCGAGAATCGTCGTATGGTTTTCTGCAGCTGTCACGTCAGGCGTTAAGCCACCGGTTTTCTTACTTTCTTCCTGTTTTTGTTTGTCATTGGTGGTCAGATCAGGAGAGATGATTTCCCAGCTTTGTCCGCAGTCCATACTTTTGTGTACAAATTGACTACCGTAGTAGATCCCACATTCGTGAAAAGGATTTTGTGCGAAAGCAGCATTCCAGTTGAAGCGCAATTCTACTTTCGGATCGGGGTGTGTAGGGCGAATGATCGTGGACCTCCCTGTTTCTGAATCCACATAACCAATATTTCCACCTTGCGACATGGCATACACATAGCGAGGGTTATTGGGGCGAAAGCCCAAATCGAAGCCATCCCCAAAATAAACTTCCTGCCAATCGGTGTTCAAAATGCCACCCCGCTTCCACTCGGAGCTTGGACCCACCCAGGAGCCATTATCCTGCATGCCGCCACCGATTTGGTACGGGATGCTCATATCATAATTGACGTGATAAAACTGCCCCACGGGGAGGTTATCAAAAAAGTGCCAGCTTTCGCCACCGTCGCGAGAAGCATACAAGCCACCATCCGTGCCGAGCAACAAGGAATTCGGATTTTTTGGATTGATCCAAAACGCATGGTGATCGGAGTGTGCACTATTGGCTATAACTTCAAAAGTTTTGCCGCCATCTTCACTTTTTGATACACTCGAAAAAAGATTGTAAATGCGATTTTCGTTTTGCGGGTCCACATAAATTTCATGGTAATAAAACGGACGATTGCTCACAAAGCGGTCGGTTGTATTCGCTTTACTCCACTTTACGCCGCCATCTGTACTTTTGTAGAGGGCATTTTCTTTGGCTTCCACCAAGGCATAAACGATATTTGGCTTATTTGTAGCAATTGCCAGCCCGATGCGCCCCAGATCACCTTCAGGCAAACCATCTGCACTGGTGCGTTTAGTCCAGGTTTCGCCCCCATCCAGAGAGATATACAAGCCAGAGCCTTTGCCGCCAGACCTAAATTGCCAGGGATCGCGGTCGAATTCCCACATAGCAACGATCAGCTTATTAGCGTTGGTAGGATCCATCACCATGTCTGCAGCGCCAGTTTGATCGTTGACGTACAATATTTTTTTCCAGGTTTTGCCGCCATCGGTCGTTTTGAATACCCCCCGGTCTTCGTTAGCGCCCCAGATAGAACCCAAAGAAGCCACATAAACCGTGTTGGTATTAAAAGGATCAATCGCGATTCGGTGGATGGTAAAAGTTTTTTCCAAGCCCATGAGCTTCCAGGTTTTGCCACCATCCAAACTTTTATAAATACCCTTGCCACTGTTGTGCGAGTTACGCGGATTGCCTTCGCCTGTTCCAGCCCAAATTACATCCGTATTGAGCGGATCCACCGCTATGGCGCCGATGGATTGTACCGCTTCTTTGTCAAACATGGGTGTCCAGGTGATACCGCCATTAGTCGTTTTCCATAAACCTCCAGAAGCCGAACCTGCGTAAATGATATCTGCATTGCGTGGATCAACGCCGATTGCCGTGAAGCGACCGCTCATGCCGGCAGGCCCCACATTACGGATTTTTATGCCTTTCAATTTTTCAGTATCCACTTTTTGTGCTACAGCACTTAGGAGTAGGGTGATTAAAAACAGAGGTGTAAGAAAGATTTTCATTTTCATCGTATGATAG
This sequence comes from uncultured Saprospiraceae bacterium, assembly GCA_964526645.1. Lineage (GTDB taxonomy): Bacteria > Bacteroidota > Bacteroidia > Chitinophagales > Saprospiraceae > JADJNW01. The sequence goes on from CAZGJN010000002.1 coordinate 8,277, forward strand.
TTTTTATTTGCAGAATATGGTCTTGTGCCAAATGCGACGTAGGAAGACTTAGCTGCCTGGAAACCAAGATTTTAATCAATAGGTGATACGATTGCAGCCATTAAAAATGAGCTTAGTTTTGGGTAAAAATAACAGAGTCGCCAAAAGTCTTCTTATTCGTATTTTTAATTGACCAAACAGAAGTGCGTTTTTTTCCAAAACAAAAAGACTTTTGATGTTTTTACAAACCTCAAAAGCCTTCGGAAGGAACAACCGAAGCCGGGCGCTCTCCTTTCTGGCAATTCGGATGCACCAGAGAACGCCCTTTATAACGCTTCGATTAATAGCATGGGATTACAGACCCCTGGGAGTCTTTTGTCAAAACAAGTTGGTTTTTGTGGTTATACAGTGTACATGGGTTACAAAACGAGGCATCCTACAGCCCCTGCCAGAGGTATAACCGAACTCCGGCTCAACCGAAATGGGATTTCTTTGAGTAGATAGGATAGTTGCTGGGTGTGAGATTTGAGGTTTGAAGTTCCAAGAAGGAGGAGGCTACCCTTTTCAAACCTCAAATTTTCCCAAATTTTTATCGTTGTTGCGCTGCGTTTTGCTTTTCTTGCTTAGGGCGTGTCAAGATGCTGTAATTGGTAGTGTCTATCGTACCGATAATGAAGCGTGCCATGTCCACATTGTCAATCACAATAGAAGATTTTTCTACTTTCCCATCGCGCTTTACCACGGGCGTCACGATCTGGAAGCTCATAGTATCTACATCATCTGTTACAATTTTGAAGCTCATGGTGTCCACATCATCTGTTACGATGTTATTTTGCGATGGGCACTCAGGGCATTTGGTGCAGGCACTGGATGTCAATACAAAGGCGATCACAACGGACAGTGCGAATAGATACTTGGTGTTTTTCATCATGTTTGTGAATTTAATCGAAGCTTTAAAAAATGAATTGTTTTTAGGATTCGATACAAAGATAAATTTCAAATACATACTTTTGCAAATGTGTTTTTTTGTTTTTTAAGACGTTATTTTTAATTTGTCTTTTTCTATGTAATTTTAAATCAATAAAATACGTTATCAAAAAACAATCTAAAATAAGAAGTCATGCCGGAAACCGATAACACATTTGAATTAATACAATCCCTGGATCAGAGCGAAAAGCGGCATTTTAAAATCTACGCCAAGCGCCACGTCCTAAAGGGTGAAAACCAGTATTTGCGGCTATTCGACATCCTTTGCAACCTGAAAACCTATAACGAAACAGAGATCAAAAAACGCCTGGGCAACACGCTATTTGCTCAAAACTTGTCTTCCAGCAAAAATTATTTGTACAAGCTCCTACTCAAAAGCCTGCGGGCTTATCATGCCGGCAAGACCATCCGCACTAATATACACGAACTTTGGCTGGATACCAACCTCCTGATGGAAAAAGGCTTGCTCCGGCAAGCTACAAAACTCATCCGCAAAGCCAAAAAGCTGGCGATACAATACCACTACGACATTCCATTGCAAGAAATTTTGTTGATGGAAAGAAAGTTAATCCGCCGGTACGCTTCCAATCGGGCAAACGAATTGATTTTGGAGCGGCAGCAGGAATCCGCAGCAGCACACCGGCGCACGGACTATCACCTCCAAATGCTGAATTTGTATGAAAAAATCTTTTTGAATTATCGAAACTTGAATGAAGCGCGGCAATCTTTGTTAGAAACAGTAAGCCAGGCAGAGCAAGTGGCGCAAAGATCGCAGCAGGATGAGCTTCCTTTCGAGGCGACCATGGCGTATCACTATCTTTGTTTTTATTCTGCCAATCTAGTGCGCGACTATGAAAAGGCGAATGATCACTTAAAAGAATTGATTGCCCTTCAAGAACAGAATCCTGTACTGATTGAAGAAGACCAAGAACGCTACGTCAATACGCTGAATAATTATCTCAATAATTGCTTCAATCTCAATCAGATGGAGGAATTTTTTCCTATTCTGCAAAAAATGCAAGCGATTCAATCCAAAAGTTTTAATCTTCAATCTATTGTTTTTAACCATGTCTATTACCTCAAGATGCTGTACTACCTGGTGCGGCAGGAATACCAGGAGGTCATCGCGATGGTGCCGGCAGTGGAAGAGGGCTTGCACACCTATGCTGCCAATATTACCAAATCTCGCCAACTGACTTTTTCTTACAACATCGCCATCGCTTTTTTTCTTGAAAAAGACTACCAAAACGCCCTAAAATGGATCAACCGAATTTTGAATGAACCCAGGTTGGAAGAGCGACAAGACATCCAATCGCTGGCTCGTATTTTACAGATTGTACTTCACTATGAACTTGGAAATCAAGGTGTCGTAGAGTATCTCATTGAATCTGCCAATCGCTATCTGCGCAGAAAAGACAAAAAACAATCCGCCGAGTACCTTATCGCCAATAGCCTGAAGCAGGCACTTTATGCGGATAAAGAGAAGAGAAAAACCGTCTTTGCAAAATTGGCACAAGACCTTGAGGAGATGAAAGGCTTAGAGGAAATCAAGATTTGGGCGGCATCCAAACGAGGGTAAAAAAGCCCTGTAATTCCAAAATGCCATTACCTTACAAAAAAAGTACTGCCACTCTGCGTAGCAGTACACTTTTGTCAGCTTGGTAGCTTCATTTATAGTCCTCTCATTGAGAAAGGGAGCGGCACAAAGCTAAGCCCTTAGCAACTTTCGGCGGATGACGATATTCAGCTGCTCATCTGATTTTTGTCAGCTAAAATTCAGGTATTCCTTTTATTTTTGAAATGAAAATGCCCAGCATGAAACTTTTTGAAAATGCTCTGCGATGGAATATTTATACCATTCCTGCTTCTTTTTTGAGTGTGCGCACAGGGATATTCCTACTTGTCCTTGATCTATTAGTTGGCGTGGTGGGTTTTATGATGACAGAAAGCTACACTCTGTTGGAAGCATTTTATATGACGGTTATCACTGTTTCCACTGTTGGGTACACAGAAGTAGAGCCTTTGAGTGCCTCCGGCCAATTATTTACATCTATTTTTATTTTACTCAACATAGGTGTTTTTACCTATGTTTTAGCAGTCTTTACTTATTATGTTGTTCAAGGTGAAATTTTTAAAAGCATGCATATTAATTTGATTGACAACAACATACAGCAACTAAAGGATCATGTTATCCTTTGCGGATACGGGAGATATGGTAAAGAAATTGTAGCTCATTTATTAAAACATCATATTCCTTTTGTTGTGATTGATCATGACAAAGAAACGATTGAGGGAATTCAAAAGAGCGAAGAAAAAATTCTGTATATTGAAGATGATGCTACACATGATGAAACGCTAATGAAAGCTGGTATCAAAAGCGCAAGTGCTTTAATCATCGCCCTACCTGATGACGCAAGCAATGTTTTTACGGTGCTCACTGCCAGGCAGTTAAATCCCTCCGTGCGTATCGTAAGCCGAGCAGCCCATACTAAATCAGAAAAAAAACTAAAACTGGCGGGGGCCAATCATGTCGTGATGCCAGAGCAAATCGGCGGCTTTTACATGGCTACTTTAATCAGTAAGCCTGGCGCAGTAGAGTTTTTTTCTTTTATAACAAATGAATATCAATCTGACATAGGCTTTGAAGAAATAAAATACGAAGAAGTGCCCGAGCACTACCAAAATAAGACTATTGAAGACTTACATTTGCGAAAAATCACGGGGGTTAATATCATCGGCTACAAATACCCTTCGGGGCAATATATCGTAAATCCAGGACCAACCATTGCATTGATACCCAAATCTCGTTTTATTGTGCTGGGAAATAAAGAACAATTGAGTGCGCTTCGCCGTTTGTTAGGAAAAGAATAAATAAATCAACTGAACAGTAAATAATCCAAATAGTTTTTGATTTTTTATTACATATCTGCTAATGTAAGCGCAGTATTTTGGTTATAATATTTTATTGCCAAAACGTTCATTGAATCCTGCTATCCCTTGCAGGCCGCCAGTGTGCACAGCCAAAATTGTGCTGCCTGAAGGGAAAAAATCTTTGCGAATCAGATCAAACAAGCCAAAAAACATTTTGCCTGTATAGATTGGGTCGAGTGGAATGTAGAAGTTTTTGTAAAATTGGTTGGCAAAAGCAATCAACTCAGCAGAAAATTTTGCGTAGCCGCCGAAGTGATAATCGTTCTGGATTTGCCAATTGGAGTAGGGATTTTCAAGGATTTCTGATAAAAGTTTTATCGTTTCTTTTTGCAAAAAATCGCCTTTTAAAACCGAAAAACCAATTATCTCGCTTTTACCTTTCAGACCTTGCACGATGCCCGCCAGCGTACCGCCTGTGCCGCAAGCGACCGCGATAAAATCTGGAAACTCATTTCCAAGTTGCTCCTCCAATTCTGAGATAATTTCTGCGCAGCCTTGTAATGCTAGAGTATTTGTGCCGCCTTCGGGTAGCAAATAAAAATCACCAAATTCTTGTTGCAGCTTTTGTAAAAAATCAGGATGCTCTTTTTCGCGGTAAGCCGTTCGGCTGATAAAATGCAGGCGCATTCCACATTGCGCACAAAAATTGAGTGTCGAATTGGATTGTTTTTCACCCCGAACGATGCCAATTGTCTGAAAATCAAAAGCTTGACCAGCTTCTGCCAAAGCTGCGAGATGATTGGAAAAAGCGCCGCCGAAGCTGAGTAAGGTACCCAAGCCCCGGCGGTGTGCTTCTTGTAAGTTATATTGTAGCTTGCGCCATTTGTTGCCACAAAAAGCGCTCCCTTCATTCAGTTGTAGTAAATCATCTCGTTTGACAAACAGTCGAATGCCTTTTGCACTCAAAAAGTCGGCTTCCAATGCCTGAATAGGGCTTGGCAGATGGCTGTTTAGCGATAATACGTTATTGATTATTCTCAATTGTAAATTAGCTAATAATCAATCTTTGGCAAAATCAGGTAGCATCAAAGGTCTTCGGTTCGTGTGCACCTGGATAATGCTCGTCAATCGGATCGTGAGGCGGCGCTTTTAAAACTTTCATAAAAAAGTAAGCCGTAAATACGATCACCGTGATATTAGCAAACAGATACATTAATAATGCTGCGGTATTCATGATGTAAACCTCCCTTCTTTTATACGTTTGCGATAAGCGATGGATACTAAAATAGCAATACCAACCCATACTGCCAAAAGCAATATGCGCGAGATATTGACGTAAAAGATTTTTTCTTTTAGTGCCTCGATTATAGCTGGATCAGTTGCTGCTGCAATTTGTTCATGGACCGTTTTATTGGTGATGGTGTTCCAAATACCCGGCAAGCTGCCAAAGAACACAAAACCCAGCAATAAAGGTGTAACAAATTTGATGATGTATTTAAATATTACAGGTACTTTAATATCCGCGCCTTTATTGATCTCGGCCCATCCTTTATCTATGCCAAAAATCCACGCAAAAAGGATAATTTCAAATAAAGCAAAAATCACCAGCGACACCGTGCCTGCCCAATAATCGTACTCATCGAACACACCCTGCTTGAAAAACAATACCGTAGGTAAGCCCAATATCAAAATAGCAAGGCCAAAGCCCCACGCCGCACGCTCCCTGCGCCAACGAAACTCATCTTGCAAAAAGCCAACAATCGGCGTACCCATGGCAAGAGAGGAAGTAACACCTGCAAAAAATAACAAGCCAAACCAAAAAACACCTGCTACCACTGCTAAAACAGGGCCCCACTGCTGGAACAAATAAGGCAAGGTACGGAAACCCAAGCCTAAGCCACCAGCCTGGTTTACCAAATCTTTCATGCCATCTATACCAAAATAGCCCACCGTAATCGGAATCACGATGGCACCACCCAACACCACTTCCACAAATTCATTCATCCAACCGGCACTCATAGCATTGAGCGCTACATCGTCTTTTTCTTTCAAATAAGAAGCATAACACTGGATACTACCCATCCCTACCGACAAGGTGAAGAATATTTGTCCGGCAGCAGCCAGCCATACGCTTGGGGTCCAGATGGATTTAAAATCTGGGGTCCAAAGGTAATTCAAACCTACTGTACCATCATTGACAGCACCATCTTGCCCCGATTGCAGCGTAATAGCGCGAATAGCCAGTACGATCCCAAATACAATCAACAGCGGCATACCAATTTTAGCAACTTTTTCCACACCGCCACTGAGTCCTCGTGAAAGAATCCAAGTATTCAAAAATAAACAAAGCAACCAGAAAATGACCGCTTCATAAGGAATGCCCGTAGTACTCACGCCAATATCAGTGTAGGCAGTAAAAAAATTAGCCACTTGACCTTGATCCATCGAGCCGAAAGTACCTACAATTGAGTGATAAATATAAGCAATCGTCCAGCTTTCCAAGTAGCAATAATAAGCAGCCACCGCCAGGTTGGTGAAAATACCAAACACCCCGATGTACTTCCAAAACTGCTGTTTGGTCATGGAATCGAGGATGAAAGGCGTACTATGGTGTCCATACTTGCCACCGAAGCGCCCCATAGACCATTCTACGAAAAGCAAGGGAATACCCATCAATAAAAAGCAAATGAGATAGGGAATAATGAAGGAGCCACCGCCATTTTGGATCGCCTGTACCGGAAAGCGCAAGAAATTACCCAAACCGACCGCGTTTCCTGCCATCGCCAGTACAAGCCCTACCCGCGAGCCCCAGGATTCTTTGTTTGTTGACATATGTAACTGAGTTTACTTCTGAAAATGCTTTAGATGAATATTTTGCAAACGAGTCGCAGTGATAAATTTTATTTGGCGTTAAAGGTATAAACTTTGGATTGTATTTCTCTGTTTTTAATGGCTAAAAAAAACAAAAATTACCGCTATCAGTCCTTCCTTTGTGCATCATTTGTCGCCTTATCAGCAACTGTATCCTCTTGAATTTGTTATCTTCACACTAAATCTTTGATACAAACACATGACCTTTGAGGATTACAAGCAACTCTCCGACACCCTGCCGCAGCAGCCTGGCATCTACCGCTTTTTGGATGAAGACGATACAATCCTGTACGTCGGCAAAGCGAAAAATCTAAAAAACCGCGTATCGTCTTATTTCGGTGACCGAAAGGATATGCCGTTCAAGACGCGCACAATGGTCAAACAGGCGCATCGTCTCGTATTTACTATAGTAGAAACTGAAACAGATGCCCTTTTACTCGAAAGTTCTCTTATCAAAGAACACCAGCCGCGTTATAATGTGATGCTCAAAGACGGCAAGACTTACTCTTATATTTGCATCAAAAACGAGCGTTTCCCCAGGGTCTTTATCACGCGCGGCGTGATTCGGGATGGCTCGACTTATTTCGGGCCTTACACTTCTAAGTTTCGGGTGAAAATTATCCTGGATTTAATCAAACAGCTTTTTCCTTTGCGCACTTGCAATTTAAGTTTGACCGAAGAAAATATCGCCACCGGCAAATTCAAGGTTTGTCTGGAATATCATATCAAAAATTGCCAGGGGCCTTGCGAGGGCTTGGAAGACGAGGCGAGTTATACCGAAAAAATTCAGCAGATCAAGAATATACTGAAAGGCAATTTCAGTGCAGTGGTCAATCATTTTAAAAAGGAAATGCAGCAATGCGCTGAAAAACTGGAATTTGAAAAAGCGCAGCAACTCAAGGATAAACTCACTGCTTTTGAAGATTATCAGAGTAAATCTACAGTGGTAAGCACAACAATCCGCGACGTGGATGTTTTCTCGATTGCGTCAGATGAAAAAGAGGCCTACATCAACTATCTGCGTGTGGTCAATGGTGCGTTGATTCACATTCATACCCAGGAATTGGTGAAAAATCTGGATGATGATGAAAAGGATTTGCTGGAATATGCCATCCCTATTCTTCGGGAGCGTTTTAGCAGTTTTGCGCCGGAAATCCTTGTGCCTTTTGAGGTAGAGATCGCAGAAAAACTACAAATTACCGTCCCTAAAATTGGCGACAAAAAGAAACTGCTGGAGCTATCTGAAAAAAATGTGCAATACCATTTGCTGCAAAAACGCCGCGATGAAGCCAGCAAAACTCGGAAGCAAACACCCGCCGAACGTATTCTGCGCACCTTGCAGCAAGATTTGCAAATGAGCGAGCTACCGATGCACCTGGAATGTTTTGACAATTCCAATATTCAAGGTACAAATCCGGTTTCTTCTTGTGTGGTATTCAAAAACGCCAAGCCTTCCAAGAAAGATTACCGCCATTACAACGTAAAAACGGTAGAAGGCCCGAATGATTTCGCTTCGATGGAGGAGGTCGTGTATCGTCGGTATCGCCGCCTTTTGAACGAAGGGCAGCCGCTGCCGCAATTGGTTATTATTGACGGAGGGAAGGGGCAGCTGAGTGCGGCCATGAACAGCATTCGCGCCTTGGGTTTGGAAGGTAAAATGACCGTGATCGGCATCGCCAAAAAGCTCGAGGAAATCTTCTTTCCTGGCGACTCGGTGCCGCTGCACATCAATAAAAAATCGGAATCACTGAAGCTCATTCAGCAAGCGCGCAACGAAGCCCACCGTTTTGCCATCACTTTTCACCGCGACCAGCGTTCTCGCAACTTCCTGGGTACGGAACTCACTGAAATTCCTGGTATCGGTGAGAAAACGGCGGATAAATTATTGCAGCATTTCGGCTCGGTGAAAAAATTGCGGGAAGCATCTTTTAGTGAGGTTGCTTTAGTTGCTGGTGATGCAATTGCGAAAAAAGTGCGGGGGTATTTTGAAAAAGGGAAGGAGGAGGAATAAAGTGCATGTATTTTTGTTAAAACTGTGATTATCAATTTGCAAAGATTGCTCAATTGCTTCGAAACCTATTTCAAGGTGTGCAATCGCGCGAAATCGTCTTTAAGCGTAGGATATAGATGCTCAAAAATGGCAAAAAGTTTTTGGTATAGCGCATGCTGCGTTAAGTGGGGTTTGTAAATATGATCAATTTGCACAAAGGAATGAGCTGCTTCAAAATGTGCCAACAGTCCCAAGCTTTGCATTCCCATTAAAAACGCTCCAAACGCCGAAGCCTCCTCATTGCGCTGAACGTAGATTGGTTTTCCAAATTGATCTGCCATGATTTGCATCAAAACAGCGATTTGCGATAAGCCCCCATTGGCATAAATTCGCTCTATCTCTCCTACGGTTGCTTCCAGGATTTTAGCAATTTGAAGTACATTCAGCAGGATCCCCTCCAAAACGGCTCGCTGGAAATGAAGCTTATGATGATGCTTGCTCACGCCGAGGAATGCCCCACTTGCCAAGGCATCCCACACGGGTGCGCGTTCGCCCAGCAGGTAAGGTAAAAATAGCAAACCCTCCGCCCCAGCGGGTATCGCTTCTATTTTATGGATGGCATGCAAGGCATCCTTTTTCGATTGCCCCTCTTCCAAAAATGCTTCTGCAAACCATTGATACACAATGCCGCCGTTGTTAGAAGCGCCACCAGCGATGTATAAATTTTCAGATAAGAAATAATTAAAAATACGTTCCTGCTGGTCGTACACTGGTTCCCGGCAACTCATACGAATGGCGGCGCTCGTACCGAGGGTGATCACCGTTTCTCCTTTTTTTAGGGCGACTGCGCCTAAATTGGCTAAACAGCCGTCACTCGCACCAATTACGAAAGGCAGCTCCGGGTTGATGCCCAAATGCGCAGCAATTTCTCTTTTCAGACCTTGCAAAACAAAATTAGTAGGCACCGGTTCGGGGAGCTGCTGCTGGGTAATTCCTGCAAATTCAAGCGCAGGGGCATACCAATCCAGCTTTTTTATATCAAACATACCGGTGGACGAAGCGATGGAATAATCTATTGGCCAATGCCCAAACAACTGAAAAAGTATGTATTCTTTGATGCCTACAAATCGGTGAGCACGCTTAAAAACTTCGGGTTGGTAGTCGCGCAGCCAGGCAATTTTACAAAGTGGACTCATGGGATGAATCGGTGTACCGGTATGCTGATAAATAGCCCTGCCAAGCGGGCTGCCCTTTAGTGTTTCCGCATAGCTTTGCGCGCGCGTATCCGCCCACAGGATGCAAGACGTGAGCGCTTTGCCGGATTCATCTACTGCCATGATGCTGTGCATGGCAGCGCTGATACACACGCCAAAAATTTGCCATTCCGTCTTTTTTATGATTTTGTGTAAAGTGAGGAGCACCCCTCGGAAAATAAGCTCAGGGTCTTGTTCTTGCCAACCTGCCAGCGGGCTTTGAATAGCATAAGCAATGCTTTCGCTGTGCAATAAAACACCTTTGGTAGAAAAAGCAAGGCTGCGCGCACTGGACGTTCCGATATCAATAGCGATGAAACTATTCAATTGACTTCAATTTTACAAGCTAATGTGTTGATTTGCCAATAAGCTAACCATGATTGCAAACAACAGTCAGTCAGTGTTTTATAAAATAAGATCATCAATCCTTTGGCTTTCGAATACCGGCTTTTCCAACTGCTTGACTGTTTTAGATGCAAAAGAATATTGCCTTGTTCTTTAGTTTTTTAGAAATTGAATATTCCGCTTCAAGCCTTCAAATTTAGCCCGTTTTACGGCAGTATTTTTAAATAACTTTTGAAATACGGTTTCCGTAATGTCCTCCCAATCGCGCTTTTTCAGCTCCAACAAAGCAGGATCGGGCTCAAAATCAGGCTCTTGATGCGGCCGGGAAAAGCGATTCCAGGGGCAGACCTCCTGGCAAATATCACAACCAAACATCCAGTTCTCCATCTTTCCCTTAAACTCAAGAGGGATATTTTCTTTCAGTTCGATGGTGAGGTAGGAGATACATTTGCTGCCATCTACGAGGTAGCCTTGCGGGGAGATCGCATCCGTTGGGCAAGCATCTATGCAGCGGGTGCAAGTACCGCAGTAATCTTTCATCGGGTGATCGTATTCCAATTCCAAATCAAGAATCAGCTCCGCCAGAAAAAAATAAGAGCCCGCTTTGGGGTGAATAATGAGCGTGTTTTTGCCAACCCAGCCCACGCCGGCGCGCTTTGCCCAATCGCGCTCCAGCACCGGGGCAGAGTCTACGAAGCAACGGCCATGCACTTCACCGATATTTTCATGAATAAAATGTAATAACTCTTTGAGTTTGTCTTTGATAACAAAATGATAATCCTTGCCATAGGCGTATTTGGAAATTTTTGGTGCTTCAGGGTCAACTTGCTCTTTTTCAGTGTAATAATTATACATTAAACTTATGACAGACTTCGCACCAGGCACAAGCTTGGTCGGGTCAACACGCTTTTCAAAATGATTTTCCATGTATTGCATCTTGCCATGCATTCCTTGATGGAGCCAGACCTCCAACTGGCGCGCTTCTGCGCCCATATGCTCCGCTTTGGCAAAACCCACAAAAGCAAAACCCAGGCGCAGTGCTTCTGCGCGAATCAAAGCCGTGTATGTTGACAAATTACGCACCTTTTGGGCTGTTACAAAATGATGTATTGTTGATAAAAGTCATCTACCCCATTGATACCCATCATAGAAGTACTTTATAATCAGGGCTAATTTGCATAAAAAATAGGTATCCAGATTCCCTAATTAAAAAAATAAAGCCATGATTTCCAATCTTTCTTTCTCAACCACTGACCTGCTTTGGATTGTAGGGTTTATTCTGTTTGTTATAATAGGATTAAGTATATGGGGCAGGATGTACTTCAGTAAAAAATCGGGAAGCAATCTTACCGAAAAATACAAAGGTAAGCAATGGGCTTCTCCGCTCGAAGCGCGCAACAAGTACCCTGATGTAAATATTTTCAAACATCATAGTACGTTGATGAACTTGAGTTTGATTTTGTCCCTGGGTTTAGTTATTGGCTTGTTTAATCTAACAACCGTGGACAAAAGCGTTTTTATTCCGGATGGTGCTACTTTGCTGGCTGATGCGGAGATAGAAATAGAGCCGCCACGCACTTCCGAGCCACCTGCACCGCCACCACCACCGCCACCACCTATCATTCAGGAAGTGCCTTCCAATATTTTGATAGATGCGGAAGATGTGGAATTCGTGGACCAATCCGTGGATGCAAAGTCAGAGATTTATGAAGTACCAGTAGCGGTAGAAAAACCTTCTGAAAAGAAAATAGCGCCACCACCGCCACCCCCTGTAGCAGATGACACAGAAGAGATTTTTAAAGTGGTAGAGGAAATGCCGCGATTCCCTGGCTGTGAGGATTTGGCTACCATTGATGAGAAAAAGGCTTGTGCCGATAGAAAACTCTTAGAGTTCATTTACAAAAATATTGAGTATCCGCCTATTGCCAGAGAAAACAATATTGAAGGAACGGTAGTGGTACGCTTTGTAGTAGATAAAGATGGGAGGGTAAAAAATCCGGAGATCGTACGCGACATCGGCGGTGGCTGTGGGGAAGAAGCTGCCAGAGTGATAAAGAAAATGAATGAGCTTGCCGAGCCCTGGTCGCCAGGTAAACAAAGAGGACGACCCGTGAAGGTTTATTACATCATGCCGGTGAAGTTTGTTTTAAAAGTGAATAATTAATTGATAAATCTGTGCATTTTTATAAGTGCCGTACTTACTTAGTGCGGCATTTTTTATTTCAAAAATTTGATTTTCAAAAGCATACATTATTCTTTCACAATCTCTTTTACTGGAATTTTGCTCATGGCGTGCTCCGAAATAGCCGTGATGGACAAGGAGGGATTCACCCCAGGATTAGCCGAAATCGCTGAGCCATCGCAGATGAGCATGTTTTGATAACCAAATACGCGATTATACTTATCAATCACCCCTTGCTCCGGACCCTCGCCCATCCCGCAGCCGCCCAGAATGTGGGCAGTGGAAGGAATTCCGAGAAGGGACTCTAACACAAAGACAGTCGTTTTGCCCTTGATCAACTTACTGTATCGCGCCGCCAAGTCATTAGCTCTGGGGATAAAAGCGCTAGGGCTTTTTCCTTGATCCACAGAAGTATTCACCCAACCCAACCGATTGCGAGAAAGGCGCAATGTGCTATCCAGGTGTTGCATAAAAAGCAAAATAGAGGTGCTTTTTGCCCAATCTCTTACCAATAATAGTTTCATATTTTCAAGGGGATGTAAAAAAAAGTCTTTGAAGATATTAAAGATGCGAGCAAAGAGGGTATTGCCCTGCACAGCAGGCAGCATCAACAAGCGCCAGAAGCCGGAACCTTTGGCATACCGTACAGGCTCCAGGTGGCTATCAGCATCGGTATGAAGAATAGAACCAATAGCGACACCCTGCGAGAGGTCTTTGTTGCTATCTAAGCTAGTAATAGGAATAAGGCTTTCATTGTTAGTGCGAATATCATACCCCAAGCGATCAGACAAACGCGGCAGGGTACTTTTTTTGAGCTTCAACAATAATTTCACGGTGCCCATCACGCCTCCGGCAAAGATCACCCCTTTGGTGGTGAAACGACCGCGCTTTTTCGACCAGCTTGTCGTTTTTTGAAAGCGTACCTCATAGCCTTGTGTCCCATCTGCATGATCCAAAGGCGCTACTTCAAATACTTCATTTTCTGCTAATATTTCCACACCTAATTGTTGTGCCAAGTAGAGATAATTTTTATCCAAGGTATTTTTGGCATTGTGCCGGCAGCCCGTCATACAGCCGCCGCAGTAGATGCAGCCCGTCCGTGTAGGACCCTTGCCATCAAAATAAGGATCAGGTACTGTTTCACCAGGTTTTCCAAAATAAACGGCTACCTCGGTGGGTGCAAAATGGGCTTCCATGCCGATCTCCTTTGCCAATGCCTGCAATACCAAATCCCCTTCAAACAGGGTCGGATTGGGTGCTGCACCCAGCATGCGTGCAGCAATTTTGTAGAAGGGTGCTAACTCGCTTTGCCAATCTGCCAGTTCGCGCCAACTTCCATTTTGAAAAAATTCTGGTTTGGGTATGGGCAAAGTATTGGCGTACACCAGGGAACCACCACCCACGCCTGTGCCCGACAGGATGGATACATGCCGGAAAAAGGTCAATTTTAAAATGCCAAAGCAGCCCAACTTTGGTAGCCACAGCCATTTTCGCAAATGCCAGTTGGATGTTGGAAAATCTGCTGCCCGAAACCACTTCCCCTTTTCAATTACCAGTACTTTGTAGCCTTTCTCTGCCAGGCGCAGCGCACTGACCGAGCCACCGAAGCCACTGCCGATGACGATGTAATCGTAATCGTATTCTAATTGTTGCATATTGAAAATCGTAAGGTGTGTCTTTTTGACAAAGTTAGCGGATGCCCGCTAAAGTTCTTGCAGATCGGCAAAATATTTTTCAGGAAGCTATGCGTCAATTTTTAAAATAAACCCTACTTTAAATACATTTTCAATACTGATGCGGGGATCGTCTTTGAGCAACTTCCGAAGGCGGGAGATGAACACATCGAAGCTGCGCCCCAGAAAGTAATCCCGGCGACCATACACCTGCTCCACGGCTGTATCGCGCCGTAAGATTTGATTTTGGTGTAAGCAAAGCAATCGCAGAATATCATTTTCTTTTTCGGTAAGGCGGTATACTACGTCTTCATAGCGCAGTTCTTGCAAGCTATAATCAAAAACATAAGCGCCAAGCTTGAAAAGCTCCGTTTCGGCAGCAGATTGTTTTGATTCTTCTTTTCGGCGCATGATGACCTGGATTTTGCAAAGCAATTCGTCTTCATCGAAAGGTTTGGTGATGTAATCCTCGGCACCACAGGCGTAGCCCTTGAGTTTATCTTCCTTGAGAGATTTAGCAGTGAGAAACAAAAAGGGTAGCTCGCTCGTCTGGCTTTTGATTTTTTCTGCCAGGGTAAAACCATCCATTTTTGGCATCATTACATCCAGAATACATAGATCAAAGCGGCTGCGCTGTAGCGCTTGCAAGCCCATGTGTCCGTCTCTGCACAACTTCACCAAAAACCCTTCATTCTCAAGTAATTCTACCAACAGGAATCCCAAATTCAGATCATCTTCTACGACTAAGATATTTTTTTCATTATGCACGCGCAACTGATTTTATGGGTAACACGAGTGAAAAAGTACTGCCTTTGGTGAGTTCGCTTTCAAATCTGACAATGCCGCCATGCCGCTCGATAATCTGTTTCACATAAGCCAAGCCAAGTCCGAAGCCTTTTTCGTTGTAAATATTGCCGTTCATCACGCGTCGGAATTTTTCAAATACCAGTCGTTTCTGGTGTTCCCCAATGCCGATGCCGTTGTCCTGGAAATAAAGGCTCACATTTTTCCGATCTGATTCTATGCGAATCACTATATTGGGCGTTTGATCACAGTATTTCAGGGCATTATCAATAATGTTTCGAATCGAATTACTCAGGTGAAGGCGGTCGCCTTGTATTACAATATTTTCCGCTTTTGGCGGTTGGATTTGTACCGCACCGCCCTTTTCCGCAATTTGAAATTTCATATCTTGCAACACTTCCTGCACCAGTTCTTTTAGGTCAATTAATTCTATTTCGAGTTGGTATTCTCCTTTATCCAGTTTAGAAACATGCAGGATGCGCTCTACTTGTTCCAACAATCGTTGATTTTCATTTTGAATGATTTGTAGGAATTTGCTATCCGAGCTATCCGGCTGGCGTTTTTTGAAGAGATTGAGCGCCAGCTGCATATTCGTAAGGGGTGTACGAAACTCGTGCGCCATGTTGTTGAAAAAATCGGTACTCACGGCGTTGAGTTGTTTTTGGCGAAGAAACTTGACCAAAGTAACAAGTAGCATGCCACTCACAAACAGCAAAATGAAAATAGAAGAGCCGATCATCAGCCCCAGTTGGCGAATCACATATTGTTCTTTGTTGGCAAAAGAAACCTGCACCGCGTGGTTGTCCATGGTGAGGGGATTCATCGAAGCACAATAAGCTGAAGATTGCGCCAGTTGTACAAAAGAATCAGGGATGACATCAAACCGGAAATCCAGGTCAATGTCGTAGCGTTGCAAGGAGCTACTCAGGGCAGTTTGCAGTGTTGTAGCATCGGGGCTTTTGAAGCAGCAATTTCCTTGAGCCATATTACAACCAACAGGGTGAATGGTCATATCGCCGCTTTGCTCGCGGCTCAGGTCTTCCACTGCGCTACAGAGCGCCATTGTTACTTTTTGGTCAAACTGTTCTTCGATCAGCCGGCGGGAGTGCTGCAGCCAACTCACCTGAAAAAGGATCAGCAGCAACATCGCCAAGCAAGAGGCGGCTACCAGGCTGGTTGTTTTGTTAAAGCGCATGGCTAAACATCTTTTTTATAGTACAAAAAAATAGAAAATTTTGATGAAATGCCACCTGTTTAACAAGTAGCTAACAACTGAATAACAAGCGGTTTGCAGCTTTAACAGATAATTAGCCGCATCTTTGCAGGGAAAATGATTCGGTAGCTCGGCGATTCCGAGTGAAATTTAAAAATTCTATTTCCATGAAATCTTTAGTCTTATCTCTCAGCACACTTTTTTTATTTGTTTTGAGTGTTGAATTTGCTTCCGCACAAACGGCTGCTACTAACTGCAAACCAGAAGATTGCGCTAAGGTATGCTGCGCCGACAAAAACTGTACGCCCGACCAGTGTGCCAAAATGTGTGCGGATAAACCCAACTGCAAGCCGGGAAATTGCCAAAAAACAGGCACGAAGACTTCCAGCGCTGCTGTCGGTTCCTCTGAGACAGGTGCTGCGGTTTTGGTAAATAACAAAAAGGAAAGCCCTAAAACTTCTTGCTGCTCAAAAGCTACTTCTTGTAGCGCTACTAAAGCATCTGATTCTAAATCATCGCAATAAAAAGACAAAAAGGGTACGATGCCATCGTGCCCTTTCTATTGCTTTATTTTTTTGAATAAGTGTCACTCCTTATTTGCCAACTGCCCGCAGGCCGCGTCAATGTCCTTGCCACGGCTACGCCGCACTGTCACCATCACACCATAGTCGGTGAGGTACTGGGCGAATTCATCAATTTTGTGGGCTGTTGCTTTCAGGAAAGGTGCACCATCAATCGGATTGTATTCAATAATATTCACCCGCACCGGAAAGCGTTTACAAAGCTTCAATAGGTTCTTCGCATCTTCCAGGTTGTCGTTAAAATTCTGAAACGCTATGTACTCATAGCTGATGCGGTTGCCGGTCACTTGGTAGAAATATGCCAATGCGTCCATCAGCGAAGCCAGGTCATTCTGCTCGTTGATTGGCATGATTTCGTTGCGTTTGGCATCATCTGCCGCATGGAGGGAAAGCGCCAGGTTGAATTTCACACCATCGTCCGCCAGTTTTTTTATCATTTTTGCAATACCCGCTGTACTCACCGTGATTCGCTTGGGTGACATGCCAAGCCCCTCCGGCGAAGTGATTTTTTCTACACTTTCCAGTACATTGGCGTAGGCCAATAGCGGCTCTCCCATGCCCATGTAAACGATATTTGTGAGCGGATATCCAAACACTTCCAAGGATTGCTGATTGACTAATACCACTTGATCAAAAATTTCTGCCGCATCCAAGTTGCGCACGCGCTTCATGCGCCCCGTGGCACAGAAAGAACAAGTGAGGCTGCAGCCTACTTGGCAGGATACGCAAACGGTGAAACGCTTCTCCTCCGGCACTGGAATCAGCACGGATTCTATCAGATGCCCATCGTGCAAACGCCAGCGCGACTTGATGGTACCATCCAGACTGACTTGTTGCTTGTCAAGTGTAATGTGCTGAATAACAAAATTTTCTGTCAGCTTTTCTCGCAGTGCCTTCGATACATTCGTCATTGCTTCAAACGAATGCACCCCCTTTTGCCACAACCACTCGTGCACCTGCTTTGCGCGAAAGCGTGGCTCGCCCATGTCCGCGAAAACCCCTTCGAGCGCTGTTTGGGAGAGCTGACGAATGTCTTTTTTCAGAATAGTTTCGATCATTTTATGGTAGCTTCAATAAGAAGCTCGGCTTATAGCAATGTTTTGAAATAGCTTATAAAATCCTCTACTTTCATGCTTCCTTTATCGCCTTCGCCCTGGCGGCGCACCGAAACCTCGCCGTTCTCTGCCTCTTTTTCTCCGATGATCAGCATGAAGGGGATTTTTTTCAACTCCGTATCACGGATTTTTTTGCCAATCGTTTCATTTCGGTCATCAATTATCCCCACGATATCATTGGCAGCCAATTGTTTTTGAATTGCCTTGCAGGGTTCAATAAATTTATCGCTAATGGGCAGCAAAGCGTACTGTTCCGGCATGAGCCACAGCGGAAACTTCCCAGCCGTGTTTTCAATCAAGATACTGATAAAACGCTCCATCGAGCCAAAAGGTGCGCGGTGAATCATCACGGGGCGGTGCGGCTGATTGTCGGCACCGATGTATTCCAACTCAAATCTTTCTGGCAAATTATAATCCACCTGGATCGTACCCAACTGCCAGGAGCGCCCCAGGGCATCTTTCACCATAAAATCGAGTTTTGGGCCGTAGAAAGCAGCTTCGCCCAATTCCGTAACGGTAGCCAATCCTGCTTCCGCGGCAGCTTCAATGATAGCATTTTCGGCTTTTTGCCAGTTCTCATCAGAGCCGATGTATTTGGCAGGGTTATTGGGGTCGCGCAGCGAAATCTGAGCAGTAAAACTATCGAATCCCATTTTTGACAAAACTGTGCGGGTCAAATCAAGCACATTCAGAAACTCTGACTTCACCTGATCGGGGGTGCAAAAAATATGGGCATCGTCCTGGGTGAAGCCTCGCACCCTTGACAAACCGTGCAGTTCGCCACTTTGCTCATAGCGATAGACCGTACCAAATTCTGCTATGCGCAGTGGCAAATCGCGATAAGAGCGAGGCTTAAGGGCATAGATTTCGCAGTGGTGAGGGCAATTCATTGGCTTTAGCAAAAACTCTTCGCCTTCCCGAGGCGTGTGAATGGGCTGAAAGCTGTCTTTGCTATACTTTTCATAATGTCCGGAGGTCACATACAATTCTTTTTTGCCAATGTGTGGAGTCATCACCGTTTTATAGCCTCGTTTTTCCTGCTCTTCGCGCATGAAGTTGGCTAAACGCTCGCGTAGCTGCGTGCCTTTGGGCAACCAGATAGGCAAACCAGCTCCCACACGCTCCGAAAACATAAACAATTCCATCTCTGCGCCGATCTTTCGGTGATCACGTTTTTTGGCTTCTTCCAGCATTTGCAGGTATTCGGTCAGTTCCTTTTGTTTCGGAAAAGTAATACCATACACGCGAGTCATTTGCTTGCGCGTCTCATCGCCTCGCCAATAAGCGCCAGAGATTTTTAATAGCTTGACTGCCTTTATTTTATCCGTATTGGGGATATGCGGGCCTCTGCACAAATCCACAAAATTGCCTTGTTGATAGAAAGTGATTTTACCGTCTTCCAGGTCGTCGAGGAGCTCCAATTTGTACTCGTCTCCTTTTTTTTCAAAATATTGTATGGCAGCTGCTTTGGGCATGTCTTTGCGTACATAATCACTTTTGGCACCCGCCAATGCCATCATTTTTTGTTCTATCTTCTCGAAATCATCACTGCTCAGCACGTGATCGCCAGTATCAATATCATAATAAAACCCATTATCAATAGCGGGGCCAATGCCAAATTTTGTACCCGGATACAGTGCCTCGATTGCCTCAGCCATGAGGTGCGCCGAGGAGTGCCAGAAGGTCGCTTTCCCGTCTTTATCATCCCAAGTCAGCAGGTTGAGTGTAGCGTTATCATAGATGGGGCGGGTCGCATCCCACACCTCGCCGTTCACTTTTGCAGAAAGCACATTTCGCGCCAAGCCTTCACTGATAGACTTGGCAATATCCATCGCCGTAGTGCCCTTTTCGTACGCACGCACCTTGCCATCGGGGAAAGTAATCTGTATCATTACAATTTTAGATTATAAATTTTTATTGCTGAATGCTAATTTTTGCCGGAAAGTTCCATTAAACATTGAGCATTGCAACATTCAATATTTGAAAGAAAGTGGTGCAAATTTAGGATTTTTGTCAATACATCAGAAAGATAAAACCAAATTGATTCCAAGCATTCCCAACTTTCCTTACCTTGCTCTAAAACGAATTGCAAAACGTATGATCAACATTGGGCTTTACAACACTTTGCCGATTGTAAGAAAAACGCCTCAGGGTTTGTATTTGGGCAATCCTGATGAAGAGGAAGTATTGCTCCCCTGGAAATATGCTCCCAAAAGTGCCGTAGAGGGTGAAGTGCTTACCGTATTTGTTTATCTGGACAGCGAAGACCGCATCGTTGCTACAACGCTACAGCCCAAAGCCCTGCTCCATGAGTTTGCCTATCTGGAGGTGAAAGCAAGTACGCCGTATGGTGCTTTTTTGGATTGGGGATTGGAAAAAGACCTCTTTGTGCCTTTTCGGGAGCAAGCACAAAAAATGCTGGTGGGGCAGTCTTATCTGGTGTATATTTATTTGGATGAGGGATCGGATCGCTTGGTCGCTTCTTCTAAATTAGGAAAATTTCTAAAGAATACAGCCTTAGACCTCCAAGAAGGCGAGGAAGTAGAAATAATCATCTGGGAGCCCACCGCTTTGGGTATGAATGTGATTATCAATCAAAAATACAAAGGTCTAATTTATCACAACGAAATCTTTGCACGGATACAGCCGGGGGATAAACGCCGGGCATATATCAGCAAAATAAGGGAAGGACAAAAGATAGATGTAGTGCTACAAAAGCCTGGTTATGAGCAAATAGAACCCATCACAGCCGCTATTCTCAGCCGCCTCAAAAGCAGCGGGGGATTCCTGCCATTGACGGACAAAAGCGAACCGCATGAAGTGGCAAGCTTGTTGGAAATCAGTAAAAAAACATTCAAAAAGGCGGTAGGTACTTTGTACAAAAAGAGGTTGATTCGGTTGGAGGAAGATGGCATCTACCTGATTGATAAAGCAGTGTGATGACA
This sequence comes from uncultured Saprospiraceae bacterium, assembly GCA_964526645.1. Lineage (GTDB taxonomy): Bacteria > Bacteroidota > Bacteroidia > Chitinophagales > Saprospiraceae > JADJNW01. The sequence continues at coordinate 29,086 of CAZGJN010000002.1, forward strand.
ACTTAGTGTTAAAATCACGAAAAGTGAAAATAATTTCCTTTTGATAGTTTTTAAAAAATATTTTTTTGATAGTTTAGCGAAGCAAAAAATGATACGTTGAATTTCTATCCTTTCACTTAAAACCCAATAGCGGTTATGTACTTTAACAATACAGGAAAAGACGAAGCCACTTATGATGCCATTGTCGTGGGTTCGGGTATCAGTGGTGGCTGGGCTGCCAAAGAATTGTGCGAAAAAGGGCTGAAAACCCTTGTGCTGGAGCGCGGTAGGGATGTAAAGCACATCGTGGATTACCCGACAGCGGGCTTGGATCCCTGGGATTTGGACTTCCGCGATGCCGTTCCGCAGGAAGAATTAAAAGATTATGAAAAACAAAACCGGACGGGCTATACCATCCGGCAGTCTTCCAAACACTGGTTTGTCAAAGATACCGAGCATCCCTACTCCGAAGTGAAACGTTTTGACTGGATGCGGGGCTATCATGTAGGTGGGCGCTCCATCATGTGGGGGCGACAGAGCTATCGCTGGAGCGATCTGGATTTTGAAGCAAATGCAAAGGAAGGAATTGCTGTGGATTGGCCCATTCGCTATGCTGATATTGCACCCTGGTATGATTATGTAGAAAAATTCGCCGGCATCAGCGGATCGAAAGATGGCTTGCCACAATTGCCCGATGGGCAGTTTTTGCCACCGATGGAGTTAAATTGCCTGGAGCAGCACGTAAAAAAAGGCATTGAGTCCAATTTCAAAGGCAGAAATTTACTCATTGGTCGGGTAGCGAATCTGACGCAGGAACACAATGGCAGGGGAAGCTGCCAGTTCCGGAATCGCTGCATCCGAGGATGTCCTTTTGGCGCTTATTTTAGCAGTAATGCGGCTACCTTACCAGCTGCTGAAAAGACAGGCAACATGACGCTCCGCCCGCATTCTATTGTACATTCTATCATCTATGACCCCGCTACGCGCAAAGCGAAAGGCGTACGTATCATTGATGCAGAAACGCTTGAAACAAAGGAGTTTTATGCCAAAATAATCTTTTTATGTGCTTCGGCATTGGCTTCTACTCAGATTCTAATGCAATCTAATTTGGGCAATAGCAGCGGAGAGTTGGGGCACAACTTGATGGATCATCACTTCCGCTGTGGCGCAAGAGGCGTGTACGAAGGTTTTGAAGACCAATATTACTCCGGCCGCAGGGCTAATGGCATTTACATCCCGCGATTCGCGAATCTGGGCACCAAAGAAACCGAGCGGAAGGATTACCTCCGAGGCTGGGGCTATCAAGGGGGCGGAGGGCGCGATACCTGGAGTATCATCGTACCCGAAATGATGATCGGCGTTGGTAAGGAGTTTAAAGACAAGCTTTTAGCACCAGGGCCTTGGCGGATGAATATTCTGGCTTTCGGTGAATGCCTGCCTTACCACGAAAATAAAGTGATGCTTAATGAGGCAGTACGAGATAAATATGGGTTGCCAACTTTAACGTTCGATTGCGAATTCAAGGAAAATGAAATGCGGATGCGCAAAGACATGATGAATGATGCCGCTGAAATGCTGGAGGCTTCTGGGCTAAAAAATGTAGAAACCTATGATGACGGCTCTTGGCCTGGCTTGGGTATCCACGAAATGGGCACAGCGCGCATGGGGCGGGATCCTAAAACTTCTGTACTTAATGCCTGGAATCAATTGCATGAAGCTAAAAACATCTTTGTAACCGATGGAGCTTGTATGACCTCCGCTTCCTGCGTGAATCCGTCATTGACTTACATGGCATTGACCGCCAGAGCTGCCAACTACGCCGTAGAAGAGTTGAAAAAATTAAATCTCTAAAATTGTGTTCAGGGGGTTTATCTATTCGTATGTTCAATTTATACGGGCACATAAACACCTGAATACTTGAATATAATAAAAAATGACAAGAAGAGAAGTTATAAAAAAAACCGCCCTGCTTACCGGCTATGCGCTAACTTCCTCCATGATGCAGGGAATTCTTGCCGGCTGCCAAGCTGGGGGCAATACAACGGATTGGACACCGCAGTACTTCACACAAGAACAAGCAGACCTCGTTTCTACTATCGCTGATTGTATCCTCCCGCGTACGAGCACGCCTGGGGCATTGGAAGTGGGAGTACCCGCTTTTATTGACATGATGCTAAAGGAAATCCTCGAAGCGCGCGAGCAGAAAGCTTTTATGATGGGTTTAAAAGAAGTGAATGCTGCTTCGTTCTACGAGTTTGGGAAGCCCTTTATGGCTTTGCAACGCCAGGAACAGGAGACATTGCTTGTGAAAATCGAAAGCGCCGAAATTCTATCTGAAATTGACCGCCGTGAAAAACGCCCCGATGAATGGAATTTTCCGTTTTTTCTACGATTCAAACAAATGGCACTATCCGGGTATTTTACTTCAAAATTAGTAGGCATGGAAGTAACCAACTACGACCCCAATCCGGGCGCGTACAAAGGTTGTATCCCGCTTTCGGAAGTACCTAAAGGTCGGATTTGGTCTTCTATCTAAATGTAAAATGTAAAACCGAAAAATTCAAAAATTAAAAGGTTTTTCGGTTTTACATCTTGCGTTTTATATTTTAAATTTAATCATTATGCCGTCTCGTCGCGATGTCTTAAAGACTGCCACACTGGGCATGGGCGCTGCCTTGATCGTGCCTGTGCAAGCCCTCAGCGAACCGCGCCAAGCAGAGGATGCGGCAAAACGCTTATTCAAACACTCTGTGTGCCGTTGGTGCTTTAGCAGTATGCCTTTGGAGGCGTTGGCAGAGCAGGCGAAAGCACTCGGCATTTCGTCCATCGAGCTGCTCACAGCGGAAGAATGGGGCGTGGTACAAAAATATGGCTTAACATGCGCCGTGGCTACCATCCCCAATGCCAGTCTGACGCAAGGATACAACAATCTTGCTTATCATGACAAATTGCAAAAAGCGCATTTACAGCTCATTGACCAAGCGGCAGCGGCGGGAATTCCGCAGGTTATCGTTTTTTCGGGCAACCGAAATGGCATAAGCGAGACGGTAGGCTTGGAAAACTGCGCTACGGGCTTGGAAAAAGTCATAAAGCATGCCGAAAAAAGGAACGTAATGGTCGTGATGGAATTGCTCAACAGCAAAGTAGATCACAAAGACTATCAATGCGATCACACACCCTGGGGGGCTGCTTTGGTGGATAAAATAGGATCGCCGAATTTTAAGTTGTTGTACGATATTTACCACATGCAAATTATGGAAGGCGACGTGATTGCTACCATCCGAAAATACAAAGACTATATCAATCACTTTCACACGGCGGGCGTGCCGGGCAGGCACGAAATTAATGAATCGCAGGAACTGAATTATAAAGCTATCATGAATGCTATAGCCGATCTGGATTTCAAAGGCTTTGTGGCACAAGAATTTATCCCTACTTACGAAAATAAAATCGCGGCACTAAAGGAAGGAATTGACATTTGTAGTGTGTAAAAAGAAGTGCAGCAGCACTACTGTTCGATCCGATTTAACCCTGCGTAATAAATCAAATACCATTCTTCGCCAAGCCTGGCAAACCGCCGGATAGTGCCATATTCGCCGCTTTTGTGTATGATTTTTTCAATCATCAGATCATCGCCAAAAGGAATTACTTCCCTTACAAAATCGCTATTTTCAAAATTAAAAGGGCGGTGCATCTCCCACTCCTCCTTTTCCCATTTAAAGTCATTAGCAGTGATGGTTTCCGCATCGGCATTAGAAGGTAAGCCCTCCAGCGGGAAGGTGATATGCGCTATTTGGTAGTTAGTGTCTTCATGAAAGCGCTTGTAAAATTCCTCGAATGCTTCCTGAGGGGATTTCCCAACATATGGAGAACAAGCCGCCAGCAGGATAAGCACGACCAGTACAACAAAACGGGTCATAGCAGTCGGTCATTTTTGTCTGATAAAAAACAATAAGAATTTCCCGAATAATACCAATTTCAATTGATGAAGGCGTACTGAAAATTCAACAACAAATTGATTTACAAGTGTTTAAATTTTTCATATTGCCGCCTTCTCATTGCAAATTTGGTATAAGACATTAAAATGATCCAATTCTGCTGCAAAGATAGTGATTAGAAAGCCAAATCCAGTATGCAGGACTTCATTTTGCTACTGCTCCATGCGTTCTGCAATCTTTTCTGCAATGATTTGTAGTTGTTCTACATTGAAAATAAAAGGATTCAGGTCGCGATTCCCCCAATTGGTATCTTTTAGTTCGATCAGCATATTGTCCTTTACGAAAGCAACCACACCACAAGTACTGCCGGAGCCCTGGTCGGGTTCGAGGTAGCGCACGCCGTAGTCGCCGAGTTGCTCCAAATACTCAAAAGAAGCGTACCATTGGGCGCTTTTGGCATAGTCTTGTATCACATCTTTGGCACTTTTGCTACCACTGATGGGGCTTACAAGCAATTGCAGGTTATTTTTGAATAAATTGGGTGTACCCTTGCCGTACAGGTGGTTGCAGTGTTGTAGGTCTTGATTCGCGGTAGCGGTAATTTTTACATTCACATCCGTAGCAGCTGCGCCGCAGATCTCCTGGAGCAGCGAAATCGGCAACAATTCGTCACAAAAACTGCTATTCTGGGCGGTTACATTGGCATGAAATAGCGCGTAAAGCACTAATGCCGATAGCATAAAGCGGTTTAGGGTATTCATAAGGCAATTATTTTAGGATTGTATGATACTACAAAAATGCAAAAAAAAATTATATGAAAAAATATCTAAAATAATCTTTTTCGACAAATCAGAGACCAAACCCTCTTAACGAAAGCTTAACAACTTCCTGTTTTGAAGTATCTGATAAATTTCGTCACTTAGCATGCTCTAACTATGAAAACGCCATGAGGAGACTATCTTGTATTTTACCAACGATGGTGTTGGGTTTTCTGATGCTGCACAGTTGCGCGAGTGCGCAGGAAGATAAACAAACACAGCGCCCCGCGCCTGCCAAGGTCCTGGGTAATGGTATAGCGGTGTACGATGAATTTGCCAGCGCTGAGCCGCTTTTTCATCAACAAAATGATACCACTTATGTTATCAATTTCTGGGCGACCTGGTGCAAGCCATGCGTGGAGGAGCTTCCTTATTTTGAGCAACTTACGGAGAATTTCAAAGATCAAAAAGTGAAAGTGATTCTCCTGAGCCTCGATTTTCCGCGCCAATTGGAGAGCAAGTTGCTTCCTTTTGTGGCGAAAAATCAACTAAAATCGGAGGTGATCGCCCTCACAGATATTGATTTCAATAGCTGGATTGACAAAATAAGCCCGCAGTGGAGTGGCGCCATTCCGGTTACTTTAGTTTACAATGCTCAGAAACGCCACTTTGTGGGGGATCAATTTCCTAACTATGCAGCGTTGGAAACGATTGTAAAAGCCTTTTTGGAATAAAAAATACTTAATCATTCGATCTCTTATTTTGTACCTTTTTAAAACACTTTCTATGAAAAGATTAATCGGAATTTCAGCACTACTCATAGCTGCCATTGGCGTTTTTGTAGCTGCTACATGGGCCAACAACAATGCAAAGCCATCGGCTGAGACGGCTCTGACGAAGGCTTCTGCTCTGCCTGGTTTGAAAGTAGGGGATAAAGCGCCCGATTTCAAACTAAAAAACGTGGATGGCAAGATGGTATCGCTCCAAGATTTTAAGGATGCTAAAGGCTACATCGTCATTTTCACTTGCAATACCTGTCCTTACGCTGTGGCTTATGAGGATCGCATCATCGAGTTGAATCAGAAATTTGCTGCCAAAGGGTATCCCGTAGTAGCTGTGATGCCGAACGATCCGACGGTGCAACCTGGCGATAGCTTTGACAAAATGCAGCAACGCGCCAAGGAAAAAGGCTTCACTTTCCCTTATTTGTTTGATGAAGGTCAAAAGGTGTATGTGCAATACGGCGCTACCCGCACGCCTGAAATTTACCTCTTAGACAAAGAACTGACTGTACGCTACACCGGTGCTATTGATGATAATTATGAAGATGCTGCGGCAGTGAAGGTGAACTATGTGGCAGCGGCAATCGCGGCAATAGAAAAGGGCGAAGAGCCCAACCCAAGCTTTACCAAAGCAGTAGGGTGTAGTATCAAAACGAAGAAAAAGCAGTAATTGCTGTTTATTAAAACAAAGGGGACATTCGGTGTTTTCAACAACGGTTGTTCCCTTTTTCAATGATAGCTATGGCACTCATCAAAAGTGTGCGGGGTTTTACTCCTCAATTTGGAAAAAACTATTTTTTTGCGGATAACGCTACGATTATAGGGGATGTGATCATGGGCGACGATTGCAGCGTTTGGTTTCAGGCGGTGGTGAGAGGCGATGTCAATAGCATTCGCATGGGAAACAAAGTGAATATTCAGGATGGGGCAATCATTCACGGTACTTATCTGAAAGCTTCTACCACGATCGGCAATAATGTTTCTATCGGTCATCGTGCCATCGTGCATGGCTGTACTTTGAATGACAATGTGCTTATTGGCATGGGCGCTATTGTGATGGATCATGCCGTGGTGGAAGAAAATGTGCTCATCGCTGCGGGAGCTGTTGTACTGGAAAATACCATTTGCGAAGCAGGGCATATTTACGCTGGCGTGCCTGCCAAAAAAGTAAAAGCTATTAGCCCAGAACAATTTAAAGGCACGATAGAACGGATTGCCAATGCTTATATCACCTACGCCGGTTGGTTCAAAGAAGGTAACTGAGTAGGTCTTATTTTCTACTGAGATATACGCCGGCAAGAATGAGTGCCATCCCCAAAAGGTGATAAATGCCTACCGTTTCGCCATCCAGCAAGCCCCACATCAGGGCAACAATAGGCATGACATAAGCAACAGTAGAAGCGAAAACAGGACTTGTTTGTTGTATCAATCGAAAAAAAATGATCGTGGAAAGCACTGTTCCTGCCAATGCTAAAATACTGACGTAGCCCAGTCCTTCCAATCCGCGGGGGTTGTGGATCAGAATTTGTATAAAATCGGTACGGAACACCAGGATCAAAAAAGCAGGAATACCTACCAAGGCAAATGACACCGAGCTGATAAGCAAAGAATCCAGATCCCTGAAAATATTGCCAACGATATTGGAATTGGTGGCATAACAGATTGCCGCCAGCACGATCAGCATGCTGTATCCGGCTTCTGCTTGCAGGTTTCCTTCATTGCTAAACAGAATAAGCAAGGTAGCGCCCAGCAGCCCTATCAATACACCAATTACCTTTGCCCACACCAGTTTTGCCTGAAAAACAAAAATGCCCAAGAGCAGTGTAAACAAAGGCGTGAGTGAATTTAAAATACCTGCCACCGAGCTGCTAATATGCTTTTGCGCAAAAGAAAAAAGAAAGGCAGGAATCCCGCTGCCGCAAAGTCCTACCAACAAAAAGAAATGAAGTCGCTTCCAATCTATTTTTTTCCACTGAAAAATCAAAAACGGCAAAAACGCCAGTCCAGACAACCCTAAACGCATCATGCCAACCTGCTCAGGAGGGTAGATACTCACACTCTTTTTGATGAGAATAAAAGAAGTACCCCAAATCAGACTAAGAAAAGCAAGGGTCAGAAAATGTTGCACCCTCGAAGGCGTGACATCGGCAGTCGGTTGTATTGTCGGCATAGGTTGTATTCAGGTTGGCAAAGATAGCATAGAAATCCCTAATTCTCTTGGGAAAACTATCATCACCGCAGCAGAATTTTTGAAGCATAAAGTTGCTTGCCTTTCTCCCGAATCTGGATAAAATACACCCCGCGCGCCAGCAGTGCAGTCGGAATATCCATCAGAAGCTTATTCATAGGATATTCCTGAATTTTTTTGCCCATGGCATCGTACAAATAAAGCGTGGCATCGCTCACTTCTTTTTGCAGCACACCAATAGCCTGTGGATACTGGACTGGATTGGGGAAGACGATGTAATCACTTGATGGAAAATAATAAACCGATTCGAGGGCAGAGTACAACACTTCTCCATTTTCTAAAATAAGCTTCACGCGGTAAGTATTGACGCCTTCTTTCAAGGAGGGGTCTGAAAAAGAAAAACTCAGATGATCATCAATAAGTTGGAATTGAATTTCCTGAAAACCTGCCTGCGTTTGTTTTTCTAACACAAGGGCTTTCAGCCCGAAGGAAGTCCCCAGAGCCAGCTCCAATCGGGCTGCCGAGCCATCCAATATGGCAAAAAAACTACGGATGTAACAAGCTACACCCTGCAGCCGATAATCAAAAGTGTAGCTATTCAAGCCTTTTTTTCCAGCAATGATAGGCGCTACCGCGAAATAAGGAAGTTGGCTGGCTGATTTTTCTACATAAAAAAATGTATCCGGCACCAGCGCCACGGGTCTCAAATAGCGCTCGCCCATTTCATACACTTCATATTCGGCTACATCAGGCAGCCGATTCCAATAGAAAAGTAGGTCATTTTCACAATTAAAACCAACGAGCGGCAATAGCCTTTGGGTGATGGTGATAGTATCGGAGAGAAAGGTTTGTGTGCCAAAGCGCAATCGCAGCAGGATATTGCCTGATAGATCAGGCGTTTTCCATTGGTATTGTTTTTTAGATACATCTACAGCAGTGTCGAGGATCGTCCAGTCTGTTGCGGTCACGAGTTTATATGCTAAGCTACCTGTATTTTCCGAAAAACGATTTTCCCAGCGTAGCAAATGACCTTCCGCTGCCCGCAGCAAATCGTGCCGGGTGGGAAAATGCCATTCAAACCGATCCATCGTATCCAGCTGATAAGCAAGGGCAAAAGTTTGCAAACCGGTGTTTACCTGAAACCCTTTCACGGCGATGATATAATCTCCAGGTACCGGATTTTCTATCGTGATTTGTTCCACATTATTCAAGCGATCTACTTTTCGAGAAGCGCGTTGTAGCAAAGAATCAGGATGCGGAAAGGGATTGAGCACCCAGGGTAGCCATTGGGTGTTGGAAGCAGGGTGCGCCAACTCAAGGTCAAGATCGTTTATGAGTGCTTTCGATGCACCAGCCGACGCGGCGGGGTCGTTCCAGGCTAAAGTTATTTTCGCCAATTGGATATTAGAAGGGATTTGTATTGTAAAATACTGAACAGCACCTTCCGCCACAGCACGCTCAAAAAAATGCCCTTTTTCAATGGTTTCCAAAGCCCGAAGCGCGTGCACATTGCCGTATCCCGATTCAAAATCCAGCCCTGGCAGCCCCACTTCCTCGGCGCTGTTGATCAGTACCGATTTTATTAGGGCAGTGGGAGGTATCGTTCCTCGTTTTTCTTGATAGATTTGCTGCAAAAGCAATGCCACCCCCGATACAATAGCTGCCGCGCCAGAACTGCCGCTGCCCCCATAAGCAACCAGTTCTGGTTTTACCCTGCCATCGTACGCAGGTCCCTTAGAACTCAGTGGCTCTATTGCTCCCACCGAATCTACTGCTCCTACGGAAAGGGTATTTTTTGACATTTTGAACTGCCCCGTAAGATTCGCAAAAGGAACATTCGCGTAGGTTTCTGAGCCGTTTTGATCGCCCATATTGCCAGCCGAAAAAATATGCAGGAGTGCGGGGTTGTTGTTGCAATTGACATCATAAGCGAAGGACTCCACACCATAGTAATTCTCGATTCCTGTGCCATAAGAATGGTTTTGTACCGTAATACCCAGGGTTTTAAAACTTTCATCAGCATCGGGTAGCAAATTCGCAAAACTTGAAGACGTGATACCTGCGGCCCAGGCGACTCCCTTGCCCTGAAAGTAAGAATTGCCGCCGCCTGCCGCCATGGTTGCCATAATGGAAGCATGCGTCGAGATGCGCGTAGCACTTAGCCCCGAAGGCACTATTCTGCCGCGAAAATCAATATCATTTTTGTCGAAAGATTCTTCTTTGATAGAAAGTACCAAGCCATTGCCATTCAACAAAGGAAACCGATGATGAGCTGTTGTAACTTTATTCGTTGTCAGATCTGTAAAATTAGTTGAAATTTCTGCTTTTGGCTTGCGGTGCAGGCGATCCACAAAAAGAATGTCATCTGATTGTAAAATTTGTTCAAATGTGCTTTTTCCATCAACTTCAAGCTGAAGAATATTGACAGAAGGATATTCGTTTATAATCCGAATTTTGTTATTATTCTTTATAAAAATTTTGAAAGCAGCCATATCACTTACGATCACTTGTACCTCCATCAGGTGCTCAAAGCTTGTCTGCTTCAAGACGGGGGCTATTTTTTTTAAGCCTGCTGGAATGGTGTCGGTTTTGGCATGAACTATAAATGATTGATAAATAAAAAAGTAGATCAAAAAACAACTGTGCAAAACATAATTTTTCATGGTGGCAATCCCTTTAACAATTAACACGCGATGATTTAAAAAATAATCAATGACAAAATAAAAACAATTAAAAATTTTGCCGAAAACTGTTTTTTTAAAAAATAAACTATTTGCAATAAGGTTGCAATAATTAAAAATTTTTAATAATACTTATTGAAGTGAATTAAATTTTTCTACATTTGTTTCACGACTTAGAGATACAAAGTAGGAAAAATTGAAATAGGTTTTTGCCACTTTTTACACGCATTTTTAGATAACAACACCACTTTATTGTAAATGCGATAACGCTCCTGCTTGTTTGGAAGGCATTCAAACAAGCCCTGTATGGTATTGACATTAAGTTTGGATTTTCAAATATTCTCTCATTTAAAACTTGTGTAACAATGAAGCGATCAGTACAATTGTCCGTGTTGCTCCTTATGGCAACTACTTTTATTACCTCTTGCGTGAGCGACGATAGCCAGTCTTCTTTGAATGAAGAAATTAGCCAGGACGTGCTTGCTCAAATCAAACAACTCGGCTTTAGCACTGCGGATGTGCAAAAAGTAGAAGAGGGTTATTTGGTGGAAGGTGACATCATCCTCACGAATGAAAACCTTCAGGCTGTACCCAATAGCCCGCTACTCAGAATTGCCGGTGAAGAGCAGTATCACACCTTCAATCTGGTGACGGGACTCCCCCGCACCATCACTGTAACTACCAGTGGTAGCAATATCACTACTGGGCTTTCTAATGCGATTGATGCGGCAATTGCTCGTTACAATGCAGAAAGCCTCGGGCTTACTTTCGTGCGTGGTGGCTCCTCTGGTGGTGGCAATATCAACATTCGGGTGGTAAACACCAATCAGTACATTGCATCTGCGGGCTTCCCCAGTGGTGGCAATCCTTACTTTGAAATCAAGTATGCCAAACGATACAACAACTATAGTTCTGGCTTCATGACAACGGTGATCGCTCATGAAATGGGGCATTGCATTGGCTTCCGCCATACTGATTATATGAATCGTTCTTATAGCTGTGGTACTGGTGGTAACGAAGGGCAGGAAACAACCGGTGTGGGCGCTGTACACATCCCAGGTACGCCTACAGGACCCGACGCTAACTCTTGGATGCTGGCTTGCTTGAGCAGCACGACAGATCGGCCGTTTAATAGCAACGACAAAGTAGCACTAGACTACTTGTATTAATTTTCCTGGCGCTTTGGCATCAAATGCTACACACCTGAAAAGATGTGTAGCATTTGTTTTTTAGACTTGTTTTGCCAGGGCGGCAACCTGGTCGGGTTTTTCTTTTCGCCAGGGCTGCCATCGAAACCAAGTGAACGAGCGCCATAGCCACTCAAGGGGTCCGAATTGAAAATATTGCAGCCAGCGCTTGCTCCACCAAATTTGCAATACACATACTGCAATTGCTATCGGAAGTGTAACGGCGTTGCCAACACCGCCCAACAACCCAAATCCGAAAAAAATCGTCGTTCCGATGATAGACTGGGAAACATAATTGGTGAGCGCCATCCGCCCAAAAGGGGCAAGTCCAGCCAGGCGGTGGTACCATTTTTCTTTTAAAAACAAGAGTGAGAACGCTGCGATGTAAGTCACTGTCAGTGCGATATTTACCAGATCGCTTAGGGTAGCACCCACTAAAAACTGGATCGCCGGTGGCATTTGTCGCCCAAAAGGGATAAAAATAGCAGCGCCGATTGCAAAAAGGCTAAAAAAGCTGATCGCGCTCCATTTTAGCATTTTTCTAAAAAGCGGCCGATTGTTTGCTAAATCTTCAAATAAACGCCTGCGCCCAGCGAGCAAGCCCATTAAAAACCAGGCAAAGGTTTGGTATGCGCGCCCCATCGAACCAAACTGAAAGTGCATTTTCATCAAAAAGCCATCCGTGGCATTAATTTTGGCAAGTTCCACCCAATTGCCCGACTTGGCGGCGTTCCAATATGCCACCACTTCAGGGTCTTCTTGCTCCGATTGCCAGTCAATATTGTGGCTGCTAAAGGGTTCATAGCCCGTGAAATGAAAAATAAAACGCGGTAAAGCCAAAAAAAAGACAAGGGCAACCGTGAATACCCACTTATCGGGCACTTTGTAAAACAACAACAATACAAAACCCAACAGTGCATAAACCGTGAGAATATCCCCTCGATAAATCAGGTGGTGCAAAAAGCCAATTGCAAAAAGAATCATTATCCGCCAAGCAAAGCGAAGCCTGAAGTCTTTTCCGGTGCGGTTTTCGCCTCGCTCCATTTGCAGCGCGAAGCTCAGCCCGAATAAAAAAGAAAACAGCGCAAAAAACTTTCCGCGAATCAAAATAAAAGCAACTGCGTCCAAGATACCATCGCCGGGGTAATGCTGGGCGTAATTGCCTGCAAATTTGGGTGACGGCGCACCGAGGTATTGCTCCATAAAATGGACAATCACGATGCCTATGAGCGAAAAACCTCGAAGGGCATCTACCACATCGAGTCGGTTGAGTAGTCGGGTGGACATATTATTTTGCTGTTAAAATTTTGATATGGTGTAACGTTTTGGCTATTATCGCTTTTTAAGGATGAAATTTCACGCAAGTTGCCCCTACTTGGGGATCAAAGAGAATAAAAATAGACAAAAGGAGAGAAAAGCAAGATACAAGGTTTATTCTGTGCAGAATTGATAAAAATCCCAAACGATCAGCAGGTTTTCATCCGAATAATGCCGCTTGGTATCCAATCTGTTTTGATGCAACGCGACCAGTTCCGCATCCTTAAGCAGGAGGTGGTAGAGGGTTCGCATCACTTTGCAAAAGCGCCCAAAGTCGGCAGCTTTTGGAATATCGGGGCTGCTTAGGTTTTGCAACAGTACTTTGAACGCCTCGTGATCGTACAAGGTGTATTGGGTTGGATAGCGAAAAGCGAGGTAAAGCGAAATCATCTGGTATTGATCGGCGTGATAGTGGTTATTTTCGATCGTGAGCGGAAATTGCTCCTTGTACAACCGCAATAATTCGTCGCAATAAAAAACAAAGCGATCTACGCGCCCTTCTATGTCTTTTGCTTCATTAAATAAGTCCTGAAAAGCGTGCCGCACCGCTTCTTGCTCCATTTTGATAAAGGCCAGCATCATGCGCTTTGGTTCATAGTTTTCTCGTTTCCACAGGCGGCGGGTCTGGGAGTTGTCTAAACTTCGGTCGTACATATCACTAAAGTCCCTGGCTTCAATATCCCAATGGTTCTGAAAAATGCGCAAAGTCTCCCAGGCGTAGAGGCGGGCAGATGCCGCAGGCGTTTGCAAGAATGCCTTGTAATCGAACAAATACTGTTGAATTTTTTTTAATTGCATATTTTACGGTGCTGGATTGGGAAGGCTTTTATGAACGGCTTCAATTTCCTGCAACACTTCATTGGGTAATTCTATTTCAATACTTCCTATATTTTCTTTCAATTGCGCCAGGGTAGTAGCACCGATGATATTACTACTGACGAAAGGGCGCGCATTGACAAAAGCCAAAGCCAGTTGTGCCGGTCGGAAACCGTGTTTTTCTGCAATTTCAATATATTGGGCAGTCGCTTGTTGGGCTGCTGGGCTGCTGTACCGGGTGTACTGTTTGAATTGGTTGAGCCGGGCAGTAGGTGCTGCTTCATGGCGCAGGTATTTGCCCGAAAGGGTGCCAAACCCAAGCGGCGAGTACGCCAGCAAACCCACTTGCTCTCGCGCAACGATCTCCGCCAGCCCAATTTCAAACGTGCGATTTAGCAGGCTGTAGGGGTTTTGTATGCTCCGACAGCGCGGCAAGCCATATTTTTCGGCGATGTGCAGAAAGTGCATCACCCCCCAGGGCGTTTCATTGGATACCCCGAAATGGCGGATTTTTCCGGCTTGCACCAAATCATCTAAGGCTTGCAGGATTTCCAAAAAATTATCCTCCCAGGGATCAGAGAATGTATCGTAGCCCAATTTGCCAAAACGATTGGTATTGCGCTCGGGCCAATGAATCTGATACAAATCAATGTAATCCGTTTGGAGTCTTTTCAAGCTTCCTTCCACAGCCAGTAGTATTTGTGCGCGATTGACGTGCAAGGGATTGCGGATGTGCAAAAAGATCGGGCCTGGCCCTACGATTTTGGTAGCAATCACCACTTTGTCGCGCCCGCCTCTGCTGTTGAGCCAAGTGCCAATGATGCGTTCCGTGCTGCCCTGTGTTTCTGGTCGTGGTGGGATCGAATACATCTCAGCAGTATCAAAGAAATTAACGCCCTGAGCAAGGGCGTAGTCCATTTGTTCATGGCCTTCAGCTTCGGTATTTTGCTCGCCAAAGGTCATCGTACCCAGGCATATCTTACTGATTTTAAGGTTGGTATTGCCGAGCGTGGTATATTGCATGTGCGTTTTTGTTTTAGCAGGCTGTGAAATTAGGCATTTCAACCTGTTTTCCCAAAAATCGTTCATATACTTTGCGCAAATTTTGTACCTTTCGCAAAAGCTCAAACCCAATGCAAATACAATTGCAATGCCCCAATTGCGAGTCGCAAATCAAATCTGAGGACATCAATCTTCCGCAGCTACTCGCCAAGTGCTGGAATTGTCACACTATTTTTTCTTTTGAAGGCTCAGTGGCATCCGCCGAGCGCAATCGCCCTCAGATTGTCACGATGCCTCCGGGTATCGAAGCTTTCAGCCTATTGAGTGAATTGAGCATTCAAATCAGTTGGCGCAAATCCGCCAGTGGTTTTTTGATCTTTTTCACCATTTTCTGGAATGCCGTACTCATCCCCTTTATCGCTATTGCTATTGCTACCGGAGAGTGGGTCATTTTGTTATTCATCAGCTTGCATCTTTTTGTTGGTATTTCGCTTTTGTATTGGATGGTGGCGGTATTGCTCAATACGACCTACATTACCGTCAATCAAAGAGAAATTAGCATAGAACACAAGCCCATCGCGGTGCCTTTTTACCCCAACCGGCTTGTGCCTGTGACGGAGGTGGAGCAGCTTTTTACTGAAAAATATGTGACCGGCCACACCAATGGGCAACCTAATTTTGCTTTTTCGCTCAAAGCGATCAAAAAAAATCACGAGCGCATTGCGCTCATCAAAGGGTTGAAATCATATGAACAAGTTTTATACGTTGAGCAGCAGATGGAGCGTTTTCTGAATATCAAAGACCGAGCCGTAGCGGAAGAATATAAAGCATAACCGCAGCCTGTCTAAAAAATTTTCAGAGCTTGACTTTTTGGTGTATCTTCTGCCATATTTCAATTTATAAATAATCAAACGATGGGCATTCTAAGTGATTTAAAAAGAGTTGTATTCGGAGCAAAGGCTGTTGCAAAATCTGCAGCGGAAAAAACAGTGGAAGCAAGCCAAGAAGCCGGAGAAGCGTTTATAGAAAAATCAGGCGATTTGATCGAAAAAGCGGCTGACAAAGCGGGTGAGGTGTACGATACCGCCAAAGAGAAACTGGATGATCTTACTGAAAAACTTTGGGAAGAAATAACAAGCAAAAAAAATATGGAAGAAAAAGATCTAAAACAAGAAACAAACAATGCTGGCTTTTCAGAAGGCGCTTTTGGCACTACCCATGAGGAAGGCACTGAGCCCAAAGATACCAGCGAGGCTACCGCAGAACCAGCAGAGCAGCCTTTCGTGAAAAAAATGAGCGAAATCGGTGAAGAGGTGCTGGATAAAGGCGGTAAAGCTGCCGAAAAACTGATGGATACAGCGGAAAAAGTGGGTGGAAAGGTTTGGGAGGTTTCTGAAAAAGTAGGCGAAAAAGTGATGAATAAAGCGGAAGAAATTGGCGGAAAAATCATCGAAAAAGGGGGCGAAGCCTTTGAGAAAGCAAAGGAATTTGGGGCAAACCTTTGGGAAAAAGCCAGTGAATTGGTAGAGAAAGCACAGCAGGAGGCAGAGAAGGAATCGTTGGAAGAAATGGCTAAAAAAGCAGAAGCAATGAACCAGGAAGCGGCCTTCAAATCCAAAGCAGCTGATAAAAGCGCCGATAGCACCCTGGGCGGGTTTGATAGTTTTTTTGAAAAAGCAAAGCGTTTTTCGGAAGGAGATTACTATGATGCTTCCGGCAAATCCAGCACACCACCTGCCCAGGAGGGCACTAAAAATACAAATATGGAAATTATGAAAGACCCTGATTATCTGCCTGCACCCAAAACCGAGGGTAAAATACCGGGTTTTGATGATCTGGACGGAGATGGTAACGAGCTAATTGACGATGCTATCATTGACAAAGATTAAAATCAACTTGAAATACAATGGCGTTCAAAACCGAATCGGCTGAAAAGCTGCATTCGGTTTTGTCGTTTTGCAATCACTACTGCTGTTCAAAACCATAACTCATGCCCAACGATTGGAAATTAAAGAGATCAGAACCATTGGCTGATTTGAAACTGTTTCGGGCGCGATTCGATTATATGCAAAATCCGCGCAATGGCCTCACCCAAAAAATGATTGTACTCGAAAGCCCCGATGCTGCCAACATCGTTGCGATCACCAAAGACCAGCACCTCCTTTTTGTAAAACAATACCGTTTTGGGATCAGCGAAGCAATATTGGAACTGCCCGGCGGCCTTGTGGATGCAGGCGAATCCCACGAGGTAGCTGCTGCCCGTGAATTGCGGGAAGAAACAGGCTATACCAGCGAAAAATGGCAATTCCTCGGCAAAATACCTTCCAATCCTGTGTTTATGACCAACTGGATTCACCACTGGCTGGCAACGGACGTGGAATGTACGAGCGCGCTGCATTTGGATGATGGCGAAGCATTGGAGGTGGTAAAAATGCCCTTAGCGGAAGTGCGTAACCGATTTCTGGCAGGCGATTTTATGCATCCGCACACTGTGAATGCCTTGCTTTTGTTTTTTGCAAAAAGGAACAGCTTTTAAATTTTGATAGACTTCCACTTACCTTTTCGGAATATAATGATGGCAATAATTGCCCAAATGGACTCACTAATGGCTACGGCTGCGCACACACCTGCGATGCCCCAGCCAAGAGAGACAGCGAGGAAATAGCCCAGCGGAATTTCTAATGCCCAAAAGCAAATCAGATTGATAATGAGGGGTGTCATCGTGTCTCCTGCACCATTGAAAGCTTGAATAATGACCATTCCCCAAGCCCAAAAAATATAACCTGCACAAAAAATACGCAAACTCAGCACGCCTGCCGATACGACTACCTCCTGGCTTGAAAAAAAGCGGATAATTGGCTCGCTGAAAACAACTAAAAGGAGCGACAAAGCCATCAAAAAAAGCATGTTGAAAAAACCAGCCCGCCACACACTGATCGCTGCCCGATCAGGATTGCCGGCACCCAGGTTCTGCCCCACCAATGTAGCAGCTGCGTTGGACAAGCCCCAGGAGGGCAAAGTCGTGAAAATAATGACCCGAATCGCAATGGTGTAACCGGCAATGGCATCGCTGCCAAACATAGCTATGATGCGCACTAAGAAAATCCAACTCGCCGAAGCAATAATAAACTGCCAAGTGCCAGGTAAACTCACCACGATTAGCTTCCAAATGATTTGCGCTTGCAATACCAGGTGTCGTTTTGCTAGCTTGATGATGCCCGTACCTTTGAGTAGATGATACAATTGATAAGCGACACCGACACCCCGCCCAATTACAGTGGCTACTGCAGCTCCCTGTACACCCATCTCAGGGAAAGGCCCTATACCAAAAATCAGCAGCGGGTCTAATAAGATGTTAATCCCATTGGCAATCCAAAGTGTTCGCATAGCGATAGCGGCATCGCCAGCCCCTCGGAATACCCCATTGAGCAAAAACAAGAGCATGACGATGATGTTGCTACCCAGCGCAATGCGCGTATAACCCAGCCCTTTGGCAATCATTTCTTCGCTACCGCCCATGAACCGAAGGATATCATCCGCAAAGATCAAACCTGGAATTCCAATGACAAGCGATAAGCCCACCGCTATAAAAATTGCCTGCATGGCAGCGACCCCAGCGTCTTCGGGCTTATCCTCCCCAATCCGTCGGGCAATCATCGCAGTGGCGGCCATGCTCACACCAATGGCGATGGAATAAACGATGGTGAGTACAGATTCTGTTAAACCAACCACGGCCACGGCATCTACACTTATTTTGGATACAAAATATACATCCACTACCGCAAAAAGGGACTCCATGACCATTTCCAGGATCATCGGAATGGATAGCAGTACAATGGCTCGATTAATACTGCCACTGGTGTATTCTTTTTCTTCTCCTTTGAGGGCTTCTATGAATAGGTCGAGTACTTTTTGCATCGGGTGACGAAGGTTTTATAAAAAAATGAGAGACCTGCTTAATACTCCAGAAATCTCGAATTAGTTCCAACTAAATAAAGAAGAAGTAAATTTTAGCAAGACCTTAAGACTTGGCGGGGCCGCCCGGTAGGAAAAAATTAACACTTTACGCTTGTCCAAAATTTGGATTGAACGCCGATGTTTTATGGTTTATAAGGATTTTTAGTATTTTGAGACGATATTAAACACTAAAACTATGTTTCAGAAATTTCCCTTACTCTGTCTTGCTATTGCTTTCCTTACAGGCAGCCAAGCACAACAGCCAGCTAAAAAAATGCTGGATCATGCAGATTTTGCAATTTGGAACACCATCGAAAATACACAAATTTCCAACGATGGGCGTTGGGTGGTGTACGAATTAAAACCCGGCGAAGGCGATGGCAGCTTGTTTGTCTATGATGGCAATACAGCCAAAGATCGTAGCTTTGATCGCGCTACGGATGCCAAAATCAGTGCAGACAGCCGTTTTTTGGTTTTCAAAATTAAACCCTTCGAGGACACCCTCAAGGCGCAACGCCGCCGAAAAGTGAAGCGAGAGGATTTGCCCAAGGACTCACTGGGGATTTTTGATCTGACCGCTGGCAATTTGACCAAAGTGCCGCAAGTACAATCTTTTCAACTTCCTGAGAAATGGAGCGGCTGGCTGGCGTATCACAAAGAACCCGCTAAGTCGGAAAATGGAGGGGACAAAAAGAATAGCAAGGCCAAAAAAGAAAGCAAAGACAATGGAAGCAAGCTTATTTTTCGCAACTTGCTGTCGGGGCAAGAAACGGAGGTAGAATTCGCCAAAAGCTACGCCCATGCGAAAGAGGGTGCTAAATTTATACTCGCCAGTACAGGCAATGATTCTACGTTCTATGCCGGTGTGTATGTATTCGATTGCTCAAAAGCGCTATTGCAGCCCATTGCACAACAAAAAGGGGATTATCAAAGCTTGACATTTGATGAAAAAGGCTCGCAAGCTGCTTTTTTAGCCGATTTGGATACTACAAAAGCCCAAGTGAAACCCTTTTCATTATACCTTTGGAAAGAAGGGGACAACATGGCTCAAAAAATCGCTGATGATGCCGCACCCATACTTCCCAACGGCTGGCGCATCAGCGAAAATGCGGCGCTGAGCTTTTCAAAGGATGCTTCAAAACTCTTTTTCGGGATCGCACCACAACCCATTTTGCAAGACACTACTCTACTCGAAGAAGAAATTGTAAATGTGGAAGTATGGAATTACAACGACCCGCTGATGTACACCCAGCAAGAGATCGTATTGGATCGCGAAAAAAAACGCTCCTACCAATGCCTTTATCATATTGACAACGGAAAAATGGTGCAACTCGCACACGAGGAAATTCCGGAAATACAGCTTGGTAATGAAGGAAATTCACCTGTAGCATTGGGATACAACGAGAAACCTTATTCCGTAGCCCGCACTTGGGAAGCCTGGACTAAGCGCGACTTGTACCTGGTGGATGTACAAACAGGCATCTCAAAACGGATCGGGGAAGGAATTGAAGGCAATGCCGTGCTTTCGCCCAATGCGAAATATGTATATTGGTACAGTAGTAGAGATACTGCTTGGTTTACTTATACTATTGAAAAAGGCATAACAAAACAAATTACCAACAACAATACCGTCAAATATTACGATGAATTACACGATTCTCCGTCCCATCCATCCTCTTATGGCTTTGCTGCTTGGTTGAAGGATGATGCCGCCATTTTGATTAATGATCGGTATGATATTTGGGAAATAGACCCCCAGGGTGTAGCTGCGCCATTGAATTTGACCCATTCGCGCAAAGCGCAAAAGATCATCCGCTATCTTCGGGTGGATAGTGAGGAACGTTTCCTCGATCCAAATCAAAAAATATTGGTATCCATTTTTGAAGAACCGACCAAAAAAGCGGGCTACGCCTGGCTGGATTTGTCAAATAATACTTTGACGCAAGTACAATTTGGAGAATACAGCTTCAATCGCCCCTTGAAAGCCAAAAAGGCAGAGAAATGGGTGTTCACCCGCGAGAATTTTCAAACTTTCCCCAATCTTTTGTATAGCAGCGACCTGAAAACTTTCAAACAGATCAGCAATGCCAATCCGCAGCAAAAAGACTACAGCTGGGGTTCGATTGAGTTAGTGGAATGGACTTCGCTCGACGGGCAGCAGCTGCAAGGCTTGTTAGCAAAACCGGAGAACTTCGATCCGAAGAAAAAGTACCCGATGATTGTAAACTTCTATGAGCGGAGCTCCGATGGTTTGTATTCACACCGGGCACCTTTCCCGCATCGCTCCCAAATCAACTACACTTTCTACACCAGCCGAGGCTATGTTGTTTTTAACCCGGACATACCGTATCGAATCGGTTATCCTGGCGAAAGTGCTTTTAATGCGGTTGTTTCAGGTACTAGCGCTCTAATTGACAAAGGATTTATTGATAAAGACCGCATTGCTTTGCAAGGACATAGCTGGGGTGGGTATCAGATTGCTTACATCATCACGCGTACGGACATGTTCAGATGTGCAGAATCCGGCGCGCCGGTGGTGAATATGGTTTCTGCCTATGGCGGTATTCGATGGGAGAGTGGTTTGAGTCGGGCATTTCAATACGAACGCACCCAAAGCCGCATCGGTGGTCCGATCTGGGAGTACCCACTCCGATACCTTGAAAACTCACCAATTTTCACTGCTGATAAGATCAATACACCCGTACTGATTTTGCATAATGACAAAGATGGTGCGGTGCCCTGGTACCAGGGGATTGAATTTTTCACGGCGATGCGGCGTTTGGGCAAACCCGCCTGGTTGCTAAATTACAACGACGAACCGCATTGGCCCTTGAAGCTCCAAAATCGAAAGGATTTCCAAAAACGGATGCAGCAATTTTTTGATTATTATCTGAAAGATGCGCCCATGCCTCAATGGATGCAACGCGGCGTACCCGCTATGGAAAAAGGGATTCGGCAGGGATTGGAGTTAAATAATGAAGCGCAAAACAATACACAAACAAAAAATAAAAGTGAGTAAAGGACAAGCTTGATCTTACCGAACAGCAAGCAGCAGCGGCCGAGAAGTGTCCTACCACTCCAAGCGGTAGGACACTTCTCCTTGTATGGACAAAGTGTAGCATGATTTGACCCAATCGCTTATCTTTGTATCAAGATAAATCAAAATAAAGATGGCATCAACCGCAGGTCACTATAAAGATAGCACGATAGCTTCCCGAAAAATTTCCTGGCTGGAGTTTGAAAAGCGCTACCTCACTCGTGAAGACAAGTACAAGTACGAGTGGCTCAACGGTATCGTGGAAAAAACAGAACGAAGTATGAATCAAGAACAATTTTACATTGTAAGAAATCTTTTTTCCTTTTTTCGGAAATTGATAGTAGCAGGCAAATTAAGCGGCGAATTGATGACAGAAGGGGATGCGTTTTTTCTTGAAAACCATCGCAAACCAGATATTGCTTACTATACCGACGAGCAAATTGACCGTGCGGCTTATGGCGAAAACCAAGTGCCACAGTTTGTGATAGAAGTCATTTCCAAGAATGATAAAATTAATAAAAATCAACGCAAACTACAGGATTATTACAAAGCTGGGGTACAAGTGATATGGGAAATTTTTCCAGAACTGGAACAAGTAAATGAGTATCATGGCGCTGATATGTCTATGAAAACAAAGAAAGAAGAAGACCTTTGCTCGGCTGCGCCCGTATTGCCGGAGTTTGCAATGACGGTGAATGCTATTTTTCAAAAGCCACAGCTTGCAAATCAAATTTAATCCCCTGCGCAAAGGCATCGAAAATAGACTTCTTCTGTTAACTTTGCAAAGAGGAAAAATTTTAGTTCCTTAATTTATCGTTTTACCCAATCAATAAACATCTGCCCTGCTTGTGAGGCACAAATAGCTCGCAATCAAGATTCTATGCAGGAAACCAGCGTTTATCAATCCATTCTGGATGCCAAAAGCAAAGGCAGAAAGCAAATTGCCGTGCTGATTGACCCCGACAAATCCGCAGCGGTGCACCTGGCACGCTTATTAGAATTGACAGCTCAAGCGAAGGTAGATTTTTTCTTTGTGGGCGGCAGCCTCATCCTGCGCGATCAGTTGGATGATTGTCTTACGTATTTGAAAGCACATACAAATACACCCTGTATTTTATTTCCTGGCAGCGTTTTGCAAATCAACCCCAAAGCGGATAGTATCCTGCTTTTAGTGCTTATTTCAGGAAGAAACCCGGAATTTTTAATTGGACAGCAAGTGATCGCAGCGCCGTACCTCAAGGAAAGTAAATTGGAGACAATCGCTACGGGGTATATGCTTATTGAAGGGGGTAATCCGACCACGGTTTCTTACATTAGCAATACGACACCAATTCCACACGACAAACCAGACATAGCCGCTTGCACCGCGATGGCAGGCGAAATGTTGGGTTTGAAAGTCATCTACATGGATGCCGGCAGTGGTGCCGCCACTCCGGTTAGCGAAACTATGATCCAAATGGTAAGACAAACAATTGATATTCCGCTGATTATCGGTGGCGGGATTCGTACGCCGGAGAAAGCTTATGCCAACCTAAAAGCAGGGGCAGATGTTATTGTAATCGGAAATGCGCTGGAAAAAGACCCTGCGCAAATCATAGACATAGCCGCCGCTGTTCATTCCTTCCGGGAAACGGCAAAATTCCCCCCCAAAGTGAACTAAATCAGAAAAGGCTTCGTTGGAAAAGGCTGACAGCAAAATGTGACATGAGTAAAAATTGGAAGAAAGGAATGGTGATAAAGTCCACCGGATCATGGTATCAAGTGCAACTACAGGACGAAAGTATGTGGCAGTGCCGTATCATTGGCAAATTCAGGCTGGATGGACTCAAGCTTACCAATCCGGTAGCCGTGGGCGATAAAGTAGAAATGGAAATAGAAAACGAAGAAGAAAAAACGGGTATTATCAAACAAATTTTACCCCGAAAAAACTACGTCGTACGCCAATCACCCCGAAAAAAGCACGACCTGCACCTGCTCGCCAGCAATATTGACCAGGCAATTTTAATTACAACGATTATAAACCCGAACCTAAAACAAGGCTTTATTGATCGCTTCCTGCTGATGACCGAACCTTATGAAATTTCCACGATCATTGTATTCAACAAATCTGATTTGTACGGCGAAGAAGAGCTTGCCATGTATGCCTACCTGAAGGATTTGTACGAGGGCATTGGCTATACGGTGCTATTGGTTTCGGCGGTGGATCATACCGGCATAGAAAGTCTAAAAAAACAATTGGAAGGTAAAATAAGCTTAGTGAGCGGACAATCTGGCGTTGGCAAATCGAGCCTTATCAAAGCGATACAGCCTCATTTGGATTTAAAAATACGCGAGCTCTCGGATTATTCAGGGAAGGGGCAGCATACCACTACTTTTGCAGAAATGCACGCATTGGATGCAGGTGGCAAAATCATTGATACACCAGGAATTAAAACCCTTGCTTTTAGCAATTTAGAACCTCAAGATGTAGCTCATAATTTTCGGGAGTTTTTTAATTATTCGGAAAATTGTAAATTTGGCGGCAGTTGCCTGCATCGCAACGAGCCGGGTTGTGCTGTAAAACAAGCGATCGAGGAAGGGGGGATCAGCGAATTGCGATATTTGAATTATCTGACCATTCTGGAGGAAATCGAAGACCAAAACTACTGGGAGCGGCACAAAGAGATGTAGCAGCAATTGCAAAAATTCATTTGAATTAATTCCAATCCATGAAGCCTTATGCCCTATCAGAGTAGAGTAAGAAGCTATAAAAGCCGCCGGGAACGCAACCAGGAAACGCGCCGCATTGTGAATCGGATATTATTATTCGCCCTGGTTGGCTTGTTGATCTTTGTTTGGTTCAACCGAGTAAGTTTGTGGGATTGGTTCAAGACCTATTTTTATTGACACACAGGCAACTACATTTTTTCATAGGCTGCTCGAATTTCCTGGGCCACTGCGGCGAGTTCCTCCTGTGTCATACTCAGGAAGCCATGCTCGAAGCTCAAATCCGCGATAGAATTGATGGGTACGAGATGCACATGCGTGTGCGGTACTTCCAGCCCAATGACTGCTAAGCCGATTCTTTTGCAAGGAATGACAGTTTGGAGCGCTTTTGCCACTTTTTTAGCAAAAACCAGCAACCCGCCCAGCGGTTCATCCTCAAGGTCAAAAATATAATCCACTTCTTTTTTAGGAATGACGAGGGTATGCCCTTTTTTGAGGGGTCGAATATCCAGAAAAGCCAGATAGTCCGCTGATTCCGCAATTTTATGGCAGGGAATTTCACCCTGCACAATTTTGGTGAAGATGGTTGCCATTGGTTTAATCAATTCCGATATGAATAATTTCAAATTCAATTGAGCCGGCAGGCGTTGTTACTACCGCAATTTCGCCGACTGTTTTGCCCAGCAAGCCTTGCCCCATCGGAGAACTCACGGAGATTTTGTTTGCCTTTAAATCTGCTTCTTGCTCAGAGACTAATTTGTAAGACATTTCCTTCTTCGTTTTCAGGTTTTTGATAGTCACCTTAGAAAATACCGTCACTTTGGAAGTATCCAGTTGGCTTTGGTCGAGTACACGCGCATTCGCCAGTATTTTTTCCAATTCGTTTATTTTTAATTCCAATAGACCTTGTGCATCTTTTGCGGCATCATATTCAGCATTTTCAGAAAGATCACCCTTTTCGCGTGCCTCTGCAATCGCCCGTGCCACTTCCTGCCGCCCTTTTGTTTTTAGTTCTTCCAATTCGGTTTTTAGCTTGTCGTACCCTTCCTGGGTCAAATAATTGTAAGTTGTCATAAGCCACAATTTTAAAATGTTGAAACCCCGCTTCCACTCATGCAGATTGGAATGAATTGAGGAACGGACAGGTGCATTTAGAAGCTTCTTCAGGTAGCCACCACCTCAATCATCAGGGAGTTGAAAATAATTACAATATCTTTCTTGCAAAAAAAGTACACTCGTTTAAAAAGCGAGAACGCTTCCGGATTGGAAACGTTCTCGCTTTTATACTGCAAATATAAATAAAAAGTTGTGATAGTTCAAGTCCTCTTTACAAAGGATTAAATCGCAATCTTCACGGAAATATTGTGTGTGCCGTTCCAGACGCGGGTTGCGCGGTAGGCATAATCAATTCCAAAACGCGTATTTTTGTTTTCTTTGCTCAGGGGTACTTCGATGGAAGCACCAGCACTTAATCCGCTATAAACAGAAGCTTCCACCTCATCTTCCACGCCGATTTCGTAGCGATAAGCCGCACGAAGCATGAACATATCGTTGAGGGAGTATTCCAGCCCGCCGCCAATTTCATCGCGAGAAAAAGAGTTGGCTGTAAAGTTACCCAATGCCGTGATCCGATGGGTTTCTGAAAATAGGAAGTCATAAGAAAGCCCAATATTCAAAGTAGAAGGCAATTCAAAACTTGCAATCCTTTGCTCAAAAGTAAGAGAATAGCCGCCCTGATTGGGGCTGGGCCCCTGTGTAGCTAAGCCTTCCCCCCCGAAAGTCATTCGAGAACCAATATTCCGCAAAGAAATGCCAAACTTAAAGTTGTCTTGCGCGCCGGTCACATATTGAACGCCCGCATCAATTGCAAACCCAAAGGCACTCACATCCGCTATTGCTTCGGAGACACCTCTCAAAGTAATACCAACAGATACTTTATTCTCAAAAACATGCGCATACGACAAGCCCAGGTTGAAAAAACTCGGCGAGAAAGTAGCGCCGGTACCTTCCGGTTGGTTGGCAGTGGTGACCAAAATATCGCCAAAATCAAGTGCCATAATACTGATACCAAAAGCCCCGCTCTTGCCCACGCGCTGCCCGATGCCAAAAGCATTGGTGCGAATATCCGTGCCTTGCAAATAAAGGCTATGCCCGGCAAGTATTTCGGTTTTGTTGATCCTGGCTAAGCCCGCCACGTTCAGTTGAAGGGCTTCCACCCCCCTGACGAAAGAAGTGCTCATGGTATGCAAACCAGCACTACGCGCCCAGGGGTTCATCAACAACTCATAAGCGCCCGCTTCGCCCTGGCGGTCTGGATTCCCCGCGAAAGAGGATGCCAAAAAGAAGCAGAGGAAATAAAACGTGTATAAAATTTTTTTCATAATTAAGTTATTTGGAATGAAGCCTTCGGACAAGCATTTGCCTCACCCGAAGGCTTCCATAAAAGTTATGTTATAAACCGGATGGATCAAATTTCCTATTGATACCAAACCACTTGATGGTTCGTTCGCCTAAGCCATCAGCCTTGATATTAATCAGATATACCCCACTGGCTATCGGAATCCCTTTATTGTTTTTCAAATCCCATTCCAGTGCAGGCAGTATTTGCGTCTCTTCAATGGCTCGGTTATTGCCTCTCGGTATCGTACCCCTCTCGTCGCGATTGTACTGACGGATAAACTTACCATCTAGTGTATAGATTGTCACTACGCATTTAGCTGGCAGGTTGGTCACTTTCACGGTAGTTGTAAACTGCGAAACTTCATAATCAGAGAAGCCATAGTAAGGATTAGGTACCACATTGATCTGGTCTAATGCCGTTTCTATGCCAGCAGGGTCCAACTCATCTGCCTGCTTACCTTCAATCTTAAAGCGATAGGTATTATAACCTCTGAATTCACCTGTTCCCTTTGCCGCGCTGTAAGGGTTTGTCACCCGGAGTTTTACGATTAAATCATTAGGGACTAAGCCTGCTGCATAAGACTTAAATTCGTTGCCCTCCAGCGTCATCGCCATTCCTGTCCAGGTAATTTCCCGCACAGCTCTGGTTTTATTCACCGTTGAGGTAGAACGCAAATTATTCCGTATTTGGGCACAGCCATCATAGGCTTGCTTTGTCACATATATAAAATGCTGCCCGCCTGTCAAGTATTGATACACATCCGGGAATCCACCTGTATTCAAAAATAATTGAGCCGAAGGATTAAACATCATATCTCGCCCGTTTGGCTTATTCTGATAAGCTTCTGGGAAAAGAGAGCCGTCGTAAGCAGAATTTTCACCAAAGAAAATATTCAATCGCTTACCCGTTTCTACATCCACTGCATAACCTGGGAACCAGCCCATGCCTTCGCCACCATCTTCGGTATCAATGTCGGGTAAACCGTCATTATTATTGTCAAACTTTGTAACGCTCTTCGAAGCCCGCAGGTCAAAACTTCGTTTATTACCTTCTGTAGCGTATCCACCAGCTTGATAAAAACGATTGGCAGTTTCAATGACTACACAACGACTCCACAAATCGCGATTGGAAGTAAAAACAATGTCCACGTTATTCAGGTCACTTAATTTCATCTGCCTCCTGATAAGGTCGCTACCGGCAGGATCCGCCCAGGCTGGAGAAATAAACGGCGAGTTGAATTCATCCTGTTGCTTCCAGTTGGCAAAGAAATAAGGAATGAAATAACCACCTCCATTTATGCCGACATTAGCGAAAGCGCGCTCCGGATCAAGGTCATCATCTTCTTCGCCTTCTGCTGTGCGCATGTAGTTATAAATAATATCATCCAAGGCCCTGCCACCAGGTACAAAATCATCAGGGATACCAAATAGCCAAGGCACGGCGTTTGCGCCCGCGGTGTACTCCTCTTCGTAGCCAATCAAACCATTAGTTTCATCCGATTTAGAACCCGCCTCTTTCACCTGCCCTACGGTGATCGTAAAGCCAAATTGCTTGATGACCTGCTCGTTGAGTTGCTCAATAGTACGTTCGGATATAATCACCGGACTATTCGGATCACTCAGGTTTCTCAAGCGCCACCGCACTTGCTTGTCCAACGCTTCATTGCTCATATTTTCATCAAAATAGGTGAGCTCAAACTCTCCGTCCGTCACATCCAGTGGATTGAAAATATTCACTTGAATAGGCGCTCTACCAGGGCGATAGGTGATTTGTCCATTGAAGGTGCCGTCCGTTATTGCGCTGCGCGTTTCATTAGATAAATCCAGGAAGTTATTGCCTGTACCAACACCATCTATTCGGGTGACCACTACGCCCTCTCCAAAACTGGCATTCAGCTTGCGATCAACGATAGGTCTTGGGATAGTGGTGTAATAAATATTCGTACCATCTCCGATATTGCGTCTTCCTTCCAGATAAGGCTTCCGCTGCCCCAATACCAATTTAGGGTCAAAAGCTTCGTATTCATTATGTGCATAAGCAATAGCCGTGAAATAGTACTTTTTGTGGTTTACCAGGCGCCTGTCATTTTGAGCAAATTGATCCTCGGTAATTTTGAAAGTATGCCGAAGCCCTGCATCGCCGCCTTCCACCATCAGCTCTGGCACATAGTACTCTTGCCCTGTGGGGTTGTCCACATTTGACCAATTATAGATTTTTCCAATCCCATTCTTCAAATCTACCTGATAAATCAGTCGCGCTCTGTCGGGGTCATTTAGGTTAGAAATCGTAACATCTGGGCCTGCCAGCTGATACAATTTATACCCTTCAAAGCGATACAACGCCAGGCTATCCGGCACCCCTGCAGGCACTTGAAGACCACGCTGGGCATAAGCCTCAAATGCATTATTAGAACTCAAAGTATCGTTAGTGAAAATAGCAATAATTTCGCGATCCAATTCAATAAAATCAATATCTGGAGCATCTGGACCATCCGTAATTCTGAAGCAGTTGTCAAATAAAGCCTGTGCAATGTCATCCGCTTCTTGGAGTTTTCTGATACTTGGGCAAGGATACACCTGATCTGGTATCCATACCACCCCGATAATCAATTCATTGACAGCACCTGGATCCAAGCGGAAAGGACCAGAAGCCTGGATCGTGCGGCGGTCGCCAGGTGGCAACCCCTGTGAACACATAGACCAACCATTAACATCATCCGGTGCCTCTGTGAACGCATATTTGATGGGGGCACCATCTTGATAAGCATCGCCTCCATAAGTGAATGGAGAGCCATCGCGCCAAGAACCCGACAAATAACGATAAAACTCCAGGGCGTTATTCGGGTCGGTAGTACCAGGCGGCGGCGTAGGGGAAGCCCCACCATTATTGTAATATGTAAAGGAAGACATACCGAGTTCATCCCCATTTTCATCCAGCGGGCCCCTAAAATAATCCACACCAAGAATTGGAATCTTATCACCGTAGGTAGCAACCCCTCCGGAGCAAGTAGTTCCGGTTTGTCCATCTTCTGCATCCTGATTGTAAATATAGGCAAGGCTTCGCAGTGTATCACAACCGATATAATCATCAAAAGCACAGCCCAAGTCAGGGTCAACCCACATCGCAAAAAACATACTGTCAATACTTTCAATAGCCCGGTTGATCAGTTTATAGCGCTGGAAAGTCATGTCATTAATTTCGTCATTGGTAGCATAAGCAAAAGCTTGTACCTGCACCTCCATTTGAATGGGGTCCCCGTTCGATTCGGAGTGGGTATTACCCGCATCGTTATAAATCCAGAAGTGCATTTCATCAGGGAATGGCTGCTGATCAGGGCTTTCAAAGATACAACCTCTGATCTCAATAATCGGAAAATCACCCAAATCCGGGTTGTAGTTACCGTCTCCGTCCTGATCAAAAAAACCTGCCAAGCCCTGGCTGGTATTTGGTAATTCAAACTGGTGTATTTCAAAGAAAAATTCATTGCCGCGCGCAGGCCAGCCTTTTACATCCTTTGGGATCAATTCCGGGTCATAGGGCTTTCCTGCTGCGCGAGCTTCCTGAAAATTTCTGAGGTGCTGGCGGATATTCTCTCCTTTCACCACAAAAAAGCGATCCCACTTAGCACAATCTTCTTGGGTCGTTCTACCTGTTTCAGGGTTTAATGGCCCCGAATAAAAATCTGCACGAACGGGATTATTACCCCTACCAAATTCTTGCGCTGCCAGTTTAAGGTTGCCCGCAGGGTCAACACCACCCAGCCAAACAGCACCTGCAAAAATAGAAGACACTTCGGGAATGCCCGTACCAGGAGCTACTTTGGGCACTACATACCTGCCGTTGGTACCATCCCACCAGACATCGCCGCCCGTGAGCAAACGCGCCCGTACGTTGTTGATCGCTTGATCCAACTGAGAAATGGAGAACGCACAGTTTTCTCTATAACTCACCGTATTATTGGTATTACCGGGTTTGGTTCGATGGATATTCGGATTGATATGCGCTTGTGCGCTTAGGACGCATATCGAAAAGACACCGATTAACCAATATTTAATTAACTGCATAGCTTATATTATTTTGACAATTTTTCAATTAAAAATCCATAATAGCACCTACAAACATCCTGCGTGGCAAGCTGTAATTATTAGGATTCAATACTGCCCACTGATAAGAATCGAGGTAAGATTCCAGTTGTCTTGCCGAATTAAGAATGTTTTGAATCTGGCGCTGCCCATCTACAGATCGCAGGAAGCCGCTATCTGTTGCCGATCCTGTTACAGGATAGACATTGATGATATTTCTGGCATCTAATAGATTGGATACTCGGAAATATATGTTCAAGCCCATTTTATTACCAATATCAAAGGTTTTGTCCACCCTGAGGTTGAGTGTGAAATTCCAGGGCTTTCTAGCACCATTGATAGAACCCAAAGTGCCCAATCCTCCAAATTCCGTAGGCGTTTGCCGAACGGTGTAGGGTCTTCCTGATACCATGATACCTTGCAAATTAAGCCCTGCATTAGCAAAAATATCAGCACCAAACAAGCGCGGGCCGTTGTACCGCTTACCAGAACCGTAACGATAATCCACATTGGCAACAAAGCGATGGCGCTCATCAAAATTCAATGGGAACAGTGTGCGCAGATTACCCCTGCTGGTCAAACCTTGCTGAGAATTCGCATCAGAGCCTGTCCCATCTGCAAATTGCAAGGTATAGTTCGCATCGAATGAAACATTGCCCGTCCTCCGAAGGTCGTATTGGAAAGTAAAACCCTTGGTTGTACCAAAATCCAGGTTATCAAAGCTATCGTATTGAATAACAATTGGGACGGGGAAGAAAGTACGCACTTGAATCAGGTCTCGCATTTCCCGATAGTAGGCGGCAATCTTGAGTGCAGAGGTGTTCGACAATTTCTGCTGGAAACCCACTTCATAGGTAATCGTGCGTTCCGGCTTCAAATTTGGGTTATTGCCGGAGCTCAAGCCCCTTTCCGGAAAATAGAAATAATCCACTGGGGTAGCAATGGTATTGGAGGAGGGGCGCTGCGTCAAAATATCGTAATGCGCAAAGAAGTTCGCTTCTGTAGAGATGGGGAATGAAAAAGCCAAGCGCGGCATCACATTTAGCTGCACTTCATAGCTTTCAAAAGATACATTTGGATCAAAATTGCGGCTCTTGATAAAATTCTGATCGCTCTCTACTCGCTGGTCGGCGTATTTTGGAAATACCAAGCCCCCTGAAAACAACAATGCAGGGTTGTTTACGGGTGTGCCATTATCGGTGTACCATTGATCTCCGTCTCTATAAGCAGCAACAGCGCTACCCGAATCATTCAGATATACCTTGAAGTCATCTCCGATATTGCCGGGTTTGGTGCCTCCAAAGTTGCTATGGTAATCCGCCGCTCCGATAATTTCGTAGAGCGAGTAGTTATCCTTCAGCACTTTTGTATTAGCATCATAGCGATCTACCCGCAGACCAAGCCGGAAAATAATATCTTTGAAGGTAAATTTATCCTGAATATAAGCCGCTGAATAGATCGGCCGGTTGGGGACGATGGGAAAAGTACGCACCCCGTTTATGTCCGTAGCAGTAAAGAAATCCTCAAAATTGCCATCGAATGGATTGCCCAAGTAGTCATATCCAAAATAACCGATAGCTCCCTGGTCGAGGAGTTCTCGGGCAGAGAACATATCTAAGCTTAGTTGGTCGGGTGTCAATCCATCTACATTAACAAATTCCGTGAGGTCTTGTCCTGTTACTTCCCGAACTTTTTTGTAAAAGAGCAATTCATCGCTTTCTACAATTTCCAGCCCAAGTAATGGTGTATTGTCAAAATTAGGAATATTGATAAAACCAATTGTATCAGGATTCTCAGGAATCCCTTGAATGTGCGAATTTGCTTGCTGGCGCGCGATATCCCATAAACCCCTCGGCGCTACGCTATATCCTCTATTGATCCGCTGCTCATACATTATACCGAACTGAATACTGTGCCGTCCTTTTTCAGAGCCACCTGGCACAAGGTCAAAAGAGGCATTTGCATTAAAAGTATAAATATCGTTGTCCCCTTTATTGTAAGCATTATAGACTGTGCCTACGTTGGTGTGGAAATTCCATGAATTGGTAAAAATGCCGGAGATCGCACCGTTAGGCGCAATAAAGGCTGCCCTTGAAAGAACATCCCCGATGCCTCCTAGATTGGTGATGGCAAAATTCCCGATCTGACCATTCAAGCCTTCGCTAAAGTTAAGCCCCATAGCATTATTGTAATTAGCCAATATCGGGTTCACTGTGCCCGGCGTATATTTGCGAAGCACTTGGAGATAATCCGTATGACGAAGGTAAACGCCCGTATTCGGATCGAATTCCGTGACGAAAGTCGGCACCCATTCTATATCAAATTTGCCAACATAGCCATACTCAAAAAAATTATCGCCGAATCGGTCGTCAAAGTCTTCGTTCTTGGTTTTTTCATAACCAAATTGCAGAATATAAGAAGCGTTTTGAATTAGAGCGCTTTTTCTTGCTTTGCTCTGTCCGCTGGCATCCTGAGCGGCACTGCCCGTTGAGCCCAAACGGTGGCGCAACCGCACAATACCGCGATAGGTGTTGTTGTATGCAAATGGATTATTATGGCTATTGTAAACACGCCATCCTCCGGGTGTGAATTGATTCTTACTATCTGCATAAGACCCCGTAAATTGAACATCTACGGCTCTGCTCAGGCGCGCATCCAACTTAGCGGTGATGTCGAGGCGCTGAAATTTTTCAAAGGGTCTTGCATCTAAAACATTCACATCTGCCGAGGTTAGAAAATCAGCAGCCGGAAAAATATTATTTCCAATCGTGATGATCGGATTGGCTTCCAGTGTTTTTAGCACTTCATCTTTCACTTGATATACCGGAATAGCAGGCGGATCGTCATCCAGTTGATCCGTAAAACGCCCTGAAACCCGGAAGCCAAGGATAGATTCCTTTTTTGCATTTTTCAGAATAGGCCCCGACAGGTTGACGTTTACTAAGCTATTATCATAAGGATCAAGAAAGTTGGATGTTTCCAATTCAACACCTCCTGAAAATTTACTGGAAGGACCTTTGGTCGTAATCGCAATATTTCCGCCAATCACATCTCCGTATTGTGCCTCTACACCACCGGTAATGACCTGGAGCTGATCAATTTCCGATTCGGGCGGCAGCGCTCCCTGCACGCGAATACCATCTACGAAGTAGGCCGTCGCATTGCTACGCGAGCCTCTAATAGTAATGGCGCTGCCTTCATCCGCTGATGAAAGCCCGGCAGTAGTAGCAGCCAGCGCATTGATATTCCGAGTAGGCAAATTTCTGATCTGCTCACTGGTGATCACCCCTCCGGAGGTCGTGTTATCCTGCTCAATCAAGGGCACTTTGTACTCCGTAACGACCACTTCATCCAGTACAACACCGCCACCGGAGTTGAGCTTTATATCAGCTTTGTTGGATTTACCCGCCAATACCTTGATACCTGTGGTGCGTTGTGTTTGGTAGCCAACGTAGCTAACTTCTACGTCATAAGTGCCAGGATCTATACTCGAAAAGCTGTAGTTCCCGTCAAAATCTGTTTCTGTACCAGTAATGAATACACCATTTTTGTACAAAACAACGTTTCCGAATAAGATTGGCTCTCCTGTTTCTTGATCTGTAACTTTACCCGCGAGAGAAGTTTGTGCCCACACAGAAGCACTTAGCGTCAGCATGAAAAAAATAAATAGTAAAAATTGTTTCATAACTAATTTTTTAAAATCAACGGCAAAGGGAAGAGAATGAAACGCAATGTTAAAAAAATATTAATGTATCTCAAACATTTTCCCTCGTAAAGCCAAATTAAATTTCTGTTGCTTTGGTATCCTTAAATCGCTTGGGAGGGCTAAGAGAGAAGATACAAAACTTTATTTTTATGCAAAAACGAAGGTGGTGAAAAAAATGCTTCCTCTGAATTAAATTTTAGTAAACAACTTGACAAATGCGAGCTTCTTTAGCTTTCTTTCATAAGGAGGACTTGCTACTCTTGGGGCGGTGGCCATAGGCATATTTGTCACTCAAAAATTAAGCCTTACGCCGCTTTTCAAAACTTTTCTGCAGCTGAACCTCCAAATAATTTCATTTGAGTTTATTTTTGCACCACGCTATCAAAATAGAAAAATAGAAACTTGCTTATGAAATCTTTTTTGCTGTTTTTGCTGGGTATTAGCCTGATCGGATGTGCCACTAAGGAAACGAGTGCCGATCAAGCTCATTTATTCGCTGATTATTATGTCCGTTTTTTGCAAACGGAACAGCAAGTAAAAGCCTATGCTACGTTCCTTGAAGGGGATTCTTTGGAAACGGCTCAGCCAGCAGAATGGATTGAGTTGGTTCGTTTTCAAGGGGATCAAATGGAATCCCGCAGTATCGGAGCGCAGTCAAAACGCTTTGTGTACAACGGCCCAGCGGCTTACGCCAGTGCTTTTACTTTCAGCTACAAAGACAAAAATAACAAAGAACAGAAAGTAACAATCCCTATGCCTGGTATTCAGGATTTTTCTGTACTTGGCGCAGCCAGCAAGTCCAATGGAATGTCTATCCAGCTATCAGGAATTGATATTGCCGAAAATGAAAGCCTGATTTTGTTATTCACGGATAGCAAAAATGCTTCTTCGACTATCCCGCTGCCGGGGCCTATCAAAATGGGCGGTACCCTCACCCTTCCTGCTTCTTACCTAAAAAGTGTCAGTCTGGGGAAAAACAAACTTTATCTGGTGCGAAACCTGAAAAGCATCACGCGAACCCTGGAACAGGACATCACCATTGAAAGCGAATTTTATAGCAAAACGGTTGAATTGGAGGTTGTAGAATAAAAGCAGAAAGCGCGGTGAGCTTGGACTTACGATCTCGCATTATTTTTTCAAAATCTTCTTTTCAAGGTTTCACCCTTTCCATTCAAAAAAGTATCTTTGCGCGGTTTTTTGTAAAAGCGGCAAGTTCCAAGCTATAAGATTTTGTTTATTTTCTTGTGGCTTGTGGTCTGCGGCTCTTTAAAAAAAAAATGCCAAAAGATACTTCCATCCGTTCTGTACTTATTATCGGTAGTGGTCCCATTATTATCGGTCAGGCTTGCGAATTTGATTACTCCGGCTCCCAGGCATCGCGCTCGCTGCGCGAAGAGGGCATCGAGGTGACGCTCATCAATTCCAATCCAGCGACGATTATGACCGACCCGGTTACCGCCGACCATGTTTACCTGCTGCCGCTTACGGTCGAAAGTATCGTTAAAGTACTCGAAGAACGCCAGATTGATGCGGTACTGCCCACAATGGGCGGACAAACGGCGCTCAACCTCTGTGTAGAAGCTGATAAATTGGGCATCTGGGAAAAATACGGTGTGCGCATGATCGGCGTAGATGTCAATGCCATTGACCTGACCGAAAATCGGGAACTGTTTCGCAAACACATGATTGACATCGGTTTGCGCGTAGCGCCGTCTTACATTGCCAATTCATTCCTGGAAGGAAAAGAAGCTGCACAAAAAATTGGTTTCCCCTTAGTTATACGTCCTTCCTACACACTGGGTGGCACGGGTGCAGCATTTGTGCATAAAGAAGAGGACTTCGA
Source organism: uncultured Saprospiraceae bacterium (assembly GCA_964526645.1). GTDB lineage: Bacteria > Bacteroidota > Bacteroidia > Chitinophagales > Saprospiraceae > JADJNW01. The sequence goes on from CAZGJN010000002.1 coordinate 65,466, forward strand.
CGGGCTGCTCCGTCGAGGTTTAAATATGTCTCCAACCCACGAGGTGCTGGTGGAAAAAGCCGTTTTAGGTTGGAAAGAATTTGAATTGGAACTGCTACGAGATGCGGCGGATAACGTAGTGATTATTTGTACTGTGGAAAACCTCGATCCGATGGGCATCCACACGGGCGATAGTATCACGGTGGCGCCGGCGATGACGCTCTCCGACACCTCGTACCAGGACATGCGCAACCAGGCGATCAAAGCCATGCGCTCCCTTGGAAATTTCGCCGGCGGTTGTAATATTCAGTTTGCACAAAATCCTGAAAACGAGGAGCTTATTGTCATCGAAATCAACCCGCGCGTATCGCGTTCTTCTGCACTGGCAAGTAAGGCGACGGGCTACCCGATTGCAAAAATTGCCGCCAAACTGGCGATTGGCTACCGCCTAGATGAATTGAAAAATCAGATTACCAAAACGACTTCTGCCTACTTTGAACCGACGCTGGATTATGTGATTGTGAAAATACCGCGTTGGAATTTTGATAAATTTCATGGCGCCGACCGCCGCTTGGGTTTGCAAATGAAATCGGTCGGCGAAGTAATGGCGATCGGTCGGAATTTCCTGGAAGCCCTACAAAAAGCTTGTCAGTCCTTAGAAAATGGGCGCACTGGCTTGGGTGGCGATATGAAGGAGTGGATCAAAACTTCAGATGTGCTCGAACGCCTTGAGCATGCGACGGAAGACCGCATTTTCCGCGTGAAAGACGCGCTGCGCCTCGGTGTACCGGAAAAAACCGTGCAAAAATTAACCAAGATTGACCCCTGGTTCATCAAGCAAATTAAGCGACTGGTGAAAATGGAGGAGCAAATCATGCGTTACAATGTGCCAGAGGATATTCCCGAAGATTTCTTCCGAGAACTCAAGCAAGTCGGCTATTCTGATTCCCAAATTGCCTGGCTGATGCGCGTGAAAAAGAAAGAAGTCACAAAATACCGCAAGAAACTCGGTATTCGCCGCACCTATAAAATGGTGGACACCTGCGCCGCTGAATTTGAAGCGAAAACGCCTTATTTTTATTCTACATTTGATTCGGAAAACGAGAGCATTCCAACGACAGATAAGAAAAAAGTGATTGTCTTAGGCTCCGGTCCGAATCGGATTGGTCAGGGTATTGAGTTTGACTACTGCTGTGTGCACGGCTTGCTTGCCGCCAAAGAAGTTGGTTACGAGGCGATTATGATTAATTGTAATCCTGAAACCGTTTCCACCGATTTTGATATGGCGGATAAGTTATATTTTGAACCAGTTTTTTGGGAGCATATCGAGGAAATTATTGCTTTGGAAAAGCCCGATGGCGTCATCGTTCAACTGGGTGGTCAAACCGCATTAAAACTTGCAGAAAAATTCCACAAAAATGGGATTCAAATCTTTGGCACCAGCTTCCCGAACATGGATTTGGCGGAAGATCGCGGCGCATTTTCGGATTTGTTGAAGGAATTGGAAATTCCTTATCCGCACTACGGTGTGGCAAATGACGCTGACGAAGCCTTGCAAGTGGCGCGGCGCATTGGATATCCCGTTTTGGTGCGGCCGTCGTATGTTTTGGGCGGTCAGAATATGCGTATTGTCATCAACGACGATGAGTTGGAACACCACGTTTTGACGATTTTCAAACATATGCCCGACAACCGCGTGCTGATTGACCATTTCCTCGAGCGCGCCAAAGAAGCAGAGATTGATGCCATTTGCGATGGCGACGACGTGCACATCATGGGCATCATGGAACATATCGAACCAGCTGGCATTCACTCCGGCGACAGTTCGGCGGTATTGCCCACGTACAGCCTTTCGGTGGAAGCCGTGAGCACGATGGTGGAGTACACACATAAATTGGCGAAAGCCCTGAATGTCATAGGTTTAGTCAATGTGCAATTTGCCGTTAAAGGCGACCAGGTGTATGTGATCGAAGCCAATCCGCGCGCCTCGCGCACCACGCCCTTCATCGCCAAAGCCTATAAAGTGCCGTATTTGCAAATTGCTACGAAAATCATGCTGGGTACGCACAAGCTCAAGGATTTCGACATCAAGCCACAGCCCAGTGGTTTTGCGATTAAAGTACCGGTGTTCTCGTTTGAAAAATTCCCGACCGTGGATAAAAACCTGGGGCCCGAGATGAAATCCACCGGCGAAGCCATTTATTTTATCAAAGATTTAAGTGATCCGTATTTTCGGGAGTTGGATCGGCAGCGATATATGTACTTGACGCGTTAGCCTTTCAACGATTTTTTGCTTCTTTTTATTCAGGATAAGTTACTTCTTTTCTTTCATTTCTACAGTGAAAAGAGTCAATCGTATTTGTTGATTTTACTCATTTGATGCCAGCCAAGAGTCTCGCATTTTGCAGGTAAATTTTCAATTCCCTTATAATGAAAACCAGCCGATTACTTCTTTGGGTCTTGTTATTGTTTTTTTCCTGCGATTCAGAAAATCTCTACCACAGCCTCACGGTCGTTAACGGAAGTGGATCCGGCGACTACGCATTAGGAGAAGAGATCACGATTGCAGCTGCACCACCGCCTAACGCGGGCGAAGCTTTTTTTCAATGGACAGGAGATACTGCTTATTTGCAGGCGACTCGCGCGCCAACGACGATCTGCAAGATGCCTTTTGAAGACATTCATGTGGAAGCTTTGTACAAGGTTTTACCAACTTACGCGCTTACTGTAGTGAATGGGACGGGGACGGGCAGTTACATTGCAGGTACCAAAGTTTTGATTACCGCTGTTACGCAGGATGATGATGAGCAATTTGTACGCTGGACAGGCGATACCCTGTATGTTGCTGATACCGATACCTTTACCACTTTTGTACTGATGCCCGAATCCAATATTCAAGTAGTAGCTGATTTTGAGACGATTCGGGAGATTAGTTTTAACCGCGACGTGTTTCCTTTGATTCAAACGAGTTGCGCCAAAGCCGCCTGCCATGGCAAAAATGAGTTTAATCCGACGCTCACTAACTACGCGGAAATCAGTCGAAATGCAATGAATATCCGGCGTGTCGTGTTAGATGGTTCTATGCCTTACGATCGTCGCTTGTCGAATTATGAAATCAATCTAATTGTTAGATGGATTGATGCGGGAGCTAAGAATAATTGAGAATCCTGGAATTTTTTAAAATAACGCCTTAGAATACATCTAAATCTTATGCGAAAGTTATTGCTGCACCTCATTTTGCTAACTATTTTATTCACCTGTCTCAGTTGGGAAATGCGGGAGCCTTTAGCGCCCTCTTTCAAAAGCCAGGTATTTCCGCTGATTCAAGCCAAGTGCAATAGCAAAGAATGCCATGCTGAACGCGGCGGGAGCACAGCATACACTTCCTATGAAGCGATTAAAGCAAAGGGGAAAAAAATCGTCAAACGCATCACCAACATCAATGGCATCATGCCACCGGTAAAATCGGGAATTAAATTAACAAAAGAAGAGATTACGCTTATCAAAGCATGGGTTGATGCAGGTATGCCTGATAATTGATGTAAGGAATTAAAAAAATGGTGATGGGTCATATGATTTTATAAATCTTAACGGTATAATAGCCGCTTTGACCTATTACCCAAAAAACAAACGAACAACTTTATAAAATGAAAAAACTGATTCTTTTTGTCGTCTCTCTTGTAGGTTTCCAATGCCTGAGGGCACAGGAGGCTGATTCCACGGCAGTGCCAGAAAACCCTTTTGTAGAGGAAACTTTTCGCACTTTTTATCTGGTGAATGGGCAATCGGCTGAACCAATCTGGAAAAATGATTTGCTTTTTGTGGTTTCCCACCGCTTTCATGGCACGGTAGATCAAGGAATTGAAACGCTTTTTGGATTAGATCAATTTGCAGATTTGCGATTGGGTTTTGGGTATGGTGTGACGGATGACCTCACGCTGGGTTTCGGGCGTACCCGCAGCGATAAAACCTATGATGTTTTTGCAAAATACAGAATATGGCGGCAACGCAAGGTAGGAATGCCCCTCACGCTCACCGTATTTGGTTCGGCAGCAGCCGAAGCAATCCCCTGGAATGCGGAGCAAAAAGCAGCTTTAGAATTTAAACATCGCTTGAGCTATGTAGCGCAAGTCCTGATCGCCAGTAAAATCAACAAATATTTAAGCGTACAGCTTATGCCAACGCTGATTCATCGCAATCTCACCGAGGAATTGCAAGAAGAAAATACTTCGTATGCCCTGGGCGCGGCAGCACGTTTTCGCTTTACCGATGGCATTGCCTTAGTGGGGGAATATTACCAACGTTTGAATGCAAGGAACCTTTCCAACCAGTCACTTTACAATACTTTTGGCATCAGCCTGGATTTCACTTCCGTGCGACATGCTTTCCAACTGCAGTTTAGCAACACCAAAAATATTCTGGAACAAGCCTCTTTGCCAGGGGTGAATGACAAATTTGGTAAAGGAGGCATCCATTTTGGATTCCATGTAGTGCGCCGGTTTGGGCTATGAGTTGAGGAAAACTGGATTGGTCAGGTGGTTCATGCCTCACCTGACCAGTTCTTTCAACAAAGTCCATTTTTCAAAATGCGGAGAGTTATAATCACCTCATTGTTCGTTTTGTCAAATTGACTTTCATAAAGATCGAGCGCCCGCTCGGCTTGACCCGATACTACACAACCCGTTTTGGTAAAACTTGCCAAATGGCAAGGGCAATACCAAGACTGACCCTTATCTTCGGTTTCCAGCGTACAACCCTGGTGTGTGCAAGTCAAACTCATCACCCCAAACTTATCTGCCGATAAACGTACAATCGCGACACTGCCAAAATACGCCAGTTCTTCGCGTACTGTACCGCCTTCATTTTGAAGCTCAGGGTAATTTTTCAAGTCGAGCCGCGTTTGTGGCAAAATGGCAAAAGTGCCTTCTGCAATAGCGTTGAGGCGCTCATCTGTTTCGCTTACCACTCGTAATTTCCCGATTTTAGTGAAAAGCAAGGGCACCTCCCATTGGTAATTGCCTTGTTTGGCAGGAATTTTTTGCGCCAACGTTGTCCAGCGTGCCCCGCCATTCAGGCTGTATTCTATTTTTACTGTATCAATACAAAAAGCTTCCCATTCAATATCAATAGTTTGTCCGGTCAGAAATTCCTCATTAGAAAAAATGTTTTTAATAGAAAGGGTGGATTCAACCAAACTAAAAGCTCCGGTAGTCTGCAATATCCGTTTATCAGTAGCGTGCAAAAAGCGCAATAATACTTTGTCAGCAACTTCGGAAGGTACTTGCCACGAAATTTCATTTTGTGAAATAGGAATATTTGTAAAAATTTTTTCCCAAGAAGTGCCATTGTCCTTCGATAATTCAATGTCGAGGTTCGCTTGTCCATTCAATTCCCATTGGATGGGAAATGTTTCACCAATGCAGATTTTATAACCCGTCGTCGGTTGATAAACATTTAGTTGTACGATCAATGCTTCTTCGGAGTCCTGGGCACAGCCCAGCGTGGAAGAAAAGCCCACTCCTGCCATGCCCACTTGTAGGAGCTTGGAAAGGAAATTCCGGCGGTTGAAATTCATAAGGTTAAAGGTTTTAGTTGCCACTAAATTCGCTTGGTTTTTGCAAAAGCTCAGTGATGAAAATCAACCCAATCATTCGGAATAATCATTATCGTATTGACATTTCCGGGAAAGCGCTAAAAATAGGGATGGTGGATTTTTAAGATACTTTTAAATTAAAATAGTTGGTTATTTTAAAATGTTTGAGCGCATCTTTTCTTGAATACAAGTAGCTGATTATCAAAATTTTTTATAACTATTGACATCAACAGTGAATACCCTATTGCAAAAAAAAATTAAAATGCCATTTTCCGCAGTCACTTTTTTAAAAAGACTCCTGTTATGATTCTCCATATTTCACACACACATTTTTCGCTTCCGTAAAAAAACGCAGTGCTTCAAATCCGCCCTCGCGCCCGATGCCGGAGTTTTTCACACCGCCAAAAGGCGTACGCAGATCACGCAGCATCCAGCAGTTGATCCAAATGATGCCCACTTGTAGCTGCTCTGCGATTCGATGGGCGCGGGAAGTATCCTGCGTCCAGACCATGCTAGCAAGTCCATAACTCGTGCCATTGGCGAGTTGAATCGCCTCTTCCTCCGTGTCAAAAGGGGCAATGCTGATGACTGGACCAAAAATTTCCTCTTGATTGCAACGCGCGTTATTTGATAGACCTTCGATGATCGCCGGACTCAGAAAATAACCTTCGGCATTCTCGCCCTTCATTTGCAATCGCTCGCCGCCGCAGAGAATCGTGCCGCCTTCTTCTTTTGCCAAATCCAGATAACTTTGCACTTTTTCTAAATGTCCTTTTGAAACAAGCGCACCAAGATCATTTTGCTCCTCCGAAGGATTACCTGTCTTCAAAGCATTGGTTCGCTTAATCAATTCATCGCGGAAACGCTCGTAAATAGGGCGTTGCACATACACCCGCGAGCCACAAAGACAAATTTGACCGTTATTAGCAAAAGAAGATCGAATCGTCGTTGAAAGTGCTTCTTCAAAATCGCAATCCGCGAAAATGAGATTTGGATTCTTCCCACCCAATTCTAATGACAATTTTTTAAACATCGGTGCGGCTACTTGCGCAATCTTGCGACCTGTGACTGTTCCTCCTGTAAATGAAATCGCTTTGATATTGGGATGTTCCACAATCGCCTGTCCCGCTTTGCCGCCCAAGCCGTGAATGATATTCAACACGCCTGCCGGAAGCCCTGCCTCGATGCAAATTTGTGACAACAGAAAAGCCGTCATCGGTGTGAGTTCGGAGGGCTTCGCTACGACACAATTACCCGCCGCCAATGCTGGTGCGACCTTCCAGGTGAATAGATAAAGTGGCAAGTTCCAGGGAGAGATACAACCTACGACACCAATGGGTTGACGCAAGGTATAATTGATAGCCTCACCGGCAACATGATACGATTCTGAACCAAATTGGGTGATGGCATTTGCGAAAAACCGGAAGTTCGCTTGCGCGCGGGGGATGTCAACGATACGCGAAGTCGTGATGGTTTTACCGGAATCAATCGTTTCGGCAAGCGCCAAGTCTTCTCGCTTGGATTCAATCAAATCTGCAATGCGCATTAAAATGCGGGAACGCCCTTCAATACTCATTTTCGACCAAATCGGAAATACTTCCTGCGCTGCTTCGACTGCCAATTGCACATCACGCGCATCCGAATCGGGGATGTGGGAATAGACCTTGCCTGTAGCCGGATTCTCATTGTCCAAATAAGCGCCGGAATAAGGCGGCACGAGTACACCATTTATGAAGTTTTTTAAAAACATACGTTGGGTGTGTTTAGAAAGTTAAGGAAGTTGAGGCTCTCTAAACTTACTAAACCCTCTCAACCTCTTCAACATTTACAGCGTTCCGTTATGCTCTCGATATACCACTGCCGTGACCAACTGCCCAACCGCCTTGAGCGTACGTTTGTCAATCACATCCATGTTGTCGTTATGGGTATGCCAATAAGCACCGAATTGAGTTTCTGTTTCGCCAGAGCGATTGATGATGTCAATCATCGGAATGCGGGCGATGGTATTCACAAAATAATGATCGTCGGTGACGCCGCCACCAGAGGTTTTCAAAAAGTAATTGCTATAACCCATACTTTCCGCCAAGGACCAAACCTTGCTCACGATTTGCGGTGCAAATTGCTGCGAATATTGCTCAATTGGGAACTGTGCACCTTTGGAACCCACCATATCCAAGAGAATGCCGTATTTGGGTTTATAATTTCCAACGTGAACATTGCGCGACCAGTACTGTGATCCCAAACACCAGGTGTAAATCGAATTGGGATCTTCCGAGCCACTTTCACCTAAATCTTCTGCATCAAACAAGATAATGTCCACGCCCATTTCGATGGGGTGTTGTTGCAATTGCCGTGCGATTTCCAGGAGAATTGCCGTGCCACTGCCGCCATCGTCCGCACCGAGGATGGGTTCGTTTTTGCGCTCGGTACTCAGGGGTGAATCCGCGGTGTGGCGAGAGTCCCAATGCGCCGCGAGTAAAATGCGTTTACCTGCTTTGGGGTTGAATTGCGCGATGATATTGGTAGCCGGAAGCGTTGCGCCGTAGTAGGTTTTTGCCTGGAAATGCTGCTCGATCACTGCTGCCCCGTAAGATTTAAATTTGCTGACAAGCCAGTCTTTGCAAGCCTTATGCGCTTCCGAACCAGGCACACGCGGACCAAATGCGACTTGCTGAGCGACAAAAGCATACGCCGAATCGCGGTTGAAGCTGGGCACGGATACCGCTTGCGTAGGCGCTTCGGTAGTGGAAGCATTTTGAGAAGGTTCATTTTTACAAGCCACTGCCAGAAATATCACTCCAAGTATAAAAAGTAAGCTACATTTTTTCATCAGGTGAAATTTACAAACAAAGATAGAATTTCAAAGTAAATTTAGGGCTCATTCGTCTGCCTGAGTATAACAGATGAATCGAACAAATATTTTAATGGCAGAACAAAATGTCATACAGGCGGTCAGCACTTATGGGAAGCAGCTTTTTGGCTTCATTCGCGGGCGCGTACCGACGGACGAGGATGCCGAGGATATTTTGCAGGATGTGTGGGTGCAACTCAGCAATCAGCCCGAAGTAGAAGCCATCGAAAGTGTGAGCGCCTGGCTGTACCGCGTGGCGAGGAACAGAATCACCGACTGGTTTAGAAAAAAGAAGCCCGAATCTTTGGAAGACTACGGCTACGAGGACGAGGACGGCGAGTGGAATATCGCGCAGGTGCTGCTGATGGATGATTTTACCCCTGAAGACGAGCATTTGCGGGAGTTGTTTTGGGATGCTTTATTTGCTGCATTAGACGAATTGCCTGAAAAGCAAAGTGAAGTCTTTATTTTAAATGAATTGGAAGACATGACCTTGCAGGAAATTGCAGATGCAAAAGGTGAAAACCTGAAAACCATTATTTCCCGTAAGGGTTACGCCGTGAAGCATTTGCGCAAACGATTAGAAGATTTGTATAAAGATTTGGTTGAATATTGAAAATACTAAATTTCAAGATAAAATGGGTGCGAAGAAAAAATTCATACTCTTTCCGCTTTTTGCAATAGCAGCCTTGTTCCTGGGCGGCTTGGCGGTGATGTTGTTGTGGAATGCCATTTTGCCGGAGGTAACAGGTGTAAAAATCTTGACATACTGGCAGGCGCTGGGCTTGCTGGTGTTGAGCAGAATTTTATTTGGGGGCTGGCGTGGCAACAAGCACGGCGGGCAGATTGGGCATCGCCCTGATTTTCGCAAACACGCGGAATGGCGTGAAAAATGGCGGAACATGAGTACGGAAGAGCGCATAAAGTTCAAGCAGGAATGGCGCGAGCGGTGTCGAAGGCCAAATGAGGATGAGAAAAAGAGACCGAATGAAGGGGAAAATGTGTAGAGAAGGTTTTTGGAAAATAGTTTAAAGTAAAAAACAATCTTATTCGTCTTCCAAAATATATACAGGTTGTAGCCTGTCATTCCAAATTTAAAAAATAAGAACTATGCACATTCCAAAATTTGCAGTGCTAGGGCTATTTGGCCTGCTGGCGCTGGCGGTGATGCCTTTTTTCCTGATTCGCCTGGTGGTGTTTATGTTTATCATTCGCTTCTTGATAGGAATGATATTTCGGCACCGCTACCACCGGAGATTTGGCTATGCACACCCACATTGCTTACCGGAAGGGCCAGAGCCATTGGAGGCTGGCAATTACCGATTCTACGCAAGAAGATTTGAACGCGAACAAGCAGAAGACAAGACACCGAGATACAGGGAAAAGGATTTGGTGTAAAAGTGTAATTTCGATATAATTCTTATTTCAACACACTGATTATAAAAGATTTGAATCAATTGTAAATCGGCATTTTTTTAAATCGTAAATCAAAAATCATGATGCATTATCATTCTTGTGGCTCCAAAGGTTGGAAGCATCGCGGCGCTTGGCATGGACATCCGCTGCGGGAAGGATTCTACCGTGTACCGGTAAATATTCTCAAAACAAAGGAAAGTTATGAAATTTTTGTAGCTGCCCCAGGTAGAAAAAAAGAGGATTTCAAAATTTCTGTACAAGGCGATGAACTGACTATTTCTTATAAAAAGACGCAGCAACCCGATGCAGAAGAACAGAACTGGGTGCGCTATGAGTATCGCTTTGTGTCTTTTGAAAGAACTTTTTTGATTGACAGTAGCATTGATGCTGGTAGCATTGTTGCAAAATACGAGGATGGTGTACTGCAAGTGACCCTTCCGATTAAGCCAGGCAGCATCGTCCCTTCGCAGGATATCTCGATTGCATAAGCAAAGCGAAATATGTGCCAGCGCAAAGAAAGCAAGCTTTTGGATCGCTGGCAAATTTACATCCTGTCTTTACACGCTCGTGAGCATTATCCTTGCGGGCGTTTTTTTTTGTTGACTGGTGATTGCCCATTGATTATTTATTCAATGAATATCAACAAAGAGTCAATTATTTAAAGTGTTGCCAGCCTTGCGCCGTAATATCGTGAATATTGCCACCTTGGGTGTGTAATTTAATGCCATCTTTAACGTCAGTTATTTCTCCAGCAATGTAAATATCGGGTAAGTATTTAATTTTCTCTACATCTTTAGGGTTGATGGTAAATAACAGCTCATAATCCTCCCCGCCGCTTAAAGCGCAAGTAATCGGGTCGAGTCGAAAATTAATAGCCTGCATTTGAGCATCTGGGTGAATCGGTACACCGCTTTCTTCCAAATAGGCACCAACATTGGATTGTTTGCAAATGTGCATCAAATCAGAAGCTATGCCATCCGAGACATCAATCATAGCTGTAGGAATCAGCTTATTTTTAACAAACATTTCAATTACGTCCTTGCGGGCTTCGGGTTTCAATTGCCGCCCCACGAGATAAGCCTGCTCTTCCAGATTGGGTTGAATGTTCGGGTTATCCAGATACAACTGCTTTTCGCGTTCCAGAATTTGCAAACCGAGGTAAGCCGCGCCGACATTGCCGGTGATGCAAATCAAATCGCCGACCTGAGCGCCATTGCGGTAAGCCAGTTTCTCTTTTTCGCCTTGTCCGATTGCGGTCACGCTGATAATCAAACCCTTATGAGAGGAAGAAGTATCCCCACCAACCAAATCTACCTCGTATCGCTCACAAGCGGCAAGAATGCCAGCGTATAGCTCTTCCAATGCTTCTACGGAAAAACGATTTGATACTGCGATGTTCACCGTAATCTGCTTGGGTTGTGCATTCATCGCGTAAATATCCGATAGATTGACAATCACTGACTTATAGCCCAAGTGCTTCAGCGGCGTGTACATCAAATCAAAGTGGATACCTTCTATCAATACATCAGTGGAGACGATGGTGAGAAAGTCTTTGTTATCAATCACCGCAGCGTCATCGCCTACCCCCTTGAGGGAAGAAGTGTTTTTTAAATGAAAATTTTGGGTAAGCCGGTCAATTAAACCAAACTCGCCCAGGCTGCTCACTTCTGTTCGTTTCGATTGCTGGTTTTCTGTCATTCGTTTTTGTTGGTAAGATCAATCGGACTCTTGCAATTTTTGAAGCCACATTTCCACGGTTCGGATAGCGTTCGTTCCTTCTGGCTGCGCCAATTCTAAGGCTTTTTGTCCAATTTCCAATGCTTTTTCTTTTTTGCCAATGCGGTGGAGTACTTCTGCGTAGGTCAGATAACCCATGTAAGAATTGCTTTCCTTTGCGGCTTCTTCCGTCAGTATTTCTGCAAATTTCAAAGCCTCTTTATGGTCGCCAAACTTGGAAATCAAGGTGTAAGCTAACTTTTGCTTGTCGGAATACGACAGGTAATTACTCTTTTTTACATAGTTTTTACAAGCCTTTACATAATTATCCGCATCCCCTTTGGACATATAAAAGTCCATCCAGGCCTGATTTTCAAAGCTTTCTGCCTTTGCTGGCAACTGCTTTTTCATCTTGTCCACGGCTTCATTAACCAACGTTTCACTCCGAAATTCTATGCCTTTTTTGACCGTCGCAGTACAGGCTTCTGCTATTCTTGCCTCCACCGCCTCAAGTGATTGCAGCTTTGCGATCTTCATTTTGTAAGCTACCAACCAATCGAATATTTTTGAATCCGCTTCAGCAGCACCTTCATAAATGATTTTCAAATTAACATCCGTGTTTAAGTCCTTTTGAGTACGCAAGTAATCATTGGCAATTTTTAAAACAGGCTTGCCCGCTTTATTAAGCGCCTTGATATAGTTGTACACCAATTCCGGATCGCGATCCCCTTTTTCGTAAGCTGCAGCATATTGCCCGCTTCGATCCACTTTGCTCAAGACCATTTTACCAAGTTCGATAAATTGGTCGCTCATTTGAGCACCGCGTACCTGCTGGATCACCTTGCCATCGTAGTCAATGTAAAACAAGGTGGGATAAGCCGAAACCGGATACTTTTTTCCAAACTCCAGCCCCATACCGCGCTCCATGTCTATTTGCATGGAAATGAAGTTTTTGTTATAAAATTCGCCCACTTTGGCATCCGGGAAAACCTCCTTAGCCATGCGTTTGCAAGGCCCACACCAAACGGCGAAAGCATCCACGAAGATGATTTTGTCTTGCTTTTTAGCTTCGGCGAGGGCTTCCTCCCAGGTGCCTTGAAAAAATTCAATGCCAGTTGCCTGTGTGTTAGTGGCAAAAAGTAGCATCACAATAGTTGCCAAAGAAAATTTCATAACAAGTTTTTTTTGCAAGATACGAATATTCAGGGCAATATGTTTCAAGATTTCCACTTGATATTGCAGCCCCCGCTGGGATATTGTTTTTCGTTTACTGTTTCTCCTGCCAGCACAGCATCCAAGGCGGCGCGCAAGTCCTCGCCAGTGAGTGGAAGGTCGTTTTTGGGACGTGCCCCGTCGAGGCGGCCCCGGTAGGCAAGTTTTAAGTTGACATCAAAAACATAAAAATCAGGGGTGCATGCGGCATCGTAGGCTTTGGCCACCTCCTGGGTTTCATCGTACAAATATGGAAATTGATACCCTACCTTTTCTGCCTGAATTTTCATTTTATCTGGCGCATCATCGGGGTAAGCTGCAGCATCATTGGCGCTGATCCCAATAAACTGAACCCCTTTTGGCCGATAATCTTGTACAATTTTTACAATTTCAGGGTTGACATGCACCACATAAGGGCAGTGATTGCACAAAAACATCACGACTGTTGCATTGGCAGCAGGCTGCGCCCTAAGATTAAAGAGTTTGCCTGATACCGTATCCGGCAGCGTAAAATCAGGTGCGGCAGTACCCAGCGGCAACATATTCGATTCTGTAAAAGCCATGTGTCAGATTTTAAAAAATTGATGCCAAAGGAATTTCGGCTTACAAAGCTATCAACTTATTCTAAGCACTCCTGGTTGATCCCCAGTACATATTTTTTTACAATGCCAATGCTTTTGGCGGTTTCAGCACCTTTGAATCCCTCTATCATCTCGTCTGTTAGTTTTTCCTTTGCCAGTAGCGTCAACTTGCTGGAAACCGGCATGTAAGACCAATGCCATTTCTCTTCGTTGTAGCCGTGGGGGCGGTCGGTTCCCTTGGGCGAGTATGGCTGGCAATAGCCGTACTCATGAGCGTGCGTACGAAGCCATTCATACACTTTTTTCCCTTCGCCGCTGAGGAAATGGGCGTCATTCAGGTTATTTAAGTCTATATCCGTACCCCAATGGTGGCGCGAAGAGCCGGGCATAGAGCTGTATTCCAGAATTTTCAGGGCGCGCAGACGTGGATCAGGAATCGTTTTAGAAATATCGGCATCATCCACCAACCGCTGTCCGGTCCACTTTGCTTCCCAAATACCTTTTTGTGCAGCAAAATTGCGGGTAGCGGAGATAATGGTGAGCTTTACGCTGTCTTGAAGGGCCGCCGCGTGCATTTTTTTAAAAGCCTGATACGCATCTTTTCGGAGGTAGCGTTCCTGATTGTCGGCATACGGCGGTGCAATTTTCACAAAATCAGGGTGTTGTGCCGGGTCAAATTTGCCCATGAGATACTCTATTGTGAATTCACTGGTTTTGTTTTGACTAATGGCTGTAGCAGCTTCCCTCTCCACTGCCTCGCCGGAAGGGGCTGAGCCATAGGAAGGCTGCTGTACGGCTGCTGCTTCTACTTTGGGCTTGGGATTACAAGCCAGGAGAAAAATGATCAACGAGAAAGGTAATTTCACAAATATCATTTTTTACAATATTTTAGGAATTTAAAGCATTGTGCATGCGCATTCATCAATAAATTAACGTAGTTTTTTGGGTAATGGATCAAAACAGTGGAGGAAATTTCGTAAATCTTTATGATTTTCAAAATCTTGAATTTAGTTGTTCAATAAAGATTTTGAAATCTTATAAGTCTGGCACATTTCAGAAATGCACCAGACCAAATTGTGAAACTTCTGATCAATTTTTCTTTAGCCGAATTCAAATCATGCTCACCCTTCATTCACTTCTTTACCATCGGCAGGCGTATCTGTGAGGGATACATCGCCGAGTGGTGCACTTTGTTGTGTGCTGTCACGCCGGTAGCTTCGTCATAGTTGTTACCGCCGGTATTCATATTGCGATCGAAACGCGGGAAATTACTACTCGAAATTTCGATGCGAATGCGGTGTCCTTTTTCAAAATAATTGCTGGTGGACATTGGGGTCATTTCCACTTTATATACTTTGCCGTTTTCCATGAAGACTTCTTTATCATAGCCCTCGCGGTAGCGCATACGCTGAATGGTTTCGTCTAAATTATAGGCCTTGCCATCAGGATACACATCAATAATTTTGATTGTAAAATCAGTGTCTTTCACATCTGAAGAAACGTAAAGTGTAGATTCAATAAAACCACTTACTTCCACGCCTTCTGCCAAGGGTTCGGAGGTATAGACTAAAATATCATTACGGGTTTCCATTTTTTGCTGATCGAATGCGCCACCCTGCACGGCATTGCCAGTACAACATACATTGCCGCCATAAGAAGGCACCGGATTCATCGGATCGTAAGCAAATCCGTCAGGATTGTCCTGCTTGCCAGGTGCAGTGGGGCTGAGTTTGCCATCGCCGTAGAGACTGTTGGCTTTGCCGCCGCTATTGAGGTAGAACGTGGTCATCTGCGCATTGGCGGGGGGCCACACGTCCGACGATTGCCATTTATTCATGCCCATTGTGTAATATTGCACCTTCGGAATTTTTTGCAAAATGCCGTTTTGCTCGCCCTTCAGCCAATAATCAAACCAGTCGTAAATCTGCTCATCATAATTCAAGCGGGCATCGCCCACATTGCGCTCGCCTACGATGGTGTTTTCGGTAGCGCGTTTGTATGCGCAATGTAGTGTCGGCGCAATTACTAAATACTGATTATCGCGCACCTGCGGGTCTTTCGCTGTAGCGCGCACGTGATTGTACAAAGCCAGATTCGGGCTACTCGACACATCGTACCAGGATACAAACCAAAAGCCCGGCCGCTCAATCGGCATATTATCATGATATAATCCACCGTTATACCATTTTGGATCATTGGGCTTGCGGCGGATCATATCTTCAAAAATACCAATTGGACCATTTACATTTTTGATAATATCCTGTGTAGGCAAATGCGCCAACCCCTGTGCCCAGTCAATGCGCTCGCGCTCAGGAGCCAGATCAAAAAATCGGGCTACCCGAATCAACTCTTCCTGCGTGGCATCTTTCGGGAATTCCGGGCGAATGCGGTCGTTTTGTACGCCGTAGAGCCACGCCGTAAACAGCATTTGCACCGCGCCGCCGCGATACCAGTTACCTTGCTCGTAGTACTTACCTACGCGCCCTACGCCTGCCCCAAAACCCTGTGGCACAAAAGTTGCCAAAGCCGGATGATTCAGCGCTACCACTGCCATTTGCCATTCTGCGGTAGAAGAACAGCCGATTGGGGCGATTTTGCCATTGCACCAAGATTGTTTGGAGAGCCATTCCATAGCATCGTAGCCATCGGTGGTAGGGGGGCCGAGAATGTCCCATTCGCCTTCCGAGAAGTAGCGCCCGCGCTCGTTTTGCACCACATAGGCATAGCCGCGTTTTACTGCCTCGTAGGCAGCGTTGTAAGTACCAGTACGCATTTCGCCATCGCCCCAGGAGTTGAAATTGTAAGGTGTTTTGGAAAAAATGACTGGCACTTTCGCGTTTCCTTTCGGTCGGTAAATATCAGTAGCCAGGCGCACGCCATCGCGCATGGGCATCATCACTTTTTGGTCAATGACGGCAATGTCCTGCAATTTTTTGAGAATATCATCTGCTGGTTGCTGCTGTGGCTGTGCCCAAAGAGTAGAACCCAATAACAAGCACAGTAGCCAAATAAAATTTCGATTTTTCATACGCTATTTTGATATAGGTTTGGGTGAAGAAATGTTGTTCTTGCGTTAGACAAGTTCAAATAATAAAAAATTCAAAAAGTATTTTTTTAAAATTCTCGATTAAGCCTTTGCTAACTGAAGTCATTCAATAGCAACAATTTACTACTTTTTGCGCCCATCCTTGTTTTTATTGGCAATAACACCCATAATCCTTTTGCTTGGTATTGTACCCAATAGTCAAAATTGGAAGATCAGATACGCTTATTGCAAATCAAACGTTTTTGCAATAGGGCGTTCCTTGAGAAAAACAATATTATTTTGCGATCATCGTCTCAGCAATTTTTAATTACCAATTTTCATAACTTTCAATCATTATTCATTCTATGCAAATCATTCGAATACCGAAGGTGCTACCAATGGCGAGTCTGCTCGCGTAGTAGCTGCTTTTCATCCCGCTGCTTCAATGAAATACGTGGACAACAAAACGGGCGAGTTCAAAGACGTGCCAATCGCTGATTTTTTAGAGCGTACCAAGCAAAATGATGGTAAAAAGTCGAATCGAACGCAAAAAATTGTACACCTCGACATTTCCGGCACGGCTGCCCACGCCAAGATAGAGATTGACGGCGGCACTTACATTTTCCATGATTACATGAATCTATTGAAAATCAATGGTGAATGGAAAATTGTAAGCAAAATTTTCTACCGAATTGATAAGCAAGATAAGTAGTATGGGGTTCAGCCATCTGGTGGCTTGAAGTCACCAGATGGCTGAACAAAGCAACTATCTATAGCGCTTAGCGTCTTTACTAAGAAAAAAGTAATTCTATGAAAGCAATCCTTCTTTTTTTATTTGCGATGCTTGGTTTTTCAACCCATACGCAAGCTCAAAGTCTTCAGTTGGAGAAAGCCGTTTGGGCAGTAGATTATATAAAAGCAAAGGAGGGTCAACTACCCGATTTAGTGCAATTTTTTGAGCAAAACTGGGCGGGTGCGCGCCAGTACGGCAAAAAGAAAAAGTATATAGCGGATTATCAGTGGTTTGTCTTGCCTAATAACGCCGATTATCAGGTGGTATTAATGACCAAGTACCGCGACCAGGCTCAATACGAGCAGCGAGAAGCTAATTTTCAAAAGATTTTTGCTAAACATAAGCTTGTGCTGATTGCAGGCAAATCCAGCCGCGACATGAGTGAGATCGTCAAATCAGAAGAATTTTACGAACCAAAGTAATAGTTCTTATAATGGACAGCACGGAAGATTGTTACTGCCGGGCAACTTCAATGAATCCCATCAATTTTTTTAGCCCATCCTGGTAGCCCAGGTCAAATTGTCGCCAAAAAGCGTCCTTAGAAAAATTCATGGGCGAGGGGAGTATTTTACTGGGGCGAACATAAACCAACTGCTGCGCATATTGCCGATGCCAGTACCATTGCTGGGGCGAAAAGCGGGAGGCTTCTGCCACATCCACGGCTACCACCACATCCAAATCCTGGCGACTGAAGGCTATTTTGGTAGGCAAAATGCTGTAAATACCCCCATCAATGTACTCAAAATCGCCGATGCGATGTGGTTGAAAAATAGGAAAAGTAGCACTGGCAATGATATATTCTACGAGTAAGCCTTCGGGGATAGCTTCCGGAAAAAGGGACTGCCCCCTGCGCAGGGTTTTGTTATACACCACAAACCCGAAATCAATCGCTGATTGGCGAATGGTCTGTTCATCCAAATGCTCCTTCAGCAGGGCTTTCAGTCCATTCACGCGAATGCCACCATGCCGATACCAATCGTACAAAAGACTTTTATAATTAAAATTGGTATGCACGCCATCAAAAATTTGGTGCGGTTGGATGCTTTGCCAAAGCTCCAGCGCCAATGCCCAGTCTCGCTGTGCCACCAATGCGCCGTTGATAGCGCCGATGGAGGCCCCTGTCACCACCTTTAAGTAGGAATCCAGCCCACTTTCTCGTAGCGCCTGCCACACGCCCATTTGATAGGCACCCCGTGTGCCGCCGCCGGATAGCACAAATCCTATTTTCATGTGTAAAATGTTTTGTTAGAATAATGTTTATCGTGGCAGGAAGGTTTACAAAATAGCTTCAAATTTGTATTTCCTCAAAGAGATACCTTACTTTTGAAAAATGGAAAGCAGGATCAACTGTGCGCAAGCAGTAAAAAATAGAACATATTCATATTCAAATAATTGAAGAGCGAATATAATTTTGTCTAACGTCGAAGTTGTATCTTGAAAAAAAATTCCAAATATCTTAGTCAAGCCGAAGCCTTGCAAAAAATGCAGCGCTACTGCGCCTATCAGGAGCGCTCTCATCGAGAAGTACGCACTAAGCTAATCGCGCTGGGCGTTTATGGCGACAAGCAGGAACAAATCATAGCGGAACTTATTGCAGAGAACTTTTTAAATGAAGAACGGTTCGCAATCGCTTACGCTAACGGCAAATTTCGCATCAAACAATGGGGCAAGGTGCGCATCCGTCGCGGATTACAACAGCAGGAGGTTTCTGAATACTCCATCCGAAAAGCCTTGTCTCTCATTGAAGATTCGGCTTACAAAGAAACCCTACAACTGGTCATTTTAAAGAAAAAAGCAACTGTGGCAACGCAAGATGTTTTGACGATGAAAAATAAAATTGCACAATATGCCATTTCAAAAGGGTTTGAACCAAATATAGTTTGGGAATTTTTAGAAGGAATGTTGTAACTTTTAAACATAATCCCAGCTTTCTGGTTTTCTCGTATGAATAAAAAAAGAAGTATGAGAACCAGGGTCACGATTTTGATAGTGTTCGGTATTCTTGCCCTCATCAGCGCTTTGAGTTTGCCCAAGCTACAATTTTCGTTCAGTTTTGAACAGTTTTTTCCGAAAAACGATCCCGATCTTGCTTTTTTTAATGACTTTATCAAAGAATTTGAAACCGATGACAATTTTATGCTTATCGCAGTGCGCCGAGAAGAAGGCGTATTTGAGCGAGCTTTCCTGGAAAAATTTCACGATTTCACCCTCCAAAGTAGAACGCTACCCCATGTGGTACAAAGCACTTCCCTGACAAAAATTGGTTATCCGATCAAAACCCCTTTTGCTATTACGACGATCCCGGCGATACACATCAGCCAACCAGAACGGTATGAAGATGACCGGAAGCGAATCCTCCAAGACGAGCGCTTTGTTTACAATCTTATTTCTGAGGATGCTAAAACCTTAGTACTTTTTTTAAAGATGGTGGATGGAATTTCATTGGAGCAATCAAATGAATTTATGACGGCGCTGGAACGGCTGGTAAAATCTTATGGCTTTGAATCCTACCATTTCCTGGGGCGAGCTTATTTTCAGAAAGAGCTGGTGGCTATGCAAATCCGAGAAGTCGCCGTTTCAGCAGTGGTAGCAGGTATTCTGGTGACGGTCATCTTCTTTTTTATCTTCAGGCGTTTTTGGGGAGTAGTGATCGCCAATGTTTCGATTGTGCTGGGTATGCTTTTGTTTATGGGTTTTATGTCAATTTTTGGGAGGGAGCTAAACGCGATGTCAGCATTGTATCCGGTACTGATGATTATCGTTGGCACCTCGGATATTATCCATATCATGTCGAAATATGTAGATGAGCTTCGGAAGGGTTTCTCGCGTGAGAAGGCAATTATCCAAACTATTCGAGAGATCGGCTTGGCTACCTTGCTCACTTCCGTTACGACTGCCGTTGGTTTTGCGTCTTTGCTTACCAATCGCGTAGTACCCATTCGTGATTTTGGTATTAATGCCGCAGTAGGCGTTATGATTGCTTTTGCAACAGTTATTTTTTTTACAACTACGATCCTCTCCCTGTTTAGTGTGGATCAAATTATCAAATTCGGGGCAAGGCAAGCTAAATGGGAGGAGGCGATGCTTCAGTTGTATGATTTTACCAAAAATTTTTCCAGAAAAATCGTACTTGGTGCGCTTGTGGTTCTTGCGATCTGTGCTTGGGGCATTTCCAGAATCAATACGAATTATGGCATTATTGATAATATGCCCATCGGTTATAAAATAACGGAAGATTTCAAATTCTTCGAGCGCGAGCTGGCGAGTTTTCGTCCATTGGAACTGGCAGCTCACATCCAGAACGGTCATAGTGTCCAGGATTTCAAAGTAGTAAAAGAAATTGACAAGGTAGAAAATCATTTGCGTACATACGACGATATTCGCGCTATCGGTTCTATTACAACCGTTTACAAAAGTATTAACCAAATGTACAACAATACCTACGCCCTCCCATCCGACGAAGAAGCGTTCGAGTCTTATCGGCGGCTTCTTTCCAAAGTGCAGCAGGTGGATATCAATGTTTTAGTGAGCCAAGATCAGCAGAAAGCGCGCATTACCTCCCGCGTACGTGATGTAGGCGCTGATACCCTCAAGGCTATGAATCAACGCATTAATCAATGGATACAAGAAAATGTAGACACTTCCCTTGTGAAGTTTCGCCTCACCGGTACAGGTCTGATGATTGACAAAAATGCGGAGTACATTCGCCGCAACTTACTTTTGGGGCTGGGCATGGCGATTCTGATCATTGGGGGTCTGATGACGCTACTTTTTTTAAATTTGAAAATGCTTATCATTTCGCTGATACCCAACATTTTCCCATTGCTCATTGGAGCGGCGTTCCTCGGCTTCACAGGCGTGGAACTGGAAGCGGGTATTTCTATCATTTTTAGCGTCATTTTTGGTATTGCTGTGGATGATACCATCCATTTTTTAAGCAAATTCAAGCTCGTCCGTCAAAGAGGGATGACAATCGAAAATGCCATCAAAACTACGTTTTTAGAGACGGGCAAGCCAATTATCCTCACGACAGTGATCTTGTTTTTTGGCTTTCTGGTGATGCTTTTTTCTGTGCATCCTCCCAGTGTGACCGTTGGCTGGCTCATCAGTCTTACCTTAGCCACCGCGCTGGTGTGCGATTTGCTACTGCTGCCGGTCTTGATTCGGTGGTTGCTCAAAGATTGAAATAGCGCACCAAAATTTATTCTAAGCCAAAAGGAACGTTTGTGGCAAAAAATGAAGCGTTCATCCAGTTTTTTGTTAAAATTTATTTAAGCCCCTAAAGAACACTTGAAAGTTTAAAATATATTGCTTTAATTTGAAACTGAATTAACAGGTGAAAACGACCTTTGCATGAAAAAAATTGTACTCAGCACACTTTTTATTTTGCTCATAATCCCAATGTTCGCACAGGTTGCTACGATTGGTAATGACTATGGCTTTTACAAAAAGTCCAAAACCGGGGATACCCCTGCTGTCAAGATTTTTCCGAATCCAGTAGTGGATTATTTCGAGATCAGCGATGACGACCGCGTTGTCAAACTGGTGGTATTCAATCTGGCGGGTAAAGAAATGAAGCGTTTTGATACCGCTGCCGGTCAAAAATATTACATCAGCGATTTACCGAAAGGATTATATTTAATACAACTCCTGAATAAAGAAAACCAGACCATCATCACTCAAAGGGTGAGCAAGCGATAGCATTTTTGCCTTCCAGCATTCGCAAAGGTATTCGTTTTTGGGTTTACTTTTTCTGTACTTTTCAAAAAAAGCTGTGCAATTCTTGTCACTACCGAATCGAAAACAACTTTAATTGCCAGATAATGCCGCTGCACCGCCCACAATTTCCAGAATCTCTTTTGTGATAGTTTCTTGGCGAGCCTTGTTATAACTCAGGCGCAATTCCTTGAGCAATTCTTCAGCATTTTCAGAAGCTTTATCCATCGCCGTCATCCGGGCGCCATGCTCGGAAGCATGAGTATCCAGCA
This sequence comes from uncultured Saprospiraceae bacterium, assembly GCA_964526645.1. Lineage (GTDB taxonomy): Bacteria > Bacteroidota > Bacteroidia > Chitinophagales > Saprospiraceae > JADJNW01. Next base: position 87,620 of record CAZGJN010000002.1, read on the forward strand.
TAAACCGATAAAACTGTGTTTGGAGAATATTGGGGATCAAGTACTCCAACAAGCCCTCCATATCAGGTTCAAAAATATAATCAGCCCGATGTTGTTTGCCGACCGTATCCTTGCTTTCAAATTTTGCTACAGGCAAAAACTTTTCGACTTCCGGGTACTGGGTAGCTGCATTTTTAAACCGCCCATAAGCCACGGTGATTTCATCGTATTGTTTTTCCTCAAAAGCTTTCATTAATAATCCAGACAACTGAGAAACATGCTCGAAACTCAGGTCTGAAAACAGATTGACATAATCACCGATAATATGGCAATCGCTATGTCGCTTTTTAAAAAAATCATACCCTCGTTTGCCAATGCAAAGAATCGTAAGCTGCTTTTGGGCTCTCAATTCTCTGTATGGCCCCTGCATAGTAGCAACCGCAGCTTTTATCACGTTTGAATTAAACGCCCCGCAAAGACCTCTATTGGAAGTAACCACTACCAGGCAGGCCTTGCTCACTGGACGCTCCTGCGCAAAGGGAGAAGCGATATTGCCTTCCATATTCGAGAGTATATTGCGCAACATTGAGTTCAGCTTATTGGCATAAGGACGCATTTGCAAGATTGCCTGCTGTGCTTTGCGCAATTTGGCCGCCGATACCATCTTCATAGCTTTGGTGATCTGCTGCGTGTTTTGGACAGAACGAATACGTTCCCTGACTTCTTTTAAACCACCTGGCATACTTTATTTAGGTTTGAGATATCAGATACTAAATGGCATCATTACAAAAACGTACACTTGGCATCTTTCAATCTGGCATCTTACGAAAATTATTTTTTAAACTGCGAAGCGATTTCCTTTGCTAAGGCTTCCACTTTCTGGAGTACTTCCTCGGGCAAATTGCCTTTTTTGAACTCCGCGAGTGCTTCCGGATGGCGTTGCTCCAGCGTCATCAAAAATACATGTTCAAACTCAGAGACTTTGTTAACCGGAACATCTTTGAGCAGGTTTTTGGTGCCTAGGTAAATGATAGCTACCTGCTTTTCTACCGAAACCGGTGAATATTGTGCCTGTTTCAGAACTTCCACATTGCGTTTTCCTTTTTCCAACACGGCTGCGGTAGCCGCATCAAGATCGGAACCAAACTTTGCAAAAGCGGCCAATGATTCGTAATCCGCCTGATCCAGTTTCAGCGTAGCAGCTACTTTTTTCATGGATTTGATCTGTGCAGATCCACCCACACGCGAAACCGAAATACCCACGTTAATAGCCGGGCGAATACCTGAGTTGAACAAGCGCGATTCCAAGAAAATTTGACCATCAGTAATTGAAATCACATTAGTAGGAATATAGGCAGAAACGTCGCCCGCTTGTGTCTCGATAATTGGCAAGGCAGTCAAGGAGCCCCCACCTTTCACCATTGGTTGACCATTCTCATCGACTGCGTTTTTCAAAGACTCTGGCAGGTCATTCATTGAACGAGCAATACTGTCGTTGTTGATAATCTTAGCAGCACGCTCCAAAAGGCGAGAATGTAAGTAAAACACATCACCAGGGTACGCTTCACGTCCTGGAGGGCGGCGCAACAACAAAGAAACTTCCCGATAAGCCACCGCTTGCTTCGACAAATCATCATAAATAATCAAAGCCGGACGACCCGTGTCGCGAAAATACTCACCGATAGAAGCGCCTGCAAATGGAGCATAAAACTGCAGCGGTGCAGGATCAGAAGCAGAAGCGGACACAATGATAGTGTAATCCATCGCGCCATTTTCCTCTAAGGTTCTGGCTACTTGCGCTACCGTAGAGGCTTTCTGTCCAGAAGCAACGTAAATGCAATAAACTGGCTCACCGCGCAAGAAAAACTCGCGCTGGTTGATAATGGTATCAATTGCAATAGCGGTTTTACCCGTTTGGCGGTCGCCGATGATCAATTCCCGCTGCCCCCGACCAATAGGAATCATTGCATCAATTGCCTTGATTCCCGTTTGAAGCGGCTCATTTACCGGTTGGCGGAAGATTACACCAGGCGCTTTGCGCTCTAGTGGCATCTCATATTTTTTACCTTTAATTTCACCTCTACCATCAATAGGTTGACCAAGGGGGTTCACTACGCGCCCCACAAAACCTTCTCCTACTTCGATAGATGCAATCCTGCTGGTGCGCCGTACGCGGGAGCCCTCGCGAATCCCTTCACTGGAGCCCATCAATACTACTCCTACATTATCCTCTTCCAGGTTCAACACAATCGCTTGTACGCCGGTCTCAAACTCAACCAATTCCCCAGATTGAGCATTCGACAGGCCATAAACGCGCGCAATACCATCCCCTACTTGCAGCACCGTACCAAATTCCTCCAACTCCGTAGCTGTACTAAAACCTGATAGCTGTTGTTTCAGTATCGCTGATATTTCATCGGGTCTTACGTCAACCATATCTTTTTGATTTTAAATAATTTACCTTGCAATGATTTGTGAAATATATAAATTATCGTCAAATTCTTTTTTTAACTGCTCCAGCTTGTGTTTGATGCTGGCATCATAAACGTTATCGCCAAATTCTATTATGTAGCCTCCCAAGAGATTGGAATCCACGTTTGTGTGAAGCTCTACATTTGAATCAGTAGCACTACTTTCCGTTAGTTTTTCATGGATTGCTTTTAGCGAGGCTTCACTCAAGGGGATAGCAGTCGTCAGTTTCACGGTAGTGATATGCTTGAATTTTTTGTACTCCTGAAGGAATTCATTCGCAATTTCGGGGAGATACATTTCCCTGTTTTTGCTGATTAAAATGCTTAGAAACGCCATCGTCAATTCATCATACTTTCCTTCAAAAAGCGTCTTTACAATCTGCAATTTACGGGCATGGTGAATGACCGGGCTTTTGATAAAGAGGTAAAAATCCTTATTGGATGACACTGCCTTGAAAGACTGCACGTCCTCCAGGATGCGATCCAACTTATTCTGTGCAATGGAAAGGTCTATCAATGATTTGGCGTATCTGTGCGCTATTCTTGCAACTGACATAACTCCGGTTTAAAATATGAAATTTGAGCCTTGAAAAACAAATCGGAAGTCTTTCTCTTCTCAGATTTCCCGTACTCCTTTTAATTTAATTTCATTTCATCCATCAGGTTTTTCACAAGGCGCTCCTGCTCGGAATTGGCTTCCAGTTCTTTGCGCAAAAGCTTTTCTGCAATTGCAATGGCCATGGTGCCCACCTGATTTTTAATGTCTGTAATAGCTGCCATGCGCTGGTTTTCAATATCCTGCTTGGCGCTCGCTACTATTTTCTGAGATTCTTCTTTCGCCTTATTTTTAGCCTCACTGATGATGGTCTCTTTCGCCTCATTGGCTTCTTTCAGGATTTTCATACGCTCTTCCTGTGCCAGCTTTAGCAATTGCTCATTTTCCGCCTTCAGGTTTGCCATTTCTTCCCGCGCTTTTTTAGCTTCATCCAGAGATTTTTGAATATCATCCTCCCTTTGTTTGAGCGCATTTTGAATAGGCTTAAAGGCAAAGCGCGCCATAATCGTCAGGAAAAGCGCAAAAATGATGACCGTCCAGACAAATAGCCCTGGGTTGGGTTGAATAACCGAAAATTCAGCTAAGAATATCATTTTTTATCTATTTGAAATACGAAAAATGAGATGCAAACAACTTGATCCCATATTTCAAATTTTTTCTTTAACACAGGGGCTGAACCAATGACCAACCGTCACTTTTCCAACCCCAATTTTTGTCCAAAAGCTGGATTACTTCACGAAAATGCTCAACAGAATCGCGATCAGCGCAGCACCTTCGATCAAGGCCGCCATCAGAATCATGTTAGAACGAATTTCGCCTACGGCTTCCGGCTGACGAGCGATGGATTCCATTGCTTTTGCGCCGATGTTGCCAATGCCAATGCCGGCACCGATAACCGCCAAACCAGCTCCAATTGCTGCTAATGTACCTGTCATGTTATTATGAAGTTTAAAAAGTTTCTAAGCCAAAAAAATGTAAAATCAGTTTATGAAAATATTAAAAGCTAATTATCAATTGTTTACGAGCCAAAATTACAATTTAATGATGCGCTTCTTCAATTGCCGCACCGATGTAAGAGGCGGTCAGGATACAAAATACAAAAGCCTGAATGAATGCCACCAAAAGCTCCAATGCCATCATAAAAATAGTAAGCGGCACTGAAATCAAAGCACCTACCGACGCACCAAGCAGGCTCTCACCCGCTTTGCCGAAAATAAAAATCAAGCCCACAAAAATCACGATAACCATGTGCCCAGCCGTGATGTTGGCAAAAAGACGAAGCATCAAGGTCAAGGGGCGCAGGAATAAACCCATGATTTCCACAGGCGTAAGAATCAGAATTTTGATCAATGCTGGTGCCCCCGGCATCCAGATCGTATGCTTCCAGTAGTGACTGTTGCCATTCAGATTGACAATCAAAAAGGTAAATAGCGCCAGCCCCATCGTGACCGATAAGTTGCCTGTGGCATTGCCTCCTCCGGGGAAAAGCGGAATCTGACCGATCAGGTTTAAACCCAGTATAAAAAAGAAAACGGACATCAGAAAAGGCAAATACCGTTCGTACTTATGCCCCAGGAATGGAATCGCTACTTCATCGCGAATGAAAGTAAAAATTGGCTCTATCAAAGACTGAACCCCTTTGGGTGCCTGCCCGCGGCGTTTTTCGTAAGACCTCACTACGACTCTGAACAGGAAAAAAAGCAATACAAAAGCCAGCAGCATGGTGAACACATTTTTTGTCAGCGAAAAATCATAAAAAGAAGTTACGCCGCCACCCAACATGCCGCCATCCCAGGTCGTTTTTTTATCCAGTTTATAGCATTCGTTGTTGTAAACAACTTCGTAAGAATTGGTCAAAGAATCATGGTTGATACATTGGATTTCGATCTCGCCCTGCGGAAATTTAGCGTCTGGCACCCGCATTACCGTACCATCATACAGCACATAGCCATCTACTGCTTTTTTGCCCGTTCCGTGCTCGTGAATATCAAATTTGCTCGCCATAAAAGAAGACCAGCCCTGCCCAGGTGCATACAAAATGCAAGGGAGCGGCAAGTATAAATTGCCATATATATGAAAAACATTGGCATCGCTGATGTGGTGAAAGGCAGTAGCAGTAGGATCAAAGCCTTTTTCTTCGTGCTCGTGGCAGGCGCAACCGTGTGCGCCGTGACCTTCGGCGGTAGCGTGCGAGGCTTGGTCGTGCCCCGCTTCAGCGTGGCTTTCCTGCGCAGCTACAATGGCTGCTGTACAGAAAAGGAGTAAGGAAATCAATGTTATCTTGCGCATCGGAACAAATCTACTTTTCGCTTTTTAAAAGCCGGTGCAAAAGTAAGGAGCGGAATCCGATTCACAAAGCCTTCTTCATCTTTTTTTACAAATGGATGATGTTTAGAAATGCTGAAAAACAATAAGTTATGTACAGAGGCGGCCGAACAAACTTATTCCAAATTGCCCTTTTGGGTAATAAAAAAGAAAAATGTTTGCTGCGATAATAGCCTTTCCAAATTTTGATTGGAGCAGGTGATGAATCACCGAATACCGCTTTGGCGGGATCAATCATCCAGTTCTTCTACTTCTGCTGCCGCGAAGCTATCGGCTGGCTCGCGGTGTTTCACAAAATTGCACCACTGGCAGTCGGGTTTGCCGCAGCCTTCATAAAATTCATGATTTTTGATCTTTTGGTAAGTTTCCCTTATCAAGGCTCGTAGGAAATTGGTATCTTGAGTAGAAAATTTGACAAGCGCATTGATAAACTGCCCTTTCGGATCCGGATCCAACCAAGAGACCACCCCCGACTGAACCTGCCGCGAGCTTTTGTCAAAATTTTCATATAATAATTTGTAAAAAACCAATTGCCGCCAATAACTCCCGCCATAGGGCGCTTGGTGCTGCGCGTCGCGAACTTTTGAATAGTCAGGGCTTCCTGTTTTGTAATCCCATATCGTAGCGCTGAGGTTCTCCTCCCATTCAATTCTGTCAATAGTACCATTGATAGGCACCCCATCTATTTGTGCATTTCGGATGTTGAGTTCTACGCGTACCCGCTTGTGCCATTTGTCTTGATGCTGCCGGTAGTAAGCCGCGAGATTTTTTTTGCCAAGCGCCAGCTTGTGTTCGTAAGCCGCATGTGAAAAATTGCTCTTCCATTTTCGCATTTCATATTCAAAAAGCTGCAACAGGTTTACTACGTCTGGAAATTTTTTTTGCTTTGACAGAAGCATTTTTTCAAAAAATCGCCTCAAGGCATTGTGCATCGCCAGCCCGTAGCTCGCAAATGGACTGGTGGCAATAGGTGCTTGGAGGATTTGCTCGTAGTAAAAACTCAAAGGGCATTTTAAGTACTGATTCAACCCTGAAATACTGAGCGTAAACCCTTCCAGCAGGCGGTCTATGCCATTTTTGTCTTGCTCCGGCAATCTTGGTTTTGATGTTTCCAGCAGGTGCAAAAGCTGCGAGGCAGCCATTACCTCTTCCGACAAGATGGGATGTATTATTTCAATATCTTTCTGCTTGGATACCTCGTCTATAAAAATTGCCTGTTGCAAGGCCTTTCCCTTTTCGTCTTGTTCGCTGTAGGAAAGGTACAATCCCTCCTTTGCCCTTGTGATAGCTACATAAAAAAGCCGACGCTGGGCTTCCAGTGCATCTTCTGTTCCTGAGAGCGTAAGCGTATCGGGCAAAGGGAAGCGGTAAGCACTACCTTTGTTGGATGGTTCCCAGCTTTCTTTCACACAATCAATCAAAAACACATGTCGAAATTCGAGTCCTTTGGCACTATGAGCAGTGAGGAGGTTCACGCCTTTTTCACTCGAAATTACCTTATCCAACTCCAGCGGCAGGCGATTGTCGTCCATGCTCTGGAGGATTGCCAGCAGTTGTGAGAGGCTTAGGTGAGGATTGCGAAGGGTCTGCTGTACTACAAAATCGAAAAAAGTTTTGATCACTTCCAGTGCACCGATTTTATCAGGTTGCTGAAGGGCGTAAGCCAATAAGCCACTTCTATTGATCACACTTTCTACAAAGGAAGATAAGCCAACGCTATGGTAATACTGGAGGCTATTTTCGATAAATCCCGCCAAGCGGAGCAGCGCCGAAGCACCCGTTGGTGATAGTTTTTGCAAAAGCTTTTCATCCAGTATAGCTTGTCGCCACATGGGGCGTTCCTGCCAATCCAACTTTGAAAGGTAAAAGCTCAAATCGGCAATAGCGGCAGGTGGAATATCCCAAAAAGGGTAGTGCAAAATGCGAAAGAGCAGGGCTTCGCCGCTGTAAGGATTTGTCAATTCTGCTTGAAAATATGAGAGTAACCCTCGAAGCCGATCCACCAAAGGCAAAGTCAAAACATTCACCTTCCGGCGGGTATGATAAGGAATGCCTTTTTTCTCAAGCAAAGTGATCACACCTTGAGCTTGCTTGTGCTTGGCATAAATAATGGCGACTTCTTCCAGTGGGAAATTTGCAGCCTGCAAGGCTTCAATTTGCTGCACTACGGCTGCTTCTTCTTGCGCACGATTGGGATAAACAGCGATACGCGGCACAACTTTTGATGCTGCAAAAGTTGGATGCCGGGCAACCAAAGCTTTTTCAATACCCCATTTTTGTAAGCTATTGACGATACGAATTTTATTATGATCAATCAACTGTCGGGAAGTATCCAGGATCAAAGAAGAAGACCGATAATTATCGAGTAGTAAAATGATTTTCAGATCTGCCTGATAGGTTTCATAAAAATCGGTGAGGTTTTTCAGGCGAGCGCCTTGAAATTCGTAGATAGACTGGTCATCGTCGCCTACGATAAAAACGTTTGGATTATCCCAGTATGCCACCAGCTTTCGCAAAATATTATTCTGTGCGCCGTTGGTGTCCTGGTATTCATCTATAAGAAAATAGAGATATTGCTCCTGATAGTTGAGCAACAGCGCTTCTTGTTCTTCAAAAGCTCTGAGCACCCACAAAATCATATCGTCATAATCATAGCGTTGTCGCTGCCGCATTAATTGCTGAAACCGAGGAAAAAGTGCAACTGCTGCCCGCAGCTTTTCCATTTTTTCGTGTGCTTCTTCCAGCTTCGCTTTTTTAAGTGCCCCTTTCTGAAAAGTACCCCTGGACATTTGGTACACAAAAGCCGGGCGATTCGGTAGTTCATGCAGGTATTCCTCTATTTTTTGATGCACAAATGCTACCGTCCAGTCCTCCGATTTCATCCGTTTGAATAGATCATGCAGGTGTTCCTCATAGAAGTAAGCATCCGATGGATGCCGCTTGAGCGGATGTTCTACATCCAGTTCGTCTATGATTTGGCGAATGATCTCAATCCGTTCTAAATCTGTTAGCGGCGATAATTCCTGCCGACCAAATAGCTCCAGGTTATTCTGGATAATGGCATTGCAAAAAGAATGAAAAGTAAAGATATGCACCAAGTGTGCTGCGGGGCCTATCAATTCCAGCAATCGCTTGCGCATGGCGTGTACGCCCGCATCCGTGAAGGTAAGACAGAGAATATTACTGGGTTGAGCGTCCGTGTCTAATAATATTTTACCAACGCGCGCTGCCAAGATGTGGGTTTTGCCTGTGCCGGGTCCGGCTACGACCAGCACGGGTCCTTCGATACGTGCTACCGCCTCCCGTTGAGCCGGATTGAGCCGCTCTAGTTCCTGTAGGAAAAATTGATTGTATTGCTGTGCGCTTTGCAACGACTGTTTTAAATTTAAAAGCCAAATCCAAAAATAAGCATTTATCGTTCAAGCTTAAGCAAGCTCCGGCGCTTCCGTTTCTTTTTTGAGTTTACTCATATCACGCACGAGCATCCGGCGGCGGTCAAAGGTGAGCACATTTTTATCGCGTAGTTCGTTGAGTACAGTGTTGACGGTTTGTCGAGAAGTAGCTGTGATGTTGGCAATTTCTTGGTGCGTCAAAAATTTCCTCACTAAGATTTCATAGCCTACTTTTTGTCCTTTTTTAGAAGCCAAGTCGTACAAATATTCGACAATGCGGGTGCGAGAATCTTTGAAAACCAAGGACTCCAGCCGCTGTTCCAGTTCCAGCATCCGGTTTCCCATGATGTTGAGCAAAAACAGGTTTAGTTCGCTTCGATCGCGCATGAGAGATTTCATCTCTTCTACCGAAATCGCACAAACCGTTGCATCTTCCATCGCGTAAGCAAAATCGCGGCGCTTGTTTTCGCCTACCAGGGATAATTCCCCAAATACCTCGCCTTTATTGAGAATTGCTTTGGTGATCTCTTTACCGCCTTCACCATAGCTGCCGATTTTCACCCGACCTTCCGTGAGGAAAAATATCTTGTTGGATAACTCTTCGGGCAGGTAGATGTATTCGCCTTTTTTATAAATTTTGTGAATATGACGCTCCATGCCCCCTGCTTTGGCATTCTTCTGAGGGCAAAAAAGCACCGTAACGTCTATATTTTCAAGAAACCAAAGGGATTGATTGTTCATAATTTAGAAGCGTTTTATTGTCAGACAAAAACATTATTTTTGAGTAGTAGTTTGAGGCTCGTATATTTTTTAGAAGCAATTATCTTTCTGTTTACATTTTGTGCAAAATAATGATGCACAAGATACGAAAATCAAAATAATAAAAAGACATCCTAATCCTCATCGGGTCGGAGGTCAAATCGCTTTTGAAGTTCTTGTAAAGCTGGATTGGTATCTCGCATTTTCAGGTACTTCTCTTTGGCAGTCAGGGGCTTTTGAATTTTGGTTGCAGTTGTAGGTTTTTCAACTCTTTTGATCGTAAAAGCCAATTCCGGCTCATTAAAATAACGGCGGATAAAGCCTACCAGCTTTGTTTCCTCTCGAAGTGCATTTTCGGCAATAGAAGAATGAGCAATAGCTGTGATATGTCGTTTGTCCAACAATAATTCCATATCCTGCAGCAAGCCCTTCATCCCATCCGACAGGTCGCTTTGATTCATGTATTCCTGCCAAACTGTGTGCAAGGTTTCGAGCGTGAGGGTTGGGGCTTCTTGTCTTTCGTTCTTTTTTTCCGCCGCTTTTATTTCTTGTAGCATTGCATCCAAATCGCCATTCAACTTAGGTATGCTGTGCTTGTCTGAATTTTTTACCCTCGTCAACAAGGAAGGGCTTGGTTCTTCTACAAGCGGCTCTCTGTAAGAATAACTGGCTGATGCATTCTCTTGGGTGGAGGCTACCTGGACGGGGTCTGGGAGTTTATTTTTGGTAGCTACTAATTCATCAGGCTTTTTTTTTTCTTCTCCTTCAGTAGGAATTGCCTGTTTGGTTAACTGCACTGCCCTGTTAATGTAGCTCATTTTCACTAATGCCATCTCCACATGGAGGCGCTTATTGCGTGCATTTTTGAATTCAACATCACAGTCATTGGCAATATTGAGTGCAGTGAGTATAAAAGTTGCCGGTGTAATTTGTGCCTGCTGAAAATATCGAGCCTGTAGCGTATCGCTGACTTCCAGTAATTGTAGTGTCTGTTCATCTTTGCAAACCAATAAATTGCGAAAATGCTCGGCAAAACTATTAATGAACAATTCGGGATCGAAGCCTCTTTTCAAAATATCATCAAAAAGGAGCAGCACGCGCGACACATCTTCTATTAAAAGTGCATCTACAAGCCGAAAGTAATAGTCATAATCCAGCACATTCAGGTTAGAAATCACATCCTGGTACTTGACTTCATTTCCTGAAAACGCCACAATCCGATCAAAGATGGACAAGGCATCCCGCAGCGCACCATCTGCTTTTTGGGCAATGATATGTAATGCATCTTCTTCAGCATCAATGCCTTCTGTTTTGCAAATGTGCTGTAGATGCGCCACCATATCGGGTACTTGTATCCGGCGAAAGTCATAAATCTGGCAGCGCGATAGAATGGTCGGGATAATTTTATGTTTCTCGGTTGTTGCCAAAATAAAAATAGCATAAGGCGGCGGCTCTTCCAGCGTTTTCAAAAAAGCGTTGAATGCCTGCTGTGAGAGCATGTGCACCTCGTCAATGATAAATACTTTATACTTGCCCTGCTGCGGTTGGAATCGCACCTGCTCGATGAGCGCTCGAATATGTTCTACCGAGTTATTGGAGGCGGCATCTAATTCGGTGATGTTGAAAGAAGCATTTTCATTAAAGGATTTGCAAGAACTGCATTCATTGCAAGGCTCCAGGTCTTTGGTCAGATTCTGACAATTCAGCACCTTCGCCAGTATACGGGCGCAAGTAGTTTTGCCTACTCCTCGTGGCCCACAAAACAAGAAAGCATGCGCCAAATGGTCACTTTGCAAGGCGTTTTTCAGCGTGCGCGATACATGCTCCTGCCCCACCACATCCTCGAAGCGATTCGGGCGATATTTGCGCGCCGATACAACGAAATTACTCATTTACTAAATTTGATGAAAATAAGGGTGTTACAGCTCAATGTGCCATGAGAACATACCGCTTTACACCGCTGCGCTCCAAAGTTACAAAAAATAGCTGGATAGGAAAGCAAGGATAAACAAGCACAAGGTGGTACAGCAAAAAAAATACCGCCTCCATTTTTTGAGGTTTTGTATTTCAGTGCTTTGCGTGGCTCGATCCTTAAAAAACCTATTCACTTTCGAGCTTCAAAACCTCGGCTGTTTCCTCCAGGTTTTTTGTTTTCACGATACTGTACAGTTGTTCGTGCCGCCTTTCGAGTCTTCCCAGAATTTGAATGAGCAAGTCCTTTTCTTCCTCCGTGAGGGTACTGGCTACCATTTTCGATACGATTTCCATTTTAGGATAGACTTCTTCCAGCAGTTTTTTGCCCTGATCCGTCAAACGAATACGCTTTGAGCGGCGATCCTCCGCATCGGGAAATTCTTCTACTAAATTTGCTTTTTGCAACCTGCGAATGATTTCCACCCCTGTCGAAAACTCCGATAAACCACTGTGAATCAATTCACTTTTGCGCGGTGTATTAGTTTCGTCGAGGATCATCAGGTACACGATTTCATCTGTATTGGCAATGGGTAGCGCCGCGAGGGCTTTTTTGGTGTACATATCTGCAAAACGTGCCAACCTGCCTACTGCAATGGAAATAATGACTTCCTTCGACAAATCATACCCCAGGGTTTCTTTTTCCAACTGGCTGATCGCCAAATGATGCCTGCAAAAATCTTCGATGCCCGCTCCAGGGTGCTGCTGCTCGTATTCGTGAAACAAGTTGACTAACTTGACTAATTGATTCTCCATTGGCTATATTTTTATTCCAAAATTGTAGCAAAAACAGGAATTTTATTTCAAAAAAGTTTCATGAGTTTAAATCCAAATAGATTTTGTACAGGTTTAGTTCAATTTTTTAAACCAATAAGTAAAGAAAACAAAAGCATATCACCCCCCTGAAAAGCAAGGCAAAAATTATCCTGTTCTTCTGGTCAGTAATATGATGTTAAAAAAAATCCCTGTACCTTTATTTGGCTATTGGGTAAGTTGATTGTTTTAGCTTTGCAGGCTTTGCAAGTTTCAAAGATTGACAAAACCGCGTTCGCTCATTTGCCCTGCCATTGTTCACTGTTTTATAGCAAAAAATGATCGCCGTAAAAGAAGCTACCGCGTTGGTCTTGCAGGATCGAATTGAGTTAGGCTCAGAAAGGGTCGCATTGGCTGATGCAATCGGAAGACTGCTGGCAGAACCGCTACTGGCAGATCGGGATTTTCCTCCCTTCGATCGTGTCACGATGGATGGGATTGCCATCAATTTTTCTGCTTTTGAAGCAGGTAAACAAACCTTTGCCATTGAGGCGATGCAAACTGCCGGGATGCCGGCACTTTCATTACAAAATAGACACCATGCCATAGAAGTGATGACTGGGGCAGTGCTACCTATCGGAACGGATACTGTGATTCGGTATGAAGACCTGGATATTCAGGATAAATTTGCAAAACTTAGGATACCAACCATAACAAAAGGGCAAAACATCCACAAACAGGGCAGTGATAAAAAAGCGGGTGACTTGATTGTGCCACAGGGCAGCATCCTTTCTGCAGCAGAGATCGGCATCGCCGCGAGCATTGGAAAATCTTCCATTTTAGTGAAAAAACTACCCGAAATGGCGATTATTAGCACAGGAGATGAAATCGTGCCAATAGCAGAAACGCCATTGTCGCACCAAATTAGAGCTTCCAACGCAGCAACCATAGCGACCCTGCTGTCAAAATGGAAAATAAAGGTAGCGACCCTGCACTTGCCTGACCAATCAGAAGAGATGCAAACCGCGTTGGCGGTGTGTTTACAAAAATTTGATGCGATTTTGCTGACGGGAGGGGTATCAGAAGGCAAACTTGACCATGTGCCAGGGGTTCTTGCAGCGCTGGGTGTAGAAAAAGTCTTTCATAAAGTGCAACAAAAACCCGGTAAACCCTTGTGGTTTGGTAAATCAAAACGAGGAACTACGGTGTTTGCGCTGCCCGGCAACCCGGTTTCTGCGTTGATGTGTACCGTTCGATATGTGGAGCCCTGGCTTCGCGCCAATCTGGGCTTATCTCCGATACAAAGGGAGGGTGCGATTTTGAAAGAAGCCGTTCAATTCAAACCTGATCTGACCTATTTCGTGCAAGTGCAACTGGAAAAAGAGGAAAACGGATGCCGTTGGGCAAAACCAATAGAAGGGAAAGGCTCCGGGGACTTCGCTAATCTGGTAGCAGCGGATGGATTTTTGGAATTGCCTGCTGGTCAAGCAATTTGTGAAAGTGGCGCGGTTTATCCTTTTTGGAAATACAGAATCGAATAAAACTTAGGCAGCTTATTTTTCTAATTCCACTTTGTAAACAAAATAGTTGGTATCTCCATCCCATGGAAAGGATTTTCGATACTGATGATAAAACAAACGCACCTCTTTGCCCTGATATTCCTGTAGATCTTTATATACATCATCTTTTGTAACAGAAAATTCCCACATGTTACTAATCACATTACCCTGCTGGTTTGCCTTGATACCACCTACGTTCAGTAAGCCTTCATACGTCTTAAACAAATACCCTTTTTTGGAAACCTTCACGAGCGTACCCGCGCTGATTCCGTCGCTGTATGTCCAGTAATAATTGAACCAAACATAGCCTACACCAACAATAACGGCTAAGATGGTAGCGTACAGCAAAAGGCGTTTCGTACCGCGCCACGCTTTTCGGGCAACTTCTTGCGCCCCTTCTTTGACTACCTCCTGGAACTCACTCATGGTATTATTTATTTTTGTACAAATGTAAGGATTTTGATTGAGGATTGCCAGATGGCATTCTCTTTTATTTTGTGAGGAGCGCCACCTGGCAATGCCGTATCAATATTTGGCAGCTTCCCCTTTTTTGGGTAAAGAAGCCTTAATAAACTCGCGGATATGCTCATTGGCTTTGGCGAGGTCTTCCTGCCGGAGGTACATCATGTGCCCACTTCGATACCCTTCGAAACGCAGGCGGTCTTTCAGCTTTCCGCTTGGATCCAAGTGCCACATCGTGTATTTGGCATTAAAGTAAGTCGTAGCGCCATCATAATAACCCGATTGAATCATTACTTTCAGATAAGGATTTTGTGCCATTGCCTGCCGAAGATTTTCTCCGGTATTATCTCCACTTCGATCCCAGGGATTGACTGGACCAAACATATTGTACTTGATATCTGTCTTAAAATTTAATTGATTTTTAAAATAAAAATTAATGGCTGGCGTAAATGAATGCAACCAGGAAGTGATCTCTGAATTGTAATCAGGGCTGTCGCCCGCTTCTTTTCGATCAATGCCCCGATAGCGGGAGTCCAGCCGCCCTACGGTGTAGCCGCCTTTTTCCCGAAGCAGGTCTTTCCAAAAAAAATTATAGGGTACATCTAAATTGTGTTGTAAAATTGTTTTTTCCGATAAGCCCGAATAATAAGCCATTTTCTGAGCCATTTGCTTTTTCTTGCCTTCATTCAAAAAACCACCCATTGCCATAGCAGGCAGCAGTTCATTGATGGTAAAGTTTTCTACTTCGGGTAATAGTTCTTTTTCCAAATCTTTTTCTAACAATTCCCCGCTTAGTACTTTATGAAACCAGGCCGTAGCGGTAAAATAAGGCAAGCGATTGGCAGCATCTACCGGTCCATCGCGCTCAATTCCCAGATTTGTAGGCGATACCAAAATCACGCCGTTGAGGTACATCCAATGTGCGTTTTGTAATTCCAGTGCCAAGCCAGACACCCGTGTGGTGCCATAGCTTTCGCCAATAAGATACTTAGGAGACTGCCAGCGATTTTTCCGGCTTACAAAGGTATTAATCCATTCTGCCAGGTATTTGATATCAGCATTTACCCCAAAAAAAGTTTCTCTTTTCGCGTCTTTGTCCAAAATGCGTGAATAGCCTGTATTGACTGGATTGACATAAACAATATCGGCGACATCTACAATAGAGTGCGGGTTCTCTCGAATCCCATAGGGTTGCACCGGAAAGCCTTCATCATCAATCAGGATATTCCTGGGGCCAGTGTAGGCAATGTGCATCCAAACAGAAGCCGAACCGGGGCCGCCATTAAAAGAAATGACAAGTGGGCGTACCGACCGATCTTGTATGTCAGACCGTTCATAATAAGTATAATGTAAAGCCGCAATGGGTTTACCCGATTCATTCCACACAGGCTGTGTGCCTACCGTAGCCGTATATGGAATTCGCTGCCCTTTTACCGTTACTTCATGCTTTGTGACGATCATTGTGTCTGCGGGCAACATGCGTTCTTCTTGCGCTTGCGAGGATGTAATAAATATAAAAATGAGTAAAAAGGTGAATACTATTTTTTTCATAAAAAGGGTGGTGTTAGGTATTTTAAAAGTAACAAATATTTAAAAAAAAGAAGTGATTTTCAAAGCGATATACAAACAAAACGAACAAACAATAACATTGGCTATTATATTCAAAGCCGCATAGAAGCTTTGTCCGTTTTGAAATAAAATGAAGGTTTCATTTGTGAAAGTGGAAAAGGTACTAAACCCGCCGCAAAAACCTGTAAGTAAAAAAATGCCTTGTATTGGCGCTATTTTATTCTTCAAAAGTAGTGCTGCTATCACTCCAAATAGAATGCAACTCAAAGCATTAGCTAAAAATGTAGCCCAGGGAAATGCGAATGAATATTTGTGTAAAGTCTGATTAATAATGTAACGGCATATGCTACCAATGCCTCCACCCAAAAATACTAAGAAATAATTCATTGTTTATTTTTTTTAACAACTGCTTGATGCAGCCAAAGGGTTAAGCCAGACGCAATACCCAATATACTAAATAGCAATAAATGTACCTCTACAGTATGTAAAGAAAAAACAAATGCAATAAAAAATAAATTAACAATGACTAACGAAATAGTAGCCTGCATATGACTTAGCCCATAGTCAATCAATAAGTGGTGGATATGCCTTCTATCAGGGTGGAATGGGGAGTTGCCTCGAATGATCCGCGTAATAAAAACCCTGAGCGTATCAAATAAAGGAATAATAATAATCCCAAAGGCTACTGCCGGAATAGACTGGAATTTAAACGGGCTCTCGCTGTACAGTCGGTGGTTTTGATAAATAAATTGTACAATAAGGATCGCGCAGGCAATACCGATCATCAGCGATCCTGTGTCGCCCATGAATATTTTAGCAGGCGTATAATTATATTTTAAAAAAGCAATAACCGCACCTGCCATAGCAAAAGCAACGATAGCGTACTCTATTTTGTCTATTAAAAAAAACCAAACACCCAGTGTAATCATTATCAAAGCGCCGATACTACCAGCCAGTCCATTGATACCATCAATGAGATTAAATGAATTGATAATAACCAACATAGTAAATAAGGTAAAAATTGTATAAAAAGCATCTCCTAAGCCATCATAAATGCCCAAAACCCCATAGAAGCTGGTCAGATAGATTTTAGATTTGAAAATCAGAATACTCGCGGCCAATATTTGAGCGATCAGTTTTTTGAAAGGCGACATAGGGGAAAGGTCATCCTTTGCACCGATCAGAAAAATGATGAGGAAAGCACACAAAATATACTGCAAGTTGCCGAAATTCTCAAAGGGTGTCCACAGCACAATCGAGAAGATAGCCCCAGCAAAAATGGCAATCCCGCCGAGCGAAGGTGTCTTCACGGTATGGGAACTCCGGGAAGTGGGTACATCATAAAGATTTTTTTCTTTAGCAATGCCGATGATAGAAGGAATGGCAAAATAAGTAAGGGTGAATGCCGTCAAAAAGCCCAATATAATCGCAAACATAGTAAGAGGGTTTTGCTGCCTGCAAAGTTAAGGATACATCTGATACCAAATGGTATCTTGCTCAAAATTGGCTGTCATCTATGCTGCCAAGCCAGGTTTCGATAATATCTATGACCGATTGAACGCATTGCGCATCAAAAGGAGAGCGAAGATTGGCAAGTTTTACCAGTTCCAGAAAAGAAAGACTACCACCCGCTTGGCAGAGTTTTATGTAATCCAACCAAGCTTGTTCGTGATTTTCGCTATCTTTTTTCCAAAACTGGAAAGCACAAATCTGAGCCAGCACATAATCTACATAATAAAAGGGCGTGGTAAAAATATGATTCTGTTTTTGCCAAAAGCCGCCATTTTCAAGAAAAACATTTTCAGAGTAGTCGCGCTGGGGTAAATATTTTTTTTCAATAGTTCGCCAGGCTTCATTGCGTGCTTGTGGCGTCACGTATGGATTTTCATACACAAAGTGTTGGAACTCATCCACAGCAACCCCGTAAGGCAAAAAGCAGATCGAATTTGAGATATGGTTAAATTTAAACTTATCGGCGTCTTGTAAGAAAAAAAGTGGCATCCAGGGCCAGGTAAAAAACTCCATGCTCATGGAATGAATTTCGCAGGCTTCGTAGGTAGGAAAATGGTACTCGCTAATACCGATGTCCCGACTGGCATACATCTGGAAAGCATGCCCGGCCTCATGGGTCAGCACCTCAATATCGCCAGCCGTGCCATTGAAGTTTGAAAAAATATACGGCGATTTGTGATTTCCTATAAACGTGCAATACCCGCCCGTGGCTTTGCCGGGGCGTGTTTCCACATCGAGGAGTCCTGTTTGCAACATAAAATCAAAAAAACTTCCTGTTTCGGATGATAGTGCCCGGTACATTTTTTGAGCATTGCCAATGATCCATTGAGCATCGCCCTTGGGGGTAGGATTCCCAGACAAAAACCGCACCTCCTCATCATAATATTGTAGCGTATCCACTTGCATTCTGCGGCGTTGGCGTTCGTAGAGTTGGCTGGCAATGGGTACGATGTACTGCCGGATTTGCTCCCGAAAAGTAGCCACCATACTAGCATCATAATCAGACCGAAGCATGCGGGCATAAGCCAGTTCTACAAAATTTTGATACCCCAGTTTGGTTGCAATTTGATGCCGGAGCTTCACCAGTTTATCAAAAATAGCTTCTATTTCTTGTTGGTGTTGCTCAAAGAATCTCCACTTCGCCGCTGCGGCGGCCTTGCGGGTAGCGCGGTCTTTGGCATGTTCATATTTTTGAATAGAAGAAAGATTGCATTCTTCGCCATTAAACTGAATTTTGGCACCTGCTTTCAGTTGCATGTAAGCCGTAGAGAGCCTATTCTCCTCCTGCATGTCTTCTACAATTGCGGGCGAAAAAGTTTTTTGGCTATACGCCGCAATCACAAACAATTGCTTGCCCCATCGCGCCTCTAATTCTTTTCTGAAAGGAGATGAGAGCAGCTTTTTATAAAACTGATTATTTAAAGCCTCAAAATTGGGCAACTCCTGATCATAAAAAGCCTGTTCTTTTTCATAAAATTCATCCCTAGTATTGATCGTATGGCGGATGTAGCAGATATTGTACATCGAGTTGAAATCCGTGCGCATATCGCTGATTTTGGTAAACAAAGCAGCTTGCTCCTCAAAAGAAGCTGCTTGCTCAAACTGCGCCAACAAAGCTGAAAACTGCGCCGAAAAAGGGATCATATCGGGGCGTGTGTACTGAAAATCTTTGAACTGCATAGCTGTGTTAACTTTTATGAAGGGCTGAAAGATACAGCCAAAAAATTTGTACTTGGGTCAATCCTTGCGATTTTTGCAGAGGATGCTTCCTAATAACTTTTTTAAGCCCACAATTTTTATAACTTTGTGCGAATTTTTTGAAACCCTTCTTCCTCACGAAGGAATTTTTGTTGCGAAAAGCAGAAGCAACTTATGGTACAAGTGAAAGGGATGGATTTAAAATCTCAAATAAATCTTGAAAAATTGCCGCGCCACATTGCTATTATTATGGATGGTAACGGGCGTTGGGCAAAGCAACACGGCAAGCCACGTGTGTTTGGGCATCGCAACGGTGTGCGCGCAGTGCGCGAGACAACAGAAGCAGCAGCAGAACTGGGCATTCCTTTTTTAACTTTGTATGCTTTTTCTACTGAAAACTGGAATCGCCCCCAAAAGGAAGTAAACGCCCTCATGTGGCTTTTAGTAGAAACCCTGCACAAAGAAGTGGAAACCCTGATGAAAAATAATATTCGGCTGAGTGCCATCGGCGATATTGAAAAGTTGCCCGATTCTACTCGGCATGCCCTTTTGGAAGGTATTCGCACCACGCAACACAACACCCGGATGACGCTGATACTGGCACTCAATTATAGCGCAAAGTGGGAAATCGTAGAAGCTGCTAAAACCCTGGCTTCGCAAGTACAAAAAGGATTACTCGACCCCGCGGATATCAACGAACAAATTTTTGCAAATGCCCTGAGTACCAACAATGTACCCGACCCCGAACTGCTGATTCGCACCAGCGGAGAAAATCGCATTAGCAACTTTTTACTCTGGCAGATTGCCTACACAGAATTGTATTTCACCCAGGAGTTTTGGCCCGATTTTAGAAAAAACAGCCTGTATGAGGCAATCATCAACTTTCAACATCGGGAACGCCGATTTGGAAAAATAAGTGAGCAAATACCTTAGAAGGCTTTGCGTACAACCATTTGTAAATCGGAAGACTCTTTTGAATAATTTGAAATTTCGCTCGACAACATTCATTATATTAACTCGTTTAGCTCTTGCAGTTTGCGTTTGAACAATTGAATAAAAGGATGAAAAACATATTTTTTATTAGCCTGATACTGCTTATACCCTTTGCCGCCCGTACTCAGTCAAATGACAGTATCCCCGTTTTTGAATACACGACTCCCAAGGATTATGAAATCGGTGGGGTGAAGGTGACCGGTGCCGAATACAGTGATGACAATGCGATCATCAGTATTTCTGGTTTGAGGGTAGGCGATAAGGTGCGCATTCCGGGCACGGAAATCCCTAAAGCGATCAAAGCTTTGTGGAAGCTTCGCCTTTTCACGGATGTTCAGGTTTTCATGGAAAAAACGATTGGCGATGTAGCTTTCCTTGAAATTGCGGTGCAAGAACGCCCGCGGCTTACTCAATATACTTATCGGGGTATCAAAAAAAGCTATCACGATGAACTGAACGAGCAGGTGAACAAGCACATCCTGAAAGGGGGTATCGTGACCGATAACGTGAAAGTAAATGCTCAAAAAGAAATCGAGAAGTTTTTTATTGATAAGGGTTTTCTCGATTGCCGCGTAGCCGTCACGGAATATCCCGATAGCAGCCGCATCAATGCCGTGATCTTGATATTTTCAGCTAATATCGGCGGCAAGGTAAAAATCGGTGATATTGCTTTTGTAGGCAATGATAACATCAAGGAAAAACGCCTGCGAAAAGAAATGAAAAAGACGAAGGAGAAAAAAAGGTTTTTGGCTTCTTCAAAATACCTCAAAACAGAGTATGAAAACGATAAAAAAAGCATCATTGCCTATTACAATAAATCAGGCTACAGAGATGCTAAAATCTTAAAAGATAGTATCTGGCGGAATCCCAAAGGAGACCTCGTATTACAGCTTAAAATAGACGAAGGCAATCAATACTACTTCCGTAATATCGCCTGGAAGGGGAATTCTATTTACACCAGTGAAGCACTTTCGGAGGTGCTTGGCATCAAAAAAGGAGATGTATATAACCAGGAGCTACTGCAAAATCGCCTCCAGTTCAGCCAGGACGGGCGCGATGTAAGCTCGCTTTATTTGGATTTTGGTTATCTTTTTTTTCAAGCTGATCCAGTAGAAGTGGCGGTAAGCAAGGATTCGATTGATTTAGAAATTCGTATTTTTGAAGGGCCACAAGCCACAATTGACAAAGTGGGGATAGCTGGCAATGACCGCACGCACGAGCATGTGGTACGCCGAGAGTTGCGCACCTTGCCAGGTGAAAAGTTCAGTCGCTCCGAGATCATTCGCTCCCAACGCGAAATTGTCAACTTGGGTTATTTTAATCCTGAAACATTGGGCATCAATACCCCTGTCAATCCTGATCGAGGAACGGTTGATATCGAGTACAAATTAGAGGAAAAACCTTCCGACCAGTTGGAGCTTTCCGCCGGATGGGGCGGCTTTTCGAGAGTGATCGGCACGCTGGGGGTGGCATTTAACAACTTTTCCTTGCGCAATATTTTCAAAAAAGAAGCCTGGCATCCGCTTCCTCAAGGAGATGGGCAACGCCTCTCCATTCGCGCCCAAACGAACGGAGAATTTTTCCAGTCTTACAATGTTTCTTTTACAGAACCCTGGCTGGGTGGCAAAAAAGCTAATTCCTTTACCGTTGGCGGTTTTTATAACCGGTTTACGGATGGGATTCGAAATACTGATGTCTTTTTCGATATAATTCAGGGCTCGGTCAGTTTTGGTACCCGCCTTAAATGGCCCGACGATAACTTTGTAGCGACTACCGCGCTGAACATTCAAACAATTGCGCTAAAAGACTGGGTCAGCTCCCGTGGGATATTCAGGACGGATGAGGGCATCGCCGTAAATGATGGTAATTACAACAACTTTAGTATCCGCCAGACAATCGCGCGCTCCACTGTCAACGACCCGATTTTCCCAAGAGATGGTTCGCGTATTTCACTGACAGTGCAATTGACTCCGCCCTATTCTCTTTTTGACAAAAAAGACTACTCCGATTCGCCCGTTACAGAGAAGTTTCGCTGGCTGGAATACCACAAGTGGCGCTTCGACGCAGAATGGTACACCCCGATCGTAGGAAAGCTTACGCTCAAAGCATCCGCTAAAATTGGCTTGCTCGGCTTTTACAATAGTGAAATTGGCACATCTCCTTTCGAGCGCTTCCAGTTGGGAGGCGATGGTATCAACAATCAGCAGTTTGGATTTGCAGGGGTAGATATTATTTCGCTCCGGGGGTATGATGTAGAAGACTTAGAAGCGAACAGAGACCGCACCGGTACGACATCGGCTACGCCTGTGTTTGATAAATTCACGCTGGAGCTCCGGTATCCGCTTTCGCTGAATCCGAGTTCTACGATCTATGTGCATTCTTTTTTGCAAGGTGGTAATGCCTGGCGGGAAATTCGGGATTTTAATCCTTTCAACATCAAACGCTCAGGTGGTTTTGGCTTGCGAGTATTCCTGCCGATGTTTGGGGTATTAGGTTTTGACTACGGTATCGGTTTTGACAAAACAGGGGAGCGCACTTTACAAAATCTGGGTCGCTTCAATATCGTCCTGGGCTTTGAGCCGGAATAATACCAAAAGCCCAATGCTCAGCGCCGAAATTCCCGGAAATTAGTCTGAATGCTGAGGTGATTGATACCGCCGGCGATGTGGTAAATCATTCTGCCATAATCAATCCGGAAACGATTAATTTTGATACCAGCGCCAAAAGAGAAGCCAGCCAGACTTCCGAAACTTTCCACGACCATTTCTTTGCGCAGCAAGTGATTGTACCCGATTCGCATTCTGAAATTCTCTTTTTGTCCAAATAGAAATTCGCCATTAAAAATAAAATGCCGGAAAAGATTGTCCGCAAAGAGGGATAACTCGCTTTGCTCGGTGGGTTCTCCGAAAAAAAGATCATTATCCTCTCGATTGGGGTCATCAAAAATGACATTCCAACGCTGAAGATTGTGATAAATGATCGAAAAGCGGAAGGGCAGATAGCGCAGCCTTTTGGAAATACCAACCTGGATTTCAAAAGGTAGCGGCTCAAAATTATCCTCGCGATAAGGAGTCAGCTGGGTACCTATATTTTTGAAAACAATCGTGGCAGTAAAGCGATTAGCAGTGTCGGTATATGCCGCGGCTACATCCGCAGCCAGCCCTAAAGAGCTAAACACATCCAATCGGGAGGTAAGCAACTTCAAATTAGCGCCTACCGAGAGCCGCTCATCCACCTGTCGTGCCGCACCGAGTGTAAAAGCATTTTCGCTTGGCTTAAAAGTACCCTCCACTGTGTTGAATTCATTGCGCGCTTCTATTTCTCCGTAGTTGACATATTGCACGCCCGCGTGAAAGGTCGTTTTAAGTTTTGGAAAGTAATTGGCGTAAGCTGCGTAGCCGTTTTGAATTTTCGCCAAGTGAAAATTGTGGCTGAATGTAATTTGCTGGTGCATCAGCGGATTGAGCAGGGCGGGGTTTGCATAAGCTAAATTGACATCATCATCCATGACGGTAATAAGATTGCCCCCCAGCGCAGTGATCCTCGCCGAAGGAGACAAATTGAGAAAGGAAAAGGCACGCTGCCCACCCAACTGCGCGAAGAGATTTCCGACGCTTATCAAAAAAACGAAAAGTAAAATATTCTGCATAGCCAATCTTTAGTGCCCACGGCAGTTATCTATTGATGTCAATTTTTGAAACAAGGAAAATGGAAACAAAGTAGTCGCGTATTAATTGGGAGCGGTTCCTTCCTTCGCTTCCCAGGTTGTTCTGCAAATACCCTTATCACACTGCATGGTTTTGATGAGTTGTCCAGCTTCATCGTACAACTTCAATTCGCCGTGCTCATAGTCGCCATTCAGATAATTTCCTTGCGCTTTTAGCTTCCCGTTTGGATAATATTCCACGAAAGGTCCGTTTTCTTCACTTTTTTCAAAGGTCACTTCCTCCTTTATACTGCCATTTTCATAATACCCTTTCCAGAGTCCCGTCATTTCATTATCAGCGTACTGTCCCAATAATTTGACACCACCCTCCGGGAAATAAACTTTGTAAATGCCATGAAAAAGGCCTGTTTTGTAAGATTCTAAGACCTGCGTATCGCCCGTTTCGTAGTACAAAATTCGCCAGCCATCCAGGGTATCATTTTTGTACAATGCTTCTTCCACTTTCTTTCCCTGGGGGTCTATCCTGGTGTAAAGCCCTTCTTTTGCAAAGTCACTTTTCCGACGCGTGTAGCGCTCCACATAACCCGCCTCGTCCTTGTTTTCTATGGTTTCTAATGCTCCTTTTTGTTTGCATGCAAAAAGCAGTAGCGCCAAAAGGCAGAAAGCCA
Source organism: uncultured Saprospiraceae bacterium (assembly GCA_964526645.1). Classification (GTDB taxonomy): domain Bacteria; phylum Bacteroidota; class Bacteroidia; order Chitinophagales; family Saprospiraceae; genus JADJNW01. The sequence continues at coordinate 111,954 of CAZGJN010000002.1, forward strand.
ACAATCTGGTCATAAATGATTATAAAATGGTTTTAATACGCTAATAACGACAATTGTGCGCAAGGATTATCCGCTTCGGTGAGAAATGTATGCAAACCGACTATTGTGCAAGAACAGAAATAGAAAAACACTTGTATCCAATACAAAAAGCGGCGAACTCGTAATATAGATCAGATCATGCGCAGCGCCTTCACAAAATAAGTAAGCACAAATGGCAATGCTACCCAAAACCATTCTTCGGCGTACATCAGGAGTAAAAGGCAAATAACCGTGGAAACCAGGAACAGAACCCAGTCCATTGTAGTTGATTTTTTTGCACTCGTTTCCATTCTTATAGCTGTTTTTATTTTCGCAGCAAAGATAAAAGGGAAATTGATTAGAAAAAAGGCTTGAGATTAAAATCCCACCACTTGAATATTTTTAGTGCATTCCTTTGTCTAAACTTCAAAAGAAAAACGCTTTTGAGATGCAAGCCAAGTACTTTTACCTTCTTTGTTGTAGTTTGATCACTTCCTGTCTTTTTTCTCAGGGACTTCCTCCCCTAAAAATCAAACGAGCCCTGGGTGCTATTCAACTGGATGCAGTGTTGGAGGAAGTGGATTGGCAAAATGCAGATGTCGCAAAAGATTTTATGCAGTTTTTCCCGGCTGATACTTCGCTTGCCAATGGACAAACCGAAGTGCGCATGACGTACAATGACCACTTTATTTACATCAGTGCCAAAATGTATAACTTGCCCGGCGAACGTGCGTACGTGACCCCCTCCCTGCGACGGGACTACCGCGGCGAAGCCAACGACGGACTGACCGTGGTCATTGATCCTTTTTTGGATAATACCAACGCTTTTCAGTTTGGGGTGAATCCTTTTGGCGTACAGCGGGAAGGTTTAATCTCTAATGGCGGTGCTACAAGCGAAGATTTGTCACTCAATTGGGATAACAAATGGTATGCCGAAGCAAAAACTTACGATGGCTACTGGATAGCTGAAATGGCGATTCCTTTCAAAACGCTTCGTTTTAAAGAAGGAAGTGTCGTCTGGAATGTTAATTTTTATCGCATTGATAGCCAAAAAGCAGAACGCTCCACCTGGACACCTATCCCTCGCAATTTTGGAATCATCACGCTGGCTTTTACGCGGCAACTCATTTGGGATGCGCCGTTAAGTAAGCCCAGCGGGAATGTAGCCCTCATTCCTTATGCAGCAGGCAATTATGCGCACAACTTGTTTGATGGCGACCAACGGGTCAATGAAGACCCAAAGTTTAGCTGGGATATTGGAGGGGATGCCAAAATAGGCGTGGGACCGGCTCTCAACCTCGACTTGACCTTCAACCCTGATTTTTCGCAAGTAGAAGTAGATCAACAAGTTACTAACCTGGATCGCTTCGAAATATTTTTTCCCGAACGGCGACAGTTTTTCCTGGAAAATGCTGATTTGTTTGCCACTTTTGGCGCTGATGGCATTCGCCCTTTTTTCTCGCGCCGGATTGGCGTAGCCCGGGACGAATCCACTGGTCAGAATATCCAAAACACGCTTTATGCAGGCGCGCGCCTGAGCGGAAAAATCGGCAATGATTGGCGAATAGGGCTACTTAACATACAAGCTGCTGAAGACGAAGCAATCGGGCTGCCTTCTATCAATTATACCGTAGCAGCTGCTCAGCGAAAGGTTTTTAGCCGTTCTAATATTGCAGCGATTTTGGTCAACAAGCAGCCGCTGTTTAATGATCAAAATCGTTTTAATGGCAATTTGAATGACTTCAACCGCGTGCTTGGCTTAGATTATAACCTCGCCTCCAAAGATAATCGTTGGAATGGTAAGTACTTTTTTCACCACTCTTTTGAAAAAGACCAATTGGACAAAAGTTTTGCTACCGGCTTCCGTTTGGTGTATGGGGTGCCAGCCTGGGATGTGAGTACCGTAGGGCGGTATGTGGGTGCAAATTACAACCCCGAAACAGGCTTTTTGCGCCGCCGCGACATTCGGCAGTTAGCGCATACCACCTGGCATAATTTCTACCCTGACTCAAAGGTGATCAACCGGCATGGTCCTGGTTTTGATTTCGATATAATCGGAGACTCCGAGCGGATCATTGATTATGATGTAAATTTGATGTACCGGATCGCCTTCCGCAATACAGCACAATTTAATATTCGCTTGCGCCGGGAGTATGTTTATTTATTCGATGATTTTGATCCTACCCGCACGGGGGGCGTGGAATTACAAGCGGATAGCGACTACACGGCGCATTTGGTCGTGATCAATTTTACCTCGGATTTTCGCAAGCGTTTTTTTTATGAACTCGGTACCCGATCCGGGCAGTATTTTAATGGTACTCGTTTAAATTTGGAAGGTGCCATCGGGTATCGGTTTCAGCCTTTTGGCTCGATTTCAATGGATATGAGCTACAATCGCATCCGGCTACCGGATCCCTACAATGATGCCAACTTGTACCTTATTGGCCCAAGATTCGATTTTACATTTTCGCGTAGCGTTTTCTGGACGACCTTCATACAATATAATAATCAGATTGATAATATCAATGTCAACTCCCGTTTTCAATGGCGATTCAAGCCCGTTTCAGATTTATTTATCGTTTATACTGATAATTATTTTCCTGAAACTTTTACTACCAAGAATCGTTCCTTAGTGATTAAACTGACCTATTGGCTCAATGTATAAAAATTATCACACAGCACTATCGCCTCGTTTCTCAAATTCAATATCTTTACCCGATAGGTTCAAAAATTGAAAAGGCAAATGACAATGACAAAGACTTCTCTGCCCCGCGTGGCGTATTTTTGTATGGAATATGGATTGGATAACGCTTTCAAGGCGTATGCCGGTGGGCTTGGCATCCTGGCAGGTGACTACATGAAAGGTGCTAAAGATCATAATTTTCCGATTGTTGGTATTGGCATCAAATGGAAACAGGGCTATACCGATCAGTTGATTGATAAAAACGGCCAGCCCTATGATACTTATCACAACTATAAATACGATGATATACTGGAAGACACCGGTGTAAAAGTCAAGGTGATGATCCGCAAGCGCAATGTGACTTGCAAAGTATGGAAACTCACTAAGTTTGGCAACGCCGATCTGTATTTGTTGGACACAGACCTACCTGAAAACGAAGACACCTGGATCACAGGGCAGCTCTATGGTTGGTTTGGTGAAGAGCGCATTGCACAAGAAATGGTGCTGGGCGTAGGTGGTGTGCGCGCGCTCCGGCAATTGGGCATTCCGATTGATGTATATCATTTCAACGAGGGGCACGCACTATTCGCTGGATTTGAGCTGATGCGAGAAAAAATGGCAACTGGTGATACCTTTGAAGAAGCTTGGGCAGCAAGCAAGGAAGAAATCGTTTTCACAACACATACGCCTGTTATTCAGGGCAATGAATCGCATCCGATTGATCGCTTGGTGTACATGGGCGCTAATTTAGAAATGACTCCTGAGCAACTGAAAAGACTTGGTGGCGAGCCTTTCAATATGACTGTTGGCGCTTTACGCTTGTCAAAAAAGTCAAATGCCGTAGCGCAACTTCATGGCGCTACCGCCAATAAAATGTGGAAGCACATCAAAAATCGCTCGCAAATTATAGCCATTACCAACGCGATTCACCTCCCTACCTGGGTGGATCAAAACATGATTGAAGCAGCTGAAAAAGGCGGCGACCTTTGGAAAGCACATCTGGAAAATAAACAAGCCTTAGTAGATTTTGTAAAAAACCGCACTGGACAGCAATTAAATGTAAACAATCTGATCATCGGTTTCTCCCGCCGGGCAGTGCCTTACAAGCGCAGTGACTTGATTTTCAGTAAGCCGGAGGTAATTGATCCGCTGCTCAAAGCAGGAAAAGTCCAGATCATTTTCTCTGGTCGGGCGCATCCGCTGGATGATACCGGTAAGGGGATCGCAGCAAACCTGGTAGCTATGTCGAAAAAATATCCCAACGCGGTTGTTTTTCTTGAAAATTATGACATGACTATCGGCGCGATGCTCACTCGTGGCTCCGATGTTTGGCTCAATAATCCGCGCCGCCCCAAGGAAGCCAGCGGTACTTCCGGTATGAAGGCCGCTATGAATGGCGTTTTGAATTGTAGCATCCTGGATGGCTGGTGGCCCGAAGCCTGCCATCATGGCGTGAACGGCTGGCAATTTGGTGATGGTTTTGAAAGTAACGATGAGGAAATTCTTGATGCACACGACCGCGACGCACTCTATAAAGTACTACTCGAAGAAGTATTACCTACTTATTATGACAATCACCAAAAGTGGGTAGAAATGATGAAGGCAAGCATTCTCAGTACCAAGGAACAATTTGCGGTAAAACGGATGTTGGATGAGTATTATGAGCATTTGTACAAGGCTTAGAATTTAATACCTTAGTAGCCGAGCCGCTTTACCAGTCAACGGTTCACCGCCTTATAAGTAAGTAATTGTCCGGATCGAAAAAATCAATACATTGATTTATCATGCAAGTAGCCATCATAAATTATAATGCAGGCAATGTACAATCGGTGCTTTGTGCCATGGAGCGCCTGGGTGTGGATGCCATCCTGACGGACGATGTATCCACTATCCGCGCCGCAGATAAGGTGATTTTCCCGGGCGTTGGCGAAGCCAGCACGACTATGCGCTACTTGCGCGATCGCGGGATGGACAGGGTTATCAAAAGTCTGGAGCAGCCTGTGCTTGGCATTTGTTTGGGGATGCAATTGCTGTGCCATTATTCTGAAGAAAACCGGACGCATTGCTTAAATATTATTCCCCAAAACGTATTGAAATTCCGCCCCAAACAAGGGGAAAAAGTGCCGCACATGGGTTGGAATGCCCTGCATGATTTAAAAAATGGCATTTTCTCCTCCGAATTGGAAGGCGAATACGTTTATTTTGTGCACAGCTTTTATGTGGAAGCGGGGCTTTATACTACAGCATTGACGGATTATACACTTCCCTTTAGCGCCGCTATTCAGAAAGATAACTTTTTTGCTACACAATTTCACCCAGAAAAATCGGGGAAGGTGGGGGAAAAAATTCTTCAAAATTTTTTAGCACTTTAATTTTTTTAACTGCAAAACCGCAAGATTTTAAATGTAAAATGCAATAGTGCGTTGAGCCAAGTTTTACATTTTTAAGGTTTTATATTTTATATTTTAAATGCACATCATACCAGCTATTGACATTATTGAGGGTAAATGTGTGCGCCTGACGCAAGGCGACTATGCCCAAAAAAAGATTTACAATGAAAACCCTGTGGAAGTTGCCAAGCAGTTTGAGGCGGCGGGGCTGAAGCGCTTGCACCTGGTGGATTTGGATGGTGCAAAAGCAAACCGCATTATAAACTACAAGGTGTTGGCAGCTATTGCGACGCAAACAGACCTGTGGATTGATTTTGGTGGCGGCTTAAAATCGGATGAAGATGTGCAAATTGCCTTTGATTCTGGTGCAAAGCAGATCACCGGTGGCACCATAGCTGTGAAAAATCCGGACTTATTTTTTGGCTGGCTCGAAACATACGGCGCAGGGCGCATTCTCTTGGGGGCAGATGTAAAGGATGGAAAAATTGCAATTGCTGGCTGGCAAGAACAAAGCGACATTGAGTTATTCACATTTCTGTGTGAATATGTGAAAAAGGGTGTGGAAAATGTAATTTGTACCGATATATCAAAGGACGGCTTGCTGCAAGGCTCATCTATTTCATTGTATAGCAGCATCTTATCCGAATTTTCAGCACTAAAGTTGGTTGCCAGTGGCGGGGTGACCACCCTGGAGGAAATACAGCAATTGAGGGCCATCGGCTGCGCCGGCGCAATTATCGGAAAAGCAATTTATGAAGGGCACCTCCAATTGAACGACCTTACGAAGCTTGTGCTAAGCAGTCAATGATCGTTTTCAGGGTTACAAACAAAGGCTCGCGGGCTTCTTTCGTCACGATTGGGTCTTCATCGTCATCCGCCAGTGCATCCTCCACGAAAGCCAGGAGTTCTTCTTGTATATAATCTTCGAAAAATATGTCCATCCGCTCGTTAAAGCTTTTAGCGCTTATGCCTTCCAGTTTGGCCCAGTTTTGTTCCTCTGCTGCGGAGAGTGCTTGTACCGTTACGGGAGGTAAAGCACCAGCATTTGTGTCGCGGATGGCCGTAAAAATAATGGTAGTAAGCATCAGCAGATACTCTTTTTCATCCTGGGTGTATGCTTCAAACTCATCGGTAAAAAGATAGCCCAAAAGCACGGGTTGCTCGCTTTCCATTTGTTCTACCGCCTGAACATAAGCCTGATCAGAATCGTCAAAGCGTTCCACAATCTGATCCAAGGTATCTTCGCTGATAATTTTCATCGTTATTGATTGAAATCAGAAATTTTTGTTGCGAAGATACATTTTTATCTAAAGCCATGTAGCATTTTCAAAAAGCTGCCGTTACAAATCATACGTTATTTCTACTTCTTCCGTTGTGGGGTGCGATTGGCAGGTCAGGATGTAGCCTTGTGCTACTTCTTCCTCATCTAAGGCATAGCAAACATCCATCTTGACAGTGCCGTGCAGCACCTTCGCCATGCAGGTGGAGCAAGCGCCAGCAGTGCAAGAGTAAGGCGGATCGTATTTTTTTTCGATCAAAGCAGCCAAAATTGTTTTATTGGATGGTACAGCAATTTCAATCACTTGCCCATTGAGGTGGGCTTTCAGTTGCGCCTCCTGCACGCCTTTGATACGCTGCTCTTCCGCGATGGGAGTAGTGGTAAACCGCTCAGCGTGTATATGTTTTTTATCAATTCCTTCCTGTATCAAAATGGCTTCTATCTGATCAATCATATTGCCTGGCCCACAGATAAAATATTCCGCTTCTTTGGTGCGTTTTGGATATTGCGAGAGGAACTTGCGCACTTGTGTTGAGTCAATCCGCCCAATTTTGCCTTCCCAACGAGTAATTCCTTTTGAAAACAAGCCTTTCCATCCACCGGATCTTTCTCTTTGGGGTTGGCTAAGCAGGTACTCTACCAGTAATTGTCCCTCGTAGCGCTTTTGAAGCTCCTCCAATTGATCTCTGAAAATAATGTGTTCTTCATCTCGATTGCCGTATAGCAATAAAACAGTACTCTGTGGCTCTTCCTCCAGGATGGTTTTGAGAATTGAAAACAGGGGTGTAATGCCACTACCAGCCCCAAAAAGGTAGTACGTTTTTCTTTGCTCTGGGTGCAGTTCTGTATAAAAACGACCATCGGGAGGCATCACTTCTACGGTATGCCCTGCTTTGACGGTATCGTGGATATAATTGGAAACCAAGCCGTTTTTCGTCCTTTTGATCGAAATAGCCAAGTGCTCCTCCAAAGGACTACTGCACATCGAGTAAGAACGGCGCACTTCTTCGCCATTGATATAAAACCGAAGCGTGAGGTATTGCCCTTGCTTATAAAAAAATATTTCCTTCAATGTTTCAGGTATATCAAAAAACAGGGAGATCGTATCTTTCGTCTCCTGGTGTACTGCCTTTACCTTGAGCGGATGAAAATGTTTGTCCATTCTTGTTTTAAAATTTCAATTTTGTACTAACTTGAAACAGCTTTTTAGCGATACAGTTGCAAAGAAAAAAAAGAACCTACGAGCATTACTCAATTTTTGTACGATGAGTGTAATACTACTGTTGATTTTAGTGCTGTTCGTACTATGGATCATTGGAAATATATTTACCTACTTGCTTCAGGATTATTTTATCCTTCGCCCCAAACGCTTGCCCACCGCTTATACTTATTCTTTTGCGGGTGATTTTGAAGAAATTTTTATTTCAACAGTTGACAAAGGTAAGCTCAATGCTCTTTGGTTTAAGATACCGAATCCTAAAGGTGTGATTCTTTTTTTTCATGGTAACGCCGATAATTTGGCGCGTTGGGGGCATTTGCATTATTATTTTGCACAGTTTGGCTACGATTTTTTTGTGTATGACTACCGCGGTTATGGAAAAAGTACAGGGCCCCGCACAGAAAAAACGATGTATCAGGATGCTATGGCGGTGTACCGGTATTTAGTTCATCGGTATCAACCTGATCAAATCGTTCTATTCGGGCGCTCACTGGGCTGCGCCTTTGCTACCAAAATTGCATCGGAGCACCTATCGAAAAGAGTCATTTTGGAAACACCTTTTTATAGCATACCCAACCTATTTTATACTTATTATCCTTTCTTTCCCAGAATTTTTTGGTTCAAATATGTTTTATCCAATTGCAAACACATCAAAAAAATAGATCAATCCATTTGTATCTTTCAGGGCACAAAAGACTTTGTTGTTCCGTTTCGCTGTGCCCAGAGGCTACAACGTTGCCTCAAAGCCGAAGATCAATTTATCAGTATTCCCGGAGGCGGGCACAATAATTTGTTGTTTTACGATATTTACAACCAAAAAATGCAAGCGCTTTTGAAACAATGAGCAAACGGAATAAATTACAAAAATTTGCGGAATTGTTGTCTTTTCCCAATGTCTATGAAAATTTTGACCATCGCGATCCCCAATTGATTGGTGCCCACGGTATGCCGGTCACTTTAAAAGGTAAGTGGGCGGTGCAACACTTTCAAAACGATCACCCAATTATCTTAGAACTTGCTTGTGGAAGAGGCGAATACACGTTGGGGTTGGCAGATATGTATCCTGAATATAATTTTATTGGCGTAGATATAAAAGGGGCTCGAATCTGGAAAGGTGCCTCCCAGGCATTAGCGCAGCAACGGCAAAATGTTGCTTTTCTGCGAACACGGATCGAACAGATTGCGCTCTTTTTTGCACCCGAAGAGGTAAGTGAAATCTGGATCACCTTCCCCGATCCCTTTCTTGCCAAAAGCAAGGCGAACCGGCGGCTCACTTCTCCTTACTTTTTGAATGCTTATAGAGCCATCCTACAGAAAGGAGGCTTGGTACACCTCAAAACGGATGAGCCGAATCTTTATGAATTTACACTGGAAGTACTCGCGCAGGATGATCGGGCAAAAATTTTGTACCACCATCCGGATATTTACTCGGCTCCCTTGGTTTTTCCTGAATTAAGCCTGAAAACCTACTACGAGCGAATGCATCTATCAGAAGGAAAGACAATTAAATATATACAATTTTCGATATGAAAAAATGTGCTGCGTTATCACAACACAGCACATCCTGCAAAATAGATTGTTTGCACCTGATTTTATTGAAGCCCAAGCTTTGCTCTGACCATGCTGCTTACATCTTGTGCCGGATCGGCATACAGTAAAATATCTTTTTCAAAAATAAATTGAAGTCCCATTTCTTTTGCAACATCCTGGATTGCTTTGTTGATTTTATCCACGATCGGCTGCATTTTTTCATTGCGCTTATCTTGTAGTTGCTTTACCATGTCTTGCTCAAATTTCTGAATTTCAGCTTGTCTATCTTGCAATTTCTTGGATTCTTCTTCTTGTTGTTTTGGCGAAAGTTCGCCTCGTTCTACTTTTTCCTGCACTGCCACATAGTCTTTCTGGAGTTGTTCTACCATGCCCTGTCCCTTTTTTTGCAATTGCTTCTGGAGTGCTTCCAATTCAGCATCAGCAGATTTGACATCGGGTAATTCTGCCAGAATAGCAGCAGAGCTAACGTAACCGAACTTTTGGGCGCTTGCAATGGTAACTGTACTTAGAAACAGGATGACCAGGCTTGCAATTTTCAACATAGTTTTCATTATTTAATGATCGTTTTGCTTTTGAGAATATCTATACTTTTTTAAACGCGCGCAAAGATATACATTTTTGCCGATACCGCATGCGGAAGGATTATTTCAATTTTTTTAGAATGTCCTCCGTTTTATCATAGGATGGATTAGAAAAAATGATGCCCGCGTTGCCCGATTTGTCAAAAATAAAATCAAAACCCCGCTCTTGCGCGTACTCTTCGATAGCTGCATAAATTTTGTCCTGAATCGGGCGCACCAGGTCTTGCCGCATTTTGAACAAAGCCCCTTCCGGACCAAATTTTTCTTTTTGCAAATCCCTCACTTCCTTTTCCTTGTTCATAATTTCTTCTTCTCGTTGCTTGCGGGCTTCGTCACTCAAAAGGACTTGTTCTGCCTGATAACGGTTGTATAAGCTTTTAATTTTGTCGTATTCTTGTGCAATATCCTGCCGCCATTTGGAAGCGACTTGATCTAGCTGGTTTTGAGCCGCTTGGTAATCCTCTACACTTTCCAGAATTCTATTGACATCCACATAGGCAATCCGTTGCGCCTGGGCTGCTACAACAAAAAAAAGCGCGATAGCTACAATTGACAATACTTTTTTCATAGTAGTAGATTTCATTGTTTTCAAAATTTGATTAACCCGAATTCATTAACAAAGTTACACTTTTCCTGCTATGCTTGCTTTAAATAAGACTGCCCTTGCAGAAAAAGTAACAGTGTTAATAAGGTTAAAAACTTTCATGAAAGATTTATAAATCGCTGTTTTTGAATTTTTTATGCAAAAATAAACACTTTTTTGTTGTTGCTGGTTTAACTAATGTTTAACCAGCTGATTAAGGTTTTTAACGCTATTACTCCAAATTATTTGGCTACTGACTTAACTTCGCTTCTCGTTTCTTTGTAAGATATTTATTACCGATGGGACGAGGATAGATTTAGCGGCTCTCCCACCAACAGGGAATATTGTCACAACAAAAGTGTTCATCATTGTAAAAAGCAAGACAAGATTGCGCCATAGTTTCCTAACCAAAAATAGCTATGATACAAACGCATTACATCAGCCCGGCGTATCTGCCACTGGCAGCTATCCAAAAAATTATACAAAATGACTATGTGCTTTCGCTTTCGAAGGAGAGCACCGAGCGCATCAACACTTGTAGAGCTTACCTGGAGCATAAACTTTCCCACAGCCAAGCGCTCTTTTATGGTATCAATACAGGATTTGGCTCGCTTTGTAATATCCGGATTTCAGCTGCTGAAATAGAAGCCTTGCAGCTCAATCTGGTTCAATCGCACGCTTGTGGTATGGGCGAAGAAGTGCCGCCTGAAATCGTACGCCTCCTGCTCTTGCTCAAAATCCAGAGCCTGAGCTATGGCTACTCCGGTGTACGGATAGCAGTTGTAGAAAAATTAATCACTTTTTACAACAAAGGCATTTTGCCCGTGATTTATCAATTAGGCTCATTAGGCGCTTCTGGCGACCTCGCCCCGCTGGCGCACCTCAGCTTACCGCTAATTGGGCTGGGGGAAGTGTATTACAATGGCAAAAAATATGCCGCCGGCAACTTACTCCAAATGCTGGAACTGCAGCCCCTTCAGTTCAAGTCAAAAGAAGCCCTGGCACTACTCAACGGCACACAGTTTTCAACCGCCTATGGCTTGTGGTGCCTGATGGAAGCTGTACGACTATACCAGCTTGCAAACCTGTGCGCAGCACTTTCGTTGGATGCTTACGATTGCCACCAATCTCCTTTTGATGAAAAAATCCACCGCATCCGCCCACATGAGGGTCAAATAAAAACGGCTGCAATAATCAGTGGTTTGCGAAAAGGCAGCGCCCTGGCAGACCAGCCGAAAGAGCACGTTCAAGACCCTTATTCCTTCCGATGCATCCCCCAAGTGCATGGTGCCAGTTGGGATGCCATTAATTATGTAGCAAAAACTATTTTGACAGAAGCAAACGCTGTGACTGACAATCCGAATGTCTTTCCAGAAGCAGATGCGATCCTTTCGGGAGGGAATTTTCATGCCCAACCCATCGCGCTGGCGCTCGATCATCTTGCTATTGCACTGGCAGAATTGGGTAGTATTTCAGAGAGGAGGACCTACCAGTTGATATCAGGCACACGCGGCTTGCCTCCTTTTTTGACAGCACATCCGGGTACACATTCTGGCTTGATGATTCCTCAATACACCGCTGCTTCCATAGTGAGCCAAAACAAGCAGCTTTGTACACCTGCTTCTGTAGATTCTATCGTTTCGAGCAACGGGCAGGAGGATCATGTAAGCATGGCTGCCAATGCCGCTACCAAATGCTACAAAGTAGTGCAAAACCTGGAAAAGCTGCTCGCCATAGAATTTATGACAGCTGCCCAAGCTTTAGAATTTCGCCAACCTTCAAAAACTTCTCTTTTTTTAGAAAAAATAGTGACCGATTATCGGGATTGCGTCCCAAAATTAGATACAGATCGGGTATTAAGCTCAGATATGAATGAAACCCTCTTTTTTTTAAAAAAAATAGATCAACCTGCACTGGATGTAACATTTTGAAAAAGGGATGCGTTTGTAACGATAAATTGAAAACTTCAACCTAAAATAAAAGCTATGCGTATCAAAAAATGGCTCTTCTTTTTGGCACTTATGTCCACGACACTTTCCTTCACTGGTTGTGGTGCAGGCAAAGGCGGCGGCGGCTTCAATTTGTTCACCGTAGATCAGGATAAAGAGTTGGGCAGGCAAACAGAGGCCCAGATTGCGGCTGATCCTAAGCAATTTCCGATTTTACCTGAAAAAGGCAATGAAGAATTATACCGCTATGTGCGTGGCATCACGGCTAAGCTTTTGAATACTGGCAAGGTGTCTTACAAAGATGACTTTGCATGGGAAGTTAAGATTATTGACAACAAAGAGGTGCTCAACGCTTTTTGTACACCTGGGGGGTATATTTATGTTTATACCGGCATCATTAAATTTCTCGATTCGGAAGACCAACTTGCGGGCGTGATGGGGCACGAGATTGCCCACGCAGCCCTGCGGCATTCCACCCGACAAATGACCCAAGTGTACGGTATTGCGGCGTTGACTTCCGTCGTGACGGGTAATGCCAATCCGGGTATGCTGGAGCAAATTGCGCTGGGGCTTATCTCTCTGAAATTTAGCCGCAACCACGAAACAGAGGCAGATACACATTCGGTGATATATCTTTGCGAAACGGGCTACAACGCCGCCGGAGCTGCTGGTTTTTTTAAGAAGATGGAAGGCGCAAATACGCCGCCGGAGTTTCTCAGTACGCACCCTAATCCAGGTAATCGGGTGGAAAACATAGAAAAAAAAGCACAGGAAATGGCCTGCAAAGGTACTCAAACGAATAAAGCAGAATACGAAAGGATCAAAAAACTGATTAAATAGACCCCGCGCATTGGGCAGTAAGCCTCACACAGCTACTGCCCAATATTTATTTTTGTATGGAATTGCGAAACCAAACATCCCGCTGCGGGAAAGGAATCGTGACATTATTTTCGCGGAAAGCGCGGTCTATTTCAAACCGAATATCACTTTTTACATTTTCGATAGGAAAAAGGAGTTTGGACCAAAAAAACAACTCAAAATTGAGCGAAGAATCCGCAAATTCCGTAAATCTTACAAAGGGGGAAGGTTCTTTCAAAACATCAGGATGATTTTGTGCTACCTCTACTAACAACCGACGCACCAAAGCCGTATCCGAACCGTAAGCCACACCGACGCTCACCGAAAACCGCACAACTTCGTCGTAATGATTCCAGTTGTGTACTTTTTCCGTTACAAGCTGGGAATTAGGAATAATTACACTGATGCTATTGTGTGTTTCGATACGAGAAGTACGCAATCCAATTTGTCTCACAAGCCCCAGTGTGCCATTGATTTCAACGATATCACCCACTTCCACGGTTCTTTCAAACAGCAGGATAATCCCCGAAGCCAGGTCATTAAAAGTTTGCTGTAAACCCAGCCCCACGCCCAATAGTAGTGCCGCCAAACCGCCCCACACCAAGGTCAGATTGAAGCCCATGATCTCCAGGGCGATCATGACCGCCACGACATACACAAAATAAACCATCAGCCGGTTAATGGCATATTGCCGACCAATGTCTGCCTTGATCCTTTTGTAATAGCGATGCAAAACCAGCTGAATCAAAATCCAGTTGAGCAATCTGGCAAATGCAAAGATCAGCAGTACCGCCAGGATATCCGATACTTTGATCTCGTAGGTCTTATTTTTTAGATCAAAGGAAAAAAGAATATAATTGACACTTAAAATATTCACAATTAATTGCAAACCAATCAAATAAACAACTTGCCGCACTTTACTGTGCGTAGATTCTTTGTTGTCTTTTTTTAAAACCCCCAATTCATGTTCTTTTTTGCCTCTGTTTTCGTAATAAGTATGAATCAGGTACTTAGAAATTACCACATCAAGCAATCTGGCAAAAAGCAGCAGCAAGGTAGTCAGCAGCAAATTGGATACCCGAATTTCAATGTACTGGCTGCTCAGCAAGATATAGTCAATCTCAAAACCCAACTCCAAACTCACGATAGCGCCGAGCAAAAAGCAAAAGCGCAATAAACGCTTGATTTTGCGGCGATCCTGTGCCTCAATTTCTTCTTTTTCAAAAAAACGGGTAAGAAAACGGCCGCGAATAAAAGTATAAAGCACCGCCAGAAGTATAAAAATCAGTACTTGCAAGACGATATTACCATAAGTGATGTCGAAGTCGCCTATGCTAAATGCTACGTTATGGAGCCATTCATTCATGGAAGGGAGCTTTGCGCTAAAATACAAATTTTTTGGAAGTAGTAAACGCTGCTAAAATACAGCCTTTTCACAGGAAGATCGTTTTACAGGGTTATTAAATGGCTTGGAATTGATATTTTTGTAAAATTTTATGACCAAAACAGCCTTTGCACTACCTGCTGCATTTTAAAATAAAACGACTAATGACAGAACAAATCACTGATATAAAGGCGGAATCGCCTATGTTGGCTTCAAAACCTTCGGGTCTGCAAACAACCCTTTGGATTGCTGCGAGGCTTATTTCTGCTCTATTTCACCCTTTACTGGTGCCGACGTATATGCTGGCATTGCTGATCGTGGTGAATCCTTACCTCTTTGGGGTGAACCGCATCAACGAGTCCCCCAGTACGCTGCTGCTGTTGCGTGTTTTTTTGTCCACCTTTTTTATCCCGATCATAGCCATCTCTATGCTCCGCACCACTGGCTTTATTTCATCTTTTAATTTACAAGACCACAAGGAGCGCATTGGTCCTTATATTATTACTGGCATTTTCTATCTTTGGATGTTCCGAAATTTTTATAGTAACTCCCAAATGCCTACGGCTTATACTGCTTTTATGCTGGGTGCTACTATTGCTTTGTTCATCGGTTTTTTTATCAATATTTTTTCAAAGATAAGTGCTCACACTATTGGCATGGGTGCGCTGACGGGCATGGTCTCTATCACCATGCTTTTTTTTAGCTACGATACCTTTGCCTTAGGCAATTGGAACCTGACGATGAACATCGTGTTGATGGTTGTTGTTCTGCTCGCGGGTTTGGTTGGTACAGCAAGACAAATACTGCACGCTTACCATCCAACTGATCTGTATGGTGGTTACCTGGTAGGATTTTTAGCACAAGTGATTGCCCTGCGTTTTATTTTCTAAGAATCTTAGAAGAGGTAGGCATCATCATTGATAGCAAATAAAATCAAAATATGGCACAATCGAGGCAAGCCTTAGTAGTAGGGGCAGGTTTGGTTGGTTCTCTATGGTCTATTTTTCTGGCGAAACGCGGCTACGACGTGCAAGTGTACGAGCGGCGGAGCGATATGCGTCGGGCAGGCTTTGCAGGGGGGCGTTCTATCAACCTCGCCATGAGCCAACGCGGCTGGCTGGCAATTGAAAAAGTTGGTATCAAAGCTGCAATCGAATCTGTAGCTATCCCTATGTACGGGCGTATGATGCACGATTCGGGTGGGGCGTTGAGGTTTCAGCCGTATGGCAAAGAAGGGCAAGCGATATACTCTGTATCCAGAGGTGGATTAAATCTTGAATTACTCCGTATTGCCGATCATTTTGATAATGTGACTTTAAATTTTGACGAGCGCTGCAGCGATGTGAATTTAGATAAAAACGAAGTGCGTTTTGAAAATGCGGTTGCGGGCACCGAAAGCATCGTGCAGGCACCCTTGATTTTTGGAACAGATGGGGCGTTTTCTGCCATTCGCAGTAGTATGCAAAAAACCAACCGCTTCAATTACACCCAGGCTTATCTGGATTATGGGTACAAAGAGCTAACGATTCCACCTGCTGCCAACGGTGTGCATCAGATGGACAAAAACGCCTTGCACATCTGGCCTCGAGGTAGTTTTATGCTCATTGCCCTACCCAACGTGGATGGTAGCTTCACCTGCACCTTGTTTTTGCCCTTTGATGGCGAGGCAGCGGCTTTTGAGGCTTTGCAGACAGATACCGAAATTCGAGCCTTTTTTGAAAAATATTTTGAGGATGCTACGGCTTTGATGCCCAATTTGCTGGAAGATTTTCATCAAAATCCGACGGCCGCACTTGCTACTATCCGTTGCAATCCCTGGCATTACAATCATCGGGTGCTCCTGCTGGGCGATGCGGCACACGCTATCGTTCCGTTTTTTGGGCAAGGCATGAACGCCGGTTTTGAGGATTGCACTATCTTGGATACTTTATTGGATGAATACCAGGAGGATTGGGCAACTGTAATCGAGATTTTTAATAAAACCAGGATCAAAGATGCCAATGCCATTGCCGATTTAGCACTACAAAATTTTATTGAAATGCGAGACTTGGTGGCTGATCCTCAGTTTTTGTTGCGCAAGCAAATAGAAATACACCTGGCAAAAAAGTACCCCACACAATTCCTGCCGGTTTATTCGATGGTCACTTTCAGCCATCTGCCTTACAGCGAAGCTTTGGGGGAGATGAATGCCCAAAATGAGTTATTTGAACAGGTTTTTAAGATACCAGGCATAGAACAAAACTGGATGGAAAATCCCGCCTTAGATACAATCTTCTGGAATTGGCTGGCGCAAAGGAAGGTGTCAGATGCCCGCTAAAATGTGCCGAAGCGCTTCATTATTAATCGCAGGATCAAAAACGGCGCGGATAGGTATTTTAAAACCCGCTACCACATAGCTTTCAATTGTGCTTTCTTTTGCTTTTAAAATCAATTGATACTTACCCATTTGCAAGTGGTACTGCTCAATATCCTCTGCATCCGGATCAACAATCCAATACTCCTCCACACCATGTTCTTCATAATCCATAAACTTCGTCACGCGGTCATGCTGGGTATCGCCGCCTGAAAGGATTTCTACCACAAAATCAGGCGTTGGAAAAAGCACCTGATTCGGCTTGAAGGCTTCTGATTTTTCTTTTCTAAAAAAACAAATATCGGGCTCATAGTCATTGCGCGTCAATGAAATCATAATTTTTTCGATTCCCACAAAGCCCAAGCGTTTTTCCTCTACAAAGGTATCAAGTAGTTTGAATAAGCGTTTGGTTGCGTCATTATATCTTTTTTTCACAGGGGAATGGATAATAATTTCACCATTGACAAACTCGGCTTTCATGTCCTCATCAATCATTTCATAAAATTGTTGGCGCTTTTGCTGCTCTTTCGCGAGGGCATCGCTCACCTGTTCCACAATAAGCCTTGCCTGTGGTTGTGCTAAAATTTCTGCTACCAGTTGCTTCGTATTTGGCATAATATTAACTTGACTGCTATTTGAAGCCTTCATCAAAGATAGCTAATTTTTCTTGTTGCGCGAAGTAGAAAATGGCTTGTGATACCCGAATTACGTTTAAATCATAAAACCATGAACGACAAATCCCATCTTTTGTATGTGGAAGACGATGAGAGCCTTAGTTTTGTTACACGAGACAATCTGGAATTGCAAGGCTATCAGATTACCCATTGTACCAAGGGCAGCGAAGCACTGGAAGCCTTTTCAAAAGGAACTTTCGACCTTTGCATTCTTGATGTGATGTTGCCAGAAGTAGATGGATTTGCGGTTGCGCAAGCCATCCGCGAAAAAGATACGCATGTGCCTATTCTTTTTCTTACTGCCAAATCCCTCAAAGAGGACAAGATCAAGGGCTTGAAGCTTGGCGGAGACGATTATATCACCAAGCCTTTTAGTATCGAGGAATTGATTTTGAAAATAGAAATCTTCCTGCGCAGAAGCAAAATCAATACGACTACCCTGACGAGCAAGTTTGTCCAAATTGGAAAATATACTTTTGATTATCAAAACCTTACTTTATCCCTAAATGGAAAAGAGACCAGGCGCTTGACGCAAAAAGAGGCAGACCTACTCCGATTTTTGGCAAAGCACAAAAACCAGGTTGTAAAGCGCTCTGCTATACTCGAAACCCTTTGGGGAGAGGATGACTACTTTCTGGGCAGAAGCCTGGATGTGTTTATCTCCCGCTTGCGAAAATACCTTGATCAAGACAAGCAATTGCGTATTGAAAACATACACGGTGTCGGGTTTCAGTTTCATGTAAAGGATTGACCGATTGAAAATCAACTCAAAGTATTGCTAAAATTTGGAATTTACCCGGCAAACAATTTACCTTTGCAGGGCTTTTGGAAAAAACCCTGAACAAGCACATTATTTAATTGCCAAACAAAGAGAAAGCGCGTATATGTCATCGCTGGCGTTGAGGGTTTGTATATGATACTTGACAAAAAATGACGAAGAATGGCTCTGATTAGTAAAATTAGAAAAAACCTCTGGATCGTTGTAGTGCTGATTGCCCTGGGTGTACTGGGTTTCATCATTCAGGATATGACCTCTGGGCAGCAAAGTTTATTTGGTGGCTCACAGCTTACTGTTGCTAAGGTAGCCGGCGAAAAGATTGATTGGAATCAGTTCAGCCGCAAGTTTGAGTTGTTGTACAGCGGCGCTACCGGCGATGGCAATGCCCAGCGCGATGCCCTCTGGAACTACATGGTAGAGGAAATTATCGTAAAAAAAGAAGCTGAAAAATTAGGATTAGGTGTCAGTAAGACCGAATTGATTGACCTGCTCTATGGTCCCAACCCTAGTCCTGTGGTGCGCCAAAGCTTCACAGATCCAACGACCGGTGCGCTCGACCGCCAACAATTAGACCAAATCAAAGCGGGTATTGATAACAACACTCTTTCTCCTGAGTTTAAAATTCGTTGGGCAGAAGAAGAGAATAGGGTGATCAAAGACCGGCTGCAAACCAAAATTAACACCTTGGTCAGTAAGGGAATCTATACGCCTACCTGGATGGCAGCTATGGGCTATAAGGATCAAAATGAAAAAGTTTCTTTTGTGTATGTTCGGGCGGCTTTTGATGAGGTGGACAATTCTGATATAACCTTGGATGAAAAAGACTACGAAGCTTTTATAAAGGAAAATGCTGCTAAATTGAAGCAAGATGAAGAGACGCGCAAGGTAGAATACGTTGTTTTAGATGTATTCCCTTCTGCTACCGATTCTGCTAATATTCAAAAACTAATTGCGGATAGGATTCCAGAGTTTGCATCTACAACGGAAGATTCCGCTTTTGTGGCTCGGTTTGCTGGTATTTATGATGAAGCGTATTTCAAGAAAGAGAGCTTATCTCCTGTTATTGCTGATACGGTTTTCAAGCTACCGATAGGTGCCGTTTATGGTCCTTACATAGAAGGAGGGGCTTATCAGGCATTGAAAGTATTGGATAAAAAGACGATACCAGATTCTGTGCGCTCTCGCCACATTCTAATCCCAGCGCAAAATGCCCTCACACTGGCTGCAGCGCAAAGCAAAGTAGATAGCTTGAAAGGACTGATTGAGGCTGGTACACATTCTTTCGATTCCCTGGCAAGTGTATTTGGTACGGATGCAACCAAATCCAAAGGCGGCGATCTCGGCTATGCTTTCCCTGGTATGATGGTGAAAGAATTTAACGATTTGATTTTTTATAAGGCAGAACAGGGCAAACTCTACACCGTTGTTACGCAGTTTGGGGTGCATTTGGTGGAAGTAACGGGCAAGAAGTTCGTTAAAAACGAAGAAGGCATAAAAATAGCTTATCTGCGGGAGACGATTGTGCCAAGCGAGGAAACGCAATCAAGTGTTTATGAAAAAGCACTCGCCCTGGCGCAAAATAATCGAAAGTTAGACAAGCTGCGCGAAGCGGTGAAAGGGAATGCCGATTGGGCGATGGAAACTTCTCCGATGCTGAAAAAAAATGATTACATCATCGGGACACTGGGTGCTGGACAGACCTCTCGGGATATTGTCCGCTGGGCTTTTGAAAATAAGGTGAATGAAGTTTCTCCAGAGGTTTATTCTTATCAGAATGAAATCGAATTGTATGTTGATAAGTATGTAGTCGTTGGATTGAAGAGTAAGCAAAAAAAAGGCATACCCGATGTAGCAAGTATCAAGGAAGACATTGAGCAGTTGGTCATCAATAAAAAGAAAGGCGAGTTTCTGAAAGAGCAAATGAAAAATAAAGACCTTGCTGCACTTTCTAATATGTTTGCTACGCAGATAGATACCGCGCTCAATGTAAGTTTTGCAACGCCCAACCTACCTAATGTAGGCCCAGAGCCAGCAGTAGTAGCCAACGCCCTGAAGCTGGACTTGGAGCAACGGACACCGCCAGTGGTCGGTAATACAGGGGTTTACGTAGCAAGAATCATTGCAAAAGCCGCCGCACCAGAGAACGCTGATTATGGCTTGTTGAAAAAAACGCTGGCTATGAGCTTGAGGGGACAAGTAGCTTCGCGCTTGTTTTTGGCAGTCCGCAAGAACATAAAAATTAAAGACAATCGCTTTAGCTTCTATTGAGGCTGAATTGTTTGAAATTGTTCTAAACAGGCAGGCTGAGCTGACAAAGTTCAGCCTGTTTGCATTCAAAAACTTTGTGTTTTTTGTTTTTTTCTACATCTTTGCAGCGGCTTTAGAGGCTGGTAGATGAGCGTGAAGTGACTAAATGTCTTTGGAGGAACTGAAATAAAAAACTGATATTTTATATCAGCACACAGCCATCTGTTTATAGTTCGTTAATTTTTAAATTAATTACACAATCAAGATTTTAGTATTAGAATAAACAATTATTGCTATGTCAGAAATTCAAAATGTCGGTCGAAAGGGATTTTGCCTGATGTACTTCTTCATATTTTTGTTCTTGTTTGTTATCCTGGTCGTTTGGATTTACAACCGAAACACAGATAGCCTACCCCCGCTGCCATTAAACTAAGCTCAAGAAAGGCTATTTGTACAACAATTCAATTTCCTTCTGATACTTATCGGATATGAACTTTCGTTTTGCTTTGAGGGTAGGCGTAAGCTCTCCGGATTCTGTCGTCCATTTTTGATACAAAAGGTGAAACTTTTTGATGCGCTGATGATGCGATAAAGATTCATTGATTCTTTCCACTTCCTGTTCCATCCTTTTTAATACCTTAGGATTAAGTACCATGTATTGCGGTGCCGTCCAATGCACTTTATTTTCTTCACACCATCTTTTCAAAGCCGGAAAATATGGCAAAATAAGTGCCACTGCATACGGGCGATTGAAGCCCATGACCATACACTGCTCAACCAGAGGGCTTGCCGTAAACTGGCGTTCAACGTACTGCGGTGCTACATACAAACCCGAAGTTGTCTTGAAAATATCTTTTTGCCGATCCGTGATGCGCAGGAAGTGTTTGAACACGATTTGACCAATGTCTCCTGTGTGAAGCCACCCGTCTTTGTCCAGTACGCTCTTCGTTTCTGCCTCTTTTTTGTAATAGCCCATCATGACGTTGGGTCCGCGCACCAAGATCTCTCCTTCTCCTTGCTCATTCGGTTGGCTGATTTTGACTTCTACCCCCGGCACGGGGATACCCACTGTACCAAAGCGTACACCGCCAGGCTCAAAGCGATTGAAAGCGACAACGGGCGAGGTCTCCGTCAAGCCATAGCCCTCGCGCACCGGAATGCCTGCCGCTGCAAGTAGTTTGCCCAATTGAGGTGGCAAAGCTGCTGCACCCACAATAATGCCTTTTAAACGACCGCCGAGTTGCCTCCGCCACCAATAAAAAACCAAGATATGCGCCAAGCGATGCTGAAACCAATAATCGGGCATTTGTATCCGGCGGTGTTCTTTATAATGCTTTCCCAGAGAAATAGCCCATTGAATGAGCCTGCGGGCGATAACTGTACGCTGCGCCGTATGGTGTATTAAGGCATCGTATGCGCGCTCAAGTACCTTCGGAACAGCTGTGAAATAATGAGGCCGCACTTGCTTTATATCCGATAGAAGATTATCTAAATTTTCGGGGTAATAGATTGATGCACCCGTAGCAAGATAAGTATAAGTGACCATCCGCTCGAAAATATGGCTCGGTGGCAAAAAACTGAAAACGCGTTTTCGGGCATCCACTGGAATTAAAGGAATGACCGATTTGATGTTACTCACAATATTGTGATGAGAAAGCATTACGCCTTTAGGATTGCCGCTGGTGCCGGAGGTATAGATGATGGTCGCGAGCTGCTGTTCTTTCACTTCCTTTTTTAAACCTTCTACTTGCTGTAATTCCTCTTGTGTAGGATCGCCACCGATTAAATCTTCCCAGGAAGGTACGCCCGGCAAAGCTTCTATGGCATACAAATGTTTTAGATGAGGCAATGCCGCTTGCAAGGAATGTATTACTTCAAACTGCTCTTGATTGGCAACAACGCAAATTTTGATTTCCGACTCTTCCGCAATATACTGCAACTCTTGTTTTGTCAAGGAGGCATGTATCGGCACTACAACCGAACCAATTTGCTGGGCACCAAGATCAAAAAAAATCCACTCTGGCGAGCCATGTCGGCTCAAGATACCTACTCTATCTCCTTTTTGAATGCCCAATCGAAGCAAACCCACGCTGACACAATTCACTTGCTGCATACACTGCTCAATTGAGTAGCTGCTCCAGGTTTTATTTCTTTTTACGCTGATAGCCGTTTTACTGGGAAAACGCTCCTTTTGATAAGGCAGAATATCGAAAATACGCAAAAAATCCATACATTGAAATACCAAATGATTACAGCCTTAAGCTACATATTTTTTGTGAATGAATACAGAAAATGTTTCTTTAAAACCCCTCGTATTTTTTGATTCAAAAAAATGCTTGAAACATCCATATCGAAGCTTGCAATGTTCTAATAAAAAAACGCCCGATGCCAGAATCCTTTACACATTTGGATGCCGCAGGAAATCCCTCCATGGTAAACGTAAGCGACAAAATACCGAGCCATCGCATGGCGCGTGCGCGAAGCATTGTGCAGGTGAATGAAGAAATTCTATCGCTTTTCGAAAAAGATGAAATCCATACAAAAAAAGGACCCGTATTCCAAACCGCTATCCTTGCCGGCGTGATGGCAGCCAAACGCACAGGAGAGTTAATCCCCCTTTGCCATCCAATCGGAATGGAAAATTGCCAAATTCACATCCACATCAACCCTGAACGGGAAATTGTGATTGATTGTACCACCGCCGTCACTGCCAAAACGGGCGTAGAAATGGAAGCAATGGTAGGCGCCAGTATAGCTGCGTTGACAATTTATGACATGTGTAAAGCCTTTTCACACGATATTGTGATCAAGCAAGTGATGTTAGTAGAAAAAACAGGCGGCAAAAGAGATTTTAAAAGAAAAGAAGAATAGTTTTTTGTTTCAATCTGAGATTCTGAAAGCATGAAAAAACACCAAAAGCACGCCGATATTGCTCGGCCCAAACAAGGGCACTTTGGCAGAAAGGAATGGGCAATTGTCGGTACGACCTGTAACAATATCAAAAAACTCGCTTTTGACTTGACGGCATTGTTGTCGAAGCAATACAAAATAGCGTACGTAGATGCCGACCACACGGCGGCATTACCGGCATCAGATGCTTTAGCGGCAGGTGCGATAGGGGAATATACAGATAAAATTCACTTCCATCGGTTCGATTTTTTGCGAAAGCCTACGGAATTTGAATATCGGCAGCAATTTAATGAAATGGACATCGTGCTGGTCAACGGCAATCACTTTCAAGCCAAGCAACAAATCGTAGTAATTGATGCCCAAAAGGAAGCATCTTTGAAAAAAAGACTTGCCCAACTCACCAACGTTCAATTGATTTTATTGACCAGTGAAACAGAGGAAGTCTATCCTTTTTTAAAGGAACAGCTCGCCCAGTCGCATTTGCCTACCATTCTTCCTTTTTCCGCTACGGAGAAAATTGCCAATTTTTTAGTGCAAACCATGCAAAGCGCGCTGCCGCCAATTTACGGCTTAGTATTGGCTGGGGGCGAAAGCCACCGCATGGGGCAAGATAAAGGACTGCTGGATTACCACGGCAAACCTCAACGAGAATACTTAGCAGATTTATTAAGTGAACATTGCGAAAAAACCTTTCTCTCCTGCCGCCCGCAACAGCTAATTGATACGAGCTATCCTGTTTTGACCGATACTTTTTTAAATCTTGGACCCTTTGGCGCGATCCTATCTGCTTTTCATCAATACCCAGATGCAGCGTGGTTGGTAGTGGCTTGTGATTTACCCTTGCTGGACAAAGCCACGGTACGGCAATTGTTAAAAAGCAGGCATCCATCAAAATTGGCTACCGCCTTTCAAAATCCGGCAACACAATTACCAGAGCCTTTGATTAGCATTTGGGAACCAAAGTCGTACCCGGTGTTGCTACAATTTTTAGGACAAGGCTACTCCTGCCCGAGGAAAGTGTTGATTCACAACGATATTGAGTTGCTACAAATCGAGCAACCCCATGCCTTGCAAAATGTAAATACGCCGGAAGAAATGGAGAAAGTAAAAAGTGCCTTAGCGGCTGAAAAAACGGTATGAAAGAATCACGGATGGGCAGCTACCCAGCTTGCGCCATCCTCAAAAACTTCTTTTTTCCAAATTGGAACGGTTTGCTTCAGTGTATCAATTACAAACTGACAAGCCTCAAAAGAGGCTGCTCGATGAGTGGTTGAAAGGGCAACTACAACAGCGATATCGCCGACTAATAGCTTACCGACTCGGTGGTGAATGGCTATTTTTTCTACCTGCCAGCGCTGCATGGCTTGAATGGCTATTTTGTGCAGCTCATTGATTGCCATAGGGGTGTATGCTTCATACTCCAACCGGATCACCTTTTTGCCCTGGGTTTGATCCCGTACCGTCCCGATAAAAACATCTACTGCGCCCGCCTGCGCACTCATAGCAAATTCAAAGCAGTTCATTGGCGATAGCGCTTGCTCCAATATTTGAATATCTATCATATCCGATTTGTTTATCCACCGCTGACGGGCGGTATCAGTACAATTTCGTCATTTTCTTGGATGGCGACATCTTCTGTGGCATAGGTGCCATTTATAGCGATGGCTAAAGAGTTCAAGCGCAGGAGAGGCGGATACTGATCCAATAATGCCGCTTTTAAATCTGCGGCGGTAGCACCAGCTTTTACATCAAAATGAAATTCTTTTGTGCCTGTAATATCTTTTGTGATACCAAAAGCTAAAATCTTTATTCGCATAAGATTGAGTTAAAAATGGTATTTTAAAGCCTGTTTAATCAAAAAACTAAACATTTGGCAGCTAATAAAGGTCGAATTTCGACAAAAAACATTTTTCCAAATTTTATTTCGTAAATGTTTGGTTAGGTTAAAGAATCACATTCAAAGCAGTATCAAAACCAGGTAGAAACATTATAAAATTATAATTTATCCGAACGAATATGACTTAGTCCACATAGTGTTGCCGTGAAATGTTAGTAACTTTCATTCAGAAAACGTTGACTCAAAGTTCCTTAGCTTTTATCTTTGCCTCGACCAAAATAGAGAAACTCCTTACAAAGTCCTTTCCCATATTCTTTTAAACAGTTCTGCATGAATTAAATTTTACTATTTTATCAAATTTTATAACACTAAACCAAACTCGTATTTCAAACGAAATGGGGGCTTTTTCCCCAGATTTTGAGTTAAACACAATATAATGAAATTCCCATGGACACTAGTTGCCGTTTTGGTGGCCCTTCACCTGTCGGCAGCTACAACAACACCCCCTGCACTGATAGAAGGTGCAGAAAATGATCCCAGTAACCGATGGTCTGTTCACTCTGAAGAACTTATCAAAGAAAGAGTGCAACGCATCTCGCTTCCTTTCGAGGTACAATACAACGAAAAAGTGAAGCACTATATTAAGGATTACATCGCTACTGGTTACCGACAAACAGAGGACATCTTGGGGCGTTCTCTGATGTACTTTCCGATTTTTGAACACTATCTGGCTGTTCACAAACTACCGAAAGAATTGATGTACCTACCGATTGTAGAGTCGGCGCTTGATCCTACAGCTGATTCCCCCGCTGGTGCGGCTGGGCTTTGGCAACTGATGCGCACAACAGCTAAACAGTACGGCCTGAAAATGGATGAAAGCCATGATGAACGCTACGATCCTTACCGCTCCACCGAGGCTGCCGTAAAAATACTGGCTGATCTTTATCGCCAATTTAAAGACTGGCGGCTGGTGCTGGTCGCCTATAATTGTGGACCAGGCAAGTTGCAGGCTGCCATACGTGCCGCCAATTGTAAAGACTACTGGGAATTGGAAGCACATTTGCCTGCCGAAACCCGCCGCTATGTGCCTGCTTACATCGCTGCAGCTTATGTGGTAAAATACTATAACCACCACAACTTAAAGCCGGAGTATCCTTCGCTTTCCATGCGCGACATACGGGTGGTGAAGGTGTATCAGGAATTGACTTTCCAGGAAATTGCCGCGGCTTGTGGCATTGCTCCTAAAACACTGGCATTGCTCAATCCCGCTTACACCAAACGGACGATTCCTTTTGCTACAAGTGGTAATTTTTTGGTGCTGCCAACAGATCTGGTTCCTACTTTCAAGAATTTTCTTGCCGGTAAGACGATTGCTAAAGGCATTATCCCGCCACCCAATACTTTTCAGAGTACCTATGTGGTGGCAAAAGGCGAGCGAATCGAAGCCGTGGCAGCTGCCTTGAATTGTTCGGTGGAAGAACTCGTGAAGTGGAATTGCTTGTCGAAACCAAGCGTTTTTGTCAACCAGGAGTTGATCGTTTTTCTTCCTACCGCGGTACAAGTGAAGCGCGCATAGCGATATTTACATGAGCGATCCTGTTCTTCACGCCATACTTTTTATATCTAAAAGTATGGCGTTTTTATTTTTCTATAAACAACTTATAATCAAATAGATAATTAGCAAATTATTGATTTTGTAAAATTATCATTTTTGAAATATAAAATGTTGAAAATTAAGTTTTTGAAAAAGCTTGGCAAATTCGTATTCATTTCATAAATTTATGCTATTCCTTTGATGGCATATTTACCTACCAATCCAAAATATCCCCTACACTAAGCGTACGATATAATGCCCCCCATTGGCACTTGTGTCCTTGTATCGTTTTTATTTTCATCATAAGTTTTACTATGAAACACCTATTGATCAGGATGGGCGCTATAGTCTTATGTACTATGGCCCTTTCCTATAGTTTGTCAGCACGGCAAGAAACCCACTATCAGTCAATGCTCCGACAAGATCGAGCATTAATCCAGCAGCACCTTTACCAGTTGCCTGTTCCTTTTCCAGCCCGATGCAGTACAAAGATTCAAAACATGATCCTACAGCAAATGCACTTTGGTAAAAAAGAAATAGAAGCCATCCTGGGGCGAGCCGCATTTTATTTTCCCATTTTTGAGCACTACTTACAGCTCCATGATTTGCCGGATGAATTAAAGTATATCCCCTTTGTAGAATCAAGGCTGAAGATTGATGCCATTTCCAGCAATGGTGCTGCAGGATTGTGGCAGTTCATGGATTATACTGCAAAACATTATAGGCTCCGGGTAGATGAAAAAGTGGACGAGCGGCTGGATCCGCTAAAGTCAACCGAATCAGCCGTCTGTTTTTTGTCAGATTTGTATGGAGAATTTGGTGACTGGCTCTTGGTTTTGGCGGCATACAATTGTGGGCCTGGTAGGGTAAAAAAAGCCATCCACCTTGCTAAAAGTAACAATTACTGGGCGCTCGAAAAATACCTGCCCAAACAAACGCAACACTACATTCCGGCTTATATAGCAGCTATTTACATTGCTAAACATGCAGAAAAACATCAATTGGAGCCTACCGCTTTTAAATTTGAAATAGCCGACATGTGCATTATCAAAATGTATGAAACATTGAGCTTTCAGACACTTCAGCGCTTAAGCAATTTGCCTTTCTTTACCCTCAAAGAGTTGAACCCCGCTTACCAGCAAGAAATCATCCCTGCCAATCGAAAAGGGAACTACTTGCTGCTGCCCAGAGCTACCGCCGATAAAGTGAAGTGGTATCTAACCGAAAAACGCTTGAAAAAAGTAGTAGAAATACAACTTTCGCCGCGCTACCCCACCGAACGCTCTGTGGCAGCCGATTTTCCGGAATTGCACCAAAGAGGAGCGCTGCCCGATAGTGCCATCTGGCAATTTTCGGAATCCCCGGAGCGATTTTTCCACAGCCGGCTGCTGGCGTACATCCCTCGATTTTCGTTGCGATAAAAATTTGTCGTGCGATTTTCAGTAGAAATATTTTGAAAGCAGCAAAATTCTGCTAAACTTCGGCGGAGATATACACCATCAAAAATGCTTGCACTCAATATTTTAAATGCCATTACCTGGCATGTTTCTCCTGAGATTGTTAACATTGGTCCACTGACCCTGCGTTGGTACGGCTTGCTCTTTGCTTTAGGTTTTATCATGGGACTTTACATCGTGAAGCGGATGTTTGAACAAGAAAAAGTACCCGAAAAATGGTTGGATTATGCTTTTATTGCTGTTTTTTTGGGTGCTTTGATTGGCGCGCGCCTGGGGCACGTGTTTTTTTATGACTGGGAGGATTACAGAAAAGCGCCTTTAGAAATCATTAAGGTATGGAAAGGCGGGTTGGCAAGCCATGGCGGCGCTATCGGCATCATGATCGCCCTATGGTTTTTTTCAAAATTTGTATCCAAGAAATCTATTCTTTGGATTTTGGATAAAGTGGTAGTGCCTACGGCACTGGCAGGTTGTTTTATCCGTTTGGGCAACCTCATGAACTCCGAAATTGTAGGAAATCCAAGCGATGTACCCTGGGCATTTATCTTTACCCGATTGGCGGAAGACCCACGCGTTCTGAATCCACTCGCGCCGCGCCATCCCGTGCAATTATACGAAGCGTTCTCTTATCTCATCAGCTTTTTTATTCTTTACTACGTCTATTGGAAAACCAATAAGCGCTACCGGCAGGGTTTTATATTCGGGCTTTTCCTGGTTCTGATTTTTGGCTTTCGGATCATTTGGGAGTATTTCAAAGAAAGTCAGGGAGGTATAGAAAAAAATTTTAATTATATCATGAGTACCGGGCAATTGCTAAGCGTTCCTTTCGTTATTATCGGGCTTTATTTTGTTCTCCGAAAGTCGAAATCAACGTAGCAAAATGAAACCGATACTTTGGCTCAGCCTTCTGTTTTTTAGCGCCCAGTACTGTTCTATCCTTCTTGCGCAAAGCAAATTCCCGTATCAAACCGATATGCCAGACGATGTTTTTGTGATGCCCAAAAAACTGAAGGAAATCTCAGGACTGGGATTTTCATCTGACTACAAAAAGCTGGTTGCTGTTCAGGATGAACAAGGCATTCTTTTTTTTCTGGATAAAAACACCGGTAAAATTGTCAACGAAGTCGAATTTTGGGATGCTGGCGACTACGAAGGTGTGGAAATAGTTGGCAATGAAGCTTTTGTAGTAAAAAGTACCGGCACCATTTATCGAATCAAACTCGAAAGAAAGGAAGTAGAAAAATATAACTTTTTTTTAGACCAGGAAAACGACGTAGAGGGCTTGGCTTACGACAAAGCCAACAACCGCTTGCTGCTGGCATGCAAGGCAAAGGCAGGACAGGGTGAAACCTTAAAAACAAAAAAGGGGATTTATAGCTTTGATTTAAAGCAGCTGCAACTGAAAACGGAACCCGCCTTTACGGTGAGTCAGCAGGATGTACTGCAATACCTTAGCACATCTGATTACCTCAAGGATAAAGACAAACTCCTGGAGCATTTTGACGAAAACGCCGATGAATTTTCCTTCGCCCCTTCTTCTCTGGCGATTCATCCGCTCAGCGGGCAAATTTATATCCTCTCTTCCGTTGGCAAATTGCTGATGATCATTGATATGAATAGTGCGATTGTTCATATTGAAAAGCTGAAGAAAAAAATACACGCCCAGCCGGAAGGCATCTGTTTTGATCAAGATGGCACGATGTATATCGCCAATGAAGCCAAAGACGATGAGCCAGGCAAAATTCTCGTATTTAAAATGAAATAAGCAAAACCCTATGTACATTGGGGTGTTCCATTGTAAGTGTCTTTTTTCAGGAGGAACAGCAATAAAAACTTGGATAATTAAAGCAATTGCCGGAATTTCGCGTTGCCAGTAACAATAAAAAGCGGGCTTGCTGAATTTCAAGATCCAACAAGTGCTTGATTTCTAATTGAACCCACAAGGTTTTTTATCTTTGAATAGCTTTATTGCAAAAAATCTAACATCTGAATAAATATGAGCATTGTAGAAATGCGGGTTCCTACCATCGGAGAATCCATCAACGAAGTGACGCTTTCCCAGTGGTTGAAAAAAGATGGCGACTATGTAGAGCGCGATGATGCCATCTGTGAATTTGAATCAGACAAGGCTACCTTAGAATTTCCTGCCGAGGCAGCCGGAAAGCTTATTCATATTGCTAAAGAAGGCGATGACCTTGAGATCGGCGCCTTGGTTGCCAAAATTGATACGAGCGTTGCAAAAGAAGGGAACAATACGCCGCCGCCTGCCGCCCCTGTGGTTACGCAAGAAGTTGGCAAAACCGAAACACCGCCCGCGCAAGAAAAATCAGTGTCCTACGCCGCAGGGCATCCTTCTCCTGCCGCAGCCAAAATTTTGAAAGAAAATGATATAAAAACAGCGGAAGTGGACGGCACTGGCAAAGGTGGGCGCATTACAAAAGAAGATGCCATCAAAGCCATTGTATCCAAGCAAAATACGCCTGCCCCTCAAACAGAATCCCAAAAAGAAACGCCTGCGCCTCAAATAGTAGTTCGCGCCTCAGGTGCCTTCAGCCGCAATGTGACCCGCAAGAAAATGAGCCGAATGCGCCGCACCATCGCGAAACGATTGGTGAGTGCCAAAAACGAAACAGCCATGCTCACTACTTTCAACGAAGTGGATATGAGTGAAGTGATGGCGCTTCGGGAGAAATATCAGGAAAAATTTGTAGCAAAATATGGTATCAAGCTGGGCTTTATGTCTTTGTTTGCGAAAGCCTGTGCCAAGGTGCTCCTTGAAATGCAGGAAGTGAACGCCCAAATTGATGGTGAGGAATTGGTCTATCACGATTATGTGGACATCTCCTTCGCCATTTCTACTCCAAACGGCTTGGTCGTTCCCCCCATTCACAATATTGAATCTCTTTCTTTTGCCGAAATAGAGTATAAGCTAAAAGAGCTGGCAGATAAAGCCCGCAAAGGGACACTCTCCTTGGAGGAAATGCAAGGAGGCACTTTTACCATCACCAACGGAGGCGTATTTGGCTCCCTGATGAGCACGCCCATCCTGAATGAGCCGCAATCCGCCATACTTGGTATGCACGCCATCAAAGAACGCCCAATCGCCGTGAATGGTAAGGTAGAGATCCGGCCGATGATGTACATCGCCCTCTCCTACGATCACCGCGTTATTGACGGAAGTTCTTCTGTTACCTTTTTGGTAAAACTGAAAAATCTGATAGAAGATCCTGTTGGTTTGCTGCTGGATATATAGCTTTTGAATAAGTGGGTAGAATTAGTTCTGCCCACTTATTTAAAAAACATTTTTATTGAGTTTTAATTCTTTTTTTCAAAGCTCTTTCAACAGTTCCTTCAGAATCAAGGTCAACTTTGGCTCGGCTTTTTCTACTACTGCGATCACGTCTTCCAGCGATACTTCCCTGATGGCTTCCGGCGGGTAGGATTGATTGGAAATAACCGATGCAACAAACACAGGCAATCCACTATGTTTTGCCACCAATACTTCCGGAATGGTGGACATGCCCACCACATCTCCGCCAATCCGATGCAAAAAAACATACTCCGCAGGCGTTTCCAGATTCGGACCTTGCAAGCCCACGTATACGCCCTCATGTGCACGAATGCCATGCTTTTCTGCTATTTGTAAAGCCTTGGCATTCAATGCCCTGTCATAGGTTTTGAGCATATCGGGGAAGCGTGGACCGAGGCGTTCGTCATTTTCACCGCGCAATGGATTTTCGGCGTGCAAATTCACATGATCTTTGATAAACACCAAATCCCCGCCAAAAATATGTTGACTGGTGCTACCTGCTGCGTTGGAAATAAATAACTGTTTGATGCCCAGGAATTTCAATACCCGAACGGGAAAAGTCACTTGCTGCATAGAGTAGCCCTCATAGTAGTGAAACCGTCCTGCCATTGCTACAATCGGCTTTCCAGCAAGGTATCCGAATACGAGTTGTCCTTTATGACTTTGCACGGTCGAAACCGGAAAATGCGGAATGTCTTTGTAAGGAATCGTGGCAACGACTTCGATTTCATTGGTCAGATTGCCCAAACCAGTACCGAGAATAACACCGTAATTTGGTTGAAAATCAGTCTGTTGTCGAATAAAAGCGACTGCCTCTTGGATTTGGTTGTATAGCATATTTTATAGATACCAGATTAAAGGATGCCGGATACCAGACCCAGCCAGCCAAGTCATAAAATAATATCTTATAGATTTAATCTACAACCAAAGCCATTCTATCCAACTCCTGCTGCCGAATCTGCTTTGGCAATTCCCGATATTCGTACTGCTGATTGCGCAATTGCGGCGTAAACCCTGCTTCTCGGATCGCTTTTTGAATGCCATCCGCCGTGAATCGGAAATTCGCGCCCGCCGCCGATACCACATTCTCTTCAATCATGATGCTGCCAAAATCATTCGCGCCCGCGTGTAGGCACAATTGCGCCACTTGCTTGCCCACCGTCAGCCACGAAGCTTGAATGTTGATTACATTGGGTAGCATGATGCGACTCATGGCGATCATGCGCACGTATTCGTCACCGGTCACGGTGTTTCTGGCACGCTTTATCTTGCGTAAAATCGTATCCTCATCCTGGAAAGGCCAAGGAATAAAGGCTAAGAATCCTTTTGCATCTGCTGGTTTTTCCGATTGCACCTGCCGAATATCCACAAAATGCTCCATACGCTCCAAATTGGTTTCGATATGCCCGAACATCATCGTGGCGGAAGTGGTCAAACGCAGTTGATGCGCGGCACGCATCACATCGAGCCATTCCTGTCCCCCGCATTTGCCTTTGGAAATCAAGCGCCGCACGCGGTCGCTCAAAATCTCTGCACCAGCGCCTGGCAAGGAGTCTAATCCTGCTTCTTTTAGAGCTTTTAATACTTCGTAATGGGTTGATTTTTCAAGCTTTGTAATATGGGCAATTTCGGGTGGTCCGAGCGCGTGCAGCTTCAGCGTTGGATATAATACTTTCAATTCCTTGAACAAATCCACATAAAAGCGCAAGCCCAAATCAGGATGATGCCCGCCTTGCAGCAGCAACTGGTCGCCACCGTATTCAAACAACTCGTCAATTTTTTGCTTGTATTCCTCAATCGAAGTGATATAAGATTCCGCGTGCCCTGGGCGGCGATAAAAATTGCAAAACTTACAATTGGCAATACATACATTGGTGGTATTGGAATTGCGGTCAATAATCCAGGTTACGACATTGCCTGGCACATGATGCTGGCGCAAGGCATTGCCTACATACATTAGCTCGGCAGTCGTGGCATTTTCCAATAAGAACACGCCTTCCTCTGCGCTGAGGAATTCGAGGTTTAAAGCCCTATGTAGTAAGTCGTTGATATTCATGCTGTTTTATTTAGTATCGAACTATAAGCTGCAAGAATAATTATCTTGAGGCTGGCTCTGCTCATAGCTTATGACTTTTACAACAAAGATAAAAAAAGGCAGTTTTACAAAAAGAGAATAATTTTTCATTTTTTTCTGAAAATTCAAAAAATAAAATCTAATTGCTTCTGATAAAAATCAAAACACCAAGTGACCTATATCACCTACTCCGTGTAACAAAGTTCATAACTCTGTATCGTTCTTGTACCTGATAGAATCGAATTTCTACAATAAACTTTTTGTACTATGTCAAAGGATACAGCAGCTAGCACTAAATATGTGTACAGCTTCGGCGGTGGAGTAGCCGATGGAAATGAAGCTATGAAAAATCTTCTGGGCGGTAAAGGTGCCAATTTAGCTGAAATGGCAGGGCATCCCGATTTGTTGTTGCCGGTACCACCAGGTTTTACCGTGACAACGGAAGTTTGTACGCATTACTACGCCAACGAGCACACTTACCCTAAAACACTCGAAAACGAAGTTCATGCTGCGCTAAGCAAAGTAGAAAAGCTGATGGGTAAAAAATTCGGCGATGTGAGCAATCCCTTGCTGCTGTCCGTGCGCTCGGGAGCGCGGCGCTCCATGCCTGGCATGATGGACACGGTACTAAATATTGGCTTGAATGATGAAACGATCCAGGGGCTAATTCACCAAACCAAAAATGAGCGTTTTGCATACGATTCCTATCGCCGCTTGATTATGATGTACGCCGATGTGGTGATGGAAAAAGCTGCTGGATTGGAGATCAAAAATGGTAAGGGCATCCGCAAAATCCTGGATGAAAAATTGGAAGCGGTCAAGCATAAACAAGGCTACGCTAGCGATACGGATTTGACGGTAGAAGACTTGAAAAAACTTATACCAGTTTTCAAACAAACCGTTGAAAAAACGTTGGGTAAGCCCTTCCCAGAAGACCCAATGGAACAACTCTGGGGCGGCATTAGCGCTGTTTTTGCCAGTTGGAATGGCAAGCGCGCAATCGAATACCGCCGTATCGAAAAAATACCGGATGATTGGGGAACCGCTGTAAATGTGCAGGCAATGGTTTTTGGCAATATGGGCAACGACAGCGCCACCGGTGTGGCTTTCACGCGCAATCCCGGCAATGGTGAAAATCATTTTTATGGCGAGTATCTTGTAAATGCACAAGGTGAAGATGTAGTAGCGGGCATCCGCACACCTTCGCCCATCAACGATTATTCTAAAAACGCCCAAAGCAAACATTTGCCAACCCTGGAAGCTTTGATGCCCGATTTGTATGCGGAATTAAATGCGTACCAAAAGCGATTGGAAGTGCATTACAAAGATATGCAGGACATTGAGTTTACCATCGAAAAAGGCAAGCTCTATATGCTCCAGTGCCGCGTGGGCAAACGCAATGGTATCGCTGCGGTGCGCATGGCGACTGAGATGTTCAAAGAGGGTTTAATTGATCGGGAAACAGCCATTATGCGCGTTGGACCGAACCAACTGGTCGAATTGCTTCTCCCTATGCTGGATATGAAAGTAGAGCAAGCAGCTACCCCGATTGCCAAAGGCTTACCGGCGGGTCCGGGCGGTGCCAAGGGGCGCGTGGTTTTTTCCACCGAAACCGCAGTGGAGTGGGCAAGCAAAGGTGAACGTGTCATTCTGGTGCGCGAAGAAACTTCGCCGGAAGACGTGGATGGAATGTATCTATCACAAGCGATTCTCACCAGCAAGGGCGGCATGACATCGCACGCGGCACTCGTGGCGCGGGGTTGGGGCAAGTGCTGCATCGTAGGTTGTAGCGATATCGAAATTGGCACAGAACATAAGTCTTTCAAAGCTAAAGATGGTGTGACAATCCACGAGGGTGATTGGATCAGCTTGAACGGTACGCGAGGTTTGGTGTACGAAGGTAGCTTACCACTGGTGGACGTGGATTTGGATGACAACAAATCCTACAAAGAACTGATGAAACTCGTGGACGAAGTGAAAACCCTCAAAGTGCGTACCAATGCCGACACTGCTAAGGATGCCACCCAGGCGCTGCGCTTTGGCGCAGAAGGTATCGGTCTGTTTCGTACCGAACACATGTTTTACGGCGAAGGTAGCGAAGAACCTCTATTCTTGCTGCGCAAAATGATCGTCAGTAAAAGCGAAGCCGAGCGCCGAAACGCCTTGGAAGACCTCTTCATTTATGTCAAAAAAGACATCAAGGAAACTATGAGCATCATGGATGGGTATCCGGTGACAATTCGATTGCTCGACCCGCCCTTGCATGAGTTTGTACCGCACGACAGAGCAAAACTTCAACTATTGAGTAAAGAATTGGGCATCAGCCTAAACGTACTGAAAAAACGCGTCCTCGCGCTTCACGAAAACAACCCGATGTTGGGACACCGCGGCGTTCGCCTGGGGGTGAGCTACCCTGAGATCACAGAAATGCAGGTTCGTGCGATTCTGGAAGCCGCTTGCGAATTGACAGAAGCTGGTAAAAAAGTTTTTCCGGAAATTATGATCCCGGTGACCTGCACCGTGAACGAACTCAAGCACCAGCGTGCTATCGTGGATCGGGTACACGCCGAAGTATGCAATAAAGTTTGTAAAACGAAAGTGGAATTTGCTTACGGCACCATGATCGAAATTCCGCGCGCTGCACTCAAAGCCAATCACATGGCGATCGAAGCCGAATTTTTCAGCTTTGGTACCAATGACCTGACGCAGATGAGTTTTGGCTTCAGCCGAGACGATATTGGTGGCTTTTTGCCAAATTATCTGGATCAAAAAATTCTACGCGCCGATCCGTTCCAAACCTTAGATCAAGAAGGTGTGGGCGAATTGATTCGTATTGGCATCGAACGCGGACGCAGTACACGTCCCGACCTGAAAGTGGGCATCTGCGGCGAACACGGCGGCGACCCCGACAGTGTCAAATTCTGCCACAAGTTGGGCATGGACTATGTGAGTTGCTCGCCTTTCCGCGTACCGATTGCGCGGTTGGCTGCGGCGCAGGCAGCTATTGAAACGAAATGATAGTCGGCTAACTTTCATACCTTAATTAAAATCCACCCACAGCATGTTAACTGGGGTGGATTTTTTCAATATTTATGCCTGCAAATATTTGTCAATGGTTTATAAAAAGATTTTTATATTATAAAAAATCAACAGGTGTTGAAATCTGTCCCTGTATCCATCGCTAATTGTTCAGTTCATTCCAGTTTTTTATTTTTGGCTGTTTTTTATCACCAAAGCGATAAGAGATGCCTGCATTGATCAGATAATCCGCAAAAGCAGCGTCGCCGTGGCTATTGGTTGCAATGTCTCGTGTATTGCGAATGCGATCTCGCACAAGCGCTACCGGTACATTCAGATTGAAAGTCAGGCTATGCGTTTGATAAGAAACCCCTGGCTCAATAGAAACAATATATCCCGGACGACGAAAGCCTTCTTCTTTTCCAATAATATCATAAGCTGGAATACCTTCTATGCGGCCTCCCAGGCTAAATGCGATATTACCAAATACCCCCTGATTGAAACCCAGGCGTGCTGCATACTGATCGGCAACCGAAAGATAACTAAATGGGTCTTCTATATTTAGATTAATATTACGTAATGTGTTATTAATGTTCTTAGGATTTGACAAATAAAAACCATTGAAATACAAAGAAGTATTGCCAAATAGCATTTGATAGCCTTGCAACTCCAAGCTTACGCCCCAGCCACCATCGCCGAGTTGAATGGACTGATCCACTGCACGCCGAACAGTATAATCATTGCCCTCCTGATCAAGCTTATGAAAGTCGTCCTGTACATTGGCATTGCCCGTAGGCGCTTTAATACCAAGCCCAAGTGCGAAATTGCCGCTGTGATGCTTCTCAGGATTCAATATCCAATAAGTAGCCGATACGCGCAAGTCGCCGATGCCTGCCGATTGGGTTTCGAAGCGATTACGATTAGGGTTCGCGCTAATAGAATTGCCATAATGCTCGTACATCGAAGAGCGATTGTTGGTAGTAATAGGCATTACAATATTGAAAGACAAGCGATTAGAAGCGGAATATCCCAAGCCTACATCAAAGGAATTGAACCAATTAATTACTTCCGTACCCTCTGCGATGCGATTTTCTTCTTCGTGCTTGCCGCGAAAATGACGAAATGACTTAAAATGCCTGTAATTCAAGGAAGCTTGCCATTCGCCGGGTAATAAAAAACTGGAATTGCCGGTACTTAGATTTATACTCGCGCCATTACAACTCATATTGCGAATAGCTACACAGCCCTGTGAAAATGTAGTTCCAGTGAAACCGATAAATAGAATACAAATTATGATAGGAATGAAATTACGTTTCATGATAATAGTGATTTTAGGAATTTAAAAATCGCTGAGCGCTGCTGACTCACTTGGCGAGCCGACATCTCTCACTTTGAATGTAGATTAGAAGATGGAAAATCAAACCCGAGCATCAGGTGGAGGAGTAGTAACGAGTAAGTAGGACTGAGGCTTGCACTCGTTGATCCGAAAGCAAACTTGGTCGAAAGTTCTCGTAGAAGCACTATTGGATATAGGCTGAGGCATCACAAATTCCTGGAAGAGACTCTTGAATAGCATCACTTTTTCAGCGTCAGAAATCGGGCTGTTGTTGCAATGCGTTATCTGCTGAATGTCAAAAGATTCAGCATTATTTTCGATGGTGTAATAAACGATTTTACCGTTATCCATTTCTTTTGAAAACAGGAAAAAATCACTGTAAATATTACCTCGCGGTATCGCTGTATCCTCAATTCTAATGGAACTTTCTACGCCTGTTGTTTGGGTTACTTCTGCTGCAATCACTTGCTCCAGCGCGTTCATATCATGCTGGATTTCGACATAATATTTTATTTCAAAACACAGCAAGCAGCCTATCCAGTGAGATAGCAATAATGCAAGGAGCAGCCATGCTTTGACTTTTTTCATACTTAACTTAAAATGATAGACATAGGCAAAGAAAAGTATATTTTTTCTAAAAAGCAAAAATAAAATTTGACATTCAGAGTGACAAGCGCTTTTCTATTAATAAAAACGCTCCCGTAATGGGTTTAATGTGGCTTGGCTTTTTTATAACATACCCTAAATAAATATCCGACCTGAGCGTTGAAAAAATTTTAGGCATCAATCAATTCATTCCTTTTGCTTTCATCAACAAACTCGTGTCGCCGTAGCTCAAAAAACGAAAGGCATTCGCTAAGGCATAATCATAGATTTTCTTCCAATCTTCGCCCACAAGTGCCGCCACAAGCAACAATAGCGTACTCTTAGGCTGATGAAAGTTGGTAATCAAGCCATCTACTATTTTAAACTCGTAGCCAGGTGCAATGAGGAGTTGTGTCGAAAATGTGAGCGTATCTTTTTGATGCAGGTCTAAATGATCCAAAATAGTTTGTAATGCTTTTTCTATAGAAACATCCGATCTATTCACTTCATAAGGAATCCATTGCTGAATATTAAAAACAAAATCTTTGTTTTGTAATAACTGCACACCACACCAATACAAACTTTCCAGGGTACGCATGCTGGTAGTGCCAACCGCAATGATGGGCTTCCGGGAATGCTTCGCTTCTAACAGTTTTTTAGTCACCGCCCTTTGCACAAAAATACTTTCTTCGTGCATGTAGTGATCTGCCATTCGCTCCGTTTTTACAGGCTTAAAAGTGCCCGCACCCACATGCAAGGTGACAAATAATCGCTCGACTTTTTTTATATCCAAACTAGCAAAAACGGTGTTTGTAAAGTGTAAACCCGCCGTGGGCGCTGCTACAGAGCCTTGCGCGTGCGCGTAGATGGTTTGATAGCGTTCCTCATCTGCGGTTACATTTTCCCGATTTAAATAAGGCGGCAAAGGAATGATGCCCGCTTGTGCCAGTACTTCGCCAAACGATGAACTCGCTGCATCCCAATTAAATTCTATTTCAAAAGCGTCTTCCAGGGGTTGAATGCGCTGAACCCCCAGCGATCCGGGTACTCCAAAGCGATCAAATCGCTTGACCGCTACTCCCGTTTTCCATTTTCGGTTATTCCCGATCAGACACTTCCAACGCACCGGTGAGGTACTCGAAAAATTTTGCTGATAATCATGCGGCGCAAGTGGTTCTAAACATAGAATTTCAATTTGTCCTTCATTTTCCAAAATAAAATGC
The DNA here is from genome assembly GCA_964526645.1 of uncultured Saprospiraceae bacterium. Classification (GTDB taxonomy): domain Bacteria; phylum Bacteroidota; class Bacteroidia; order Chitinophagales; family Saprospiraceae; genus JADJNW01. The sequence goes on from CAZGJN010000002.1 coordinate 151,845, forward strand.
AACCGAGCATGAATCACTTTCGTATCATTGAACACCAATACCGCGCCATCAGGCAAATGCTCATGTAATTGCTGAAAAATAGTGTGGCTGATTTGTCCATTTTGATACAATAGCAATTTAGACTGGTCGCGCACATCCAATGGAAATTTGGCAATACGCTCCACTGGCAGCGGATAGTCATAGTCTTCAATGCGAATCGCTTTTGGAGAATTTTTCATGCGATACTTCATTCCAAGTACCTCAGAATCAGGCATCCATTTGTTTTCGATTTTTCCGATTCCAATACAAATAAAATGGCGTACCGATCAAAATGAGGAATAAGCCGATGCCTGCATCACGCGGGCGCGTGATCACTGTATTGAGTACCAGATAAGTGCAAAAAATAATGTAAAGCACCGGTATTACAGGATAACCTAAAGCTTTGTATGGGCGGGGGGTATCCGGTTCCTTTCGGCGCATCACAAAAACACCAACAACAATTGCACCATAGAAAATGAATTGCGCGAAGACGAGCATATCTGTCAATTGATCAAAACTACCCGAAAACACCAAAATACTGGATATAATCGCCTGATAAAACAAAGCATTGCCTGGTGTATTAAAACGATGATGGATATGCGCTGCCTTTGGGAAAAAGATGCCTTGCTCCGCCATAGCGTAGTAGATACGGGCAGCCGCCATGATTGTTGTGTTGGTACAGCCGGCAGTTGTAACCACAATCAGTAACGAAATCATAAATACACCGCCATCTCCAAATAACTTCCGAATGACCTCCACTGCGGCAATTTTATTGGTATCTTGCGCTACTGCGATCATTTCATCAATGGGCAACACATACAAGTAGGCAAAATTGACCAAAAGATACATCGTGATGACGATCAAGGTGCCAAAAATAAGAGAAAGCGGGATGTTCCGCGTTGGATTTTTCACTTCACCCGCCATAAAGCCGAGCGTAATCCAGCCTTCATAAGCCCAGAAAGCACCTAACATGGCAGTAAAAATGGCGGTGATAAAACCAAAATTACCGGCACCAAAACTTGCAGGCGGGTATGTAGAGGCATTCGTTTGGATGTTAGTCATGCCGTTGGTTGCCATTGACAATCCAAGCAGGGTAATAACAAATAAACTGGCGATTACAGCACTGGTGATGATTTTGCTTACCGCGCTTCCTTCCTTCACACCTCTGAAATTGATAAAACCCAGTATAGTAATAAGCCCTACTGCAGTTAGTTTTACACCCAGATTTTCAAAGGGATAAAAAATACCAAAAATGTTGTATGCTTGTTCCACATCTACGCTCAGACGAGGCAGTGGGATTACTGCATTCAGCGAATGCGCAAACACATACGAAATGGAAGCGATAGAAGCAGATTGAATCGCGGTGAAACTTGACCATCCATAATAAAATGCGAAGGTACGACCATAAACGCGCTTGAAGTAAGCAAACGGACCGCCACTTCCTGGCACTATCCCTGCAATTTCTGCTGTGGTGAGTACGCCCAATAATGAAATAAAGCCCGCCAGCAACCAAACCAATAAAACCAAAGAAGGCGATTGTAATTCTGCTGACATGGGCGCTACTTTCTTGTAAACACCGGATCCAATAATGGAACTTACCACAAGGATAATGGCAGTAGGCAAACCAAATGCCTGTATCAGAGTACCTTGCTGTCGCGTCTTTTGCTGGCTCATAGTCAATTCTTTTCAGATGAGAGTTAGGTTTGAAAAAGCATAGATAAGAAAATTGTATGACAGATTTTATAGTGACAATCGAGTGTGTTTAAAATTTAAGAATCAAAACAATTGACAATTAAAATTTATTTAATTTTTCCTGTTTTAAAAAACATTGACAATCAAAATCAATTTAAACCCCAGCAGCACTTTGATCCAAGCAAAAAAGGATATCGTCCATTCCGTTGACAATATCCTTTCTTTCAAAAATCTTGATATTTTGCTTATTGGTTTTCCAAATCTGCAATCTTTTTCTTCGTATTGTCATTTTTTGGATTGAGTTCCAACGACTTTTTGTAATGCTCAATGGCGGCTTTTTTCCCTCCGGCAGCGGCCAGCGCTTCGCCCAAGCTATTGTAAGCATTGGCAGAATTGGGGTTCATCTTTACATTATATTTGAAAATACGGATAGCTTCACTTGTTTTACCAACCCGCAAAAAGGCATAGCCTATTGCACTTACATCCTCTTCTCCAAAGTCAGTTGCACTACTTTGATCATTCACCAATTTAATAAATTGCTGATAGGCAGCCTCCGCTCCTTTATTTTCTATCGTGTTAGCTATCTTATTGGCAATAGGAGCCGTGGGCGTTTCGGAATTTGTTTGTGCGGCTAAAAAAAGGGAAAAAGACAGCAAAAAGCTTACTAAAAACGTTTGTTTTTTCATAGTAAAATCGGATTTTGGATAAAAATTAATGCTCTAAAGATAGGTTTTTCCTTTAAAATATTCGTATCTCATTGTTTTTCTAATTGAACAATCATTTTTTTAGCATTTTCATTTTTGGGATTGAGCTCCAGCGATTTTTTGTAGTGTTCTATTGCCTTTTGCTTTTGTCCATCTGTCATTAATGCTTCTGCCAAGCTATCGTGCACATTGCCTGATGCTGGATTCATTTTTACATTATATTCAAAAACCTCAATAGCTTCTTTGACATGACCGGCGGACAAAAAGGCATAGCCCAGCTTGTTTACATCCAATTCTCCTGCGTAGATTTCATCGCTACCCCTGGTGAAAGATCGGAATGCTTCGATAGCCTCAGCGGCATTTTGTTGCTGCAGCATTTTCCCAACCGTGGCGGAAATTGCCGGCTTGGCAGGCAGTACTCGCACGATTTCCATTTCCCATTCTACATAATCTCCCGGAAGATTTTTGCTAATGGGCGTATCCCCCATTTCTTTTTTGAAATCATCAATGGGAATATAAAACAAGTATTTACCTCCCTCAGCGATTACCTTAGTCGCTATTTGGAAGTTTGCGGATAAATCTTTCACTATCTGGTAGCTCGGTGCGCCTAAGGGGTATGTAGAGCCAAGAATTTTACCTTCGGTATTGCGGATGAGAAAAAACGCTTCTATCGCATGCTCCTCGTTAGCGGTTTCGCCCTTGCCTTCGCGAAGGACGTTGTATGCCCAACCGTTGGAAAGTTTGGCGTGTTGTGCAAAAAGCGTTAATGACAACGCCGAAAATAGAAACAGGAATATATTTTTTTTCATACGGGGGGACTTGGTGAAATAATTTATTTAAAGATAAGATTTTTTAAAATACCTAACGCTTGCAAGGCGTATTTTGGTCAAACCAGGTATATTTTTAACATTTTCCGCAGCTATTTCTTTTTTACTTTTTCACCTTTTACGACTTTTCGGATTTGGCTGGGCAAAAGGCTAATCATGCCACCTGACAGTTTTTCGAGACTAAATGCCAGGAGAATGTAAGCTTCTGTGATACCTGGAACGGGCAAAAAAACAACAGAGAAAAAAGGGATAAACTTTGGAATATCCTTGAGCTGGCTGAGGGCTGCTTTAATCTCCTGCTCATCAGGCAATTCACTATTTTTGCTCAAGTGTAGCTTATTCACCAGGAGCTTGCCAAAGGTCAGTGCCATATCGCGGGTTTCTAGGGCTTCCATTTTGGCAGCATAGCCAAGTTTGACAAAATTTTCGACTACGGCCTGCCCCAAAAGTAAAATTCCTGTTTTCTTTCCTTTGAAAAAGTGTAATTGTTCCCCGTGTAAATAGAGGAAACACCCCAAATCCGCTTTGCTACTGAGCAAATCATCCGTGGTGAGTTGTAGTTTTTCCAGCAAAGGTTTCAAAAAAGCATCTTCCAGCGGGTCCACCTCCGCATCCACATGAATAGCAAGCAAACAAATATCGAGTAGAAAACGGCGCGCCATCCAGTTGAGTGCCGGAATCGCCAGTTGGTCGAGCTGAATCCCATTTTCAAAAATGACCCGCAAGTCTTCTCTTTCTTTTTCGAGCAAAAGCTTCGAGGAGCGCTCAAACTGAAGGAGCAAGGATTTTTCCTGCGGCGCAACTCGCTGATCGGCAAAGGCAGCGGTAGCGATCAACTGTAGGGTTAGTTTTTTTAGCGCTATTTTTTGATGGATAATTTGGTCAAAATAAATAGTCTCCTGAAAATCAGGGTTTTGAACAGCTTTGCAATAGTCCAAAAAACAATACAAATCCCAAAATAACTGGCTACTGATACCGGTTTTGCGGAAATCGAAATAATTTTTTTTGAAATGAATTCGCTGAAAAAGGACTTGCTCCAACAGCTCCGGCACTTCGATATTAGTGTGCTGATGAATCCCGCTGTAGTAATTGCGAATGAGCTGCCCGGCCTGCTCCACGGCAAGCTCGTAAGCCGCCCCGGTCGGTAGCACCTTTTCCAAAAGTTGGGCGTGAACCATCACATCCAGCAAAATGAGCTTGACACGATCCGAATGCTCTAATTCATCCAATATACCATTATTTGATTGAAATGGATAATGTACAGGAAACCCATAAATCAAGCCGCTCCGTTGCAAAACGGCATACAAGGGATTACCCAAGCAAGCGAATCGATCCGCGAGCGACTCCTGGAGGCTTTCGGTGAGTTTATTGACATGATCGAATTGCAAAGGATGTCGCTTCCGATAATGTAAATATTCATTAAACCAATTAGCGGTATTGAAATTAATCATAATTCCGTTTGAATGAACAATTTTGCACAAAAATAGGCGGGTATATGATTTCGAGGCAATATTTTTCGATTGAAGTGGAAAAACTTTTGCTCATTTCAGTCTGCTTATGCCGGCTTTGGCTTTTTGGTGCAACTCCGACTTATATTCAGCAGGATTGATTTCGAGGCATAAGGTATAATATTTTCGGGCTTCAGGTATTTGCTCCAGTGTCTCGTATATCAAACCTGTTTGCAAAGCCGCATTGCAAGCATAAAAAGAAGGCTTGTAGCGCCCTTGTTCAATTGCTTTATCGTAGTAAGTGATTGCCTCCTTGTGCCGTTTTAAACCATGCAAGATGCGCCCCATCCGGTAAAGGTATTCCAGTTGATTTTGAGCAGAAGAAAAATCCGCTGCGGTTTTCCCCTGCAATTGCTGATAAGCCTTTTGAAAATAACCTCCATCAAATAGTAAGCGAGCTTTGAGCAAGCTTGCATCAGGGATCAAGCCCGATTTAGCTTCCTGCAAGGCATTTTTGTCTGCGCCTGTTTCTGCCTTACCTTGATTTAGCAAAGATTTCATGTATAGGCTGTAGGATTTTTTGTCCCCCTGAAGCAAAGCGTGCCAGGCTAATTTTTGATACGCCTCTTTAATTCCGTTTTCGCCTTTGAAATGTTGTACAAAAGCTGACAAATATTGCCCTGCATCCTGATCCAAACGCCTTAACTTGGCAATCCCCAACAGCCAATCGAGCATGGGGAAGGGCATAAAGCCCTGCCCTTTGGGACGGGATTCCAATAGCGCAATTGCCTGGTCATTTCTGCCAGTTCGCATCGCGATGGTAGAAAGAATAAAACAGTGCATCGCATTTTCTGTGGGTTGCCAAGTGGCAGATTGAATAGCTTTCCAGGCTTTTTCTCCTTTATTTTCAATATCCAACAAAATAAAAGCATATAACACAAGGGTTTCCTCTTCAAAAAGGAAGTCGGTTCTATGTGCATATTGCAAAACCTGCTCTATTTCCTGCCTGCCTTGTGCAATGGTGCCCTTCAGCCCGCCAAGGAGTTTAGCGCCCCATTTGTAATTGTCGGGAATCGTTCCTACCAAAGCATGCAAAATGCCCAAATCTTTTTTGTTGAGTATAAAATCGGGGAATTTTTGCTGATTTTTTTGCAATAGTTTGTGTGCCCTGCTGATCTCCTGAAAAGCATTGACATACTCTCCAAATCGGAGCGCGACCAAAGCCCATTGCAGGCGAATATCAGCTTGCACAAAAAGGTAATAGGGCGAATGTGGATTGCCTGCTTTTATTTTCGCGATACGCTCTTCTTTATTGGCTTTCAGCTTTTTATATTCCTGCGGGTTTTGATTAAGGTAAAGGCTCAAAAAATCAATATAATTTTCGATATGGTAAGCAATTAGGTTCTCTTTGTCCTGAGATTTCATTCTGGAAAGCAATAAGCTTGCCTCCTGAAAGTGCAGACTTGTGGCGCTTTTGTATGCTTTTGTGGCATCATCTGTAAATTCAAAGCGCTTTTCGGCATGCGTGGCACTCCGAATAAAGACGAGCAAGAGTATTATCAGCGCTATCTTTTCCATAAGTAGCTTTCGATAAAAAACAGAAAAGCCTTGAGAAAACAGGCAAGGCTGAGTTCCTCAAGGCTTGTGTAATATTGCTGCAATTTAGCTGAAATTGCTAAAAATGCGTAGCTTTTTAAAACATTTAATTTTATAGTAGCTGGCGCAAATACTGGTTTGAAATAGACTTACCAGCAACTAAATACTTTCTAAGGTCTATTCTTCCATTTCGTGCACGTGTGCGTGCTCAGAAGTCTCCCCCAGCAAGCTTTCATCCACCAGGATACGACCGCAGTGCTCACAAGCGATAATCTTTTTGTGCATACCGATCTCCACTTGCATTTGCGGTGGAATTTTGTTGAAACAGCCCCCACAAGCGCTTCTTTCTACCGTTACAATAGCTAAGCCATTACGAGAACCGTTGCGAATTTTGTCGTAGGCTTTTATCAGGCGATCTTCAATTTTATGGCGCAATTCTTCCGATTTTTTACGGAGCGCAGCCTCTTCTTTTTCTGTTTTTTCAATAATTTGGGCCAGTTCTCCTTTTTTCTGTTCTAACTCTTTTTGTTTTTTCTGGAGGCGTTCTTCCGTGGTAGCCAGGTTTTCTTCTCTGCTTTCAATGTCCATTTTGGCCTGGCGCATTTTCTTTTCTGATAATTGGATCTCCAGCTTTTGCATTTCCAGTTCTTTCGTCAAGGCTTCAAATTCACGGTTATTTTTTACATTATCCATTTGTGCTTGATACCGCAAAATCAAGGCTTCCGAATCTTTTATATTCGCTTGTTGCCTGTTTAGCTCTGCTTGTAATTCCTTAACACTATTTTTTGTCCGATTCAGGCGAGTTTCCAAGCCCTCGATTTCGTCTTCTAGGTCTTCTACTTCATTTGGTAGTTCCCCTTTGAGGGTTTGAATTTCATCAATCTGAGAATCAATCAATTGTAATTCGTATAATTGCCGGAGTTTTTCTTCGACAGTCAGTTCGACAGCCATTTTTATATTGATTTTATTTTGTGATCGAAATAAAGACAAAGCATTTATTTACAAGTAGTTGACCGGATTTGTGTTTCGGTCTGTGCAATGGAGTGCAAAGTTACTGAATTTTTTGGAAATAATCTCGTATAAAAGTTCTATAGTAAATTGTTCGCTTTCAAAATGCCCAATATCTGCAATGACGATTTTGCCTTCCGACTCGAAAAATTCATGGTACTTGAAATCAGAACTCACGAACACATCCGCTTGTTGGGCAATAGCATCCGGCAATAAAAAACTGCCCGCGCCGCCGCATACAGCGATAGAATACACCTCTTCCTTCTGATTCAATGAAGTATATTTTATACAGTGAAGCGATAGTTTTTCTTTGAGGTATTGCAGAAAGTCCATTGCTGCCATTGGTTTTGGCAACGCCCCAATCATCCCTGACCCTACCTCGCTACTGTTTGTAGCCAAATCTGTCCACTCGGCTACCAGGTCATTTTTACGGAGGATATTTTGAATTTTGCTAAAAAAGCTGTTGTTAATAAGGGCTTCGAGCCTTATGACTGCTTCGCTGCCTTCTGCTGTGTAATTGATTTGTTCCGAAGTATTGAGCGCCGTGATACCTGCATTTATCAAAAAATTGCGGGTGATTTTCAGGTTTTCGGGAGTTACTAACACTGTCATTTTTTTTAGGATCGGCTTGGGAGCGAGTATTCTGGTGTGGAGCAAGCCCAGTTTTTCGCAGATTTTAGCATTGACCCCCTTGTGGTAAACATTGTCCAGATTGGTGTGAATGGCATAAATCGCAATGTCATTTTTTAAGGCTTTGATCACCGTGCGCTCCACATAATTGCGCCCCGTGAGCTTTTTTAGCCCTCTGAAAATGATAGGATGATGCGCAATGATAAGATTGCAGCCCTTTTCGACGGCTTCTTCGATGATCGCTTCCGTAGAGTCCAGGCAAATCAAAACACCTTTGATATCTGCCTCTGCATTGCCAACCAGCAGCCCAGTATTGTCGTAAGATTCTTGATAAACCGGCGGCGCAATTGTTTCCAGAAAAGCAGTTAAATCCTTTATTTTCATAAGAAAGACAGGTTTACCAGCTTCTAATTTTAGCCTCAATGGCGGTAGTAGAATACCCTTCGATGTACGGCAAACTTTTCACGATTCCTTTATTTTGCAATACAATAGCTGAACCTACAATATCCTCCGGCTGCCAATCGCCTCCTTTTACCAAAACATCCGGCACGATCAATTGTATCAGATCCAAGGGTGTATCCTGTTCAAAAACGACCACTGCGTCCACAAATTGCAAGGCAGCGAGCAGGTATTGGCGGGTTGTTTCGTCGTTGATGGGGCGATGATGTCCTTTCAAGCGACGTACAGAAGCTGCGGCATTCAGGCCAACCACCAATTTATCACCTAATTCTCTGGCTTGCGCCAAATAGTGGATGTGACCATAATGCAGTATATCGAAGCAACCATTGGTGAATACCACCCTTAATCCGGCAGCCTTCCAGGTAGCAATCGTTTGCTGAATTTGCTGCCAGCCTTGGATTTTTGAGCTTATTTTTTCAATCAGTTGCATATCGCTGTTTATGAAGTGCTGATTACCGGTTGATAGTTCCGATTGATATTTGGCAAAAGTAACAAGGATAAAATTCCCCACAAAATATTGCACCCCAACTGCACGGTGAAAAAAGATATGTTGGCAAATGAAAAGCCATCTTCTCCGCTAATGCCATAAAAGCCAAGTGCCAGTTGCGCCAGGAAGTGATAAGTTCCCATACCACCTGGCGAAGGGATCACCATCCCCCAAGCACCAAAGACGAAAACCGTCAGCGCTGCAATCATCGGAAGCCCTGCTGTAGGCGCAAATGCCAAAAAGCAGCAATAGGACATTAGGAAGAACATCAGCCAAATATTGATGCTATGTAGCACAAATATCAAGGGCCGATCCAACCGACGAATTGTTTTAATACCTTCGGCAAAGCCTTTTGCAATTTGTATTATTTTTTGAAAGATCGGTATTTGCAGCAACCTTTTTCGAAACAACCAAACCATGGATAACCCTACCACGCCTGCTGCTACCAAAGCGAGCAACAAAGTCCCTTTGCCACCAAAGCGTTCATTTAGATTGACGTGCTCATCCGCAAAAGTCCAAATGGTATTAAAATCCAGCACAAATGCTAGGGCAGTCAATGCCAAAATGCTAATTACATCCACAATTCGATCTACTACTATGGTGCCTATCACTTTCTCAAGCGGAATGCGCTCATACCGCGCCATCGAGCCTGCCCGCACGATTTCGCCCATACGTGGAAGTCCCAGGTTGGCAAAATAGCCGATAATGATTGTCAAAAGGGCATTGATAAATTTTGGGCGATAGCCCATCGCTCCAAGCAGCATATTCCAGCGGATAGCGCGGCTGATATTGCTGACAGCATAAGCCAAAAAAATCATTAAAATCCAAAAAGGATTGACGCTGCGAAAATCTGCCCAGACTTTGTCTAAAAGGCTACACTCCGCGGCGGGAATCTCCTTGAGGGCGCAATCTGCTTGAAAGGCATCATTTTGGCTTCGATACACCAAATATAGAATCACAACACCGATGCTCAAAAAAAGCAGAAACTTGAAGAAATTGAGTAGCGATTTTTTCGAAATCATGCAAAATAAGGTTCAAAAGGTTTCAATTTTAATAGGCGAAGGCGTTGCGAGTTGCTTTTGAAAGTTGAAACCTTGAACGCCTATTTATACAATCCTATTATTCTCATCTGGAAAAACAACGCTGGGCTTAAAGGTTTTGGCTTCTTCAAAATCCATCAAACCATAAGATATGACGATAATGGTGTCCCCCACTTGCACTTTGCGAGCAGCAGCGCCATTCAGGCAAATCACCCCCGAATGGCGTTCTCCTTTGATGATGTAGGTTTCAAAACGCTCGCCGTTGTTATTATTCACAATCTGCACCTTTTCACCTTCTATCAGATTGGCAGCATCCATGAGTGCTTCATCAATGGTGATGCTCCCGATGTAATTGAGGTTGGCCTCCGTCACGGTGGCGCGATGTATTTTAGATTTAAACCGATGAATCAACATTGTAGAAAAATATAAAATTTGGTTTACACAAAATTAAAGACACGCACGGTCTGTTTTTATACTTGCAATGGATTAATAACAAAATTTTATTCTATTTGGTTGGCGATGATTTTTATTCGATTGAGGTGCCCAATTCATTTTCTTCCAAAATCAAATTATCAATAAGCCTGACATCAGCAGCCCATACGGCAGTACAAATCACCGCTTTATTTGCCTCATTTAAACGCGCGAGTGCCTGCAAAGTTTCGCTATCTACGATCTGAAAATACTCTGGTTGAAGCCCAGCCTCTTGGAGCACTTGCATGGCCCATTGTTGAACATCCAGGGGCTTGTGTCCATTTTTTAAAAGCGCTTTTGCTTTTTTCAAGGTCTGATAAATAACTGGGGCCTTTTTGCGGTCATCAGGATGTAGCCTAACATTGCGAGAGCTAAGGGCTAAGCCGTCGGCTTCGCGTAAGGTAGGGTACATCACCAAGTGCACAGGAGAATGTAGCTGGCGGAGCAAGGCTTTCACAATCAATACCTGCTGGTAATCCTTTTGCCCCATAAAAATTCGATCCGGTTGTATAATGTCCAACAATCTTTTAATCACCTGTGCCACGCCAGCAAAATGCCCAGGTCGGAAAGTACCTTCCATCACTTTATCGAGGTCGCCAAAGTCAAAATTGATACTTTCTGACAGATTTGTCGGATAAACTTCATTTACACCCGGCATAAAAAGAATATCCGTACCAACCGAAGCAAGCATTTGGATGTCTTTAGCGGGCGTTCGAGGATATTTTTCAAGATCGCTTGCATCGTTGAATTGAGTTGGGTTGACAAAAATGCTACAAAGGGTGTGGTCACAATCCATTGCAGCTTGGCGGCAAAGTGCCAAATGCCCGTCATGGAGTGCGCCCATTGTAGGAACAAAGCCGATGGAGCCGCCATGCCGTGCCCTCAAGGCAGTTAGATAATGGTGCAGCGAATCAATTTTTTTAAACAAAAACATACTGATGAGCAAATGGAGCGCTTGCAAAAAAGTGAAGCAAATATAGCTGTTTTTGTTAAGAGCGTATTAAGTTACTGGGAAATAAGGAAAAATAAAGCAAAATTCGTACCTTTGCAGTTCCGTTCATTGAGCCTTTGGCATCGTGACTAAATTTTTTTAAAACATTTATAGTAACCTCGCGTATGAGCAAAAATAAAGTGCTGTTAGTAACGCAGGAAATGGATCCTTATACGGAACGCTCCGAGATGTCTGAAATCACCCGCAAACTCGCCCAGCATATCCAAGACAGTGGCATGGAGATCCGTGTGTTGATGCCGCGCTTTGGCACTATTAATGAGCGCCGCCACCGCCTGCACGAAGTGGTGCGGCTCTCGGGAATGAATATTATCGTTGATGACGATGACTTTCCCTTGATTATAAAAGTGGCTTCTTTGCCTGAAGCGCGCATGCAGGTATATTTCTTGGATAATGAAGATTTTTTCCGCCGGAAGACGATGTTTGAGGATGAAGCAGGGCATCCTTTCGAAGATAACGTAGATCGAATGGTTTTTTTCTGCAAAGGTGTTGTTGAAACTGTAAAAAAGTTTGGCTGGTCGCCTGATATTGTGCACTGCCATGGCTGGATGACGAGCCTGATACCACTTTATCTGAAAACCGCTTACAAATTGGACCCACTTTTCCAGCATTCAAAAGTGGTTTACTCGGTTTACAATGATACTTTGGAAAAATCGCTGACGGACACTTTTCTTGCGAAAGCCAGTATTAACAATATCACTTCCGATGATTTGCACGCTTATCAAAATGGAAGTGGTGTGACCCTGCACCAGGGTGCCATTGCTTATTCAGATGCCATTATCAGGGGCAGTTCGTTTTTGGGTGAAACAGCCGAAAACGCCCTCCAGCAGTTTGGCAAACCAGTACTGGACTTCCAGCAAGAGGGAATACCCAGTGCTTATACAAATTTTTATCAATCAATATTGACAGAGAAAGTTCCTGAATAATAATTTGACAACATTGCAGTTCTTGCTTAAATTGCGAGACCATTCAGCAGCAGAGTCAACCAAGGCAGATTCTGCGCTGTTTTGCCTCTCCTTTTTATTTAATATTCTCAACAAACAAACACAAAATAACTACAAAACAACAACTAGCATGAAGCAGCTTGTTTGGTTTTTCTATGCGCTTTTCTTAACGGTGCTTTTGATCTGGTCCTGTACAGACCCTACTACCATTGGCATTGACCTTCTGGATGATGACCAGGCGGAGATTGGCTTTACGGATACGCTTTCACTAAAGGCGACCATCTTGGCCGGGGACACTACCTTGACTTATTTTCCTGTAGCTACTTCCAGCCAGGCTTTTACAAGCTATTTGTTTGGCGATTTTGAAGACCCCATTTTTGGCAATGCGATTTCCAGTATTTATGCGCACGCCACGCCGATTGTTCTGAAACCGGATGTCACCAATACGGTGATTGATTCGGTGGTACTGGTTTTGCCTTACGATACGGTTGCTACTTATGGCAATCTGGACGAAACCTACGGCTTATCTGTTTATCGGGTCACAGAGGCCATTAATGATGATACCACCTACTACTCGAACGCTTCTTTTCAAACAAACAATACACCCCTCGGCAGCATTGAATTCAAACCTGATCTCAAAGATAAAAGAGTGCTTGATTATACCGCCGGTACGGATACCCTTACCTTCAAGCAGCTTCGCGTGCCGCTTTCCAATTCCTTTGGTACAGAATTATTCCAATTAGATACCAGTTTTTATAGAACAGACAGCTTGTTTCTTTCCTATTTGAATGGGATTCATATCGTGCCTACCAGAAAAACGAAGGGCATGCTGAGCTTTAACTTACTCAGAAGTGTGGATGGGCTACGCCGAGGTGGGATTTATGTTTATTACCGAAAAGATACCACCCGCTTGCAGATGCAGTTGGAGTTTGATCCCTTTCGGGCAAGGGTGATGTCCTTCCAACACGATTATAACAATGCTCCTGTCGAACAATTTATCAGCAAGCAATCGGGAGACAGCCTTATTTTTGTGCAAGGCATGGGCGGGACAAAAGTGCGGCTGGAAATACCCAATGCCCAGGGACTGAAAGGTTTAGTGATAAACAAAGCGGAACTGGAATTGCGTATTGCTTCTCTGCCAGAAGATAATAGCACCTTGTACAAACCCATAAATCAACTACTGCTGCTGGCACCTAATACAAATGGCGACTTCGTCGTAATTGATGATATCTCGCTGATTACAAATCGGGGTGGCAATAGCCAAACGTTGATTGATCTGTACGGAGGCGTACCTTTAGATGGCAAGCCAGGAGAGCCTGATTTGTATCGAATTAATATGACCGCTCATTTTCAGGATGTGATAGATGGTTTGAAGAGCAATATGCTGGAATTGAGCCTTTTCAATCGGTCGGAACGGGCTTCCAGAGTAGCCCTTTTTGGAACAAAACAACCACAATATTCTATCAAATTAAAAATTGCATACACAAAATTATAACACCCCTTATTTTCTAACACTGAAAAAAGCAAGTAGCTTATGTGTGGAATAGTAGCTTATGTCGGCCCGCAGGAGGCCTACCCGATTTTGCTAAAAGGTTTGCAAAGGCTGGAATACCGAGGCTATGACAGCGCAGGTATGGCAATTTTGAATGGCGAATTAAATGTATTCAAGAAAAAAGGAAAGGTGCAGGACTTAGCTGATTTTGCAATCAATTTTCCTAAAAGCGGCACTATCGGCATCGGGCATACCCGCTGGGCAACCCACGGTGTACCGGATGACGTTAACGCGCACCCACATCTCTCTGGCAACCACCGAATTGTGCTAGTTCACAATGGTATTATCGAAAACTACGACCTACTGAAAAAGGCATTGCTAAAGGAAGGCCATCATTTTGTTAGTGAAACGGATACCGAAGTCCTGGTTCATTTGATTGAGGAAATTCAAACCAGGGATAAACTCCCTATCGAAGAGGCCGTGCGCATCGCGCTCACGCGCGTGGTAGGTGCTTATGCTATTGTGGTGATGGACAAAGAAGACCCAAACAAATTGGTAGCGGCAAGAAAAGCCAGCCCGTTGGTGATTGGCATTGGAAAGCACGAATATTTTCTGGCTTCTGATCCAACGCCTATCGTAGAGCATACCAAAAAGGTGGTCTATCTCAATGATGAAGAATTGGCGGTCATTAATCGAAATAGCGGCTGGCACGTCAAAAAAATAAAAAGTAATGAAATCCAAACGCCCTTTATTCATGAGTTGGACATGGAAATAGAAGCCCTTGAAAAAGGTGGCTATGATTATTTTATGCTGAAAGAAATTCACGAACAGCCTATCACCATTGCAGAAAGCATGCGCGGTAGGATGAATCTCGAAGAAAATTGGGTGCGCCTGGGTGGTTTGGAAGAGGAGTATGAACGAATTGCCGCCGCAAAACGTTTTGTTATAGCAGCTTGTGGTACTTCCTGGCATGCTGGCTTGATTGGAGAATACCTGATTGAAGACCTGGCGCGAATTCCGGTTGAAGTAGAATACGCCTCAGAGTTTCGCTATCGGAATCCGATCATTACAAAGGAAGATGTCGTGCTTGCCATTTCTCAGTCTGGCGAAACCGCCGACACGCTTGCCGCAGTAGAGCTGGCAAAAGAGTATGGTGCTTATGTTTATGGGATCGTGAATGTGGTGGGGTCTTCCATCGCGCGCGCTACGCATGCAGGATCGTACATACATGCAGGGCCCGAAATTGGCGTGGCTTCTACCAAAGCCTTTACGGGGCAAGTCACGCTGCTTACCTTGCTTGCTTTGCACCTGGCACGCAAACGCGGTACGATTTCTGACACTTACTTTCAAAAATTACTGCACGAATTAAGCCAAGTGCCTGATAAAGTGAAAAAAGTACTGGAAAAAAACACACAAATACAGTACATTGCAAGCGAAATTAAAGATAAGCACAATGCCCTTTACCTGGGCAGGGGTTATAACTTTCCGGTTGCCTTAGAGGGTGCCCTGAAATTAAAGGAAATTTCATATATTCATGCGGAAGGCTACCCTGCTGCTGAAATGAAACATGGTCCAATCGCATTGATTGATGAACAAATGCCGGTAATCGTCATTGCTACTAATAAAAGTGCTTATGATAAAATCCAAAGCAATATCCAGGAAGTAAAAGCACGCAACGGTATTGTAATAGCAATCGTAACAGAAGGCGATCAAGTGATTAGTAAAATTGCCGATCACACCATCGAAATTCCAGAAACGGAAGAGCCGCTCACCCCTTTATTGTCGGTGATACCACTGCAATTATTGTCTTATCATATCGCTGTCATGCGAAATTGTAATGTAGATCAGCCTCGCAATCTGGCAAAATCCGTTACAGTGGAGTAGAAGCAGGTTTTTATAAAATGCTGAATTGAACAAAGATATATGCAAAAATTATTTTTGGAGTACAACTCCCAACGAGACGATCTGGTGATACCCGAATATGGCAGGCATGTTCAAAAATTAATCGAATACGCCAAAACCATTGAAGATATTGACCAACAAAAAGCTTTTATAGAAGAGGTGGTAAATCTTATGATGCAAATCCACCCGCAGAGCCGTAATGTAGAAGATTATCGCGAAAAACTCTGGAAGCACGTTTATCGGATTGCACACTATGAGCTGAAAGCGCCTCCGCCAAGTGGCAACACACCAAGCCCAGAAGAAGCGGTGAAAAAACCTGAAAAAGTTGCCTACCCTATTACGGAGGCAAGATTCAGGCATTACGGCAATAATGTCCAGCGATTGATCCAAAAAGCACTTTCGATGGAACCCGGCTCCAAGCGCGATGGCTTTGTGGCGGTCATTGGTTCTTACATGAAACTGGCTTACAAAACCTGGAATAAGGAACATTATGTAAGCGATGATATCATCAAAGCGGATTTGGATACGCTCTCCGAAGGTCAATTGATCCTGCACGAGGATGCCTCTTTTGATAACCTGGCTGCTGCCCGCCGCAAAAAACAACAGCAGTACCAGCAAAATAGAGACCGCGATCGGGATGGACGTGATCGGGATCGGGATAGAGACCGCGACAGGGACAGAGATCGTGATAGAAGCAATGGAAATGGCGGTGGGTATAATAGAAGTAATCGCAATAACAGAGACCGCGACAGGGATCGAGACCGCGATCGGGGTAATTTCCGCAAAAAGAAATAGCTATCAATTTTTATTGCCTTACAATTGGAGTGAGAACGATAGCTGCGTTTTCATTCCAATTTTTTATTTTTCACCCAAAATTATGCAATGA
The DNA here is from genome assembly GCA_964526645.1 of uncultured Saprospiraceae bacterium. Taxonomy (GTDB): domain Bacteria; phylum Bacteroidota; class Bacteroidia; order Chitinophagales; family Saprospiraceae; genus JADJNW01. The sequence goes on from CAZGJN010000002.1 coordinate 168,458, forward strand.
AATTTCCGAAGCCGATACCGATCAAGGAGGTCGCCGCTCAAATTGATGCTCAAATCATAGGGGATGACTCCCTGCTCGCCACAGGAATCAACGAGATCCATCAGGTGCAAAAAGGAGACATTACTTTTGTGGATGTGCCCAAGTATTACGAAAAATCTCTCAATTCTCCTGCCAGCATTATCATCATTAATCAAAAAACGAAATGCCCAAAAGGGAAAGCCCTTCTTTTGTGCCAAAATCCTTTTGAAGCTTACAACAGTATCGTTTGGGAGTACCGCCCTTTTCAGCCGCTCAAAACCACTATTAGCGACAGTGCTGTGATTCATCCAAGCTCGGTCATAGAACCCGGAGCGATTATTGGTCACCATGTACATATTGGCAAAGACTGCTACATCCAGTCGAATGTCGTTATAGCGGAGCATACCCTTATTGGCGATAAGGTGATAATTCACGCGGGTGCCATCATCGGGACGGATGCTTTTTATTTCAAAAAAGACACTACGGGCTATCATCGCTGGCGCTCTGGCGGGCGAGTGATTCTGGAGGATGCGGTGGAAATTGGCGCGGGTTGTACGATTAACAAAGGTGTTTCGGGGGATACGATCATTGGAGAAGGAACAAAACTCGACTCGCAGATTCATATCGGGCACGATGTGGTAGTAGGCAAACGCTGCCTTTTCGCTGCTCAGGTAGGAATTGGCGGAAATACGATCATCGGCGATGAAGTGGTACTGTACGGGCAAGTCGGGATTGCTCAAAATTTAAAAATTGGCGATAAAGCTGTTGTGTTGGCAAAATCTGGTGTTTCAAAAGACCTGGAAGCGGGCAAAGCCTATTTTGGTTATCCTGCCGGCGAGGCACGGGTCACTTACAGGGAGTTGGCAGCGCTGCGACATTTGCCGGCGTTCTTTGCCCAGTATTACGAAAAGTAAAGGTGAAGCACCTCCAACAAACGCCTTTTTAATTTTTTTTGAAGTGCCCATTCTACAATTCAAATAGCTTTTATTTGAAGATCAGCTGCTTGCAAAACGACCGTTGTTCCATGACCATGATCCATTACTTACAAGCAGTTTTATTTGCACCCATAAAAAGTTTTTTTCAGCCCAAAAAATCTGTTTAACTTGGCTTTCTCATTGAGAGTCACCTTTGTTTTATGAAAGCTATCATCCCTGTAGCCGGTACCGGCGCTCGACTTCGCCCCCTGACCTACACTCAGCCAAAACCCCTGATCCCGGTTGCTGGAAAGCCTATTATTTCTTTTATCATCGAGCAACTCATGGCAGTAGGCATCCAGGATTTTGTTTTTGTGATTGGCTACCTCGGTGAAAAAATCAAGGATTATGTAGAGCAAACATACCCCCAAATCAATAAAGTTTTTGTCCATCAGGAAGAGCGCTTTGGCTCGGCGCATGCGCTTTGGACGGCGAAGGATGCAATTAAAACAGCGGACGAGGTTGTCGTTTTTTTTGGGGATGTGATTATTGATGTGGATTTTAAAAAAGTGCTAGAATTGCCTGCTTCTTGCTTTGGTGTAAAAAAAGTGAGCGATCCGAGGGAGTTTGGAGTGGTAGAGTACGATGAAGAAGGGCGCGTCACAAAAGTGGTGGAAAAACCGCGCATTCCGAGATCGGACATGGCTATGGTTGGCTTTTATAAAATTAGAGAAGTGGATGCACTCCTCGAAGCTCTGGATTTTAACATCAGCCATAATATTCGCACGAATGGCGAATTTCCTTTGACTGATGCGCTGATGCGGATGATCGAAAAAGGCGTGGTGTTTAGCACGATCGCTGTGGATAATTGGTTTAACTGTGGTAAAAAAGAAGTCTTGCTTGAAACAAATGCTATTCTCCTCGACCGCGAAGGCTACGCCTCTGCTAATCTCGAGGATTTTGATACTTCCATCATTATACATCCGGTTAGTATCGGTGAAAACTGTCAAATTACCAATTCTATCATCGGGCCGCACGTCACCATCGGGCACAATGCCGAAATTCAAAATGCTATTATAAAAGACTCTATTATAGGAAATTATGCTTCTATCAAAGAGGTAATACTCAATTATTCTGTAGTGGGCAATGATACGGCGATCACAGGTATGAAGCACAGCCTAAACATTGGAGACAATACAGAGATTGATTTTAGTTAGAAAATTGGTGGATGAAGAAGCTTTGAGTAGTGCTTAAGACCCATTGCGCACCCAATGTGCCAGGTATTCCACATTTTTTTGTAGCCCATCGGCATCTGTACTAGTAATATTTTGCAAAAAAAAGCCGCAAGCTCGGGCGCTCGCCTCTACTCTATCTAATACCTGTCGGTGTAGCGCTTTGTCTTTCACGATGCCTTTTTTCAAGTGGACTCTTTCTTCCATTTCAAACTGTGGCTTTATGAGGGTGATGAGGAAGCCATCTTTTTTTAAAAACTTGGGTAGCAAAGGAAAAACAGCCTGCAAACTGATGAAGGAAACATCCACCGCGATGATGTCCACTTGGCTTTCCAGCATTTCCAATGTCACCGCCCGAATATGTACGCCCTCCCACCAGCGCACCTGCGGGTGATGCTGTAGGGAAGGGTGTAATTGCCCGGTACCCACATCCACTGCCAATACTTTCGAAGCCCCATGCTGCAGGGCACAGTCGGTGAAGCCACCTGTAGAAGCTCCTACATCAAGCATCACTTTATCGGCAAAATTGAGTTGGAACTCGATAATGGCTTTTTCTAATTTCGCCCCTCCGCGACTCACATAAGCAAGAACCCGCCTGAGAACTTCAACGGTGTCCGTGTCAAGTACAACGGCAGCAGCTTTCACAACAATTTTTCCGTTTACAGCAATTCCTTCTTGTGCAATAGCGATTTGAGCTTTTTCTCGTGATTCGAAGAAGCCGTTTTGTACCAGCCATGTATCCAAGCGAGTTGCCATGCTGCTTCTACTTTTTTACAATTTTTCAAACAAGATAAAACCAATAGTAAGTCAAAATGGTTGATTTGTCAATCAAATTACACCAGCATCGAAGTTTTAAGATTTTTTTATGAAAACAAAGCCAGGACAAATGCGTCCCGGCTTGCAACAGAATTGAATTAGGATGAAAAGCGCTTATTCTAAACTTTCTATGAATTTGCCTTCAATTTGGATTAGCAAAACAGGTGAGAGCAAAGCAAGCGAGTTCGAATTTGCAAGCCCTATCAGTACGGAATAGAAAAAACAAGCAAATAGGCTTCTGTTAAAATACAAAAAACTACTAATAATTTGGTAAAATGTAAGATTCCTGCAATTAAATTGCCCGCAGTACAGCACAATAATAGGCGTTGTTTTGTACCCCTGTATCCCTCACTTTGGGGGAATTTGAAAAGGTGATCTATCTTATCGTTCATTCTGCACTAAAAGGTTATCTTTACAGACACGAGATAAGGTTGTATGAAACAGTTTTCTATCATTGCTTACTGCATCGCTGTTGTTTTTATCATAGGCGTTCACTTTTTCTATTACCCGAAGTGGCTTCAATCCGGCACAGAAGCAACCATTAGCTGGGATGTATCAGGTTATTACATGTATCTTCCTGCTTTATTTATCTATCATGATATAACTCAGTTCAAGTTTAAAGACGAGATCATACAAAAATATCAACCCTCTCCTGATTTTCAGCAAGCTTACCCGCACCCAAGCGGCAACTATGTGCTAAAATACTCCTGCGGACAGGCGATCCAGTACTTACCTTTCTTTCTACTTGCCAATACTTTTGCCACCTCGCTGGGTTATGCCAAAGATGGATTTTCATTGCCCTATCAATTTGCCATTAGCTTAGGCAGCCTGGTCATTTGCTTCATCGGGCTGTGGTATCTCCGAAAAAGTTTATTGCTCTTTTTCGATGAGTGGCTGACCGGCTGGGGCTTACTGATCCTGGTATTGGGCACGAATTATCTGGATTACTCCGCCATCACTGGTGCGATGACGCATAATTTTTTATTCACACTGTATGCTGTTTTGATATACGCTACGATTCAATTTTATAAAAAACCAAGCTTTAGAAATGCTGCCTTGATTGGTGTTTGTGTAGGGTGGGCTGCACTTACACGACCAACGGAGATTATCTCTATGTTTATTCCTTTAAGTTGGGGCATATATTCATTAAGTGGCGTAAAAGAAAGATTTACTTTTTTCAAGGCGCATTTTGCTGAATTACTCCTCGCTATTATTATCACAGGGATCATCGGTTCTATCCAAATTATTTACTGGAAGCTCGTCACGGGCGACTTTTTAGTATATTCTTATCAGGATCAAGGATTTAGCTGGCTGCGCCCGCACCTTCGTCAGGGCTTTTTCAGCTACCGGGCAGGCTGGTTGACTTACACCCCTGTCATGCTGTTTGCGCTGATAGGCTTTATACCATTATTTAAATTTCAAAGAAAAATAGCTTTGTCATTATTACTATTTTCGACGTTATTCATTTATATCACTTTCGCTTGGGATATTTGGTGGTACGGTGGCAGCCTCGGGCAAAGAGCGATGGTACAATGCTATCCCATACTGCTCTTTCCACTTGTTGCTTTCATTCAATGGATTCGCAGTCAAAAAATAATACTACTTTCCTTTGGTATCATGAATTTGATTTTTATTTACCTCAATTTATGGTGGACGCATCAGGCGCACAAAGGAGGTATGTTTGCTGTAGAACAAATGAATCGGGCTTATTTTTGGAAAATATTAGGGCGAGACAAAGCGGATTTTCCACCTGAAGTGGTTTTGCTACTCGATACCAATGAAGGTTTTGATGGGCTTCGAAAAAATCTGAAACAGGTGTATCATAATGATTTTGAGCAGGATACCTCCTTTTTGTGTAGCACGCCAATCGAAGGAGCACGGTCTATTTGCCTCAACCAGCAGCAGCAGTCCTCTGCGGTTTATTCCTTTGATTTGCAAAAAGATGCAGGCGATTGGCTACGCGCCACTGCCACCTTTCGTTGCACCCTCAAGGAATGGGATGTGTGGCGCATGACCCAGTTTATCGTTCGTTTTCAAAATGACGACCAGCTTGTGAAAGAGAAAATCATTCGCGTTCATCGGCTTCTGGATAATGGGCAAGTCAAAGATATTGGTTTCGATGTAAAATTTCCGGATAAACCCTTCAACAAGGTACTTGTCTCTTTTTGGAATGCAGAAAGCGATAAGGAGATCGGGATTGATAAGCTAAGGGTGGAGACATTTGAGGAGTGAGGGTAGATGCGCTTTCTGAGGTATGCTGCCCTGCCAGAAAAGCGCAGCATCAGTTAGCTATCGTGGGTGTCTTTATTTTTAAAAACTTTGATTGTGAAATCGTAGTCGTTTTGCTCATCGGCTGGTTGTGACTCAGTGGAAAGGAGTCGCCAGTTTTGCCAATCAATAGCTGGAAAAAAAACTGATCCGTCAGGAATTTCAACGTTAACTTCCGTGAGATAGATTTTATCCCAATAAGGCAGGCTAAGAGCGTAAATCTCACCGCCACCGATAATAAAAGCCTCGGTTTCCTCATTGTCATAGGCAATTCCCAGGGCTTCTTCTATCGTTCGCGCAATTAAACAGCCAGAGGCAATAAAAAAAGGGTCGCGCGTGATGACAATGTTGGTGCGCCTGGGGAGTGGTCTGCCCATCGAATAGAAGGTCTTGCGCCCCATAATAACGTGGTGCCCAATGGTGGTGTTTTTGAAAAACTTCATATCACCAGAGAGGTGCCAGGGAATTCCATTGTCTCGCCCGATTACATTGTTTTTTGAAATGGCTACAATGGCAGAAACTAACATATTAAGTAGTTAAGGGTCAATTACTGGAAATAGTTTCCGATACCTTGTCGGTTGGTAAAGATAACATGCTTTCCCTCGCCTGAGCGGTTTCCAGATTTTTTCGGACAGCACGGGCGTAGCGCAGCATAGCAGCATGATCTGTTGCATTCATACCAATTTTGCTAGCATCTGCCTCATAAGGACGAATCGGCAGCACACGATAGATCGTTTTGCCGGCAACTGTTTTCTCACGCCACCTCCAAATAGGAATGTACTCGGGGGTTTGAATTTGAATTCGTTCATTTGCCTGATCTTTCTGAATTGTTATTTCAACCATGATACCGCCGTCGGTATGTGCTTTGATTTGCCCGGAGATGAAATTGCCCATCGAATAAACTACCGGAACGATTTTAATCGTACTATCCGGCAGCGTCGTTATGACCGTTTTGATGGGTTGCACCACATGTGGATGTGCGCCGACGATCAGGTCAGCGCCCCAGTTGGCAAGTTTCTGCGCCAGATCATGTTGCTTTTTGCTTTCCAGGAGCTGATATTCTTCGCCCCAATGCATTACCACAATAATAGCATCGGGTTGTAAAGCCTTTGCCACTTTCATATCCGCCTCTATCAAGTCTTCTTTGATCTCATTCACCATAGAAGGTGCCCGTGTTGGTAAGCCATTGGTATCATAAGTATAATTCAAAAATGCCAGTTTGAAATTATTTTTATACACAATCAAAGGGTAGAAAGCATCGCGTTCTTGTGGATTCTGGAAAGTACCCGTATGGTAAAAGTCGTATTCGTCCAATACTTTAATTGTATTAATAAGCCCGTCTAAACCGCCGTCATTGCTATGATTATTGGCAGTGACCAAAAAGTTAAAACCGGCATGGCGCAGTGCCAGCGCAAGGTCTTTAGGGCTTTTGAACAAAGGATAACCCGTGTAGGGTGGCTTACTCGGGAAGGTGAGTTCCAGGTTGCCAATTGTGAGGTCAGCTTGTTTTAAAAAAGGGGAAATATATTCAAAACAAGGCGTATAATCATACAACTTGTTGGTTTCAATCGCAGCAGATTCGATTTGAGAGCTGTGCCCCATAATGTCTCCAACAAATAACAACTTGAGCGTTCGGGCAGTATCAGGCTGCGACCAAGACCACTTTGCTAAACCTAAAAGCGCTATGAAAAATGCAATCCGCCTGCTACCCATAGCTTTTAGGGTTGGGTTTTCGGTTTGTGAATAAGATCCGCTTTTATCATACGTTCTTCGAGGAATTTACGTGGCTCGCTGATGGTTCTGCGAATATATTTTTCAATCATCAAGCTGGCTATCGGTGCGGCGTATCGGGCACCCCACACACCATGCTCCACATATACTGCTACTGCAATCTTAGGATTATCTTTGGGCGCGAAGCCAAAAAAGATGGAGTGATCGTCGCCGTGAGGGTTTTCGGCAGTGCCCGTCTTCCCACAGATGGAAATATCTGGCACAAAAGCGATGCGAGCCGTACCGCCAGTGACTGCCCGTTCCATACCATCTATCACAGGTGGAAAATGAATAGCGTCAATACCTACATTGTTCTTATGCTTGTATTTTTCAGGAATTTTGTGGTTCGGATCTTTATAACTTCTTATTAAATGAGGTGTAATGTAATAGCCCCTATTTGCAATGGCTGCACCAAGATTTGCCATTTGGAGGGTCGTCAATAACATTTCACCTTGGCCAATTCCGACCGAGCGAATCCAGACAGAATTCCATTTTTGCCCAGGTTGTTGCCTATGAAAAAGTGTATCATAGAATGCTGCGGTAGGATAATTACCGCGCTTTTCATTGGGGAAGTCCACGCCTAAGGTTCTTCCTAAACCAAACTTATCAAGGTAGCTATTAAAAACATTTAAACCCGCCTGGGGGTTATAAAATCCTCGGCTATCTACAATTTCCCGAAAAACAGTGACAAAATAAGCATTACAAGAGTGCTGCAGAGCGGATGCTACGCTAGTGCAAGTAGCATGACCATGGCAGCCTGTGAGCCTTTGCCCGCCCAGAAAATAAGCACCTCCACAGCCAATCGTTCGGTCAGGTTTTAGCAAGCCTTCCTGCATCGCGATAAGCGCCACGACCGGTTTGAATAAAGAACCAGGCGGATACATCGCTTGCACGGAGCGATCTAGCAGTGGCTTGTTGGGGTCGTTCAGCAGCTTGCCGTATTCTTCGCCTCTTTTTTGGTTCAGCGTGAGTAGATTTGGATTATAAGTAGGAGAACTGATCATCGCCAATATCTCTCCCGTACTGGGTTCGATAGCCACAATGCTGCCTACCTTGTTTTGCATGAGCAATTCCCCATAGGTCTGCAACTCCAAATCTATGGAGGTGATAATGTCTTTACCAGGCAAAGGAATACTGTCCAGCTTCCCGTCTTTGTATGGACCAACATCCCTGCCCAGGTTGTCTTTTAGCATGAATTCGATTCCTTTGATGCCGCGCAACTCAGATTCGTAAGATTGTTCTAAGCCACTGGCACCAATGTAATCGCCCATTTGATAAATAGTCGGATTTTTTTTAATATCATTGGGATCTACTTCTCTGATATAACCCAGCACATGCGCCGCCTGCTCATGCGGATAACTGCGAGCACTCCTCAGCTGCACAGAAAAGCCTGGAAATTTATAAAGAGACTCTTGCAAGCGGGCATACACCTTGGCGGAAATTTTACTCACTACCACGAATGGAACCGACTTGGAGTACCTCTTATCGCTAAAATCTTTTTGCAGCGCTTGTTCAAAAGTACTTCGATTGACATCCAGCAAATCACAAAGCTCTTGAAGGTCAATATTGTCCCAATCTACTTGATTATAAGTGACCATCAGATCGTAGGTCGGGTTATTGTAAATCAATAGCTCTTTTCCGTTACGCTCGTATAGCAAACCCCTGGCTGGATAAACAGTATTTTTTTGAATAGCGGTAGCATCCGCGCTTTCGCTAAAGGTGCGATCAATTAACTGAAGATAAGCCGCTGTGACTATCAATAACAAGGCAGCGCCTATAAAGACGAATCGTATAGTCCATTGACGGTCGCGATACATATCGGCTATCATAGTAAGGTATTTTACTATTCTTTTGGATTAAAAATTAATATTGCCATCATAATAAAAATCATAGAGCCTATAAAGCTTAAAATAGTTTTCAGTAGGATTTCTCCAATCTTTACGAAGGTAAAGGATTCTATTAAAAAATACAAAAATAAATGCATGGCTAAGAGAAATGCACTGTATCGCAAAAACCAGGGCATACCCATACGTGCCTTCGTGGGACTATGTGCGGCGGTATAGCCACCACGTGGTTCTAAGTACTTTATGACGGAAGGGCGGATAAATGCCATCGCTATCAACGGGCTGGCATGCAAACCCGATGTGCCGTAGAATAAATCAACTAAAATACCCAAACAAAATGCCAGCAGAAGGACTAACACTTTCGGCGTTTGAAAAGGTAACAGCATAATAAAAAGCGGGTACAAAAAAAACTGTACGTAATGAATTCCTTCCCAGCCTGGGTTAATGCGCTTGAGCACTAACACTTGTACCAATAGGATAATCGTAAATCGCAATACATTAACTGTGATCGTTCTACTCATTCGCCCCTTGTTGTTCTACTGTTTTTATTTCATCTTGGTTTTTATTAACCACTACATAAGCATATTTTAGGTTCCCAAAGTCAGAAGTTAACTTCACTACTATTTCTTTAAAACTACCGTCCTCCTGGAGTTTTTCACTTTGTACTACGCCTACCACAATACCTTTAGGAAAAAGGCTGGAGTAGCCACTGGTCACAATAGTATCCCCTTTTTCTACTTCTACATGACTTGGTATTGCCTCAAGATACAGTTTGTTGGAGCTTTTTCCTCTCCAGATCAAAGAACCAAAATAGCCATTTCGTTTAATAGCTGCGGATAGCCTTGCATCTTGATGCAATAAAGACATTACAGAGGCGTAATGATCAGTAGCATATTGTACGATTCCTATTACACCATCCTTTGTAATGACGCCCATATATTTATCAACACCGCTCAGCTTACCCCGATCAATGGTTATGATATTATAATCTCCTGTTATAGAGTTATTAATTATTTTGACGGGAATAAATTCAAAACTGTAGCGGGCAGAGTCTCCTTCCTGCCAAAAAGACACAATTTTACTATCGCTACCCAATCGGAAAGTATCTTTTTCTGAGAATTGTTTTTCATAGGTATATCTCAAGACCTGCGCTCTCAGCTCAGCGTTTTCTTTCAGCAAATCATCAATTTGATCGCCTGCCCTAGTAAATTGGGCTATCGTAGCAGCCTGTTTGTGCCAATAAGCCACTGCCGCATGGGCTGTGCTAAAGATTATTTTTTGCTGAGTTCCGCCACGCTGAATGATCAAATATAGACAAATCCCTTCCAGTAGTAAAAATAATAGCGTATTGCCATAGCTTTCAAAAAACTGGAAAAAACTCCGCATAGCGATTTTTTTAATTTTTTACGCTAATCCATTCAATACCTTATTCATAAGTGGTTTATAGGGGTACTCCAGCGCTTGCATAGGGCCAACAAGAAAATCTTCTTATCAATTCAATAAATCCTTGATGTGCTATGAAGCAAAGTAAGTTTATACACTCTTTCTATCAATCAGGAAAGTAAACCGATGCGTATTTTTGAGTGCAATGCCGGTACCCCGAACAACTGCCCGCAACGGGTCTTCTGCAACATGCACAGGAAGTTTTGTCTTTTGCGAAATTCTTTTATCCAGACCCCTAAGTAAAGCACCGCCACCAGTGAGGTAAAGCCCTGTTTTATAAATATCGGAAGCCAACTCCGGTGGTGTTGATTCGAGTGCTTTTAGGATGGCATCTTCGATTTTAGAAATGGATTTATCCAAAGCATGAGCAATTTCACTATAAGAAATCTTGATCTGCTTAGGGATGCCGGTCATCAAATCTCTACCATTCACGGGATAATCCTCTGGCGCATTTTCCAATTCATGCAAAGCAGAACCAGCGTGTATTTTAATTTGCTCGGCAGTTCTTTCGCCAATTAGAATATTGTGCTGGCGCTTCATGTAGCTGATGATATCATTGTTCAACTCATCCCCAGCGATGCGGATGGATTGATCGCAAACGATACCAGCCAATGCAATTACTGCAATTTCGGTAGTGCCACCACCAATATCAATAATCATGTTGCCAACCGGCTCTTCCACGTCCAAGCCAATGCCAAGCGCAGCAGCCATCGGCTCATGGATCAGATAAGTTTCTTTTGAATCAACGTGATCGGCAGAATCGAAAACAGCGCGTTTCTCTACTTCTGTGATACCGGAAGGAATACAAATCACCATTTTGAGGTGCGAGAAAAACCGCCGCCGGCTTCCTATCATGTTGATAAAACCTTCGATCATGCTTTCCGCTGCCTGAAAATCTGCAATGACACCGTCTTTAAGCGGCCGAACCGTCTTGATTTCTTCATGCGTTTTTTCGTGCATCTGCATGGCTTTCCGCCCTACCGCAATGGTTTCATTGGTACGCCGATTGATCGCAACGATAGAGGGTTCATCTACCACCACTTGGCCGTCTTGTATGATGAGCGTATTGGCCGTTCCAAGGTCTATTGCCAATTCCTGTTTGAAGAAGCTGAAAAGTTTCATTTATATCGTGCCCTCCGTTTAACTTGGTTTGCGCCAAGAGAATTACTGTCCTGAAAAGATTTTCTTGAATGTCGGAATTTCAGGCGCAAATCAAAGGAAATTTTGTTGAAAAAGGAAATGTAAACACTTCTTATTTGTGCTATTTCCAGGTTTTTACGAAAAAACGGGAACTTTATTTTATCAAACTTCTCCAACGATGACTTCCCAGTAATCTTTTGGGTTTAAATATTGCTGAGCAAGGCTTCTTAGCGCCTCGCTATCAATAGATTGCACTTTTTCCACTAATTCTTCGAAGAAAGACAAGGGAAGGTTTTCTGTTATTAGTGTTTTGACTACATCCGATACGTTGAACGGGCCATCCAGCATGGTTAAAAAATTACCCAATAAATAATTTCGCACCATTTCCAATTCTGGCGCTTCCACGATTTCCTGCCTCAGGTGCTCCATTTCCTTATAAATCTCCGCTATCGTTTGGTTGACAAACTCATTGCCTACTTCTGTGCTGATATAAAAACAGCCATCAAAGTTCATGGTATCCAGTATGGAATAGATATTATAAGTGTAGCCTTTTTCTTCTCTGATATTTTCCATCAGGCGGGAGCCAAAATACCCGCCCAGCACCGTATTGAGGACGTACATGCCTGCGTAGTCGGGATGATGGCGATTAAATAGCTTTCTACCTATTCTGATTGCCATTTGGATTGTGTCAGGCAATTTCACCCGAACAGTCTGCGGCTGATTGTTATTTCCTTCTACGAGATTCGGTTCTACAGGATTTCCTTTCCAAATGGCAGGACTCAGGTATTTGTTTAGCAGTTCGATAGTGTTGTTTTCTATCTTTCCACTCAAGAAAATCTTACAGTTCCCTGTGGTGTAGCAACGCCCAAAGTGCTGTAAAAGATCTTCTCTTTGCAATTCTCCGTAGGTTTCAGGAAAGCTATTGTATCCATAGGGGTGGTTTGCACCAAAAATCAATTCCGTAACTGTGCGATAGGCAATTGTGTCGTTTTTGGTTAAATCAATTTGCAAACTTTGCTGATTGACCTGAATGAAGGTATCCAATTCTTGTTGTGGAAATATAGGAGATTGGAGCATTTCGGCTAATATGGGCAGTACTTTCTCGAAGTGCTTTGTCAGGCTGAACAAGGTGATGTTGGAGGTATCAATATTAAAAGGGGTGCTCAAGCCCGCTCCATAAAAATCAATTTTTTCGGCGATAGCAGCGGAGCTAAAGTTTTTAGTGCCTTCTTTCAGCATACTGGCGGTAGCACGCGCCGATAGTTTCTTTTGTTCATAAGGTCTTCCAGAGTTGAATACAATTTCAACCTTCAAAACTTCCTGTGTCCCCATATTGACTACATAGAGCGGAATGCCCTTATCGAGGGTATAAAAAGCCACGGGCGGCAGCTTCAGGTGGTGAATGGGCTTGATCAGGGGCGACTGTGTCCGGTCCAACATAAGTTATTGACAATTAGGGATGCAAAGATATAATGCCCCGCCAGATACCGCGTATGGGGGGGCATTTTTTTTCTGTTTGCACTCAATTTTTATCAAAAATACCTGCTCCGCCGCGTCTCGCGGAGTTATCCACAAACTGTTGGTTAATGAACGTAAAAAAATCCATAAGAAAATCTATTTTTGTGTTTCAACAAGGATTTACTCACACTTTTTTAAAAAAGTCCGACAAACATTTATGAAATTCAGTGTCTCTTCCTCCGAATTACTCAAACGATTGCAAATGGCGAGCGGCGCTATCGGCGCCAATCCGGTGCTGCCCATTCTCGAAGACTTTCTTTTTACGATCAATAATAACAAGTTGATCATAGCTGCTACTGATTTGGAAACTTCTATCACTACGGAGATCGAAATCATGGCGGATTCTGATGGCGCAATTGCCGTGCCGGGCAAAATTTTACTCGAAACACTCAAAGCCCTGCCACAGCAGCCTATCACTTTTTCTATCAATGAGGATAATTTTGGCATTGAAATTACTTCTGCTTACGGCAAATATCGGCTGGCGGGTGAAAATGGGCAGGATTTTCCGCGCATTCCAGAACCCGATAGCGTAGATACAGTCACCGTGAGCGCGCCTGTGCTCAACCAGGGCATCAGCAAAACACTTTTTGCTACCAGCAATGATGAACTGCGCCCAGCCATGTCGGGGGTATATTTTCAGTTGGATTTTAATAAAATCACTTTTGTAGCTACCGATGCGCACAAATTAGTCAAATATGCTTTTTCTGATGTAGCAAGCGATGTTTCTACCTCTTTTATCGTACCCAAAAAAGCGCTCAACCTGCTCAAAAACGCCTTGCCCGCTAATGGGGAAGTCAAATTGGCTTTTAATAAAGCGAACGCCTTTTTTTCCTTTGAGGATACCCAATTGGTATGCCGCCTGATAGATGCGCGCTATCCAGATTACAACGCCGTGATTCCGGTAGATAACCCCAACGTATTGACAATTCCGCGCGCGGATTTTCAGAATTCCCTCAAGCGAATCGCGATTTATGCCAATAAAACAACCAATCAGGTTATTTTGAATATTAGTGAAGGAAGCCTGACGATTTCTGCGCAAGACCTGGATTTTTCGAACGAGGCGGTGGAGCAACTCTCTTGTACTTATGATGGCAACCCGATTACCATTGGGTTTAATGCGAAATTTCTTGTAGAAATGCTGAGCGTGATAGACGCAGATGAAGTCAAGGTGGAAATGTCAACGCCTACGCGAGCGGGCATTTTGCTGCCATTAGAAGAAAAAGAAAATGAAAAAATATTGATGTTGGTCATGCCGGTGATGCTGAGCAATTGATCCCTGCCATCAAATTTTTACAAGTGCACCCTGAGAGCAATGATCAACCTGTTATAATTATTTGAAAATGAAACAGCTTTTGTGGATATTTTTTGTGAGCATTTTGTTTGTTGCTTGCCAAAAGGAGCCAAAACTTCCAGAGGCACCTGAAGCCGTTGTAAAAAAATTTCAAAAATACATTGACAATAACCAGTTTGAAGAAGCCAAGCTGCTGAGTACGCCTCGTGGAAAAGAGCGTTTGGATGACCTTGCCGAAATTATTCGATACGAACTGGAAGATTCTACCATTTTCAGCACGACTTTTTTGAGTGTGAATTGTAGTATCACTGCGGATACCGCCATTTGTATTTGCAATGTAAAAGATAAGTACGAGGAAGAAGCCTACGAAACGGAGTACAAACTGATAAAAATCAATGGTCAGTGGCTGGTGGACATCCCCGAAGAGGAAAAAATTGAAGAAGAAGAATTTATTGAAGAAATGCTGGACAGCCTCGATTTTGATTCCCTTTTCATAGAAAATGGCTCAGGGCGATAGGGCTATGGGTAATGCTCCTAAAATAGGGCTGTTTTTTGGCTCTTTCAATCCTGTGCACGTTGGGCACATGATTCTCGCCAACTACATGGCTACCCAAACGGAGCTTAAACAAGTGTGGCTGGTGGTGTCTCCTCACAACCCACTCAAGCCCAAGCGTACCCTCGCACGAGACTATGACCGCTTGCACCTGGTACAATTGGCTATCGGTGATAATTTGCACCTTCGGGTTTCTGATATTGAATTTACTTTGCCGCAGCCTTCCTACACAATCAATACCCTGACTTATCTGAAAGAAAAGCACCCTGATAAGCAATTCGTGCTCATCATGGGCGCTGATAACCTGACTACGCTGCACAAATGGAAGCAGTATGAGCTGATTATGAGGGATTATGAAATCTATGTTTATAGCCGTCCTTCCTATGATTTAGGCAATTTTGCGGAGCATTCCAACATCCGCGTTTTTGATCAGGTGCCCCTGATGGATATTTCTTCTACTTATATTCGGAATTGCCTGAAGCAAGGCAAGTCTGTACAATACTTAGTGCCGGATGCAGTATATGCTTATTTAAGTACCAATAATTTTTATAAAAACCTGTAAGCCGCTTGACAATCCTTGTTTAATTTTTTTCATCAGCGCAATAAGCGTTTTATATCCTTAGTTCTGTTATTGCAAAAAAAAAGACGACACGATGCTTAGATATTTACTCCTTGCTGGCTTTGTATTATGGGCATTTGCCTTGTTATCTCAGGGGAAGTTATCCATCGGGCAATGGCGTGCTCACCTGCCTTATGTGGTGGGACAGTATGTGACCCAAAGCGATTCTAAAATTTACTACTCCACTGGCGGGTCAATAGTAGCATTCGATAAAGAAGAGATGTCCACAGAATTTATTTCAAAGGTGGAAGGACTGAGCAACACCGGAATTCGGCTGATCAAGTACAATCGCCTGAGCGATATCCTGATCGTGGTGTATAATAATAGCGTGATTGATCTAATCAAAGCAGATGAAATCGTAACGCTTAATCAAATTCGTAATTTTAAAGGGATTGTAGGCGAAAAAATTGTGTACGACATTTTTGTACAAAATGATTCCATCGTTTACCTAGCCGCTAATTATGGCATTTCCAAACTGAATATCAAAGCCAATCAATTTGTTTTTACGACTTTCACGGGCGTGGATGTCACCGGGGTCAGTCTATTCGAGGGCAATCTGTACGCTGCCACTACCGATGGGCTATACCGCACGGCTGAAAATAATGCAAACATCACGGACATTACCACCTGGGCCTGGCTGGGGCAGAATCAAGGATTCCCCATTGACTATGTGGCTTCGGCTATCACAAGTTTTGGCGGCAATTTATACTTGGGTGTCAATGATACATTGTGCCGATGGAAAAATAACCAACTCGAAAAAGTTTATTTCGAGAGGGGCTTGAAGCTACAATTTCTTTCTGCCGAAGGGCAAAACCTCCTTATTGGCTATCGCTGCTCTTTTAGTTGCAATCGGGGCAAGGTGTTGTATTTAAAACCTGATGCTACCCTGGGCACTACTGCCACCAATTGTGTAGATTTTCCTAATTTCGCTATAGAAGATGAAAAAGGGCGGGTTTGGTTTGGCGATGGCAATCGAAATTTCAGAATGGTGAACCAGCTCACGGATGAATTTTGTACCAACCTGAATTTAAATTCTCCTTACTCCGAGTTTAGTCGAGAAATCACCATCCAAGATGATCAGGTCTGGCTGGCATCAGGCAATGTCAATCAAGTGTTTAGCTATCGCTTTCTAGATCATGGCTTTGCTTCTTTGATTGACGGGCGGTGGACCATCTACAACCGCTTCACTCGTGATGAACTCAAAGGGGAAGATAAAAACGATATAAACGATGATTTACTCGATTTTATCACCATCGCTATTCATCCTGACAATGGCAAAGTATATGCCGGTTCTTTTTTTGAGGGGCTGATCGAATACGACGGGCAAAGTATGATTTTGTATAATGAAAAAAACTCGTCTTTGGGCAATGCCGTTGGCGATATTCAAAGGACGCGCATCAGCGGCTTGGCTTTTGATGAAGATAATAACCTCTGGATTGCTAATCATGCTGCGGATCGCCCAATCTCGGTTTTAAAAAACGATGGCACCTGGCAAAGTTTCAAACCTTCCTGCAATCAAACGGAGTTACATCAGTTGGCAATTGACCAAAACGGCTACAAATGGTTTGTGACAAGCAATAGCAATTCGGGTGTTGTACTTTTTGACGAAGGCGATATAGACAATCCCGCCGATGACCGATGCCGAATTTTTACCGAAAATAATAGCAATCTCCCTACGAACACGGCCAACTGCCTTGCCGTAGACCTCGATGGCGATGTCTGGGTGGGAACTGCCCAAGGGGTGATTATTTTTGAATGTGGTAGTAGCGCTTTTGAAGAGCCTTGCATCGGTACCCGCCGGGTGGTAGAGTTGGATGATTTTGGGGCGTTTTTGCTTTCTACCTTAGAGATCACTGCTATTGCCGTGGATGGTGCCAATCGGAAATGGGTGGGTACTAAAAGTGGTGTTTTTTTACTTTCTCCTTCCGGTGAAGAGCAAATTGAGCATTTCACGGCGGAAAATTCTCCGCTTTTTGATAATGTCATCAATGATATTGCTATCAATGCCAAAACAGGCGAGGTGTTCATCAGTACCGATAAGGGAGTGATTTCTTACCAAAGTGATGCCGTAGAAGGTAATAACCTTAGCCATTCCACTGTGGAGGTTTTTCCAAATCCGGTGCGCCCGGAATACCGTGGACCAATTGCCATCAAGGGCTTGGCGAGGGATGCGAATGTCAAAATTACAGATGTGACAGGAAGGCTGGTGTACGAAACCCAAGCGCTGGGAGGGCAAGCTATTTGGGATGGGAATGACTATAATGGCAAACGCGCGCAATCAGGGGTGTACTTAGTGTTCAGCACCAGTAATGCCTGGTATGCAGGCTTTGGCAAACCCGATGCAGCAGTTGCCAAGATTGTGATTATCAATTAAATCCAGCGGTTTATGCTGTTTGAGAAGGATGGCGCTTTGTATTCCTGGGGTGGTAGCGAAGCAGGGTTTCCCGAAGATAATCCGTATCCAAATGCGTGTAAATCTCGGTGGTGAGGATAGATTCATGCCCCAGCATGTCTTGTACCGCTTTCAGATCCGCCCCTCCCTCGATGAGATGAGTCGCAAAAGAGTGCCGGAACGTGTGGGGGCTTATATTCTTTTGAATCCCTGCGGTTGCCGCACATTCTTTTACAATCAAAAAAACCATCACGCGCGTAAGCCCCTTACCCCTCTGATTCAGAAAAACGATGTTTTCCGCCTCTTTTTTGATATTATTTTGCAACCGGCGTACGCCATCTATGTAAAAGCGCAAATGCTTGATCGCTTCTTCACCAATCGGAACAATCCGCTCTTTGTCGCCTTTGCCAATGACTTTTATAAAGCCAATATCCAAAAAAAGATTACTCAGGCGCAATTCGGTTAATTCGCTTACGCGCAAACCGCTGGCGTAAAGGGTTTCGAGCATTGCCCGATTCCTCAGACCATGCTCCGTGCTCAGATCAATAGCGCTGATCAGTGCCTGAATTTCTTCGTAAGAAAGTACTTCCGGGATTTTGCGTGCAAGACGTGGACCTTCCAGCAAATCTGCAGGATTGGAATCAATCAAATCCTCTATTAGCAAATACTTGTAAAACGTTTTTAAAGCGGAAAGCATCCGCGCCTGTGAGCGAGCACCCAAGCCCAATTCATTGAGCCAGAGGATAAAATCTTCCAAATGTTTTGTGTGAATCGCTGCGGGAAGCACTTGGATATTGTGAAGCTCCAGGAATTGCACCAATTTTTTTAAATCCAGCAAGTACGCCTCTACCGTGTTGTCGGCCAAAGAGCGTTCCAAAGCCAGAAATGACTTGAATCCTTTGAGTGCCGTTTGCCAATCTGTATAATTCAAATGATAAAAATTGAGCGTTGAAATGTAACTAACTTCAAAATGCGCACTTGCCGATCCCGATAAAAATAGCGACCCAAACCAGCCCTTTGATTAAAAAAAATAGAAAACCTGCCATACCAATGCGCTTCAGCCACAGTTTGAACTTAGTATTTACCATGCATGATTCGTTTTGCTTGAAAACGCAGCACAACAGCGTATAGTTCAGTTTCTACTAAATTAGAAAGGTGCACTTGTTTATATTATAAGTCCATCATTAATCTTATTACATTTTCGAGTGTGCTATCGCCAAAATTTCTTTTTCCAATTCATCTGCCTGCTGTGCCATTTTAACTGCTTTTTGCAAAATCTCATTTGCAAAATCTTTATCTTCCAAGTCAGCAACATTGGTTTGTACATTGAGTAAAGCACCATACACCGCCGCACGCGCACACAAGGCGCCTACGCCTACATCGGAAGCAGAAGCCGGATTGCCTTCCTGCGCCATAATTTTCAGTAAATCAAACGATTGAAAAGCTAATTCCAGCGTTTTGAAAGGTACTTGAATGGCAAATTTAGTTGCTTCCTGGATGGCTTGTTTGCGGGCAATTTTCTCGTCTTCCGTGCTTTTCGGCAAACGGAAGGCTTCCAGGATTTGATTAAACGCTTTTGTATCTTCGTCCACCAACCGAAGCAATTCATCCTTGATAGACTGCCCTTTTTCAGCCCAATCGGAAAAAAACGCCCAGCGCTCGTCCCAGCCGCGCTTGTGCGAGGAAAGATTGGCAACCATTGTCCCCAGTGATGCGCCCAGCACGCCCACATAAGCTGCTACTGAACCTCCACCTGGTGCAACGCTCTCGGAGGCCGTTTCGTTGGAAAATCCTCTTAATGTCAACTGAATAAGAGGTGCTTCATTTTTACTTCGGAGTTTATATTCGATAATTTTCTGATTGGGATCAAATGGCGTAAGCTCATCCAAACCCATTGATTTTACAGCAATTTTGATGATTTCTTCTTCCGAAATGCCCACCGAACGCTGCTGCTTTCGCAAAAAATATTTCCCCGCATCGAGCATCGCTTGCAGCGGAATCATACCCACCAATTCTGAACCCGTGACGCGCATCCCGCGTCGCTCAGCACTTTTGCAACATTCCTCAAAAGCAATATGAATCGGCGTATGCCGAATATTGGTCAAATTCATCGAAACCTGTGCAATGCCATATTCTTCGATATACCAACCAATGCCTTTTACAAATTTCAAAGCGCCTGGAATGCGCTCCCCATCCACCAGCCTCCCCTGCTCCCGCACATCAAACGCTACTGCATTTGCACGCCGCGAGGAAGTCGTGTTCAAATTCACATTATAAGCAATGAGAAAATCGCGCGCGCCAATGACCGTCGCACCTGCTTTGGCGTTAAATTGAGTCGGTCCGTAATCGGGTTTCCACGCTGGGTTTTTCAGTTTTTGCGGCAGCGCTTCGTACTCGCCCGCGCGGATGTCGGCGAGGTTCCTACGTTCGGGCTTGGTAGCAGCATTTTCGTACAAATACACTGGAATGTCAAGTGCTTCGCCTACGCGCTTCGCCAGCGTATGCGCCCACTCGGCGGTTTCCTCCATTGAAATATTAGCAATCGGAATCAGCGGACACACATCGGTCGCACCCATGCGCGGGTGCTCGCCCTGGTGCCGACTCATATCAATCAATTCCGCTGCTTTTTGAATGCCCCGAAAAGCCGCTTCCACTACTGCTTCCGGTGCACCTACAAAGGTAACCACCGTTCGGTTGGTCGCTTTGCCAGGGTCAACATCCAGTAGTTGCACCCCTTCCACGGATTCAATCGTATCGGTAATTTGTTGGATGACAGTGAGATCGCGCCCCTCACTGAAGTTGGGTACGCATTCGATCAGTGCTTCCTTATTCATTGGTGCAGGTTTTGGAAGCAAAGATAGGGTTCATATACAGTTTTCCGAAATCTTTGAGATTTTGTTGTGGGGCATAGGGGTTGTTGAAAAACCAATAATCGAGCTGATGTGCCATAAGGCGAACTTCGCCCAACGAGCAAAATCAGCTAATGTCCACCATTGAATGCCGCCTTTGTTCACATACAAAATTGCCTCACCTACCGAGCTACGCTTTCTTTTGTCTAAAGTTAGTTTTGACGCAACTTCCTGTTGGAATCAATTAGATTGGTCTGGAAACTCATCTGAGACAAATGTCGGGTCACGGAAAGCTCAAAACTTTATCGTTCCGATTCCTTTTCTCTTTTTCTCGATCCCCTTTTTTTAAAAACAAGTGCTCAACTCTTTTTGTAATAAATCCGATAAATAGCGTCGGCATAATCATCAGAGACCAGCATAGAGCCATCGGGTAGAAACTCCAGGTCAACGGGTCTGCCCCATACATCGTCTTCTGCTTCCATCAACCATCCTTCTGCAAAGGGTTTATAACTGGTGGCGTTGTGGTTTTCATCTAATGTAACTAACATAATACGGTAGCCAATTTTTTTACTGCGATTCCAGGAGCCATGCTCTGCGATTAGGATTTGATTTTTGTATGCTGCCGGAAACATGGAACCGGTGTAAAATGCTACACCCAGCGGTGCCGTGTGCGGCCCCAGTTTTTGTGCAGGAGCTGTAAATTCAGTACAATCGCGTTTTTTTCCAAATTCAGGGTCGGGCAAATCTCCCTGATGGCAATAAGGATAGCCAAAGTGCATTTTGTCTTGGGTAGCTCGATTTAATTCGCAGGCGGGTTTATCGTCGCCGAGCCAATCTCGTCCATTATCTGTAAACCACAAATCCTTCGTATCGGGATGCCAGGTAAAGCCAACCGTATTGCGAATCCCCTTTTGTACAATTTCCAAGCCAGTACCATCCGGATTGATACGGGTGATAGAGGCATAAATTTCATCAGGGTCACAAATATTGCAGGGTGCTCCAACGGGAACGTACAACTTGCCATCGGGTCCGAATGCAATGTATTTCCAGCCATGGTGAGTATCCGTTGGGTACTTGTCGTACACCACTTTAGGGGTGGGCGGGTTATCGAGGCTTGCTTCTATATTTTCAAACTTCAAAATCCGGCTTACTTCTGCCACATAAAGATCACCATCCTTAAAAGCCACACCGTTGGGCATTTTCAGTCCTTTTGCCAAAACAAACTGTTTATCTGCTTTAAAATCGCCATCTGTATCTTGCAAAGCATACACATTGCCTTCATCGCGTGTGCCTACGAATAAAGTACCATTTGGCGAAAGCGCCATAGAGCGGGCATTGGTCACATTTTCAGCAAAAACATCTATTGCAAAACCTTCTGGCAATTTGATTCTGTCCAAAGGCAAAGACGACATTTTTTTAGCAAAAGAAGTGGCCGCCGGTGGATTGATTTTGCCACAGCTGAGTGATAGGATAAGTAATAAAAGGGTTAGCATGATAGGAAATTTCATGTTTAATTAGGTTTTGATGCGATGTAAAAATAACAAGACAGTCTCCTATGTGTTCAAAATTTGACAATGCGAAAGGCTTAGATATTTCATTTTAAAAAATTTTGTAAATCGGGTAGTTGTTTTACAAACTGGCGCGCGATAGTCTTATCGGCTCGAAAGCCAAAAACATAGGGTACTACAAAAGCACTCCCAACACCTTTTTCCCGCACGGTTTCCCGAAGCTGCATCGCCTCCGCAAAGGTCGCTACAGCACCCACAGTATAGCGATAATAATCAAATGTAGGAATTTTCTCTACCATCGGGTGCGGAAACTCAAGCAAAAGTTCCCCTTTATACTCCGTTTTGAGAGAAACGATTTGTACTTTGTAAAACAAGTCTTTGTGCAGCATTTCATCGTAATGAGCGGTTTGCATGCCCTTTGAAGCCAACTGTTCCTCGTCAGTAAGATCGAAAGTCATAGCAAAAGCAGCAGCTTTATTCCCCGATGCCTCCGCTACCGCCCCTCTCATAAAAATAGCATTCGGAGAAACGTCTCGTTGTATGAGGTAATTACCTGCTTTTTCAGCAGATTTGATTGCTTCGTACAATTGCTTCGAGATGGCTGTATTTTTTAGCCCATATACAGTGATCACCACTTTTTGTGCCGGCTGGAGTTGTGCCGCGATTTTATCTAGGACTTCCTTGTTTTGTGGCTTTAAAGTTTCGGTTTCTGTATCAAAAAATAAGGTAGCTGTTTGAGATGCCGTATGATCTGTAATTTTTTCGGCGGCAATTGGCTGCTGAGGTTTATCCGCTTGTTTGTCAAAGGATTCTTCTGGAAAGTTAACTTCTGGGATTGGTTTTGGAAAGGTGGATGCCTGCGGTTTAGGCAACTCCTGCTCCGTCAAATAATCATTGAAATATGCAATGTATAAATCTCTCATCCCGAAGCCATCTTTCCGGGAAGAGGAGAAAAACCCGGTAAATCCATCTTTCGATAAGCGAAAATAATCCTCGTCGCCTGCAGAATTGATCGGCAATCCCAAATTGAAGGGAATCGTCCATTCCTGGGCTTTTGCATTAAAAATACTTTTAAAAATATCAAACCCGCCTATGCTGCGATCACTATTATTAGAACTGAAGTAAAGGGTTTTCCCATCTCTACAAAGAAAAGGACTTGTTTCATCGTATGGAGAGTTGATGCGAGGTCCAAGATTTTCAGGTGCCGACCACCGCCCGCTGCGTAGCACTGTTCGGTAAATATCCAGCCCTCCAAAGCCACCAGGGCGCTTGCTGGCAAATACAATCAACGTATCATTGGCAAAATGAGGTGCAAGATCGCCAGTATTCGGGTCTATTGGCCCTAAAAACGGATCGGAGCTCACCAAGCGTTCTTCAAGTTTTCTGAAAGTATCCACCACAATTTGCCCCCTGTCAAGTTGTAAGCCTTTGAAGTAAAACAAAGCCGTACCCTCTTTATTAAATCCCAACAATACTTCATGCCGGGGGCTATTCAGTTGATAAGGCATCGGCAGCACATTGCCCCATTTACCTTTGTCATTATTGCAAAAAAACATATCAGCGGTAAAAAATCCATTGCGCTCATCCGGCGAACCTGAAGCATTGCGCCGCCCGCCGGTATTACCTTCGCGGCTGGAGGAGAAATAGAGCCGGTCATCAAAATTGGGGCTCATCGCTGGTGCGAATTCATCAAATTTTGTATTGACGTTTTTGCCTAAATTTTCTACATAAGCCAATGCTGGCTTAAATTGCCACTCCAAGCCATTGGAACATTTTTTTACAGCATCCCTCACGAGCGGGCGGGCGGGATGCTGTTCAGAAATATTTTTCAGATATGTTTTGTAATAAGTAGCGGCTTCTGCAAATTGGTGCCTGGCGTGAAAAATTTTGCCAAGAAAAAACCAGCATTCCGGATAAGGAGATTTTTCCTCCTCCACCAGTGTAGAAAGTATGGCTGCTGATTCGTTCAGCCGGTTGAGTTGAAAATAACAAATCGCAGTAAGAAATTTAGCTTCTTCATCTTTTTTCAAATCAGCGGCGTTGGTAAGCAAGGCTAATGCCTCTTCGTATTTGCCGAGGATGGACAGTTCTTTTGCTTTTGCTTTTTTATCAGATTGCCCCCAAGCCCAAGCCCAGCTAACCAAAAAAAACAAGAGTAGAAGTTTGCACTTCATAGCGGATATTTTTTGAGGAAAACGAAGTCCGCCTCTTTCTTAGTGTAGAAAGTCTTGTTATTCGATTTTTTTAAAAAGCCCTGTTTTTATCAAAAGCTTCCAAGTAATCGCCCACGCGGCGCAGGAAAGAACCACCCAGGGCACCATCTACTACTCGGTGATCATAAGATAAAGACAAAAACATCAGGTGCCGAATGGCGATCAGATCGCCGTATGCTGTTTCTACCACGGCTGGTTTTTTGCGAATAGCTCCAGTAGCCATGATTGCCACTTGTGGTTGGTTGATAATCGGGGTTCCCATTACATTACCGAAAGTGCCTACATTGGTGATTGTAAAGGTGCCATCTTGAATTTCTTCCGGCTTGAGTTTGTTTTGGCGAGCGCGATTGGCAAGGTCATTTACAGCTTTTGTAAGACCAATAAGGTTGAGCTGATCTGCGTTTTTGATGACAGGTACAATCAAATTGCCAGAAGGCAAGGCTGCTGCCATCCCAATATTGATGAATTT
Source organism: uncultured Saprospiraceae bacterium (assembly GCA_964526645.1). GTDB lineage: Bacteria > Bacteroidota > Bacteroidia > Chitinophagales > Saprospiraceae > JADJNW01. The sequence goes on from CAZGJN010000002.1 coordinate 193,315, forward strand.
TTTTCGAATAAGATTGGTCCCTTCTACCGAGATATTAATCATCGGGAAATCAAGAATAGCTTTTACAATAGCCTCAATGAAAATGGGTGTGAAGGTAATTTTCTCCCCAAATTTCTTTTCAAATTCGCCTTTCACTTTGTCGCGCCATTGCACGATATCTGTCACATCCACTTCTACAAAAGAGGTGACATGCGGCGAGGTATGCTTCGACATCACCATGTGATCGGCGATCAAGCGACGCATCCGATCCATTTCTATTATTTCTACATTGCCATCGGATGAAGCGATCGTTGGCGAAGGAGTTGGCTTGGGGCTGGGTTGGGATGATGTTGGGGGGAGAGGTGTCGTCTGGCGATTTTCGACATAACTCAAAATGTCTTTTTTTGTCACCCTGCCATGCAAACCAGAGCCTTCCAGGCGGTTTAATTCTGCCACACTAATATTTTCCTGCTTAGCAATATTTTTCACTAAAGGGGAGTAAAACCGCTGGCTGGTGCTATAATCTGTAGTAGTTAGAACCGTTTTCTCTTCTTTTTGAACCATAGTGCTCTGAGTAGCGGTGGGTTGCCCATTGGCGGTTTGAGTTTCTCCGGCTATCGTTTTCTCGATACTTGGCGTGGGTAATGGCGAGCTATCTTCCCCTTCTGAGGCAATCGTTGCGATTATTTTTCCAATTGCCACCGTATCATTTTCATTAAAAAAAATCTCTTTAATGATTCCACTGGCAGGAGAAGGCACCTCAGAATCCACTTTATCAGTAGCAATCTCCAGGATCGTTTCGTCTGCTTCCACCCGGTCACCCACTTTTTTTACCCATTTGAGGATGGTAGCCTCCATAATGCTTTCGCCCATCTTGGGCATAACCAATTCGACAAGCGCCATAACTCGAAGATTTTATGATTTGGTTGTTATTCGGTTGTTCAAAATTAAAATGCAAAGATACCCGAAAAGTTCGGCTAATTCAAATGATTATTTGCCACTATGTATTGCTGTATTCTCTTTTCAGGAATCGCCATAAAAGGTCCATCGCCATTAATGCTGCATACTGTATGTTTTTCAAACGATCCGTCCTACCTGTAAAAATTTTACGCGTTTTGATCCCTTGATGATTGCCAACAGCTATCCAGACAGTACCAACGGGCTTATCAGGGGTACCGCCATCCGGACCTGCAATACCCGATACCGCTATCGCAATGTCTATTTTCAAAGCTTTCAAAGCACCTTCCACCATTTCTTTTACCGTTTGCTCACTCACAGCGCCCTGCTCCTGGAGTGTCATAGGATTTACCCCCAGGTTATCCAATTTAATTTCGTTGGCATAAGAAATGATAGCCCCTTTGAAATAAGCAGAAGCCCCCGGAATGGAAGTGAGCCGATGCGCAATGTAGCCTCCTGTGCAGCTTTCAGCAGTGCCGAGCAGAAGATGGTGCGCCTGGAGCATTTGCCCGATTACCGCTTCGAGTTGCTGGTCATCTCGTCCATATACAATATCGGAAAGGATCGTTTCTATTGCAGCCGATTTTTCGTCGAGCACTTCATTCAATGACTTTTCGTCGCCCCCAATTCCGGTGAGGCGCAGCCGTACTTGCCCAAGCGCAGGGAGATATGCCAATTTGACATTGGGCGGCAGGCTATTTTCAACCGACTCAATCATAGCGGCAATGTCCGTTTCTCCTTTTCCAACAGTTAAAATAGTGCGATGTGCAATAATTTCACCAGGAAAATAAGCTTTCAGCCTCGGAATCGCCTGTTGAGCCATGATATATTCCATCTCATAGGGCACGCCCGGCATGGAAATAAGAACTTTATTATTGTGTTCAAACCACATCCCAGGCGCTGTGCCCATTTTGTTGAATAGCAATTGCGCATTAGCGGGCATATAGCACTGCGCCTGATGCGATGGTTTGAGCGAAATATTGCGAGCGTTGAATAGCGCTACAATCCGATCATAGGTCTCTTGGTGGAAAACCATTTCAACACCAAAGAAATCGGCGATTGCCTTTTTAGTAACATCGTCTTTGGTGGGTCCCAAGCCCCCAGTCATCAGTATTACTTCAGCCGATTCAAAGGCACTTCGAATAGCGCTGACAATCTCCTCGTGTACATCACCTACTGCTATTTTGCGAATCACTCGTGCGCCGATGAGATTGAGCTGCTGAGCCATCCAGGCGGAGTTGGTGTCAACAACTTGTCCGATCAGAATTTCATCCCCAACCGTAATAATGTGGACTTTCATATTTCAAAGATTGATAGGATAATAGAGTGGAAAAGAAACCCTTGTCACGGAATTAAAGTTTTATAAAAAATGGATTTCCTTGATAGAAAAAGCCGCTTGCTCAAGCGATGATTGAATCAATAATTTTCCATTTGGATCAATTCCTGTGATTGCGCCCTTAAAAACTGTACCATCGCGCTTTTTAAAAAAAGCTTCTTCTCGGTATCGGTACAAATGTTGGTAGTATTCCTCCTGAAGGGCAGCGCGTTTGTAATTTTTCAACCCCAGGTATCGTTTTTCAATATCATGGCAAAGCACTTCGATCAGGTCGTACAGCGGGAAAGTTTCCGTCGTTTCAATTGAAAAAGAGGTCGCATTGGGTGCATTTTCAGAAAAAAAAATTTGATTAACATTGATCCCAATGCCGAGAATACAATGCTGCACTTGGCTACTCGAAAGTGTGTTTTGAATCAAAATGCCGGAAATTTTTCGATTATTAACATATATATCGTTTGGCCACTTGATTTTGACAGATTTTTCTATATATTTTGCAATAAATTCTCTTACACCAAGTGAAAATGCCAAGTTGAGCGCAAATTGTTCCGAAGCCGATAAAAAATGAGGGTAAAAGATAATACTAAGGGAGATATTTTTGGACGGCTCGCTCTCCCAGCTACTGCCAATTTGTCCTCTTCCTGCATGCTGGTTAAAAGTCGAAATGACAGTTCCTTCGATTGGTTTGCTTTTTGCTAACAAATGTTGGGCGTATTCATTGGTGGAAGGTAGGTCTGGAAAGTCCAGAAAAACCTTTCCAACAAAAAGAGTGTTTTTAATGCGCAAGATTGGTTAATTTTAGTACTTTTATTACAGCTTCAATTTCAAAATTTTATTTGCAAAACTAATATAAATTTGGATTCACAACTTAAAGTCAGACATATAAAGCTTACAAAGGAAGCAGTAAACGAGCTGATCATTGACAGTATTCAGGACATCAAAGGCAAAAACGTCTTACAAATAGATTTACGGCATTTGACAGATGCCCCAGCCGATTTTTTTGTCATCTGCGAGGGGGAGTCCACCACACAGGTGCGCGCTATATCCGACAATGTACAAAAGCGGCTCAAGGAAGAAGCCGGCATCAATCCCACACATGTAGAAGGGCAGCGCCACTCCAGGTGGATATGTATGGATTATTTCTCCACTGTGGTGCATATCTTTCACAAAGAAACGAGGACGTTTTATGAATTGGAAGACCTTTGGGGCGACGGAATTTTCACAGAATATGAAAATTTGTAGCTTCTTTGACAATATTTGTCGAGAAAAACAAACGAAAAGGCTCTTGCTGCGTTTTTAAACGAGTGGTTTTGAATTGTAAAAGTGAATTGTAAATGGAAAATAACAATAAAGAAAGTAAGCCAAACGGCGGTTCTCGGTTCAGTACCTTTTGGATATACGGGATCATTGCTCTTTTTTTAATCGCGCTGAATCTCTACAGCATGGCTGATGCCAACCGGGAGCAAATCTCCATGCAACGCCTTCGCCAGATGATTATTGACCGCGATGTGGACAAAATTGAGGTCTTGAACGAAAAGGTAGCGCATGTTTTTATCAAAAAAGAAAAATTAAACGACCCAAAATACTCAGATGCTGCCAAGAGCAATCTGAGCGGTAGCCGTTATCATTATTGGTTACAAATTGGTTCGGTGGAGTCTTTCAACAATTTTTTGGCGGATGCACAGACCAAAGCGGGCGTACCCGATGAAGAGCGTATTTTTCCTTCTTTTGAGAATAAAACAAACTGGTGGGGGCCTATTATTAGCTGGGTGATTCCGCTGGGCATTGTCATTCTGATCTGGATTTTTATCATCCGTAGGGTAAGCGGTGCGGGCGGTGGGCCAGGTGCCCAGATATTCAATATCGGTAAATCAAAAGCGACTCTCTTTGATCAAAATGCCAAAGTGAACGTGACTTTCCAGGACGTAGCGGGTCTTGATGAAGCAAAGGAAGAAGTAATGGAGGTAGTGGATTTTCTAAAAAATCCTAAAAAATATACTGCCCTGGGTGGCAAAATTCCAAAAGGTGTATTGCTGGTGGGCCCTCCCGGCACAGGGAAAACACTTTTGGCCAAAGCTGTTGCAGGAGAAGCGGGCGTGCCTTTCTTCTCTATCTCTGGTTCTGATTTTGTGGAAATGTTTGTGGGTGTTGGCGCCTCACGCGTACGCGATCTGTTTAAACAAGCCCGCGAAAAAGCGCCTTGTATTGTATTTATTGATGAAATTGATGCCATCGGTCGGGCTCGCGGTCGGGCTGCTTTTCAAGGTGGAAATGATGAACGCGAAAATACCCTGAACCAACTTTTGGTAGAAATGGACGGCTTTAGTACGGACAAAGGGGTTATCCTTATGGCTGCTACCAACCGTCCGGATGTGCTGGATACGGCTTTGCTCCGCCCTGGAAGATTTGACCGCCAGATTGGTATTGACCATCCCGATTTGAAAGGGAGGGAAGCTATTTTTAGTGTTCACCTGAAAAATATCAAAAAAGCCCCTGATGTAACAGCCTACGCGCTGGCAGAAATGACACCAGGCTTTGCAGGAGCCGATATTGCCAATGTTTGTAATGAGGCTGCCCTTATTGCTGCCCGTCGCAACAAAAAGATGGTGGACATGGATGATTTTAACTATGCGCTGGACAGGGTGATTGGCGGGCTTGAAAAGAAAAATAAAATTATTTCTCCCGATGAGAAGAAAATCATTGCTTACCACGAAGCGGGTCATGCCATCTGCGGTTGGTATTTGGAGCATGCCTCTCCTCTCATCAAAGTGACAATCGTGCCACGCGGCATTGGTACGCTTGGCTACGCTCAGTATCTGCCCAAGGAGGAATACATCACACGCACAGAGCAATTGCTGGATCGGATCTGTATGACTTTCGGCGGCCGAGCAGCAGAGATCATCACATTCGGAAAAATCTCTACTGGTGCCCAGAGTGACTTAGATCAGGTGACAAAAATGGCTTACAGTATGATCACCGTGTTTGGCATGAATGAAAAGGTCGGGCAGGTCTCTTTTTACGGCTTATCGCAGGATCAGTTTATGCAAAGACCTTATTCGGATCATACGGCCAAATTGATTGATGACGAGGTGCGCCATTTGTTGGATGAACAATACGACCGCGCGAAGGGCTTGCTCAAAAAGTACAGAAAGGAACTGGAGATATTAGCCAATGCCCTACTTGAAAAAGAGGTTTTGCACAAATCGGATATTATCAAGCTGATTGGGCCACGCCCCTACGATGCTGATGCGGTGGCGCACGAGAGTGCTTTGCCGGGGATAGAAACGACCCCCGAAGAAACGGCAGAAGCCTCCACGGAAGCATAAAAGATTTTTTCTCAAAACCAAAAGCACTTTTCTGGAATATCAAGAAGGCGCTTTTGGTTTCTCTATCCATTTTCTTAAAAGTGGATAGCAAAAAACAGCTATCACAATAATGACCACACCCCAATAAAAATTTGGATGTAATTCCTTATCTTCTCGAAGAATCAGCCAGGCGAGCAAAATACCGTACACTGGTTCCAGGTTGATTGCCAGGTTGGATGCAAATGCGGAAAGATGCCTCAAGGCACGAAGCGCCAATACATACGCCAAAGTGGTGCACATCAATGATAAAACAAGCAAGTACACTACATCGGAGATGGAAGGTAAAAATTGACGCATTTCAAAATTCGAAGCTGCATAAACAGGCAATACCAAGCTCAAAAATAGCCAGGCGCTGCTCAATTCCAGAAAGGTAATGTTGAGTGCACTGGATTGCCCAATTAGTTTTTTATTCAAAGTAGCAAATAAAGCGGCCAATAAAGCGGCAGCTAACCCCAAGTACAAACCATTCAGCATGGCAATTTTAATGCCATTGACAATAAGCAGCATCCCAGGAATAATAAAAATGCCAAGTGCGAGTTCGTACCATTTGATGGGCTGCCGCATAACAAGAGGCTCCAACAAAGAGGTGAAAAAGGATGTTGTCGCCATAGCCACCAATGCAATGGAGGCATTTGCCCACTTGATCGCTCCATAAAAACATAGCCAATGCCACGCTACCAAAATGCCAATCCCCATGAATGCCAGCAGGGTGCGGCGCGGCAATCCCCTAAAAAGGGCTCGCACTTTTATCAAAAATAAAAGGCTGATAGAAGTAAGCAGCACGCGCCACCACACTAAAGCCAGGGCTGGGAGCTGTATCAAATCACCCAAAATAGCCGTGAACCCAAAAAGGAACACAGCAATATGCAATTCCAGATAAGCTCGGTTGGTGGCTTTCATTCTTTCAGCATTAGCAGCAACAAAAACTCCCGAAACTTAACAAGCTCCGGGAGTTCTTTTTCTCGTTAAACAAATTACTTTTTTAAGGACGAATATCCTTTTTTTTCCATTTATCCAACACTGGGCAGCCATCATACTTGGCATCCACAGCGATAAAGGTTGTTTCAATTTTTTCTTTCACCCAATCATTTATAAATTCATTTTTCTTCGATTCGATAGCCGCTTTCTGAATTTTGAAATAATCCAGTTCTAAACTCGCGCGGTGCGGCGCGGAACGGGATTGAAGTTTCACAATCCGAAAATAAGGTTCGCCTAAGGGATCCTGAAATTCAAACGGGCTGGAAATACCGTTAACTTTCATGGTATCAATGGTGAAATAAATATCGGGATCGAGATCTCCAATTTCAAAAAAAGTATTGCCTGTGGCTGGGTTTACGATCCTACCATCATTGTTATAACTTTGTATATTTTTATCTGAAAAACGCTTCACCGCCAAAGAGAAATCAATAGAATCTTTGACAATAAGATTCCGAATCGAATCCAGGTGGTTGCGTGCCAGCAAAAGGTCCTCATCGGTCAGTTCGGGCTTCACCAAGATATGCCGCAGGTGAATAGAATTACCTCGGCGCTCCAGCATTTGAATAAGGTGATACCCAAATTCACTTTCTATCACAGTGGAGATCTCCCCTTTTTCGAGATTGTAAGCAGCCGCTTCAAATTCGGGAACAAACTTACCGCGCTTTGCCCAGCCAAGATCGCCGCCAACCCTTGCAGAACCACGGTCATCGGAGTATTTTTTTGCCATCTCTGCAAAATCTTCTCCCCCTTCCACGATGCGTTGTCGAATATCGGTGAGTTTTTCAAATGCCTTCTGTTTTTCCGTTGCGTTCAATTTCGGTTTATAGACAATCTCTCCAATTTCTACCTCTGCATTGAAATACGGTAAGCTGTCACGCGGAATTTTATTAAAAAATTCTTTGACTTCAGAAGGTGTAACTGTTATGTCTTTCATAATCTGGCTCCGCATCCGTTCCACTAAAATCTGATTTCTTAAATCCTCTCGGAATTGCTCCTTCACGGCATTGATACCCTGCCCGTAGTACGCTTCAAATTGGCTCACATCGCCGTTCATGTATGCCAGAATCCGGTCAATCCTCGCATTAAGCTGCGTCTCTACTTCTTCTTCAGATACTTCGACGCTATCGAGCTTCGATTGATTAAGCAATAATTTGCTGGTAAGCAAGCCGTCTAGAATATTGCACCGAACATCGGGCGGAAGGTTTGGGGTTTGTGCAGCCATAAGCGCATATTGTTCTTCCAATTCCGACAACAAGACCAGCTCGCCACCTATTTTTCCTACCACTTTGTCAATTACCTTGCGTTGGGCCAATAATACCGTTCCTGATAAGGACGACAATAGTAGCAGCGATAAAATCACCATTGCTTTTATAGCAAAAAATTTCATTGTGTATAGATTTGAATATTATTCCTGCGCAACTCCAGTTCGTACATTTCGTTTTTTTTGTCTTCCAAAAGTTTTAGCTTCCGATCTCGAAGGATCGTTTTGCGAATCTCTTCTTCTACAAAAGATAGCGGCGCAATTTCATTTTTCTTTTTCAGATCCAAGATTTTCAAAAAATAATGATAATCATCATCTGATTCAACAATTTCACGCTTCGATATATTGTCAAGCGATAAAGTGCCCTCTGGTAGGTCTGCCAAAATATCTACTCCACGATACCAAACACTATCCTCCAGGAGGTGCGTTTGGGCGTATTGGTTACAAAAGTTGATTAATTCTGCCTTGCTTTCTGCATTTGCACTGTTGCTCCAATTCGATTTAAAACGTTCGATTCCAGCCACTGATAGTGGAATTTTTACAAAATAGCATCTTATGATTGGGCTTTCCAGTTGGTAGCGTTCTATGTGCTTTTCATAAAATTCTACCAGCACTTCGGGTGTAACGACCGAATCGAGCAATTCATTGACCAAAACCTGTTCGTAATTATGTCGAATCAGCGAAGCCCGATAATCACGCACCAGTTTATCAATATTTAGGTCGCTCGGTATATTTCGCTCTGCTTCATATAGCAATAAAGTTTCTCGAATCCATCTCTCCACAAAAGCATTGATAATCAAGGCGCTATCTTCCCCTGTGGTTCCTAAAGGAAACATCCCATCGAGTTCTGACAGATACAATGTCCTATTATGCACTTTTGCTAAAAGCCGATCATTTTCCTTTTTATGAGCCAATTGACAAGCGCTACATGACAGAATCACAAGAATACCTATGTAAACAATAATCAATCGCTTCATACCTTTTTCGTCAAAATATCATCATTTAATCATACTCTGAAAAACCTTCTGGTTGACTGTCACCTTATATTCTTTTTGGAGTGCTTCCACCCATTGTTTTTCCAGATAGTCTTGATAATCAGCAATGACATACCCTCTGGCTTCTTTGAGTGTTTTTAGTCCTTGTGGCAATATTTTTTCCACCTTCGTGAAAAAGAAGGTTTTATCTCGATTATTTGGAAAAGCAGTTGTCGTAAAGCCCACCTCCCATTTCAGATTTGAGAGATTTTTGCTTTTTTCAATGACCCGTTCTTCCGCACTCACAATTGGCTTTTCGCCTGTATTGAATTTTTGAAGCACTGCTTCGCTGCTATGCAGCCTTGCATAGCCTCGAATTGCCTCCACGGAGTCTTTTGCTTCTGGTATTATTTTGTAATATGTCGTTATGGCGCGTTCTTCCCAGGTGTAATTTTGTTTTACCGTTTCATAAAAAGCTGACAGCCCAGTAGAATCAAGGGAGGCTTTGTCCCACACGAGCATTTTGGTTGCTTCAAACAAAAGAATACCTTCCTCATATTCCCGCATCAATGCTTTAAAATCAGGGTATTTCGATTCCAACTGTGCTTCTTCAAAACGCATACAGGTTTCATTGATAAAATCAGCATAAAGACTCTTCACGGCGGGTCCCGTTCCCAACTCCCTCCCCATACGGATGCGCTTACCGGCTCCTTTGCTCAGATAGTCTGTAAATTCACTGAGCAACACTGTTCTGTTTTTACCTAGCGAAAAGAGTACTTCTTTCGATTCAGGCGCTTTCCACTTGAAGGTGTAAAAAGTATCTGTCAAAGTGGCAATAAAATCATCGAGCACGCCTGTATTTTCCTTAAAGCCATTGTCTTTCTTGATTTTTTCAATCATCGCCACCTTTGCCGCTTCAAAACGGGTATCTCCTTTGATCTTTGCCTCTAAACGAGCCTTTTCAATGCTGAATGGTTGTATGCCGCGTTTATTAATTCGCTTGATAACGTGCCACCCGATGCTACTGCGAAAAGGCATCGAAATAGCACCATCCTTTTCTAAGCTAAAAGCAGCATCTTCAAATACAGCTTCGTATCGGTTGATCCCAAAAATGCCGATATATCCACCTCGGGGTGCTGTCACCACATCATCCGATATATTTTTTGCAAGTTCATCGAAGTTGGCGTTTGGCGCTTGCAAAACTTTATAGACGCTATCAATTTTAGATTTTGCGCTTGCTTCTTGCTCGGGGTTTTCTACCCTCGCCAAGATGTGCGCCACTTCTATCTCGCCTCTTGCGGGTCTTTTTGCACTTACTTTCACGATATGATAGCCTGCGTTGGTGCGAATGGGGTTGGAAATTTTACCAATGGGCAAGGTATAAATAGCTGTTTCCAGGGCGTAAAATCCATTAGGCAACAATGCTGTGATGAACCCTATTTTGCCACCATTTTTTTCTGCTGACTTATCATCCGACATTTCTTTTGCCACCTTATCAAAAGCCTCTTTTTTGTCTAATCTTTTTTTTGCTTCCAGGGCCTTATTGTAAGCAGCCAGCGTATCTTCCGGGTTCGCTGTTGGTGACAAGGAAATGAGTATATGGCTAATCTCCACGTCCTCTTGAATGCGATCATAAGCTTCTTGTAGAAGTTTATCGGTGACGTTTCTGTCTATCAAATAAGAATCTGCCAGCTGCCGACGATACCCCTCGAGTTCTGTTTTGAGAGAAGGAATAGTATCCAGGCGCATTTCTTTTGCCTTTTGGACCTTCAATTTGAATTTTGTGTAAAGATCCAGGTATTCTTCCAGCGATTTTTTCGAAAAGTCCGCCTGTTGTCCATTTGTTTTTTTATAAATGTAGCTGAATTCAGACACATGGACGGGCGTATCAGCCACCGTGAACAGTACAGGATCATTTTGCTGGGCAACCGCCCCAAAAGGCAGCAAGAGAATGGCAAAGATCAATGAGAAAGGGTGTTTCATCATTGTTTGAGCGTATTTGTTTAAATAATTTTTTTGTGTTTCAAACGAACGAAGCTTTTAATAATTGCTTTTACCTCTTGAAAGGCGCTGCAAAATTAGCAAATTTGAAGTTTAGAAATCAGGAAATTAAGAAATTGATAACTATTTACTCCTGGATATATACTCTTTTAACCCTTTCGGATATGGTCGTGAATACCTCCAGGGGGATTGTTTCATAAGCATTTGCCAGTTCCCAGACTGATAATTGTTCTCCGAAAACCTCTACTTCATCGCCTTCTTGTGCCGCCGGTATGTGCGTCACGTCCACCATACACATATCCATGGCTACGGTACCCACGATTGGCGCTCGCGCTTCGTGTAGCCACACCGCAAATTTGCCATTTCCAGCAGCCCGCCGCAATCCATCGGCATAACCAATGGAAAGCGTAGCAATCCTCGATGGTTGGGAGGCTACCCATCTTCTACCATAACCGACGGACTCGCCTGGCGCAAGAAAATGAATCTGAGAGATCGTTGTTTTTAAGCTAAGTACCGGATGAAGTTTTTCTTTAAATGCCGCATAATTGTCCAAACCATACAAACCAATGCCAAACCGAACCATGTCCATCTGCCAGTCAGGGAAACGATGTACCCCTGCCGTATTCAAAGCATGGCGTAGCGGTTTATAACCCAATTCATTTATGATTTCGTTGTACATGGCTTCAAAGCGCTGGAGTTGTTCAAGCGTAAAAGCATCATGTTGCGGAGCCTCACTTGCCGCCAGGTGGGTAAAAATAGAAGCGACCTGAAGTTTTGGGTTTGCGCGCAGCAAAGGTAGGAGCGCCGCCAGGTCTTGTCTTCCGAAGCCCAAGCGATTCATGCCTGTATTCAATTTGATGTGAATCACAAAACCAGCTTCATTCGGTATTTTATGGCTAAAGTCAATATATTCCTTCAAAATCCGCAAGCTAAAAATTTCTGGTTCTACGTGGTAGCGGTACATAGCATCAAAACCTGAGGGTTCGGGATTGAGTACCATGATGGGCATTCGGATGCCTTCTTTCCTCAATTCAATGCCTTCATCTACATAGGCTACGGTAAGATAATGCACCCCGTGGAATTCCAGCAGCTTTGCGATTGCTGCACTCCCCGATCCATAAGCACTTGCTTTTACCATCACCATTGATTTTACGCCTGGTTTGAGGTAGCGGCTATAAACATAAAGGTTCCTAAGAAAATTTTGAAGATTGATTTCTAAAACGGTTTTATGGGCTTTGAGCGCCAGGCGTTCCGCTATGCGTTCAAAGGCAAAAGGGCGTGCGCCTTTGAGCAAAATTATTTCATTGTGAAAGTCCAAATCATGAACGTGTTGCAAAAAATCTTCCGTTGTATCAAAAAAATTCGTTTTTACGCCTGATGCTAAATTCGCTTTTACCCGTACCACTTCTTTGCCGATGCCGACAAACCGCTGTATTTGTTTGGCTTGTATGAGGTTGGCAACTTGTTTGTACAAACGATCTAAATCCTGCCCGCTTTGCAGAATATCAGATAAAATGAGGGTTCGGTTGGTTTGCTGCCCTTTTTGATCCAGAAATTGCAGGGCAATCCCCAGGGAGGTCAGGTCTGAGTTATAGCTATCGTTTACGATACTACAGTTATTGATACCTTCTTTCCACTCCATGCGCATAGCGACTGGCTCCAGGTGCATCATCCTTTGCTGGATAAGCTGTTGGTTGATGCCAAGATAGAGCATAATCGCCCAGCAGTGAATGGCATTTTCGATGGAAGCGGCATCCAGAAAAGGAATACGGATGTGGATGCTTTTCCCACGAAAGGCAGCGATTATCAAAGAATAGCGGTTTTCTTCCTGCTTGCATTCTATGATTTTTAGGTCTGCCTCTCTTATTTTCGACCAGCAAAAGGTCTTTTTACCCAGTTTTTCTATCTCTTTTGCAATAGGTAAATGGTCTTTACAATAAAAAATGATATCTGAAAAGGTAAACAACTTTATTTTTTCCCGAACCTTTTCTTCCAATGAAGGAAAGCCGGCGCTATGCGCTTCGCCAATATTAGTGAACAAGCCCATGCCGCACTGCAAAATTGGAGCCAGATGCTCCATTTCACCTACTTTGGAAATACCTGCTTCAAAAATCCCCAGATTATGTTCCTGCTGAATTTGCCAGACCGATAAGGGCACCCCCACTTGAGAGTTGTAGCTACGAGGACTTCGCACGATTTGATAGTCTTCGCGCAATAACTGAAAAAGCCATTCTTTTATGATCGTCTTGCCATTGCTGCCTGTAATGCCAATAATCGGGATTTGAAACTGAAGGCGGTGGTAGCTTGCCACCTGCTGTAAAGCGCGCAGGGCATTTTTTACCAAAAGAAAATTGGCTTCGGGGTACTGCTGAATGGAAATATCCTCGGAAACAACAAAATTGCGCACACCGGCTTCGTAAATATTTTTCAAAAATACATGCGCATCGTGCCTTTCTCCTTTGAGTGCAAAAAAAAGCGTGTTGGCGGGGAAAGTAATTTGGCGGCTATCCAGCAACAAGTGTTCTACTTCTTGGTCAATAATGGATCTGAGTGGCTTGCCATCTATGATTTCAGCAATTTTTTGAATTTTGTACTTCATATCTTTTGAGCAATAGCATAATCAAAACAAAGCCCGAAAATAAAAAACAAACCGATTAAAAAGACCAATGCCCTCTCACTGAATTTGTGAGAAGGCATCGCCTGTTGGCTTTAATTTCTACGCTAAACTCTTTTTTGTTTTTTTCTCGTTACTTCGAGATAGTTGCTAAATCCAGGTTTTTGTAGCAGATCATAGAGCAATTCTTTGGCTCGGTAGAGTTGTGCTTTCACGGTACCAAGCGGCATATCAAGTTCATTGGCAATATCTTCATAACTCAATCCTTCAAAATAGCGCAATTCGATCATCAAGCGATATTTATAATCAAGACGCTGCAGGGCGCATCTTACCATATCTAAGCGCTGCTGTCGGATAATTTGTTCTTCGGGTGTATGCCCTTTATCCTTTAGATTATGAGCATATTCTAAGTCGTTGTTCTCTTCCATTGTTTCATCCACCGATAGAAATACCAGGCGCTTTCGCCGGATGTGGTCAATACAGTTATTGATCGCTATTTTAAACAACCAGGTGCTGAAGGCATGGCGTGGCACATAACTGATTAAATTGCTAAAAGCCTTGCCAAAAGCCTCTTGCGTCAGGTCGCTTGCATCTTCGCTATTGCGCACCATGCGCAGCATCGTATGGTACACCGAGTGGTGATAACGATCCATCAAGGATACATAAGCCCGCTGGTTGCCATTTACAGCCAGCTTGACCAATTCATAATCTTCAAAGGCACGATGTGTCAGATAAACGCTGTTTCCTACTTCCATTTGTCTTTTCTACCTATTAGTAGCGCTGGCGCGAACACAAAGTAGAAAAGGACATATAAAACATCAAGTGCCCAAACCCACTTCAACAAAGAAGGTTCGTATAACTTTTTTAAAATCTTTTGATACATCCATGAGACTACTCCTGTTCTGACCAGGCAAGTGAACAATACAATTGCAACTTTTACTCCTCCTGCCAATAAAGCCACTGCGCATACAAAATGTAAAACATGGCTTGCCGACAACAAACCCAACAGGATTTTGTGTTGGATTTTGTAATTCGTGGCAGTACTAAGATGCCTGGATTTCTGGTAGTAGTAGCCTCGCCAGGTTTGTTTGGGTACAGAATACACCAAAGATGCCTGGTTGAGTACGATTTTAGTATTTAAAGCATTAGCAGCTTCTTTGATAAAGAGATCATCATCCCCCGAAGCGATGTGCATGTGTTTGTGAAAGCCCTTATTTTTTTGGAATAAAGGTTTGGTGTAGATAAGATTACGACCGACTCCCATGTAGGGTAACCCAATAAGTGCAAAAGACAGGTATTGAGTTGCGGTGTAAACCGTCTCAAAGCGGATAAAAAGATTTAAAAAACGTTTCTCTGCGTAGTAGGGACTGTATCCCAAGCCTATTTGTGTTTGGTTATCCACGACACTTTGCATCGTTTTTAGCCAATCAAGACTTGCCGGGTAACAGTCGGCATCGCTCACAGCAATTATTTCAAAAAAAGCAGCTTCGATTCCTTTCGACAAGGCTGCCTTTTTCCCAGGCAGGGTACTCCCTGAATGAATTAATCGCAAGTTCGGATATTTTGCTTGAAAATTCAAGACCACCTCTACAGTTTTATCGGTAGAATAGTCGTTTACAATGATTACTTCAAAGGAACGGTAGTTTTGATTTAGAAAGCGGGGCAAATTTTTTTGTAAATTTTCTGCTTCATTTTTGGCACAGATAATGACCGAAACGGGCTTTTCCTTGGCATCAATGGTTGCTTTTTCTTTGAAAAATGCCAGCTTGGAGAAGATACCCAACCAAAAAAACAATTGGATCGTAGTAGCAATGATGAAGACAAAAAAAACGGATTCGGCAATCAATTTACTTTTTTGTTATTCAAAATAGCGTGTTTTTCCATTTCCTGCTCGATGCTGATTCGTTTTTCTAACAAATCTTTTTTGTATGACTTATTTTGAAATCTTAGGTCGGACAGCGCCTTTTTTGCAAGCGCCCTGTACTCCAAAGTCAACCACCCTGCTACTGGCAAGCTGATCAAATACCACCAAGAGATGCCAATTCCAAAAAAATATTGCACCACTTCACTTTGCAGCCAATAAAATAAAGGAACACTCAATACACCAACTGATATTTTGATGGTAGATGTATAGCCGATGTATAAGCCAATGCGTTTTATCAGCAACCACGCCGCCGCAAACGGAATACCCAGCGGTAGTAGGTGATTGACTACTCCGTATAGAAAGAAAGGTAAACCAAGCCCCAACAGCAATATTTTCCACCATAAACCCCTATCACTTGCCTGCGCTACTGTCTCATCTTGTATTTGGTATTTTTCCAAAGTGGCAAAATAGCGACCCACTTTTTCTTTAAAATTTTCAAAATCAATGTTTTGCACTTTTTTCCATATCCTCAAATTGTCAATTGCCCGATTCGTTCTCTCGAATTGCCCTTCTGCATCCAATGCTTGGGTATTCTGCCACATTTTTTCAAGTTTCACTATCAATTCATCCTCCGCTTCATTTTCGGTATCAATTATTAAAGTTCGCACTTTCGCTTCCAGTACTTGTGTGATATATCGAACCGCAGCGACCTCGTCTTCTTCATATTTTTGCCTGAAATCCTTTATGTACACTGGTTCTCCAACTTTTATAAAAACCTTGCTGCGAAATTTGGTCGGTGCACTGTAGCTCAAGCCTACTGGAATAATTTTCATATCCAGTTGAAAATCGTTGCGCGATTCTGCACCCAAAGCGATTCTTGCCGTGCCCGTTTTAAAGGGATGCAAATGGCGCTCCATCCAGCTGGTGCCTTCCGCCGCAATGTAGATTGTCCCTCCTTTTTCCAGCCGCTCAAAACAGCGCTCAAAGCTGGAGGCATTGTTGAGGGGTTTGCCCCCTGTATCCAATATTCGTTCAATTGGAATGCAATAAAAAGTATTAAAAAACCAGTTGCCAAACTTGCTTTTGAATAGCCCTGCATTGGCGAGGAAATAAAACTGCTCCCGCGAACGCGCTGCTACGTTGAGCACGTCCATAAGTGTATTGGGATGATTGGAGATGACAATGGCTGGACCTTTAAACAGCAGGCGTTCCCGATTTTTTACTTCCGTACCTGGAAAATAAACCCACAGGGCAATTTTTACAATAATTTTTAAAACCTGGTAAATGAAGTACATAAAGTTGGTCTTGAGTTTTAATCTTCTTTGAAATGCCTAACCCTCAAGTCATTAACTATTAGCCCTTAAAGTTTAATAAAAAATCTTTAATTGTGGCATCAAATTTTTCCCCTTCATTAAAATGAAAACGTACTTCGACCGGTAGCGCAAAGATGGGCAAGCGGTTTTCTGTGATAAACTTCCGATACAACTCCAGCCGAACGGCATCTTTTTCTGTGGTCAAAATTATTTTCTTATTCCCCTGCAAGCGCTCAAAAGTGCCTTTTATTTCATTCATATCATCTTGCGTAAAAAAGTGGTGATCCGCATATTCTAAAACAGTAATGGAATCCACTTTCTCTTGCAGATAATCTATGAGGTAATCCGTTCTTGCAATAGCGGATACGAGTTGTACCGTCCAGTCCGGTTGTAAATCTGCCACATAATGTGCATCAAAAATATAATAAGGACGATTATACTCATAATAAGAAAAAAATACGCTTTGGTGCGGTAAAGGCTTGATTTCTTTCAGAAGAAGATTTTTATTATTTTCATGTAGTATTTTCGGGCATTTTGTAACAATAATAACATCAGCCCGCTGATATGCGGCGCGCCATTCACGCAAGCGCCCGGAGGGCAATAGCCAGTCTTTTGTGAATAAATGGTTATACTCACTCAGCAAAATATTCAGCCCCGGGCTTACTGCCCGATGCTGAAAAGCGTCATCGAGTAGGACAAGCTGTGTCTGCGGGGCATCCATTATGATCCGTGGAATACCAAAAGCGCGGCTTTCAGAGACTGCCGCTGTAATATCAGGAAATTTGCGCTTAAATTGCAAAGGCTCGTCACCTACTTGTTCTGCCGACATTCCTGGCTCCACTAATAAGTAGCCATGCGTTTTGCGGCCATAGCCTCGGCTCAGCGTTGCTATGTTGATATAATCTTTGAGTAGTCGAATTAAATATTCGATATGGGGTGTTTTGCCAGCACCTCCCACCGAGAGATTGCCTACGGAGATCACAGGTAAATCAAATTTGACGCTTTTTAATAAGCCAACCTGGTAAGCCGCATTCCGCAAGCTCACCCCTATGCCGTAGAGCAAAGAAAAAGGAATCAGCAATATTTTGAAGAGAAAGTTTTGTACCATTTATTATCGTTGGCAATCCGGATTTCAAAGATAGTATTTTGCAGGATATCTTGTTTTTTTGTCACCCTTGCAAAATTGCACTACCGATTGCACAATCTAAACAACGCTTTCGATCGCAATATTGATTTTTTAATTGTAATAAAGCTTGCGTTTGGTGGGCAGCGCTGGATGCCATGCCAAGAGATTGCCAGTGCTGAATGATGTGATTGTCTTCCGGCGGAAGTTGTTCTAACAATTGCAAGGCTTTGTCTTGGTAGTGATCTTCGCCGCGCCATTTTCCATACAAAAACAAAAAAGGGACAATCGTATTGATGATTAGCAAATGAATGGTGCTTTTTCCTAATTTTTTCTGGCTTTTTTTGGCGGTCTTATCAAAAAGATAGTGCGTAAGCCAATAATTGGATAGCTTCAGCTCAAACATATTTTCCAATTCTCCTACATTTGCTGCTGCCAACATTTTGCTAAACAAATGATCGGATTGAAACAGCAAGGTGGCTAACTGCGCGATCCGAATCGTCGGGAAGCTCGCCGGGCGCAAGCGCATAAACTTCCAGCTTTCTTGGAGGATGGGGTTTAGCCTATATTTTTTTTTCAAAAAAGCGTACTCCTTTTTTAGTTGGTTAGGATAATCTTCTTCAAAGGTGTTTTCTAAAAATCCTGCCTGCCCGAAAAGCAGTGCTTCTAATTGAAACAGGCTATTTTTATGTTTCATCAAGAGGAGAAGAGGGGTCGTTTTGGCAAGTAGCTCAAATGGTGCCGTGTTGATATGCACACCAAAACTGCGAGCCAACGCCTGATAGAATGCTTCTTCCCAATTATTGGCGTTTCGTGACAGCATACCGGCTATAGTAGCTGTTTTTTGCTCCAGGCGTTCTACCAGGAGGCGTTCCAGCCAAATCGTTTTGGTGATTGTAGCTACTGTCGAGAGATGCGCTTGGCAGGGAATCCAGTCTTCATTTTGCAAAAATTGATGATACCTTGCTGCAATCTTAGGTGGCACAAGGTTTTTTAATTCCAGACAAGGGATGCGCTCGCCATTAGGACGAGTGATGGGTTGATCTTCCTCCAAAACCACATGCAGTATTACATTGTCATAAGCCCGATCTTGCTGATGCCCGTGTATCATCCACTCGGAAGCCAGCAGGTGCATCTCCACATTTCCAGCCCAGGTTGTGTCGCCAAGGCGAATACGCGCATTAACAAAATCAGGGCCACTGTTCGGATTATATGCCCCAAAGTGTAAAATTTCCAAAGATTCGCCCTCTGTTGTGTGCAAATTTGTCACCTCAAAGCAGTGCGTACGCCAGAGGTAATACAAAAAATCTTCGCGCATAAATGGGGTTTGCTTTTTTTTTATTTAGACGGCAGGAATCGAAATTAGTCACTGTGGGATCGTCCTAAACACAACTAAAATTACCCTTCAACAAAAAAAACTCAGAATTTATGAGCAACTTACATTTGTTTTGCAGCTGATAGCATCCGCAGATAAGCGTACCCACAATCGTCTGTAATTGCATTGTACAGTACTTAACAAGATTTTAAGGATTGGCGGGCTGTTCTTTTAACATTATAGCCCTTGACTTTATTGCTATTCTTGTCTAATTTTCAGTTTTGTATAATTTTGCAAAGTCCCTCAACCGATCCAAGAAAAAAACGTGTACAATGATCTTTTTAGTGGCTTATTCGGTTAACAATACAAAAGGAATTTAACAATGGTTTACCAGGACAATTACCGGCTGTTAGTAGAAAAATTAGACCAATTCATCCGCAAATTTTATGTCAACCAATTGGTGCGGGGTAGTCTTTATAGCATCGCCCTTATTCTCGCACTTTTTTTGACAATGAGCCTGTTGGAATATTATTTTTATTTCGGTTCCAGTATACGAAAAGTCTTGTTTTATTCTTTTATCGGTATCAGCGGATGGGCCTTGTTTCAATGGGTATTCACCCCTTTGCTTCACTATTTTAGGCTGGGAAAAGTCATCTCTCACGAGCAGGCAGCCAGCATTATTGGCAGCCACTTCGCAGATGTGAAAGATAAATTGCTCAATATTTTACAGCTCAAGCACCAATCGGATCAAGCCGCTCACAAAGAATTAATTCTTGCCAGTATTGACCAAAAATCGGAAGAAATCAAGCTGGTTCCTTTCAAATCGGCGATCAATTTATCACAAAACAGAAAATACCTGCGCTATGCCTTGCCGCCACTGCTTTTGCTGTTGGTGCTTTTATTTGCAGCGCCGAGTATTATCAAGGAGAGCACCTTTCGCTTGCTCAATAATGGAAAAGATTTTTTCAAGCCTGCGCCTTTCACTTTCGTTGTGCAGGAAGACAAGCTTTCCGTTGCTCAATTTGAAGATTTTCCCCTCCAGGTAAAAATTGAAGGTGAGCAATTGCCCAATGAAGTTTTTCTGAACGTGGAAGGAATCGAATACCGCCTTACAAAAGAAGCGCCCGATTTGTTTAGCTATCGGTTTGTAAATGTGCAGCAAGACCAGGAATTCAAGCTATTCGCAGGTGGTTTTTCATCGCCGGAGTACACGCTGGAGGTTTTAAAAAAACCAAATATTTTAGGATTTGAGGTCAAATTGGATTATCCTGCCTATATCGGTCGGAAAGACGAGGCACTCTCCAGCATAGGGGATTTAGTCGTACCGCTTGGTACCAAAATTGATTGGGTCTTTAATGCTCAAAATACAGACAACATCCGCATGCTGTTTTCTGGGCAACAAAAAATCGAAGAGGCAAAACGCTTTTCCGAAGAGCTCTTTACTTACAAAAAGCAAGCGAATAAGGATGAGTCTTACAAAATTTTTATTTCTAATGCCGTTTTGCCCCATGCAGATTCTATCAGCTATAGCATTACGGTCATCCCCGATTTGTACCCAAATATCAATGCAGAAAAATTTCAGGATAGCACCGACAATAAACTGATCTTCTTTGCGGGAGAGGCCAGTGATGACTATGGCTTGCTTGGGCTTTCTTTCAATTATCGAATCAAAAAAGCATCGGGTAAACAAGGAGACTTGCAAACACTGAAACTGAAAAAATCCGATGGCAAGCAAATTCGATTCGATCATACGTTCGATCTAAGAGCACTTGAACTTACTCCTGGCGATGAAGTGACTTACTATTTTGAGGTTTTTGATAACGATGGGATCAACGGTAGTAAATCGGCGCGTACCAATTTGATGATATTCTCTATGCCTACAGTGGAGGAATTCCAGGCAATGGCTGATAAAAACAACCAGCAAATCAAAAGTGAGCTGCAAAAAGCATTAGAAGAATCGCGCAAGGTACAGGAAGAAATGAAAAAAGTTCGCGAAAAGCTCCTCCAGGAAAAAGATTTGAACTGGCAAAATCGCAAGGAATTGGAAAAACTGCTGGAACGCCAAAAAGAACTGCAAAAGCAAATAGAGGAAGCTAAGCAAAAGTTTGATGAGAACCTGAAGAACCAAGAGGAATTTACAGAGATGGATGAACGCATTCAGGAAAAACAAGAACAATTACAAAAGCTATTCGAAGAGGTGATGAGCGAAGAAATGCAGGAACTGATGAAGCAAATAGAGGAGTTATTGCAGCAATTGGAAAAGAACCAGGCTTTGGATATGATGGAGCAATTCGATTACAATAGTGAAGATATTGAAAAAAACCTGGATCGCCTGATGGAACTTTTCAAGCAACTCGAAGTAGAACAGCAGATGCAGCAAATGACACAGGAGCTTGAAAAACTTGCAGAAAAACAAGAAGAACTCAGCGAAAAAACGCAAGAGAAAGAAAATTCTCAAGAGATGCTCAAAGAGGAACAGAAGGAAGTGAATGAAAAATTTGAGGATTTGAAAGAAAAAATGGAGGATTTGGAGAAGAAGAACGAAGCGCTGGAAAAGCCTAAAAACTTGGGCGAAAACAATAAAGAACAGATGCAGGATATTCAGAAGGACTTGAACAATAGCGAACAACAACTCCAGCAAAATCAAAATAACAAGGCAGCTCAGTCGCAAAAAAATGCTGCTCAGAAAATGAAAGACATGGCTAACCAGATGCAGCAGCAAATGCAACAAGGCAATATGGAGCAGATGCAGGAAGATATGAAGTCGCTCCGCCAATTGCTCGAAAATTTAGTGGGTTTGTCATTTGACCAGGAGGATTTGATCAAAAACCTGGATAAAACAAATGTCAATACTCCGAAATATATTGATTTGGTGCAAGAGCAGTTTAAGCTGAAAGAGGATTTTCGCTTGGTAGAAGATAGCCTTCAGGCGCTTAGCAAGCGTTTATTCCAGATTGAATCTTTTGTGACAGACAAGGTATCTGAGGTGAAAGAAAATATCCGGAAAAGTATTGAACAGTTGGAAGAACGCCAAAAGCCACAAGCTACTGATTTTCAGCAGCGCACCATGAAAAATGTCAATGATCTAGCGCTTATGCTCAGTGAAATGATGAACCAGATGCAACAGCAGATGGCATCCATGATGTCGGGTAGCCAAATGTGCACCAAACCAGGTGGGCAAGGGCAGCAGGGCAATTCGCCACAAGATAAAATAACCGAAGGACAGCAGAAGCTCAACGATCAAATGAAACAAATGAAGCAGCAGTTGGAAAAAGGCAAAGGTGGTAGTAGCAAAGAATTTGCTGAGATGGCAGCGAAGCAGGCTGCACTGCGAAAAGCACTTCGTGATCAGCAGAAAAAACTCCAGGAAAAAGGGCAGGGTAGCAAAGAGTTGCAGGACATCATTGATCAAATGGATCGCTCCGAAACGGAATTGGTGAATAAAAAATTAACCAACGAAACCCTCAAGCGCCAGCAGGATATTTTGACTCGTTTGCTGGAACATGAAAAAGCTGAAAGGGAAAGAGGTTTTGAAGAAAAACGCAAAGCCGAAGCCGCAAAAGAAAAAGAACGTAAAATGCCGCCTTCGCTGGAAGAATATATCAAAAAGCGCGAAGCCGAAATAGAATTATACAAAACAGTGTCTCCTACCCTAAAGCCTTACTACAAATTTTTAGTAGAGGAATATTTCAAAACATTGAAGTCAAAATAAAAGCGCTTGCGCCAGTGGGATAAATAAACTATCTTTGTCCCACTGGTATTTATAATTTTACAAATCCTTATTGTTGTTTTTTCCCTCCCGTGAACAGAACAATGTTGAATAAAAAATGTGACTAATTGATTATTTAACCGTCCTAAATTTTAAGTAGATCACATGAATATGAGAGCGGATCAGATTATGCTAAAATTTCCCTCCTCTGCAAGAAGTATAGAAACCATTGAATCTTTTGTCAATGGCATTGTTGAAAAATACAGGATTAACCCTGAGTTACATTGCAATATTTTAGTAAGTCTTACGGAAGCTGTGAATAATGCCATCATTCATGGCAATTTAAACGATGAATCTAAATGCGTCTATGTACAGTTGCGCAAGCAACGCAATAGTATTGCCATCAGCGTTTCTGATGAAGGTTGTGGTTTCGATTACCAAAGCCTACCTGATCCTACCAGTCCTGAAAATCTGAGAAGATGTGGTGGCAGAGGCGTATTCCTGATGCAACAGCTCTCGGATAATATCCGCTTTCACAACAACGGAAACACGGTGGAAATGAAATTTAAAATTGGATAATCCTATGGAAGAGGAGCGATCTCCCTGGGAGTTGGAGCAAAATGAAGAAGACCTTGTACTATACCATACTGAAGATATAGACTTTGAGTTGGAGCACCAAAACATTTTATCCGCTTGGGTCAAAGACACTATTTCTATCGAATCAAAGCATCTACAACAGATCAATTTTATTTTTTGTAGCGACGCTTATTTGCACAATCTCAACCTGCAATACCTCCAACACGACACCCTAACGGACATTATTACCTTCCCTTATTTAGAATTGCCGCTTATCGAAGGAGATATCTTTATTAGCATTGACCGCGTTCGAGAAAATGCGCGTGCATACGGTTCTACTTTTGAGCAAGAATTGTATCGGGTGATGATTCATGGTGTTCTTCACTTATGCGGGTACACTGACAAAACCGCAGCAGAAAAGGCAGAAATGACAAAGCAAGAAAACCAGGGGCTTGAACGATTGAGTCTTCTCTCTTAAAATGCGTTTTTTCCACATCAAAACTGCTTACTTCGCTCAAAATTAAATACTTTTGCTATCTCAACAACAGGAGAACCCGCCCTAACCAAAGATAATTTTGTAGCAAAATCCCAATTGCATGAAAGTTTTAAAATTTGGCGGCACCTCTGTCGGAACGCCGGAAAGAATCAAGGCAATCCTTGATATCTTAGAAAATTATTACAAAAAAGGCGAGCGGTTTACAGTTGTTTATTCTGCTTTTAGCGGGGTGACAGATTCTCTTATTAAAATGGCCCAACTCGCTGCTGCTGGGGATGAATCTTACGCTGCTATTTTTGGTACCTTTAGTCAACGCCATTTAGAAACAGCACAGGTACTCTTGACCAAAGAAAATTTGGAAAAAGCCCTCCCTGAATTAGAAAATAATCATGAAGTTTTAAAAAACTTGTTGTACGGTGTTTTTCTGATACGGGAGGTATCTCCCAGAACAATGGACTATGTCCTTAGCTTCGGGGAGCGCAATTCAACTTACATCATATGTCATGCCATGCGGCAAAATGGGTTGAATACGAATTACCTTGATGCCCGAAAAATTATTAAAACAGATAATCACTTTGGTTCAGCCCAAGTCAACTTTGAACTCACTTATCAGAAAATAAAAGACCACTACAATCAAAATCCTGAAATACAGGCAGTTACAGGCTTTATTGCCGCTACAAAAGGTGGCTTAACAACAACCCTGGGGCGCGGTGGTTCCGATTATACCGCGGCGATTCTTGGCGCGGGGTTAGATGCAGCAGTGATTGAAATTTGGACAGATGTGGATGGTGTACTAACCGCTGATCCACGCAAAGTGAAAAAAGCGTTTACAATTCCTAATATGACCTACGCAGAAGCGATGGAAATGTCGCACTTTGGCGCTAAAGTGATTTACCCGCCCACGATTCAGCCTGCCCTGCTCAAAAAAATTCCGCTTGTTATCAAAAACACCTTCAACCCAAACTTCATCGGCACTTTCATTTCCGACAAAACCGATTTCAATGGCAGACCCGTAAAAGGCATCTCTTCCATCAATAAAATCTCGTTGCTTACCCTTCAAGGCAGCGGTTTATTTGGTGTACCCGGCACCGCAGCTCGGTTGTTTGGATGCCTCGCCAATGCAGGTATCAATATCATTCTGATTACGCAGGGCTCTTCTGAACACTCCATTACTTTTGCCGTGCAACCCGCATCTGCTAAAAAAGCAAAGCGCAAGGTCGAGCAGGAATTTGAAGCTGAAATTCAATCGGGTATTGTTGAACAAATAAAAATAGAGGAAGAGCTTTCGGTTATAGCAGTAATCGGAGAAAATATGCGTTATCGCCCTGGGATAGCGGGGCGTTTATTCCGGGCGCTTGGCAAAAATGGTATCAATGTCGTTGCCATCGCACAAGGCTCTTCAGAACTGAATATTTCGGTTGTGATCAATCAACTCGACGAGAGCAAAGCACTTAATGCCTTGCACGAGACATTCTTTTTATCGGACACCAAAGAGCTGCACCTTTTTTTCACAGGTACAGGTTTGATTGGAAGCGCCTTGTTGGAGCAAATAAAAACGCAAGCACTTTTTTTAAAAGAAAAACGATCTTTAGAAATAAAAGTCGTGGGCTTAACCAATAGTAGAAAAATGCTATTTGATGAAAATGGCATTAACCTACAAAACTGGAAGGAGCAGTTGCAGGAAAAAGGGGAAGAAGCCAACATCCAGCGGTTTATTGAGCGGATGAAAGCCCTCAATTTATCCAATACTATTTTTGTAGATAATACCGCCAGTGAAATGGTGGCTAATTTTTATGAAACCATTTTAGATGCCAGTATTTCTGTCTCCACCCCCAATAAAATCGCCACCTCTTCCTCCTATCTTCAGTACCAGCGCTTAAAAAATATTGCAGCAAGGCATAATGTTCAATTTTTATAC
This sequence comes from uncultured Saprospiraceae bacterium, assembly GCA_964526645.1. Taxonomy (GTDB): domain Bacteria; phylum Bacteroidota; class Bacteroidia; order Chitinophagales; family Saprospiraceae; genus JADJNW01. Next base: position 219,091 of record CAZGJN010000002.1, read on the forward strand.
GAAACAAACGTTGGTGCTGGATTGCCTGTTATTTCCACTTTGAATGACTTGATCAGTAGCGGGGATCGCATTCTCAAAATCGAAGCCGTATTATCAGGTTCTTTGTCCTTTATTTTTAATACTTTTAAAGAAGGCGTTTCTTTCAGTTCGATTGTAAAAGAAGCCCAAACACTTGGCTATACAGAACCCGATCCGCGAATTGACCTCAACGGGATTGATGTGCGCCGCAAATTAATTATTTTAGCAAGAGAAACAGGGCTGCCCATAGAGGCGGAAGATGTGGAAATTCAACATATTTTGCCGGACGCCTGTCAGGCTGCTAAAAATATAGAAACGTTTTTCCAGGAATTAAAAGCTGCCGATGCCATTTTTGAAAAAATGAGAGCCGATGCCAGTCAAGAAGGTAAGGTACTGCGCATGATTGCTAAATTGGAAAATGGCAAAGCCAGTATCGGATTAGAAGCAGTGGGGCAATCTCATCCTTTTTATTTCCTCAGTGGTAGTGATAATATGATCGTTTTTACAACTGAACGTTATAAGGATCGTCCGCTGGTGGTAAGAGGGCCTGGCGCGGGAGCCGAAGTAACAGCCGCCGGCATATTTGCAGAAATTATTAAAATCGGAAATTATTTATCCTGAACGACAGATGCAAAAAGAAGTGCTCAGACAACAGCTATCAGAAAAGGCGACGCAAGTAAAAGTTTTCACCCCTGCCACGGTAGCCAATGTAGCATGCGGGTTTGATGTATTGGGGTTCGCCTTGGAAAAACCAGGCGACGAGGTTATCGCTCGGTTTGCAGGCGGCGATAAGGGCCTGCGTATTGTAAAAATAACAGGAGACAATGGTAAACTCCCGTATGACATAGAAACGAACACAGCTGGATTTGCTGCAAAACAGTTATTGCTTTATTTAGATGAAACGTGCGGAATTGAATTAGAAATCCACAAAAAAATGCCTTTTGGCAGCGGGCTTGGTTCCAGTGCTGCCAGTGCAGTAGGCGGGGTTGTAGCAGTGAATGAATTATTAGGACAGCCGCTGAGTCGTCGGGAATTACTTCCCTTTGCAGTATTAGGAGAGCAAATAGCTGATGGCGCTTACCATGCCGATAACGTTGCCCCTTGTCTATTGGGTGGTATTACCCTCATTAGAAGCAATAGCAGTTTGGACATTCATTCTATTCCCGTTCCTGAAAATTTATTTGCTACGGTTGTTTTTCCTGATGTGAAAATCCTGACCAAAGATGCCAGAAGTGTTTTGCGGGATACCGTAAGTTTAAAACAAATGATTGAGCAGTCAGGAAATTTAGCTGGTTTGATCACGGGTTTTTTTACTTCCGATTTTGGTCTAATCAGCCGCTCTCTGCAAGATGTCATAATCGAACCGCAGCGCGCCCATTTAATCCCTCATTTTCATGAAATAAAAAAAGCAGCTTATGATTGTGGTGTTTTAGGCGCAAGTATTTCTGGCGCAGGCCCTTCAATTTTTGCATTAAGTGCCGATAAAAGTATTGCCCAAAAAGCAGGCATAGCGATGAGTACTATTTTTGAAAAAAATCAGATCCAAACCCAGGTTTTTGTATCCACAATTAACAAAGCTGGGGCAATCAAGCTCCTATAACTTATGCCACCATGCAACTCTATAGCACAAAAAATAAATCGCACTTAGTATCCCTGCAGGAAGCTGTCTTTCGTGGCTTACCACCTGATAATGGCCTTTACATGCCTACCGAAATTCCGGAAATCAATCCTTCTTTTATTCGCGACCTTCATAAATATAGTTTTCAGGAAATCAGCTTTGAAGTAGCCCAAACCTTGCTAAAAGGTGCTATCCCGGAAAATGAGTTGCTTCGGATTATCGAAAAAGCTATCAATTTTCCAGCACCGCTCGTGCAACTGGATGAACAAAAATATATTTTAGAACTATTTCACGGACCGTCCCTTGCGTTTAAAGATTTTGGCGCTCGCTTTATGGCTCAACTGATGCACTATTTCCTCAGGGACGAGAACAAGGAACTTCTTGTTTTGGTGGCTACCTCTGGCGATACGGGCGGAGCAGTGGCAGCTGGTTTTTTTCAAACACCCGGCATTCGAGTCGTGATTTTATACCCTTCTGGCAAAGTAAGCCTGTTGCAAGAAAAACAGCTCACCGCTTTAGGGAAAAACATCACAGCTGTGGAGATTGAAGGAAGCTTTGATGATTGTCAAGCCTTAGTCAAGCAGGCATTTTTGGATGAAACATTGACCACGAATATCCACCTAAGTTCTGCCAATTCTATCAATATTGCCCGCTTGATTCCTCAGTCGTTTTATTATTTTGAAGCGGTAAAACAACTTCGCCCGGATGATGATGCGCCTATTGTTTTTTCAATACCCAGTGGCAATTTTGGAAATTTAACGGCGGGCTTATTTGCAAAAAAAATGGGATTGCCTATCCACCAATTCATTGCAGCAACCAATGCAAATGATGTGATCCCTAAGTATCTGGACACAGGAGATTTTATCCCCAAAGCGTCCGTAGCCACCCTTTCCAATGCGATGGATGTAGGGAATCCTTCTAATTTTGACAGAATGTTAGACCTCTATTGTTCCACGTGGAACATTTTAAAAGAGGACATAAGCGGCTATCATTTTGATGACGACACAACAAAAAAAGCTATGCGAGAAATGGATCAAAATTATCATTACACAATAGATCCACATGGCGCAGTGGGATATTTGGCATTGCAAGTATATCAGAAAAAACATCCAAAAACAAGAGGAATCATATTAGAAACAGCGCACCCCTCAAAATTTAAAGACGATGTAGAGCAAATTTTATCAAAAAAAATAGACATTCCGGAAAGATTAGCCGTGTTATCAAATCAAAAAAAAGAAGCCATACTGCTACCTGTAAACTTTGAAAAATTTAAATCTATGTTGCTGGAAAAGTTTAGCCGCCCATAATGTTCCACGTGGAACACTGTGGTTAGATATTTGTTTATTCCTTTTTGTAAAAACTCAACAATGGATTATAAAAACTCAAGTCTGGTAATTGATCTAAGTGTTACGCCCAGTGGGCGCGTTGGCTGGAGAAGCCCTTCTAATATTGCGGTTATCAAATACTGGGGCAAATATGGCATGCAACTACCTCAAAACCCCTCCATCAGTTTCACCTTAGAAAACGCCTACACGGAAACCACAATCTTGTACGAAGCAAAAAAATCCACTGATAGCAGGGACTTAAACTTCGATTTTTATTTTAATCAACAAAAAAATGAACCTTTCAAGGCAAAAGTCCAATCTTTTTTAGAAAGCATCTTAGATATCTTTCCGTTCTTAAAACAACTGCATCTTACGATAAATACTAAAAATTCTTTTCCGCATTCAGCAGGAATTGCGTCTTCTGCCTCCAGTATGAGTGCATTAGCGCTGTGCTTGTGCTCGTTGGAGAAAAATTTTTTTAATACCCTTTCTTTTGAGGCAGATTTTTATCAAAAAGCATCTTATGTAGCGCGTTTAGGTTCTGGCAGTGCCTGCCGGTCCATTTACAGCCCGATGGCAGTGTGGGGAGAAAATAGCAGTGTGGAAGAGGCTTCTGATTTGTATGCCGTGCCATTTGATGTGCATGAAGTCTTTAAAACTTTTCATGACGACATTCTGATTGTCAGTCGAGCAGAAAAGAGTGTTTCCAGCCGCATTGGTCACAATTTAATGGAAGGAAATATCTATGCACAAAACCGTTATACCCAAGCAAAACAACGCTTTATCAATTTACTAACAGCATTGAAAGAAGGAGATATTCACACCTTCGGTCAAATTACAGAAAGTGAAGCGCTTACGCTACACGCGCTCATGATGACCTCCAATCCACCCTATATTCTGATGAAACCCAATACGCTTGCTGCCATTGAAAAAATAAAAGCCTATCGAAATGATACTAAGCAGCCCTTGTTTTTTAGCCTAGATGCAGGTCCCAATTTACACCTTTTGTACCCTGATAAGGTTCGATTGGATGTATTGCAGTTTATTAAAAGTGAATTGATTGTGTATTGTGAAAATGGCTTGCTTATTGAAGATAAGGTGGGAAAGGGTCCGGTGGAGTTGTAACTTTTTGCAATAAAATTAGCATTTTAGAATACACTAAACATACTTGGATTTCCCGCTAATTCTAATTACCCTGGGCAGAATGAAAAATATTCAACACAAAGTTTCTATCTTTGACCCGCTAAAATAAAATGAATCAATTTCTTCTCGCTCGTTGCGCGTTATAACGTGTGCATGAGCACAATTTGTCAAATTTTGTATCAAGAATAAAAGTAACTTCTATGATTGATTTGTTTGAGAAATTACAAGCCGACCGTGGTCCTCTGGGTAAATTTTCCGACCTGGCACATGGCTATTTTACTTTTCCAAAACTGGAAGGTGAACTCGGCAACCGAATGATATTTCAAGGAAAAGAGCGAATTATTTGGAGTATCAACAATTACTTGGGCTTGGCAAATCATCCTGAGGTGCGCAAAGCAGATGCCGAAGCTGCCGAAAAATGGGGCATGGCATATCCGATGGGTGCGCGGATGATGTCTGGCGAATCGAATTATCACGAACAGTTGGAGCAAGAATTGGCTACTTTTGTACAAAAAGAATCTGGTATGCTATTAAATTATGGCTACCAGGGGATTATGTCTGTTATTGATGCAATACTCGACCGAAGGGATATTGTGGTTTATGATAAAGATTGTCATGCTTGCATTTATGACGGTATTCGGATGCACCTCGGCAAGCGCGTTCCGTTTGAACACAACGATATTGATAGCTTTGAAAAAGCCATTAAAAAAGCCTCCATCTTGTCGGAAGAAACCGGCGGAGGCATTCTGGTGATTACGGAAGGGGTTTTTGGCATGCGCGGAGAACAAGGTATTTTAAAGGAAATTGCGGCTTTCAAAGACAAGTACAATTTCCGTTTTCTGGTAGATGATGCGCATGGCTTTGGTACGCTGGGCACTACGGGCGCAGGTGCAGGCGAAGAACAAGGGGTACAAGATAAAATTGATTTGTATTTCAGCACTTTTGCCAAATCAATGGCGAGCATTGGTGCTTTTGTAGCGGGTGCAAAAGATGTGATTGATTATTTGCGCTACAATACGCGTTCTCAGATCTTTGCGAAATCCCTGCCCATGCCAATTGTAATCGGGAATCTGAAGCGCTTGGAGCTTTTGCGCAATCATCCTGAATTGAAGGCAAAACTTTGGGAAAACGTAGAAAAGCTGCAAAATGGCTTAAAAGCAAGAGGCTTTAATATCGGCGAGCATACTAATACTTGTGTAACCCCTGTATTTATGAAGGGTTCGGTTGGTGAAGCCGTTGAATTAGTAAAAGACCTTCGCGAAAATTTCAATATTTTCTGCTCAATCGTTATTTACCCGGTTATTCCAAAAGGGATGATGTTGCTTCGATTAATCCCTACCGCCGTCCATACGGATGAAGACATACAGGAAACACTAAATGCCTTTGAAAAAGTATCTGTAAAACTAAAATCTGGACTCTACCAAGTGGAAGAAGCTTGGAATGTAGCGCCGTAAAGAAACATAAAACGCCTATTTTATTGATAAAGCCTGGTACGCTCAAATCGTCGTATCAGGCTTTTTGTTTTCTGAAAACTAAAAAACCCACCCAAGCCATTATTGCAATTGATAAAAATAGATTCAGCCATTGGATGAATAGGTGGTTTTCTTTGAGAATAGGTAAAATATTTTCTACAGCCCTCCAAATATTTGTCAGCCCCAGGTAGCAGGTAATTCCAACGATTAAAAGCATCACCACATTAGAAACAATTTTGTTGGTAAACTTTTCTGGCAACAATCGGCGATCATTCACCGCTAAAATTAAAAAAATAGCGACAATCGGCAGGAGTACCCCGTTAATCGCTTGAGCCAGAATAATCGCGGGAATTGGTCGGACATTGAGCAAGCTAAATCCCAATCCAATCAGTAGGATAATTCCCCAAGTGAGCCTAAATGCCATAGCCTTTTCGTGCCAGGTGTTTTGGTTTCCCAACAAACTTTGTCCAGTAATAGCAGCGGCTAAAGGTGCTGTAATGGCAGAGCTCATTCCAGCTGCGAATAAGCCAAAGCCAAATAACCCCACTGCCCAAGTACCTAATTTTTCGGACATCGCTGTAGCTAATGCTTCGTAAGAATACGTTCCTTCTACCTGCGTTCCTGTTATTAAAATGGCAGCAGAGATAATCCCACCTATCAGCACCGCTATAGCAATACCAATTCGCATTTCAAAAATGTGCTGCCCCTTGCCAATCCCTGAGGCGAGAAAAAGATTATAAGGAACGATGGTGGTACCAATTAAGCCAATGATAAGCAAAGATGCGCCCTGAGGAAAGGAAGGTAGAATAGAAAATTTTATAACATTAACCCAGTTAATATCAGCAGTGAGCGCTACCCAACAAAAAGCAATACCCATCAACGCAACCACAGCACCCAAAGCTTTGGCTATAAACGAGATGCTCCCGCCCCAGAGGATGGAAAAAGAAAACAGCGCGATCCCGATTGCTAAAACGTAATCGGGAATATCAAAAATGATAAATCGCAAACCTTGCAGCGCGCCTAAAATATTGCCTGTTTGATAAGCCGCGCAACCAAATGCAACCGCCACAAAAAGCGATAGCCTCAATTTTTTGTTCCCGCCGTATTTAAGTGCGATTATTTCTCCCAGATTTTTGCCAGAGGCAATGGTAATTCTCGCAGCCGCTTCTTGTAATAAAATAGTGGCGATGGTGGAAAATAACAATGCCCAAAGCAGGCTCAATCCATACGTTGCACCCGCACTCGAAGCCGTAGTGACCGTGCCTGGTCCTATAAAAGCCGCTGAAATAACAGACCAGAAAAGTACGCTGGACAAGCCTTTCTGGAAGGTAATAGTTCTGGGCATTCTAATTTTTTTGATGAAAAGCCTACAATCGAGCTCCGCATATCATATTTGTTAATCGCTACGCTTTGTGATTCTCCTAATTTTGTAAGGACGCTTATCTTGTGATTCAAAATAGGTACGCATCTGGATTTCTATCACAATCCCTATTGTAATTAATTGAATACCAGCAATTAATAGCATCAAACCTAAAATAAGCAAGGGTTTTCCCCAAATATCCTGCCCTACAATTTTCAATCCCAATAAATAAAAATTAATACCCGCACCCACCAAAAAAAGCAAAATTCCCGTATTGCCAAACAAGTGCATGGGTTTTTGCATGTATTTCTTAAAAAAAAGCATCAATAGCAAATCACTGATCACCTTAATTGTTCGATTCAAGCCATACTTCGATTTTCCAAATTTTCGAGGATGATGCTTCACAGATACCTGAGTAATCCGCGCTCCTTCAAGGTAAGCCAGCACAGGGATAAAACGGTGCAACTCTCCATACAAGCCAAGGTCTTTTGCCAAATCTGCTTTGAAAACTTTTAGGGCACAACCATAATCCCGCAGCTTCACTCCCGAAGACGTACGAATGATGTAATTCGCAATTCTACTCGGAATTTTCCGAAGAAACATACCATCTTGCCGATTGACGCGCTCCCCTGCCACCATATCCCAGTCGCCCGATTGGGATACCTCCAGCATCATTGGGATATCTGCCGGGTCATTTTGCAAATCACCGTCCATCGTCACGATATATGCCCCTTCGGCATGGTCAATCCCCGCCATCAGTGCTAGGCTTTGTCCATAGTTTTTTTTCAACTCAATCACTTTCAATCGCTTATGCGCTATAGCACGCAAGATCTCTACTGTACTATCCTTTGAACCATCATCCACATAGACTATTTCATAGTCAAAATCTTTCAGCGCATGATCAATGCGTTCTATTTGTGGTTTGATATTTTCTTCTTCGTTATAAACCGTTACAACGACAGACAATTTGGGCTGCATTATTCCTCCAATTTTAGCTTCCCGATATGATAAGTTTGTTTGCCATGCCGGAGATAAAACACCCCGACTTGCTCATACTCCAGTTCTTTATACTTTCCGGGATCAATGATATAAAATTCATCCGATTGAAATGAATCCGATTTCCTACGTATGATTTGTTTTCTTTCATTAGTCAGGTAAAAAGAATTGGTGATCTGGGGGAGGTCTTTTTCCTGAAATGTCATCGTTTCTTTATACAAAAATAATTTTTCCTTAGCAAAAGCTTTTCCAACACTTTTTGTTGAAGCTCGGCACAAGTCACCAAAATCATTCGCGTTCCGATCTGGTAGCACAAACCAATTGAAACCAATTCTGAAAATAACCAAAAAAAGTACCAAAATCGTAAGGTGCTCCGTTTTCCATTTGAAAAACAAGAAAGTCGCCACAGATAAGCCCAGCCCCCAGGCGAATGTTTTAGGGTAAAGATATGGGATTTGCTGGGTTTGCTTCAAAAATAAAGGGGCGAAACTGCCAATAGAAATTATTATACAAATGACAAGTAGGGAATGAGTCAATATTTTAAAAAATAGCGTATAGTCTGTTTCATTTTTAATATGTAGATAAATAAAAATGGAAAAAATAAGAGGTGCATGCATGAGCAGATAGCGCGGATAAACTTCCACCGAGGTCCAGTAGGGTAGTAAATTAACTAAAAAAATAAGGGCGTTATAAGCGATGAAGCGATGCTCCGCAATTTGCTGCATTACACCCTTTCTGAAAAGATACACCACAAACAAAGACCAGGGCAAAAAGTGATAGATCATTTCGACAGGAAAAGTGAAAAAGTGCAGGATCGTTTTGCCCACCCCATAGTTCACCGCCGTTCGTTTAGAAGATTCCGTGAATAGTTTTTCAAAAACATGATCTAAAGAATTGTATTGATGGTATAAAAAATAATAAAAACCCACGATGGATATAAAAATCACCCCTCCTGCAATATGCTGAATAGAAAATAATTTGCGAAATTTTTTTTGGTAAATAAAAAAAGTAAGCAGCGTAAGCCCTTGAAAAACCACTGCCGGTAAGCCTTTTAATAAAAAACCTACTGCCGTGATTAAATAGGACAATAAAAAAAGTGACCAGTATTTTTGCCGCTCAAACTGGTGGAAAATAATCATGAACCCTGTGAAGGTAACCCACGAAAAGCAAATATCAATAAGCCCCAACATGGAATCCCAAAAAAATACGCGCCCGCAAGTGACAAAAACAAAGGCATTCAGGAATGCAATTTCCGTATCAAAATGCTTTTTGAAAAAATAATAAATAGTAGCAGCATAACCCAACAGGCAAATAATGGTGGGGATACGAGCTGTAAATTCTGAAATAGTGCCGGTAAGATTAAAAGAAAGTAATAAAATCCAGTTGTACAAGGGGGGTTTGTTATAATAAAATTCTCCGTGCAGGGTTGGTGCAATGTAATTGCCGGAAAGCTTCATTTCCAAAGCGACCAAAGCGCGAATCGCTTCATCATCAATAAACGTCAAAAGCCCAAGATTGATCAACAATGCAGGAAGTAATAGCAAAATAATAGATAAGCGTAACCAAAATGACCGGGAATACTCTTTTTTCATGGTGCAACGAACCAGAATCAATAATTTACAATCCTGCTTCTAATTTTTTAGCAAAAGTAACGAAATTCGGGAAAACCCCTTTATTTTGTGGCATACTCAAAAATTGAAATATGAAATTTATCAAACTCGTGCTCTTGTTGGCACTCGGCTACTCGGCGCAAGCACAGGAAAAAACGCCTAAAGTATGGATGGACGTACTGCAACTGGACTCAACGATTGTACTGGATTTGCGGTACGCATCCGACAATAATTTTGTACAGGAAAAAATGTATGATTGTGGTCGTTGCTATCTGCGAACGGAGGTCGCCGAGGCATTAGTAAAAGTGCATCAGCATTTGAAGCAGGAAGGTTATGGCGGGCTGAAAATGTTCGACTGCTACCGCCCCAGGTCTGTTCAATGGAAATTGTGGAACAAAGTACCCAATCCGAGCTACGTCGCTGATCCGCGCAAAGGCTCCATGCACAACCGCGGTTCGGCAGTTGATCTGACCATCATAGATAAAGATGGCAATGAACTGGATATGGGAACCACCTTCGATTTTTTTGGAGAGGAAGCGCATTATGATTACAAAAAGCTGCCTGCCGCTGTTATTCAAAACCGGACACTGCTCCGCGAAAGCATGGCAAAGTATGGATTTAATGGTATTCGAACTGAATGGTGGCACTTTTCCTTTGCTGGAAAAACTTTCAACCTTTCCGATTTCCAATGGAAATGTGAATAAGCCCAAAACAATCGTGTTAACGTTTCGTTATAGCCTTTGCAGTTCCCTTATTTTTTTAGGAAATTGCGCTTTCTTTAAACCCGGCTTTACACAGCGGACAAAATTTATAGAAAAATGATTGTAGAATACAAAACGGACGTGGAAGCGGTAGATGCACTCGCCCAATCGTATAAAGATTTATCAAAAGAAATTGCAAAAGCGATTGTGGGTCAGGATGATGTCGTCCGGGCAGTTATTATATCTTTGTTTAGCAATGGTCATAGCTTGTTGGTAGGTGTGCCGGGGCTTGCCAAGACGCTTTTAGTGAGCACTATCGCTGAAGTACTTGATTTGGAGTTCAAGAGAATTCAATTTACCCCCGACTTGATGCCTTCCGATATTACGGGAACTGAAATTCTGGATGAAGATCGCCATTTTCGTTTTAATCGAGGTCCGCTTTTTGCCAATATCGTACTGGCAGATGAAATCAACCGTACCCCTCCTAAAACACAGGCTGCTTTGCTTGAAGCGATGCAAGAGCGATCGGTAACTGTGAGTGGGGTAAAGCACAGTCTCCCTTCTCCATTTTTTGTACTGGCTACCCAAAACCCGATCGAACAGGAGGGTACCTATCCGCTGCCAGAAGCACAACTCGACCGATTTATGTTCAATATTCCGTTGGACTATCCATCTTACGAAGAAGAAATTCAGGTGGTGAAAGGCACAACTGCCTTGCAAAACTATCAGCTGAGCCATGTTGTCACGGGTAGTCAAATTCTATTTTACCAGCAATTAATTCGAAAAATACCTATTGCCGATAACGTATTGGAGTACGCCGTTTCTCTGGCTACCAAAACCCGACCCGACACTCCGCGCGCTACCAAAATGGTTAATGACTATATTTCCTGGGGTGCTGGTCCTCGTGCTTCTCAATATTTGGTATTGGGCGCAAAATGTTATGCTGCTATTCGCGGCAAATACTCCCCTGATATTGAGGATGTACAAGCAATTGCCAAATTTGTATTGCGGCATCGCATCGTGCGGAACTATAAAGCGGAGGCGGAAGGAATCACAGAAGAAAAAGTGATCGAAAGCCTTCTGTAAGACCAAAAATTTTTACTTTCATATACGAAGCTTCAGGGCGGCTTAAAGTTTTAAAAAAACTCTAAGCCGCCTTTTTATTTACGCCAAAACAGTAGCCAAAAGCATCTGCTATTTATACTGGAAAGTATTATTTTTATTTTCTAAAATAGACCAAAGAATGATAAAATCAAAAATAGTTTATTCAAAAAAAGGCATTTTGACAAGCTTTGCCTTGTTCCTTGTATTGGTATCTTGCACAAAAGAAGCTCGCCAAAGTTTTCGTCCAGTACCTACTGCTTTCGGAAAAATTAACCAAATCACCATCATCGCTGACAAAAGTATGTGGGAAAGCGCCGTGGGAGATACCTTGCGCAACTACTACGAATCAGCGTATCTCATTTTGCCACAACCAGAACCAAACTTCGATTTGTGGTATTTTAGCCCTGAAGAACTGGAAGCAGAAAGGACTCGCCGCGAGATGAGAAACTACATCATTCTTGCCAACCTCAACGATGCTTCTTCTCCTGCTACAAAATTAATTTTAAACGACATCGGCGCTGAAAAAGCCAGGCGTGCTAAAGAAGACCCTACTTACAATACGGCTATTGGCAAAGATAAATGGGCAGAGGGACAAATGCTGATCTATCAATTTGCTTATTCTGATGACGATTTAATAAAAAATATAAAAAAGAACTTCCCCGCTATTGCTCAAAGAATCCGGAAAACCGACGAGGAAAAAATTGATGCTTCTTTATTTTTAGATGGTGAAAACAGGAAGTTGATGAGTGAATTACAGGAAAAATTGGGGGTGGAGATGAGAATTCCGAGTGATTTTAAGCTTGCAACGAGCAACGAGGAAATTATTTGGATGCGCCGAGATGGAAAAGATTTTATCAGCAATTTGATTTTAAAAAAAATACCATACACTGATCAATCCCAGCTTACGAAAGAAGGCATCAAAATTGTGCGGGATACAATTGGCAAAAAGTATATCTCCTCTCAAATTGCAAATTCTTATATGCGTATCAATGATGTGGACTTGCCGATGTTTGTCAACACGACTACCCTGAATAACAAATACGCGTTGGAAGCACGGGGGATTTGGGAAATGGAAAATGACTATATGGGGGGTGCCTTCCTAAGTTATTTAATTCACAATCCTAATAAAAATGAATTACTCTTTGTGGATGGCTTTGTGTATGCCCCTGGCAAGGACAAACGGGACTTGATGCAGCACTTAGAGTATATTATTTCTTCTATAAAAATATGATTCGTGTATGCTGTGCCGCATTTCTACGGCACAGCATATTTTGTTTTCATTTTACCAAATTCAAGCTTTTTTGAATAAAATCAGTTAAATCTGAACCTTTAAGCATCCCTTGATTGAGCAGTGCCAAGTCAAATAAATATTTAGACAAGGCGTTGCGTTGGTCTTCGTCCGTATCTACGGCCAGCTTTTGGGCAATCAGCGGATGGTTGGTGTTGATAATGATGCTATACGAATCCGGGAAATCTCCAAATTGCATCCCTTGCAAAGCCTGCATCTCTTTCATACGGCGCATGAATTCAGGTCTGGTGATCAAAACGGGCTGTTCATCTGGTGATAAAGGCTTCAGCGCAATAGCGCCATTGATCGTTTTCGCCAGCTTTTCAAAAAGTTCTTTTATTTGTTTTTCCTCTTTCTCATTCAGTATAGACTCTTTTTTTTCCTCTTTTTGGATCAAATGATCTGGTGTATCAGCATCTACCCGCGCAAAGGCAGCTTTTTCCAGTTTGTATTCCAGATGATTGATAAAGTGATTGTCAATGACATTGTCCATAACAAGCACGTCATAGTTTTTCTTTTGGCAAGCGCTGATATAACTATGGTGTTCCGCTGGATTGTTGGTATACAAAAAGACCGTCTTGCCGTGTACGTCGGTTTGTAGTTCTTTTACCTTTTCCTTGTATTCTTCTATTGTAAAATAATGCCCATCTATGTTTTTCAACAAAGCAAAATCTGTAGCCTTTTCGTAAAATTTTTCATCCGAAATCATACCATACTTAACGAACACCCCCAGATCATTCCATTTTGATTCAAATGCCTGGCGATCTTTTTTGAATAAATCCCCAAGTTTCTCGGCTACTTTTTTGGTAATATAACCTGTGATTTTTTTCACGTTTTGGTCGCTCTGAAGATAACTGCGGGATACATTGAGTGGAATGTCGGGCGAATCAATGATGCCATGAAGCAACATCAAAAACTCAGGCACGATGTCTTTCACATCATCGGTCACATACACTTGATTGGCATAGAGCTGAATTTTGTTCCTTTGCATTTCAAAAGAATTATTCAGCTTTGGAAAATAAAGTATTCCATTCAGGTTAAATGGATAATCAATGTTGAGGTGAATCCAGAACATTGGTGGCTGGCTGAAGGGATACAACTCTTCATAGAAGTTTTTATAATCCTCATCTGTCAGATCAGTTGGCGTTTTTTTCCAGATAGGATGGGTGTTGTTGATAATATTGTCAACTTCAATCTCCTTTTCTGTTTCGCCTTCTTTTTCAAATTCTTTTTTTGTGCCAAACTTAATGGGGATAGGCAAAAACTTGCAGTACTTATCGAGCAACTGCGCAATCCGTTGGTTTTCTAAGTACTCTTTGGCATCGTCGCTAATGTGCAACACAATTTCTGTACCCCTGTCTGTTTTATTATTATCCTCAATGGTGTATTCTGGGCTTCCATCGCAGGACCACGTCACTCCCTGAGCATCTTCGCGATAGGATTTTGTGATGGCTTCTACTTTATTGGCTACCATAAAAGCGGAATAAAAACCCAAGCCAAAATGCCCGATTATATTAGCGCCATCTGTTTTATACTTTTCTAAAAACTCACTTGCGCTGGAGAAAGCCACCTGGTTGAGATACTTTGCTACCTCTTCTTCGGTCATGCCAATACCCCTATCTCGAATATGAATAGTTTTGTCGGTTTTGTTGAGTACTACTTCAATTGTGAGATCGCCCAGTTCCCCTTTGAATTCTCCACGGGAAGCAAGCGTTTTAAGTTTAATCGTAGCATCTACTGCATTAGAGATCAATTCTCTTAGAAAAATTTCCTGGTCGGAATACAAGTACTGCTTGATGATGGGAAAAATATTTTCGGTTTGTACCGATATAGTTCCTTTTTGCATAGCGATTTCTTTTTTGCAAAGGTTTTTCAAAGTGTATGCCAATCGTCATGCAACTGACAATTTGGCGGTTTGCGCTTTTATTTTGCAGCGTTTTAGCAGAAAAAATGCAGATTGCAAAAAAAACATTTTGACTTTACCGGTAGAAATACATATTTTTACGCTGTCAAAAAAAGACAATCTTATTTGTTGCTATCTTTCTTTAATGAGCTTTTCTGAAGGTTATCCTTTGTAAACATCTTTCTGACTTTCCTATCAACCGGAATCCGCTGGTTTTACAATGACATGCCAAAAAATAATTCACTAAAGAAAACGCTTGAAAGCACTATAGGTCATAAAAAGACCATAGAAGGAGTGAGTGAGGCAGGTCCAACTGGGGGGTTTAAGGATCTGTCCTTCACTCTACTCCAATTTTTTTTGCCTTTAAATTTTGGAAAGGCGCAATCCTAACAATTGATAGCAATTTTGTCCACTCTTCGGGTATGCCGCCCACCTTCAAACACTGCTGCTAAAAAGCTTTCCACGATAGCATGCGCAAGTGCCTCACTGACAAACCGAGCAGGAAGCGCGACGATATTGGCATTATTGTGTTGACGGGCTAAGGCTGCAATTTCTTCATTCCAACACAAAGCCGCGCGGATACCCTGGTGCTTATTGGCAGTAATAGCTACTCCATTGCCGCTGCCGCAAAGCAAAATACCAAAGTCTGCTTTTCCATTTTCCACACTGTTTGCCACCGGATGCGCAAAGTCAGGATAATCTACAGATTCTTCAGTATAAGTGCCAAAGTCTTCTACTTCAATGCCTTTTTTTTTCAACAGCTCGATGATACTGTTTTTGTAATGAAACCCGGCATGGTCACAACCGATGGCTGCTTTTTTAAATTGCATAGTAAATCAACTGTTTTATTGCGTGGTATCTTGCGTAGGAACAGCCTGATACGGCGCAAATAATTGTTTTAGCTTCTCCAAAAGTGCAGTATCCCCTATGCGCTCTGCTTGTGCCAATAAGTCATTCATCGTTCTGTAAGCATATCCATAGTCCATTTCAAAACTAGAAGAAACAACTAAAGGATCGAGAGAATCATAAAACCGGAGGTATTGCTCTGTTTGGCTTGCCAGTAAATCCATGTGTGGTTTGGCTTTGTCGTAAGCGCCCGCTTGTATGTACACGTCCAGCATCAGCATAGTGAAATAATCGTATGGGAAGTTCATATGTGGAAAAGCCTTAAAGAACTTGTCAATCAATGCAACAGCTCTTGTCGTATCCCCTTTTTGTACCAAATCAATAGCCGCGCGGCGGATAACCAAACGGGTGCTCTGCACACTGGGCGTATAGCTTTTGTTTACAAATAAATCGTATTTGTCAAAGTTGCCCCAACGGAATTTATTCATCACATTTTCATAGACTTTATCGGAATGCACACGCCCATTTCCAATAATACCGTATATCTGATCGCTTTTTGATTGAAGAGGAACGATGCGCAGCCCCAGCCCTTCCAGTTGCATATAATCTTGCAAACCAAAAAGTTTGTCCTGCTGGCAGGTCACAGCAAAGTAAATGGGTCTATCCCAAAGATTAGAGGCAATAATATCCAGGACAGCAATGTCGTCTTTTTGAAGATAATCCCTGGAAATATTAATCGGAATTTTACTGGGAATACTCGCTGAATCAGCTATTGTAACCAATCCTTTTGCCATCACATCCGCCTGATCTACAGGAATAAAAAGTCGTTTACTATCAAAATAGCTTTCCAATTCGATTGTTGTTTTGATAGGAAGCTCGTGATCTTCTCCAATAAACTGAATCATTGATCTCAAGTCCGTTTCTCTATCCAGGGCAGGGTCATAGGCACCTTGTTGTTGCTGCGGATTGTAATAATAAACGATATTGCGCTTTTTACCCCGATAAGCTTCCGCTGGGATCGTCATTTTCAAAGCAGGAGAGTCATTTATTTTACGTCTTAAAAGATCAATATACCAATCTACAGCAATAAGGCTGAGGTTGACCACCCGTACATCGCGCCGGATACCTTCCACTTCTTGTGCATACCAAAGCGGATAGGTATCATTATCGCCATAAGTAAAAATGACGGCGTTAGGCTCACAGGATTCCAGGAAGTTGGAAGCATAATCACGCGCGCCTGTATGCAGGCGACGACTGTGATCGTCAAAGTTTTGTGTACCCATAAGTACAGGTGCAGAGATTACCACAATGCCGGCTATCGCCGCTGGTGCTATTCCTTTGAGCTTGAGCCGGTCTGTCAACAATTCAAAAATAGCGACTACAGCCATGCCAATCCAAATAGTGTAAGTGAAAAACGAGCCAACTAATACATAATCGCGCTCTCTGGGTTCGTTGGGCGGTTGATTAGAATAGATGACAATGCCAATACCTGTAATGATAAACATGGCTAACAATCCAAGCGCATCATTTTTGCGGCGTTGGAGGTGAAAAAACAAACCAACTAAACCAAACAAAAATGGCAGCATGTAGTATTTATTCCTTGCCTTGTCATTTTTAATCGTATCGGGCAAAGCATTCTGATTGTAAAGTCGCCAGCTATCCAATGGTTTAATACCCGAAAGCCAGTGTCCATTGGATTTATCCCAGGGGTAAAAACCTTGCTCGCCGTTCTGCCTTCCGGCAAAATTCCACATAAAATATCGCCAGTACATCCAGCCCAGCTGGTATTGGAAAAGAAAAGTAATATTGTCCACTTGATTGGGTCTGCCGGCGGGCAGGGGTTTCTCGGGGTCAAGTCCCATCCATTGTTTGTATAATTGAGGGCGGTTCATGCTATTATCCGACATTCTTGGAAAGAGCATTTTGTCTTTATTGGCATATTTGTAGGTGATTTTGTAGTCCGTGATTTCATATCTATCGCCTACTCTTCCATAACGATCTGCAATTTCGGTATCAATATGCTGAGAAGCAAAGCTGGGTCCTCTCAGCAAAGGTCTTTCTCCGTATTGCTCCCTGTTCAGATAAGGAATCAGGCGCATGGCATCACTTGGTGCATTCATATTAATCGGTGTTGCCGCATTAGCCCTGATCACAACTACGCCAATTGTGGAAAAACCTATAATTGTTAAAGTTGCAGCCATGATGACATCCTGAAGCAAGGCATTCTGTTTTTTGTGTGCATAGCGCAAACCCAAAAAAATAAAGGCTCCAATTAAAAGTAGCGTAGGAATCAGCCCAGTATGGAAAGGCAAACCAAGACCATTTACCAGCCTTAAATCAAACCAGCTCCACAACAAGGGGATGCCTACAATTACCAATTTTTGGATCAACACAATTGCCAGTACGCCAACGCCAGCCGCCGCTGCCATTCCCATGAAGGAATGTTTTTTGTATTTCTTGAAATAATAAAACAAGGCTAATGCTGGGAAGGTCAATAAACTCAATAAGTGTACCCCAATAGAAAGCGCTGCGGCATAAACCGTGAAAAAAAGCCAGCGATCCGAGTAAGGGGTATCCGGCAGATGATACCATTTGATAGTGGACCATAAAGTCAATGCTGTAAAAAAAGTGGACATAGCGTACACTTCCCCCTCGACTGCCGAAAACCAAATAGAAGTACTGAAAGCAGTAGCCAAACCCGCTATCACACCAGCACTTGCCACGGCTATATTTTGTGCAGCATTCAATATCCCTTCTCTACCCACTAATGTCATTTTGCTCAGGATTATGGTCACCCAGCATACGAAAGTAGCAGCAAAGGCAGTACAAATACCCGACATAAAATTCACTGCAAAGGCAATATCTGCCGGATCACTTGAAAAAACATCGGCTACCCAGGTAAAAAGTCTGGCTACCAGCACAAATAAGGGCGCTCCCGGCGGGTGTACCACTTGCAGTTTGTAAGCACCTAAGATAAATTCGCCGCAATCCCAAAGACTCCCGGTTGGTTCAGCTGAGAAATAGTACACGATGGTCGCAATGGCAAAAACCAGCCAGCCTGCGATATTTGTAGTCAGTTTATTCATCCTTCAAATGGGTTTTCAATAATTTTTGAACTGCAAAGCTAATAAAATATTGCTAAGAAGATGGATGATAACAATCGCTATTCCTTTCTTTTTAAAATAGAAAAAATAGGATTGTTAGCCCCCAAAAAAATTTTGGACTACCTTTGCAAAAAGTATTGATTATGAAATACGTCATCATCATTCTCTTGCTCTATCTTGCGTATCGTTTTTTATTTGCCCAACCAGCCCTCCCTTTCAATCAGAGGGATCAGATCAAGCGGGGCGATCAAAAGAAAGGCGATTATATTGATTATGAAGAAGTAGATGACAAATGAGTGTATTTAAGATTGGAGACCTGGTTTTGTACAAAAATAACCAGTTGATTGCTTTTAATAAGCCTGTCAACATCCCTGTTCAGGAAGATAAAACGGGCGACAAAGCGCTGCTGAACCTGGCTGAAATCTATTGTAAATCAACATTATACCTTGTCCATCGCCTGGATCGTCCGGCAAGTGGGGTCTTATTATTTGCCAAAACAAAAAATGCTTTGGTAGCCATTAGCGAGCAGTTTAAAACCAAAAATGTCCGAAAAACGTATCTTGCCTTAGTCAAAAATCCGCCGCCAGATGAAGAAGGCACACTGGTGCACTATTTGAAAAAAAATCAACAGCAAAATCGAACGGTATTGGTTGAAAAAGACACGCCGGAAGCGAAAGAGGCAGTACTTCAGTACAAAGTTATTAACAAAAGTGAGCATTATTATTTACTGGAAATAGCGCTCATCACTGGCAGGCATCATCAGATTCGGGCGCAGCTCGGCGCTATCGGTGCTCCTATCAAGGGCGATACAAAATACGGTTTCCAACGCAGCAACGCCGATCATTCTATCCATCTTCATGCCTGGAAGCTCGAATTTGTACATCCTGTCTCTCAGGAAAAAGTAGAAATCATCGCGCCACCACCCGATGAGTCACTCTGGAATACTTTCAAAATAATGTAATATGGATCGCATTCTAAGCTATTTTCCTAAACTCACCGATCCACAAATCATTGCTTTTGAGCAATTAAATAGCTTATACCGAGATTGGAATAGTAAAATCAATGTGATTTCTCGAAAAGATATTGACCAATTATATCTGCACCATGTTTTGCATTCCTTATCTATCGCCAAAGTGATTCAATTCAAGCCATCCGCCGAAATTCTGGATATTGGCACGGGCGGTGGCTTTCCTGGCATCCCCCTGGCTATTCTGTTCCCCGAATCAAAATTTACGCTCATTGATGCAACGCGCAAAAAAATTATGGTCGTTCAAGAAGTGATAAACGCCCTGGGGTTAAAAAATGTAGTGGCGCTACATATTCGGGCGGAGGAGCTACGGCAGCAAAAGTTCGATTTTGCGGTCAGCAGGGCAGTCACCGACCTAAGTCAACTCTGCGTGTGGGGATTTCCGCTTATCAAAAAACAACACAAACACGCTCTCCCAAATGGCTTAATTGCATTGAAAGGTGGCGATGTAAAAGCAGAAATCAAAGCACTTCCGAGAGGCGCTTATGCCGAGAGCTATCCGATTTTCAAATTCTTTCCAGAACCCTACTTTGAGGAGAAGTATGTGCTTTACGTTCAAGCCTAAGATGCAAAAGTCTTTTTAAGAAAAAGATGTAAAACTTGACTTTTTCAATAAATTTCAATATTTTGTTCTGAAAAATTTTTATCAACCAAAATATTGAACCATGAAAACCCATCAACAAGAAATTTTAATATACTACAATCCAGATTCTACAGCAGATCGTCAGACAGTAGCCTTCGCAAAAAGCATCGTCAAGCACGTCAAAACTTATTCTTTCGATAAGTCCCCCTCCACCGGTACCAGTTGGCAACAAATTTTGGCAGCCCTTGAGTTACACCCAAAGGAATTGATGAACAAAGCGCATCCTTATTACCAGCAGCATATCAGAGGGCGCGATTTTAATGAACAGGATTGGCTTAATGTTTTGAAATACAACCCTCAGATTATCAAAGCGCCCATCGCTATGCGCGGCTCAAAAGCAATCCTTTGCAGTACTCCGACGGATATTTACAAACTGACCGCATAATTTAGCTGGCTTTTCCGAATGCTTTTTTGTATTTTTGCGGAAAATTATCCACATGAGTTCTTTTGAAATTGAAGGCAAATTGCACAGAAAGTTCGATATAGAAAGCAAAACCAGTTCCTTTCAGGCAAGAGAGTTTGTAATTGAAATAGCCGATGGCAACTATCCGCAGCTGATCAAATTCCAATTGGTGCAGGATCGTTGTGCTTTATTGGACAACTACCAGGAAGGAGAAATGATTAAAGTCCACTTTGACCTGCGTGGACGCGAATGGCAAGGAAAGTATTTTACGAACCTAAATGCTTGGAAAGTTGAAAAAGCGGGGGAAAAATCCGCTGCTCCAGTCGCCGCTAACACCGAAGATTCCTTTCCCAGCACTGCCGACGAACCGCCTGCTTATGATGATGACCTACCGTTTTGAATAAAAATGACTTGAACGCCCTGCAAATACAAGCTATTTTGTTTTGTACCAACAATCAAATATTTGCCATGTGCGTTTTGCATCTGGTAAATACATCTGGTGCTATTCTTAATCAAATCGCCTGAATATGCAAAAATTATTCCTGTTGCTATCTTTTGTGGTAGCTTTCTCTTGCGTTCGTGCGCAAGAGTTAACGGGTATTGCTACTAAATGGAGTGACTCTTTCACAGAATGGGTCATTTTTACGGATGATGAAGAATTGGAGGGAGAACTGCGCCTGCGCTGGCTGAGCAACAATGATTGGTCGGAGTGGGAATATCGAATTGGGGACGCAAGCGGCAGTATCCGCTTGAAATGGAAAGCCAATCAAAATGAATGGGAGGTGCGTGGCGATAATGAAATTGTGACGATGCGCACTATTTGGAATAATGATTTTAGGGAGTGGCGTATTACTGCTGATAAAACCCTCACACTCAAATGCCGTCATGGCAATTTATTCGATGAATGGGAACTGGACAGTAGCGATTTCAAAGTAGTGACTGTTTGGGAAGGTGATCCACGCGACTGGCTGATTGAAGATCATTTAGGTGATAATGTAAGTCTCCCCGTGAAAATGGCTGTGGTTTTTACGGTTGTTTTTAATAGTACTCCAAAAATGTAAAGTAGATCAAATTCCTTCTAATAACTGCTGTGCATGGTTTTTTGCTACTACTTCTGTGATGACTCGCTCTATCTCAGCAGCTTCGTTGATGACAAAAGTAGTGCGCAACAAGCCTTCGTAGCTCACTCCAAACAGCTGTTTTGGTCCCCAAACGCCATATTTTTTTATAACTTCATGCGCTGTATCTGCCAAAAGTGGAAAAGGCAAGTTGTATTTTTTCTTAAAATTTGTGTGCTTTTTTGTGCTGTCTGGACTCACCCCCAGTAGCTCAAAACCTTTTGATTTTAACACTGCGTAATGATCTCGCAAATTACAGACTTCTGTGGTACAAGTGGGTGTATTGTCTTGTGGATAAAAGAATAAAATCAGTTTTTTACCTTTGAAATCACTCAAGGAAATTGTTTCGCCATTTTCATTCAAGCCAGAAAAATCAGGTGCTGGATCGCCTGGTCGGAGTGGTGTCATTTCTTGCAATAATTTTCTAAAAGGAACAATTCCACCGGTAGGCGGTTCACTGCAATGTAAAATCCTTTTCAAAAGTTTTTTGGTTGCCCATTGCATCAGTTACGATTAATTGGAGGTGGTGTTTTCCTTTGGCGATTGATTTTTCAAACGTGTGAGTTAATAGATGGTTTTTCGCGTCGTATTCCATTAGAATCCACTGCCCATCCAAGGTGGCACGGTATTTCAATGGTATTACATTTTTACTTCCTGCTATATTATCATTTATTTTGAAAGTTATTTTTTTATATCCTTTCATCAAAGTTTTAAAAAGTGTTGGTTTAATGCTGGGGACAATTGTATCAATCATTACACAATAATCCCCCAGCGAAAGCACTTCCGCCTGAAGCATCTCGTTCTTCCATTCCCCACCATAATTCGTAATTGTTCCGTTTTCATTGCAAAAAGCAATAAATGCCTTATTTTTTAATTCAGCAGGCAATTTAGTTGGTTCTATGTAAATACTAAAATATTGATGAACAGGAGTTTTTGGATTATGAATTTGATATACAGGAGAGCAAATATGCGAGGAGTTTTCCTCTGTCTTTTGATAGCGCAAATAAAGATTTTCATAAAAAGCATCCGCTGGAAAATAAGCTATCAAGCCTTTGTCTTCGATAATATTTTCTTCTTTGCAAGGCAAAAAATAGTTATAAATCACCTTGGGTTGAGTGTGCAGAAAGCTGTCTTGCTTGATCCAAAAACGAAGCTTTGTCTCATTCCCGTGCAAATCAGAGGTTATTATTTCCATTTTATGCACTTGTCTTTTTTTCAAAGATATTATGCCATCATTTTTTTTATTGCTATAAATAGGTAATTTATTATTAGCTAAGCGAAAACAACGATTAAAATAGCCATTTTTTTTAATTTGCTCTTCATAATCCAGGTGAGCATTCAGGTAGCGCGTATCCGAGTGCGGAAAAGTTTCAAAATCAAATTGATACACCAATGAATCATCTTGCATAAGATGGAGAGAATAAATACCATTCCAATTATCCACATTGTTCATGTGATCAAAAACTTTAATTCCAAAGCCCGCCTTTTCAACAGGTAGGCGGAGTGTATCGCCTGCCACAGCATAAATTGCACCTTTTTTAGTAAGTGTATATATTTGATTACCAAACGATTCGTTCTTTTCATTTAAATAATATACCTTCAGTTGGTGCATTTTCTGGGGCGTGGTATCCAATACCTTGAGCCCAAAAAGCAAAGGATTAATAGGATTATTAGTTTTAGCGTCTTGTATTTCAAAATGTAAATGCGGTCCCAATGTCGCCCCTGTCATGCCTATCGTGCCGATTGTAGCCCCTTTTTTTATAGGAAATTGCTCCGGCGCAAGGTCTAAGTCCAACTCAAAGCTCTCTTTTTCGTATTGAATCGCTTTTGCAAAAGCATTTAATTCAGCTGAAAATTGATCCAGGTGAGCATATAAAGTTGTATAGCCATTGGGATGAGTGAGGCGCAGCATTTTTCCATATCCATTTCCACTCACGGAGATTTTACTCACATATCCATCCGCTGCCGCATAAATCGGCGTGCCCACGATCCCTTTGATATCAATCCCTGCGTGGAAGTGGTTTGGTCGGAGTTCGCCGAAAGTACCCGCCAGCAGTAAAGGAGATTTGGCAATAGGCGAAGCAAAATAGTCCGTTGGATATTTATTGTGATCAACAGTAAAAGCGAACGTTATACCCAATAGCAAAAGACTCATGTTGAAGCGCATCATCTTACTTGTTCTTTTCGCAAAAATAGTGATGTTGGAGACTAATTAGGCAAGCCAATTGGTCCATTTATCCGCCAAAATAGGCTCGGAAATATATTTTTCTAATAAGTCCAGAAATACTTCTCGGGGGATTGCAATAGCGCCTAAGCTGGCTAAGTGCCGTGTTTGTTGCTGACAATCAATGAGTTGAAAATCTCGCTTTTCCAATTCTTTTACCAGGGTAATAAAACCAAACTTAGAGGCATTTGATACCTTTGTAAACATAGATTCTCCAAAAAATACTTTACCCAGGGCTACTCCATATAATCCACCTACCAATGCCCCGTCATCCCAAACCGACACGGCATGCGCATAGCCTAATTCATGTAATTTGCAATACGCTTCCAACATTTCATCGGTGATCCAGGTGCCTCCATATTGCCCGCTTCGATTGTTTGTTTGGCAATTGCGAATAACCGCCCGAAAGTCTGTATCAATGGTAACCTCAAATCTCTTTTGATTAAAATAAGGACGCATACTTTTGGCAATCTTCAATTCTTTTGGGAATAAGACAAATCTTGGATCCGGTGACCACCAAAGGTAGGGTTCTCCGGGATTGAACCAGGGAAAAATACCATGCCGATATGCCAGAATCAAACGCTCCGGCGATAGGTCTCCTCCTATGGCAAGTATGCCATCTTGATCCGCCAGCGAGGGGTCGGGGAAGCTCAGTTCATTATCAGGCAACCAAAAAATAGGCATGCTTCAAAAACAATGTTTGTGATTGAACTGATTTAAACTTTTGTTCCTAAAAAGAAAAAGGCTATCGATCTTTAAGG
>CAZGJN010000003.1:0-147619 GCA_964526645.1 uncultured Saprospiraceae bacterium
TCAACGGGAGGAAGATCATCGGTACGGTAGGGGCGCTGCAATTTGATGTGATTCAGTACCGCATGGAGCATGAATACGGCGCTGCTTGTACCTATGAGCCAGTCAATCTATATAAAGCATGTTGGGTAAGCTGCGAGGAGGAGAAAGCCATGAAGGAGTTTCTGGAACGCCGCAAGCGTGATATTGCAAGAGACAAAGACGGCAACCTCGTTTTTTTGGCAGAAAGCGCCTGGGCATTGCAAATCGCTCAGGAAAACCATCCGAAGGTAAGCTTCCATTTTACCAGCGAATATTAAAAACAAAATAGGTTGATAAGTGTATATTATCAACCTATTTTGTTTTTAACACTGTAAAAACCCGTCCTTTACTGCGCCCGCAAGTGGCGTAGTGTCCAGTAGAAAATAGCGCCATAGCCAAGACTGAGCATCAAGTGGAATACAAGAAAAGTGGTATTTTGGATAAGAATACCGCCGATCACGCCACC
Source organism: uncultured Saprospiraceae bacterium (assembly GCA_964526645.1). Taxonomy (GTDB): domain Bacteria; phylum Bacteroidota; class Bacteroidia; order Chitinophagales; family Saprospiraceae; genus JADJNW01. Next base: position 485 of record CAZGJN010000003.1, read on the forward strand.
CAAGAAGTACAAGGCAAGGAAACCTTCGAGCAGGGTCGTCCAGGAAATTTTTTTGCTGATGTATTTATTTTTAGCGAAAGTGTCCCGTAGAGTTTTGATATTAAACTTCGGCGTACGAACGAAGGGCGATTTTTTACCCCGATACCCCTGAATCACGGCAACGCTATTGTGCAAAGACAGGCCCATCGAAAGCGCTAAAAACAAGGGGAATAGAAAAACAAATTTATACAATGATTTTCCAAAGTCTTCCTCCTTGTGCCTTGCTGGCGATTGAAGATTCGCAGTGTAATAAACGGCAATAATTGATAGTAAGCCAATCATAAACCAAGCAAAGAAATTTTTGCTAAAACCTTGTTCGATCAGATCACCCAGCACAAACAACAGTGGAACGCTAAACACCCCGGAAATAAAGACAAAAACAAAGACAGTGCTGCTCAACAGGTGTACAGTGGCCTGAATTTTTTGCCAAAGGCTCAGGTTTGATTTCCAAACGGTAGGGAGCATTTTTTTAGCCGTTTCAGCGCCGCCCTTCATCCATCGGAACTGCTGGGATTTCAAGCTGTTCATCTCAGCCGGAAGCTCAGCCGGAGAGCCAATTTCCTCCAAAAACTTGATTCGCCAGCCTTTGAGTTGCGCCCGAATGCTCAGGTCGAGGTCTTCGGTGAGGGTATCTGCTTCCCAGCCACCCGCCTCATCAATGGTTTGCCGGCGCCATACGCCTGCCGTTCCGTTGAACTGGAGGAGGTAGTTGCCGGCTTCGCGCCCTTTCTGCTCTACAGTGAAGTGAACATTTAATTGCAAGGCTTGAAGCTTGGTAATCAAAGAGTAGTCCTCGTTGATATGTTCCCAGCGGGTTTGTACCACGCCTATTTTCGGATCATCGAAGTAAGGAATCGTCTTTTTCAAAAAATCAGGATGCGGCAAGAAATCCGCATCAAAAATAGCGATAAACTCCCCTTTTGCCAGGGGCATCGCCTCCTGGAGGGCACCAGCTTTGTAGCCTTTGCGATCTATGCGGTGGATGTGTTCAATATTCAAGCCTTTCGCTTTCCATTCTTCTACTTTGCGGCGTGTAATTTCGACAGATTCATCGGTAGAATCATCGAGGACATGCACCTCAAAGCGGTCGCGCGGATAATCGAATTGAGCGATATTGTCAATCAATCGTTCTACCACATACATTTCGTTGAAAATGGGCAGTTGTACAGTGACAAACGGGTAAGTCTCGTTTGTGTTGGTGTGGGTTTCGGTGGCAGATGTTTGTGCGCCTGTGTTTGTAGAGAGGATTTGTTGTCCCTTTTTAGCGGCTTTTCTGTAATGATACAATAAGTTAAATTGCATCACGCAATACATCGTAATATAGATGAGCGCCGTGCTATAAATAATGAGAACCGCATAAGCCAATACTGACATCGTTGCGAAGTTTAAGTTAAGTTTGAAAGTTGAAATGAGATGAAAAATAGATAAATGTTATTATTCTTATTTACTATTTCGCACCTTGAAATTTTATAAGTTTTTAGAGAAACTTGAATATCGTCCATAAAATTTTATGCCCTGCCAGCAAAGACCCCCTTATAGTGCCAGAAACCTTTGAGACACCCACCCGTTTTCGGTAATTGACAGGTACTTCCTTGCAGTATAGCCGCTTTTTAGCTGCTTTCACTTGCATTTCTACCGTCCAGCCGAAGTCGCGGTCTTCCATTTCTAATTCGAGTAATTTGTGGAATTTAATGGCTCTAAAAGGACCAAGGTCTGTAAAATGATAGCTGTAAAACATTCGGATGAGATTGGTAGCCAGCCAGTTGCCGAAAATTTGCTGGGGCATCATCGCGCCTTTTTGCATATCGCCCAGCACCCTCGATCCGATCACCAAATCCGCATCTTCTTGTACAATAGGTGCAATCAGACTGGGGAGTTCCTCCGGATAATCCGAATAATCGGCATCCATAAACACGACAATATCTGGCTGCGCTGTATTTGGCTTTTGGGTGATATATTCGATTGCTTTCAGGCAGGCACTGCCGTACCCTTTCTGTTCTTCATCCAGCACGATTGCACCGCTTGCACGGGCAACTGCAGCCGTTTGATCTGTACTTGCATTGTTGCACACGATCACCTCGCGTACGATTTTAGGAATATTTGCCAACACCAATCCAATAGACTGCTCCTCGTTATAAGCAGGTATAATTACATCTATTACCGGGCGCTCCAGTTTTGTATGGTTTTGATGTACATCCAATGTGCTTACAGTTACAGCCGTTTCGATAGGTGAAATTCGTTTTTAGTTTTCTCAATTAATGTCGCTTTGCTATGACGAGATAGCCGATGCAAAAGTAACAGTTTTTTCTTAAAAAATTTAACACCGCTTTGGAACATAATTTATTAAATCTCCGGTGCCAAAAGGCAAACAAAACGGACTGATTAACAGTTCCCATCCGTTTTCTGTTTTCGACCAGACAAATATGTATTTTTGTGGTAAAATAAATCGGACTTTTGCCGTTTATGACATTTGGACCGGTGGTTCATCAATCTTTGAGATTTGCGCAACCGGATCGGCAATTGGAAACTTCATTTCAAAAAAATATAAAATGAAACCCATCCTCTATGGATTAATTGCTTTTTGTAGTGGCTGGCTACTTTTGGCAAGCTGTGATGACGAGGCGCAATTCACCACCGATAGCAGTGCCAAACTGGAGTTTTCTTTGGATACCTTGCGGTTTGATACGGTTTTTTCCCAATTGGGTTCCGCTACGCGGTCTTTTAAAATTTACAATCGCAACGACCGCTCCGTTCGGATTTCGAGAATATACCTGGAAAGTGGCAACAGCGGGCGCTGGCAGCTCAATGTGGACGGAATCCCCGGTAATATGCAGGAAGAAGTAGAGGTGCTGGCAAATGATAGCATCTATTTGTTTGCAGAAGTGACCATTGACCCCAATCAGCCTTTATCGGTAAGCCCTTTTGTAGTGGAGGATCGCATCGTGTTTGAAACCAATGGCAATACCCAATACGTCAACCTCGAAGCCTGGGGGCAAAACGCCAACTATTTTCCGAGCCGCTTCAATAAAGGGGTGGTGGTGAGGCTTACTTGCGATAATGGCCAGGTGGTATGGGACGACCCTAAGCCTTATGTGATCTATGGGGCTGTATTTATTGATAGTTGCGAATTGGTCATACCTGCCGGGGCAAAGCTATACATTCACGGCGGCGTGGCGCAAAATGATATTTTTGGTGGTATTTATAATGATGGCATCCTGCTCACGCAGTCGGGGGGACGTATTCGCATACTGGGTACAAAGGAAAATCCGGTGGTGATACAAGGCGACCGCCTGGAGGAGTCTTTTCAGGATGAAGCTGGGCAATGGAATGGTATCGTGCTTGGGAGAGGTAGCAGAGGCAATGTGTTTGAGTACACAACGGTCAAAAATGCGCGATTTGGTGTGCTGGTGGATTCTACTGCGGAACTGACTGCCCGGAATTCTCAGTTTTACAATACGGCAAGCAGTGGATTGATTGGTTTTCATAGCCGGATTACTGCTGAAAACTGCCTGGTGTACAATAATGGGGGTACATCGGTGCTGTTGTTATTGGGTGGGGATTACAATTTTACCTATTGCACTTTTGCAAGCTATGGGGTGAATGCCTCCGCGTTGGGCTTGAGCAATTTTTTCTGCTACGATGAAAACTGTCAGCAATCAGCTACTTACCGCCTCAACGCCCGATTTGTCAATTCAATCATTTTTGGTTCGCAAAGTGACGAGTTGGAGTTTTCTGATTTTGCAGAAGGCAAAGACCCTTCGCAGTTCAATATCCAATTTGAGGATTGTATCGTAAGAGTACAGGAATTATTAACGTTCAACAATGGCCAATACGCCAACTTTATCGGCGAGCAATGCGATCCTTGTATAAACGGCAAGCGTGATGATAAGCTTTTTATCAATCCCAATGAGGGCGATTTTCATCTGGATTCTTTGTCCATTGCCATCGAAAAAGCAAAGCCAATTAATTTTCCCAGGGTAATAGCGATTGACCTGGAGGGGAAGGCACGCGATGCCGAAAAGCCCGATCTGGGCTGCTATGAGCGGGAAAATTAAGGCAAAGATAGCTATCGGTTAGCATTTTTGAGGAAACCTTCCAATGCGATAACCGATAGCCATTGCACACAATTTTTTTTAATTCTTCTTACTCCATTCAGCGATAGACTTGTCGTTCATGCGAACATAGTCTTCATTCTTCGCTTCGATAGCCAATTGTTTGGATTTTTCGGCGGCTTTGATAGCGTCCATTTTTTTACCCAAATCAGCCAGGATAAGGGCTTCTGTGCGGACCATCCAGAACTTAGGTTCTTTTGCATTTGCTTTTTGAATCCACTCCAATGCTTTATTCAAATCCTTACCAGCCGCATGGTAGTAGCTTGCAGCAGCGTAGTAGTCATTTTGGCTCGGGCCGGCAAGCACGCGCTCAATGTCAGCGGTCACGCGCTTATCAACTTCAACCGTGAGTGGAATACTGACCATCGTTTTTTCCCAGGAGAGGTCAATTGTAGCAGAGGTGTTGGTGATGTTGTTAATGTCAATGGTAAAAGTTTCTACCATGTGGTTCATCATTTGTGGCTTCACGGAGAGGGTAGCCACCGCCGTTTTATCACCATAACCACCAGCATTGGAAGTCTCATAATTAAAAAACATGACCTGCCAAGCTGCTGCATCTGGTTTTGAGAACAAAGCATAAGAACCTTTTTTCAGCTCCTGGTCGCCGACTTTTACATCATCACCGAAAGTAATTTTTGTAGCGGCATTAGCGCCCGTTCTCCACATCGTGCCAAAAGGAACAAGCCCATCCTTTGCAAAGATAGCCCGACCTTTTGCACTTGGGCGAGAGTATTCGATGGTGATTTCAGTGAGCCCGACGGTTTGTGTCAGTTTACTGCCTGGGCTGGGAGCGGGTGTTCTGATTTGTGCATCAACGTTGACGGTACTCAACAATGCCAAAATCAGGAAAGCACAAATGTTAAAAAACAAGTTTTTCATCGTAACTTGGTTTTGTTTATAATAGGTGTGAATATTGCGCGAAAATACGTTTTTTGAAATGGTAATACGAAGCACGGGTACAGTTTTCACATTTTTTTAAGAATTGATTGGAATAGAAATCCTTCGATTTTAAAATTCAAGGGTATTTTTGCAGCGGCGGCGGATTGGCGGTTGGGGCTATTTTTCTTCTTGCAAATTTCACTTTTCAAATTTTCAAAATGACAATTGCAATTATTGCCCACGATGGCAAAAAAGCGGATATGGTCGCTTTCATAAAAGACCACCTTGATTTGTTTAAGCAGAAAAATATCAACCTGATTGCTACGGGCACCACAGGTTCGCATCTGGAGCGCGCCGGGCTGGAAGTGGAGAAGATGTCGAGTGGACCTACCGGGGGCGATGCTCAAATTGCCAGCCGCCTGGTGGAAGGTAAGGTGGACATGGTGATTTTTTTTCGCGACCCCCTGGGCAAGCACCCGCATGAAGTGGATGTGAGCATGCTCATGCGCCTCTGCGATGTTTATAATATCCCGCTTGCTACCAATATTGCGGCAGCTACACGGTTTGTTCAGACACTGTGAAATTACTTTTTATCTTTGGTGTAATTTTAGAACACATGTACCAGTTAGAATCCAGCTTTTTTGGCGCATTTGAAAGGCTCTCCCTGTACCACTCCCAGTCTGGCAATGGCTTTTCGGTTGTACCTGGCTTCGGGGCTTGTTTGTTGGATTTGACACTCGATGGGCAGCCCATTTTGGATGTTTATACCACGCCGGATTTGCTGCTCGAAAATTATTGGGGCAAAAATACCTTGCTCTTTCCTTTTCCAAATCGCCTGAAAAATGGGCAATACGAATGGCAAGGGCGGCAGTACCAATTTCCAATCAACGACCAGGCTACGGGCAACGCCTTGCACGGCTTTGGTATGGATCAACCCATGCGTGTAGAAGAACTGCTGGCTGAAGACCAATCGGCGCAGATCATTTGTATGTACAGCAGTCGCGGCGAGCACCCCGCGTATCCTTTTCCTTTTACTTTCGCCATTAGTTTTTTAATAGAAGAACCCAATCTTTTTACGGGTGAAATTACGTTTCAAAATGATGGCGATCAGCCTATCCCGGTGGGTTTTGGATGGCATCCGTACTTCAAAATTGCGGCGCAAATTGAGATCGTATCCCTTCAGCTGCCTGGGGGCGAAAAGATTGAAATTGACGAATCTATGATTCCAACGGGCGTTCGTCACCCGGCTACTGCATTTCATCAACTCGAAAAAATCGGCAACGCTGTTTTGGATAATTGCTTTGCCTTGTCTGCAAATGAAGGAAAGGCTGAAGTGCTGATAGAAAGCAAGCACGGGGCCTTGCGTTATTGGCAGGAGACGGGCCCTGGAAAATTCAATTTTTTGCAGGTTTTTACGCCGCCACACCGCCAGTCTATTGCTATCGAGCCGATGACCTGCAACATTAACGCTTTCAACAATAAAGAGGGATTGATTGTGCTCGAACCCGGCCAAACGGCTTCTGCCAGATTTGGATTACAGTTTGACAAAAGAGAAAGTTGAGGCAATATTTAAGTGGTCGAGCAGTTTTATAAGTTGATAGTCAATAGCCTTAAAGTGCTTAAATCCAATAAATTGTGTAAATTTTATTGCAATTTAAGTATGCTCGTTTACTTCTTAGCTTGTTGTATAGAAAGCGACTGGTGCTTTGGGGTGATGCCAAATATCAGATGCCAAGAATAGGGTGAATCGCATCTTAGTTGAATACTAAGCTAATATTGCCCCTGTAATTCATTTTCAAGTAGTTAGTTTAATTTCAAATACACACCGAAGGCGATCGCCGGCGCGGCGAGCACATTTCTGCCAGTCACGGCACCTGCCACCTGCGCACTCAAACCCACGCCATTTTTCATTTCATAGGCTACAAAGAGCTGAGGGGAGACAAATTCTACATTATTAGAAAATAAACCATTGCCCGAACCCGTAGGGTCTCCATTTTTCAAAGATTGGATGCCTGATAATTTGACACCAGCCAGCAAATGGTTATCCAAAAATTTATGCCCAAATTCCAATTCATAGCGAAATTCATCCGAGAAGCTCGAAGTCCGATTGTTAAACCCTGCATAGCCTGTAGCGTACCATTTCGCCTTGCCATAACCCGCTTCGAGGCGCAGCAACTGATTAAATTCTCCATCGCCTGTGAACAGAAGGTTTTCATTGGTTGCATCGCCGGTAGGCAAACCCAGGATCAGGGAAGTTGTCACAGACCAACCATTTTTAGCCCACCAGCCATAGCGCAGTCCCAAATCAATATCGCCGATGGCATTGTTTTCTAAGCCCGGCTGGAGGATATCACCCGAGATTGCACCAATTCCTTCATTTACGGTATTTCTTGTAAAAAAAGGCACATAAGCGATAGCCGTTAGTTTATTGGTAATGCCATACTCCCCGTAGAAAGAAGAAACGTAATTGCTCAGGCGAGTGCCCGCGCCGTTGATGTTGTAAATATTGCCATCCATGCCGTAGTATTCTCTGGCGCGAATGAAGCTGAAATCCAGTTTGAAAAAACCACCGCCCTTTGGTTGGGGCCAGCCGCCTGCTTTGAGTTCACCTTGCAAAAGCACCAGCAGCACAGCGATCAAGAAAGATTTTATTAGAAAATTCATGATTGTTAAAATTTGAATAGAAGATTTGAAAGAAAAATCTGAAAAAGCGTGCTCAATTCAGCCTGGCAAAGCCAAACGGGACGTTAAAGGGTTCGCAATAAATCACTACAAAATCAAAATCATTAATTTTTACAGCAGAAGGTACATCGTAAGTTTGAGCGCCAGAGGTACTTTTCAAATTGCCCAGTTTGACACTGTTGGCGGCTGTTAATACCACTGGTGCGTTTTTGGCTAAGTAAACCCGCAAACCCGGACCAGAAGAGCTTTTAAAAGTACTATTAAATGCGAGTTTCAGTGCTTCTCCTTCTTGTTGTAGGGTAGCGACACCACTTACAGTATAGGTCATATTCCCCTGGAAATTGCCGGTGCGGGAGGTACTTTGCGGAGCAGTCACTTCTATTTGCAAAGGCAGGCTTTTGATACCGTCCACCGAAGCTGTAATCTGAGCAGTGCCCACTGCGTTGGCAGTTGCCAAGCCATTGGCATTGATACTCAAAACGCTTGTATTGGAAGAACTCCAACTCACTGTTTTTCCTTGCAATTCCTCATTGGCGCTATTAAACGCTTTTGCAGCGCATTGCAGCGTACTTCCTACCAGGAGGGTGCTTTGCGGCGCAATAACTTGCACAGCAGCCACAGCGTTGGGGTTGCCGGTCACCGTGATGAGCGAGGAGTCTGCTAAGCCGGAAGGCGCATTGACCACAATCCAGGCTTGCCCTACAGCCAAAGCTGCCACTATCCCGCCTGTATTGATCGTAGCAATTTGTGGCGCCGAACTTCTCCACTGCAGCAAGCTGGAGCGATCCACGCCCTGTTCGTCAATGTATGTTGCCTCCAGTGTAGCGTTTTGTGCTACATTCAAACTTAGACTTTTCGGCGAAATTTCTATTTTGGGTTCGAGTATTTCAGGGATAATTTCCGTCTCGATGCAGGCAGTGAGCGATAGCATCAGTAAACTTGCGATGGTTTTAATTTTCTTCATACTTTTCTATTAAATTAATTTTGATGCAAAAATGCTCGTATTTGCCCTTCCAGATCGTCTTAGCCAAGACATTTGAGAATACCTTCCTGCTAATCAGAAAATTGTCGGATTACTTACTTTTTGTCTGGATGTAAAATAATTCCGTCGGCACCCTGAATTCTTTAGCTGTCAATCCTTTCAAGTGCACGGTCTTCCATTGTGTGGTGGGGTAGATCAGCTCATAAGCATCGGCTTTGCCGGCGAGCACAGGCATATCAAAACCTGCTACGGAGGCTTCCCATTTAAAGCTCATTTCCAGTCCGGTATCGGTATTTTTCAATTCGTATAATAAAGTTGGAACCTGAGGGTATTGTAAGTATTGCTCAAAAAAAGCGGTATAATTTCTGCCGGTAGCCTCATTCACGTATTGGATAAAATCCTCGGTGCGGATGTTGGAAATCTTGTGTTTGTTGTAAAACCCCTTAAGCAAAGCAAAAAACTGCTCATCGTTTTGTATCGTGCTGCGCAAGGTGTGCAATATCCAAGCACCTTTGTAGTAGTGGTCGCTACTTTCCCAATCATCCCAATTCACATCCTTTGGGCCCAGGATCGGTTCCTGGTTGTAGATATATTGCCGTTGGCTCATCAGATAATCTACTGCCTGCTTGTAGCCGTAGGTGTATTCTACATAAAGCGCCTCCATATAGGTCGTAAAAGATTCATGAATCCACATCTCTGCTATATCGTTGCAACTAATGCTGTTGCCAAAATATTCATGCCCTGTTTCGTGTACGATGATGTAATCCCAATCTTGCCCCTTTGGTACCATGCCGCCCAAGTAGCCCCGCATGTATTTGTTGCCGTATGCGATGGCGCTCTGGTGTTCCATGCCGAGGTAGGGGGTTTCCACCAGTGCAAAACCATCTTTCCAGAAAGGGTATTTGTCGAAATAATGCTCATAGCAAGCCAATACCTGTTCCACCTGCTTAAAATGCTCTTTTGCTTTGCGGATGTTGGAGGGGATGACATAATAGTCCAAGGGTAATTTTTGTCCGTCTTTTGCGGTGTAAACAGATGAGAAATAAGCGTATTTGGCAATATTGACAGACACATTGTAGTTGTTGATTGGATAAGAAACAAACCAATCGTAGCGCGTATATTCACCGATGCGATAAGTGCCACGCAGGTTGCCATTGGCTACGCAAGTCAAGCCATTAGGCACTTCCACACGGATGGACATGCTGTCGGGCTCATCGCTCAGATGGTCTTTGCAGGGCCACCAAAGGCTGGCACCGTCGCCTTCACAAGCCACCCCGACCCAGGGATTGCCTTTGTTGTCCGTTGCCCACACGAAGCCACCATCCCAGGGCGGATTTTGCGCAGTGTTGGGCGCACCCTGGTAATAAACTCGGAAATTGCCTTGTGTTCCACTCCTTTGTTTTGGAAAGGTAACAAACACGGCGTTTTCTACCCTTTCAAACTTCAGTTCCTTATTTTGAAATACGATGCGATCCAATTGCATATTGGCAAACAAATCAATCTGAAGGCGATTAAAGTCACTTTTGGCTTTATAAAAAATATCCACATAGCCGCTCAGGTAGCGCTTGTCCACATCCACCTTCACGCTCAGGTCATAAAAAGTGACATCATAGCAGCTGCGCTCCGGGCGTAGCATCCCGCGCAAGGTGTCTGCTTGGGTGAAAGTGTAAGTTTTGTAAAAATCTTTTTGGGCGGCAAGCATTGATAAAAAGCAACATGCTACAGCCAGGGTGATCATTTTTTTCATAAAACAAATTTTCTGAATGGAGAATACCGCTAAGATAAAAAATAAGAAACGGGAAATGGGCAAGTTTAGATACTATTTGGCAAGGGCTTTTTTCATTCAGTAGTAGGCACAGCACAGCGGATGAATTTTTTTACCGCATCAGCATGGTTTGTCCTTTGCGCAAGGTTTCGCTTCCATCAATCAAGGTAAGGCGAGCGAGGTAGGTAAACACCCCTGGATTAGAAAGCCTGCCCCGAACTGTTCCATCCCAGCCGTACTGTTCGTCATTGATCGGAAAATCTCGCTGTTCAAAAACGAGGTTACCCCATCGGTCAAATACTTGGAAAGACCGCACTTGCTGCACCTGTTGCGGATTAGCGAAGATGGTGAACCGGTCGTTTATCAAATTGCCAGTAGGCGAAAAAGCATCAGGAATAAAAACGTCCACTTCCTTGTTCACTTTTATCTGAATGCTCGCTTCGCCCGTACACCCGAAGATGTCCGTGAGGCGAATGGTATATTGCTGATCGGTGTAAGCCTGGGCTTGAGGCACCAGGCAATCCAGGCAACTCAGGTAGGTATTGGGCAGCCAGCGGATGTTGGCGATTAGTGCTTCCGGGAGGTTGAGTTTGGGTTGGATGGCATACACACTTCCTATTTTTACTTCCATAGTTGCAGGGAGTTCCACCATCTTGTCGTACACAGGCGGCATACTGAGGGTTTGTTCCAGATAACAACCATTCGCATCCATCACGGTGAGCGCGTACGTTTCACCTGGCAAGAGCCGCTCGAAAATGCTTTCTTTTTCAAAAAAAATGCCATCCACGGAGTATTGGTAGGGCGGTGTACCTCCTTTTGCAGAGAACTGAAAATCCGGATCAGTCAAATCTTCGCAAGTAAAAACGACCGCTTGCAGGGCTTGAGGTGCCTGTACTTCAATATCAAAACTGCCGGTACAACCCTCTGCATCAGTGACGCTCAGGGTGTAAATCCCTTCCGAAAGCCCCTGTAGTGCAGGATTCTCCAAGGAACTGTGCGCCCATCGGTAGCGATAAGGTGGTAAGCCGCCATAAGCTTGCACGTTAATGCTGCCGTCATTTCCATCAGAACAAGAAACGTGTTGCACGGTTGGTTCAATATTGACATCGGTTAGCACCAATTCGCCAAAGCCCCGGCTTGTGCCTTCGCAATTGCGATCATTTATCTTACCGATGCTGTAAACGCCCTGCTGTGTGACAGGGAACGAAAACTGGTTTGGTAAAATATTTTCAAAAGTGCCTTGCGCCATGCCATTGATAAGGTAAGAAAAACGCCAAGGTGGTGTGCCCGTGAATACCACTTCCAGGTAAGCCGTGTCACCGCTGCAAATTTCGGCATACCCGCTCAGGGTCGCCATCGGCGCTTCTACCAGGCTGATGCGAGCGGTATCAGAGGCGGTATTCCCGCATCGGTCAGTGACGGTAATGCTATAAGTGGAGGCCGCTGCTGCGCTGATGGAGAGCGATTCCGTAAGCGCGCCATTGCTCCATCGGTAGCGATAGGGTGGCGTCCCTCCAGTGATGATTGGTTTTAGCAAGGCAGAGGCATTTTTGCAAACATCGGTGCTGAGTAATTCGATTTGCACGCCGGGGGCATCTTGCACCTGTAGGGTTGCGGTGCCAATGTAGCAAGCACAGGGAATGTCCAGCTCAATGGTCAAATGCTTGGGTGGCTCCGCAATACCATCATTCAGGAAATGAACGGGCAACTTGACCAATTGCTCCCGCGGAGGAATGGTGATCGCGCGAGGGAGTCTTTCAAAATCAATCGTTTCAACAGCGGTGCTGGAAGGCGCTATTTTAAAATTGACAGTCAATGCTTTATCAATATTTTCTGTTTCACTGCGTTCAAAGACGAAGAAGGCATCTGAACAACCCTCCAAAGCTATATTTTCATTGGTATTAGTAACCTTAGGGCTTATCGCTACGGTGCCGCCTATATTGAAACTTTCAGCTTCCAGAAAAACAGCAGAATCATAGTACTTGTCTGCTACATCCGATACGACCAGCCGGATATGGTAGGTTTGGCAGGGAATTAATTGCAGGGAAGCGGTAAGCTGGCGTGTAAAGCCATCATATTCAATGAGTTGCCAATACGGTGAATTTGCCAATGGCGCAATGCCGCATTCCTGAGCATCGCGTGCCAGTTCGTTGCGCACGAAATAGGGGCTGTTGTAAGTATGATTTACCGAGTTGATTGCTACATAATCCGCTGTACCAGGGATCAGTGCTACATTTTTGGCATTATTAATAAATGTGCCATTGATGCCAGGTCCACTTATAAAAAAGCCAAATACATCATTATACACGCTGCCAACAAACTCGCAATATTCTTCGGAAGCAAAGACATAGCGAAATTGTACAAAAGAATCCAAGGGCACGAAGTCAAATTCTAAGCCTACCGCATCAAACATCCGGTTGGCAGCCAGCATCTCCAGGTCGGGATCACCAGCAGGGTCATTAAAATTACCACTCATATCGGTGTTGGTATTCGGTCCCTCTGCGTTGCTGATCGGTCCTGTGGAGAGGATAATCCCTCTTTCCATCCCAATGATGCTACTGCCTTGCTCAAAGTATCCAATGCCATTGATGTTGCCGATTGCCCGAACATTGGAGATGTTTTCGCAAGTGCCTTTTGCAAAAATATCTTTCACAAGGGCTTCCACGCTGTATTCTCGGCTGGTTTTGATGCCGGATTGAGGGGGGAAAAGCGGTGATGAGGGCTTTAAAAAGTCAAAAGACTGTATTGCGATCCATCCTAATGAGAGGATTATCGTACAAAACGCAAAGTATTGCAACAAGATAAATCGCATATAGAATACCGTTAAGATAAGCCGAAAGCACCGTAAGCCTTAAATTTTTTGTTGCGTTTGCTACTATTCTGTATCGCGGGGGAGATTGTAGACCCAAAAATAACACTAAATCGGGATTATTGCTATAACAAGACAAAAATTCAGAAAAAGGGAATAATTTTTTTGGGGAGGCGCTGGTTGGGCTAAAATACTCATTATCAATTTATATTTAGATATTTTTTTGCGTTTAAAATTGATAACAAACGAAAAACGTATGGTATTTAAAATAAATTTTCCTTTAAGATTTTTTCCAAACGAAAAATTGTAATAACTTAGCTGTGGCTATTGCGCAATTGAGGTATCCAGCCTTAAATTGCACTTTATTCGGAGAGGCTTCCGTTTTTGCAACCAAAATATCCCCCACCACTGGTTCTTTTTTTTTACCTTTTCCATCGGCTCATGGAAGGGATTACTTTTATCAATTGAAAATCATTATCCTATGAAACTAATACATACAGTATTATTGATCGTTGTGGTTTTATGGAGCTACAACAACGCTTCGGCACAATTACACCAAGAATGGTGCATTCAAAACGCCACTATTAGTTCGCTGAATGGTCAGACGGAATTGTATTATTGCGAGGGGGATAGCCTGGAGGATGTTTTTCGCTTCAAAGTCACCCCTTTTGCGCAGCCTTTTAAGTATATTGTTACGGATGAAAACAATATCATTTTAAGAATCAGCTCAAGCAATGCGATTAACCTCGATGGTTTAGGTGAAGGGCGATTGCGTATTCGCGCCTTTGCTTATCTGGGCTTCGTTACAGCAGAAGTAGGAGATGATGCGACTACCGATCAACTGGCTACTATTTGTTATGCGCTCACCACTAATTTTATTCCGGTCAACGGTGTTGTACCTGATGGCGGCACAGTGTCCACGGCGGATGGTATGGCTTCCGTGTTCACTTGTCCCAATGATGGCAATTCGGATGTGATTTCCTTTAGCACTACCAGTACGGATCCGCTGTATCGCTATATCATCACAGATGAGAACAATATCATCATCGCTATTGCGGATGGCAATACGTTTGACTTTGATGCCTTGAATGCCAGTAAAGTGAGGGTTTGGGGCGTATCCTATGTGGATAATATCACCGCTCAAGTGGGGGATAACATCACAACGGCTACCCTTGCCAACAGGTGCTTTGATTTGTCGGATAATTTTGTGGAAATAAATCGCTCCAAACCAGAAGGCGGAACGGTCTCCTTAACGAATGGCAACACGAGCGAAGTAATCTGCTCTGAACAATTGGAGGGGACTACCCTGAGTTTTATTAGCAAAACAAACGCTAATAATCCCTATGCTTTTATCGTAACGGATGAAAATGGCATTATTCTTCAAGTACTCAATGGCAACAGCGCCAGCTTTAGCGTCACCTCGCCTGGTATTTGCAGGGTGTATGGTATTTCTTATACGGGTACGCTGACGGCCAAAGCCGGTGATAACATCAATACAGCGCCGCTTTCCAATGATTGTTTTGATCGCTCTGATAACTTTGTGGAAATTATAAAAAGGGAAGTGAATGGCGGTAGCGTTAGTCTGGAAGATGGTTCTACAACAAAAGATATTTGTGTAGTGGAAGGGCAAACACCCTTGCTTCATTTTGTGAACACCTCCCAATCGGAAGGGGATAATTATCTCTACCTTGTGACCGACGAGAACAACCTGATCCTGGGAATTTTTACAGAAAATAGTATCAATTTTGCGCTGATAGATGTTTTGAAAGCCCGCGTTTGGGGCCTGTCTTACACGGGGATACTTTTGGCAAAGGTAGGCGATAATGCCGCTACTACTGTACTTTCCAGTGAATGTTACGATTTGTCAGATAATTTTGTCTTGATCAATCGCAAATCGGTAGATGGGGCATCTGTTTCGCTTGTTTCGGGCGCTACTTCGGGCGTTGCTTGTATCGGTGATGAAGCCCCCGACATTTTTTCTTTTGCTAATACGTCAACTTCTGTGCAAAGTTACATTTATCTTGTGACTGATACAAACAACGTGGTGGTAGGTTTTATCAATGGGCATCAATTTGATTTTGAAAGTATTGACTTGGCGGTCTTGCGGGTATGGGGTTTATCTTACAGCGGTATGCTCAGTGTTAGCATTGGCGATGTGGCCACGGCAGGAGCACTTTCTGAAGATTGCTTCGATTTGTCCAGCAACTTTGTTACAATCACACGCAAGGAAATTGACGGCGGTGCGATCAGTTTGGCGGATAACACTACTTCCAAATTGGTTTGCCTTGGAGATGGCGTAGCAGATGTACTCAATTTTGTCACTACCTCTACTGCTGATGCTTCGTACAACTTTATCCTGACCGATGGCAACGATGTCATCCTGGCTTTTATCACTGGTAATACTTTCGATTTTGAAACAGCGCCTGCTACACTTACCGGCACCTATCGGGTTTGGGGACTTTCTGCCACAGGTAGCCTCACCGCTCAAGTTGGGGATAAAATCACCGCAACAGCACTCGCCGATGAATGTTTTGAACTGGCTACCAATTTTATCACCATCACACGCGCGGATGTGAATGGGGCGACGGTGAGCCTTACCAACGGCGATATGGCTGTAATAGCTTGCCTCGGCGATGAACAAATTGGTTCTTTGACCTTTACCAATACCTCTGGTTCTCCGGCTGCTTATGCTTATCTTATTACAAATGAAAATAATATCGTCGTTGCCATTTCAGAAAGCAATACTTTCAGCTTTGACAACCTGCCCTCCGGCAATTACAGGGTGTGGGGTTTGTCATATTCGGGTGCTTTACAAGCTCAGATAGGCGATAATGCTGCCACAGCGGACTTATCAGACGAATGCTTTGACCTGTCGGATAATTTTATCTCGGTTACTCAAAAATTGGTGGATGGCGGCAAGGTAAGCTTGAGCAATGGCGATACGATTGTTGCCGTTTGCGGCAGCAGCGCTACGCCTGGTCCGATTGCTTTCGCGCGGCAAACAAATGCGACCGAAAGCTATGCTTTTGTCATCACCAACTTGGATAACCGTGTTATTCTTGTTTTGAATGGCAATACCGTTGATTTTAATGCAGCTGCCCTGGGCGAATATCGGGTTTGGGGTATTTCTTACTCTGGTGATTTGTTGCTGGAAACCGGCGATGATGTGACCGCTGTTGTGCTCTCCAACGAATGCTATGATTTGTCTGATAATTTTGTACAATTAGTCCGGGAAGAAGTGAATGGTGGCATTCTTACCGCTACGAATGGCAGCAACGACCGCTTTGCCTGCCCAGGTAATGGCAAACCGGATTTAATTACTTTCAGTACGACGGGTTCTTCGAGCGGCGCATATACTTTCGTGGTGACCAACCAGGAGAATGTCATCCAGTTTTTTACGCAAGCGACGGCTATTGACTTCGATACGCTGCCAGAGGGTAATTACCGAATTTGGGGCTTGGCTTTTTCAGGGAATGTGCTGGTGGGTATCGGCAGTGATGCCGATTTGGGTAATTTGACCGATGAATGTTTTGACCTTTCGAATAACTTCCTCAGTGTAGTGAACGAGGTTCCCAATGGTGGCTTGATCAGCTTCCAGGGGGGCGATACGCTGCGCTATACCTGCCCGGCGGATGGCAAGGCAGATATTTTGAAATTTGCTACAACCCAAACCAAAGGCAGAAGCTTTGTTTACCTTATCACGGATGAAAATAATATAGTGGAAGCCATCACTGCTGTGGATAGCTTTGATTTTGAAAGAGATACACCAGGGATCAACCGCGTTTGGAACTTAGCCTACACGGGAAATCTCACGGTTCAGATAGGAGATGACGCTGCTGCTGTCAGTTTGAGCGATGATTGTTTTGATTTGTCCAGCAACTTCCTGACCGTTATTCGTGAAATTCCGGAAGGTGGAAATGTAACCTTGCAAACGGGTGAAACAGTTGTGTTTCTGTGTGTCGGAGATGCCCTTTCTGATATTTTACAGTTTGACAGCACCGGCACTTCTCGCGGGGAGTATATTTACGTCATCACGGATACCCAAAACCGCATCCAGAATGGTATAAACGGGGATCGCTTCAATTTTGAATTTATCGGTACGGGCACTTTCCGGATTTGGGGCTTGGCTTACACCGGCAACCTGACGGCTCGCATCGGCGATATTGTTACGGATGTGCCTATTTCGGATGATTGCTACGACTTGTCGGATAATTTTACAACCGTTATCAAGAGCCAGCCAGACGGTGGTAGGGTTGCTGCTTTTGCTACCCAAACACAGGTGACCGTTTGCTTGGGCGATGGCGTGCCGGATATTATCGAATTTGTCAATACCAGCACAAGCGCAGCGGATTATGGCTATATTATCACCGATAATCAGGGGCGATTTATTACTTTTTCTGATTCGGTGATTATAGATTTTGAAACACTAAGCGGAGCAGATACTTGTAGGGTGTATGGCGTTTCTTTTGCTGGTGATATTTTGCTGGAAGCAGGGGATACAATTACAAATAGCAATATCTCATCTGGTTGTTTTGAATTGTCGGAGAATTTTGTCACCGTCTTAAAACAAAAAGTGGACGGTGGCACGATTGATTCTGATAGAGGGGGTACTACTATTTTCACCTGTGCAAATGATGGCGTAGCTGATGTGATCAACTTTTCGAATACAGGGCAAAGTTCTACCGGTGTGCAATATCGTTATGTGTTAACCAATCAGAATAACATTATTCTTGGTTTTGTCAATGGCAGTCAATTCAATTTTGAAACAGCTGGAATTGGCACCACGCGTGTGTGGGGCGTATCATACACAGGAGAATTTTTAGGCGGCTTTGGTACGAATATTACCCAAGCGCCATTGGCTACGGGCTGCTTTGATTTGTCGGCTAATTTTATTACCATCTCAAGGGATGTGCCTTTTGGTGGGGAGGTTTCCACCGCAAGCGGAGAAACGGACTTGCTGTTCTGCCCATCTATCACAGTGCCTGCTTTGCAACTTAAAACAACCAGCAATAAGCGGGTAGGTTATGTGTTCATCCTCACTACTCCCGCCAATGATATTATTTCCATCCATCAAGGTACCTCTATTGATTTTACAAATGTACCGGTGGGCAATTATCGGATCTGGGGGCTTTCTTATACCGGCGATCTGCTAGCGAAACCAGGTGACAACCTTTTGGGCGTAACACTTGCCTCCAGTTGCCATGAAATTTCGGCTAATTTTATTGCTGTTTATCGTTCTACAACAATTGACGGTGGCATGGTTTTCAACCTGAACGGTCCGGATACCATCTATGCCTGCCGCGATAATGGCAATTTCGATATCATCGTACTTTCCAATGATAGTGAGGCGTTTGATGCTGAATATCGCTATATCATTACGGATGAAACCAATAAAGTATTGCTGACAGAACTGGAAAGCGAAGTGATTGACTTTGACCGCGCCGATCCTGGCATTTATAGGGTATGGGGTGTATCGTACACGGGGGCATTCACAGCGATCGCAGGGGATAATGCGGCAGCGGCCATGCTGTCGGATAGCTGCTATGAGCTTTCTTCCAATTTTATCATGGTCGTAGTGGATACGGTCAATGGGGGCAATATTTCTTTACCAAACGGCAATACTTCGGTGATCGTGACGGTGCAAGACATGGAACCTGGCGTAGAGACTTTTGTGGCAGATAGCTCTGCTTCGATTTTGCTGTATCGCTATGTTATTACGGATGTGAATGACAATATCCTTGCCATTGCGGTAGGTAATACTTTTGATTTTGAAAATTTTGAAGTTGGTAATTACAGGGTGTGGGGTATTGCTTATACGGGCAATTTCACTGCCAAAGTGGGAGATAAGGTCACCACCGCTATTTTGAGCGACGAGTGTTTTGACCTTTCCAATGATTTTATCAACGTCATCGCGGGTATTCCATTCACCGGCGGCGAAGTGCAGGCACTTTCCAGGGCACTGGCGAGCGACGCGCCGATGACCAAGATGTCTTCGATTTCACTGGCACCCAATCCCGCTTCAGAGCGAATTACCCTGCGATTCAGAATGGAGGCGCTTCAGCATTCGATTCACCGGATTCAGGTTTATAACCTCACAGGGCAGTTGATGGAGGAAATCCAGGTGCCCGCAGTGGAAGGCTATAATCAATTCGATTTGAATATCCAGCAATTGCCAGAGGGCATGTACATTATTCAGGTGCACCATGGGGATCAGCTCCAGACCCAGCGCTTCCTGAAGCAATAGATAAAGATATTACTTGAGTTGGTGTAAATAGGAGAGCGGCGGCGCAATTTCGCGACGACCGCTTTCTTGTTTTTTAACTTTTACGGTGCTAAACTGTTTTCAAGAACAAAAGGCTTTGTACTTTTGCCAAAATTTTAATTTTTCACTCGTTTTTTGGTAAGGCTTCCTGATTTTTCAAATTTTCAAACTTAGAGTATGTTTCAAATCAATATTTACTTGCGCCTGGCACTGATTGCGCTCAGCCTCATCGGGGGTATAACACTGGCATTTGCTTTCGGATTTTGGTATGCGTTTCCATTTTTCCTGATTGGCATCTTTTTGTTGGTGGGGTATTTATTGCTGGGCACTATTCAGTCGGCAGCAATGCTTTTGCAAGAAACTAAATTTGACGAGGCGGAGCAGCGATTAAAACTCACGCTCTTTCCTCGATTGTTGTATTCTACCAACCGCGCTTATCTCTACATCCTGAAAGGAACCCTTGCCATTGCGCGCAAAGATAACGACGAAGGTGAAAGGTGGCTCAAAAAAGCCCAACAGATCAAATTACCTACCGATAACGAAAAAGCTATGATCGAATTGCAATTAGCCAACCTTGCAGCTTCTAAAGGCAAATGGCAGCAGGCTCAGGTGCATTTTCGCAACCTGAAAGGCTTTAAAATAACAGATGCCAATATCAAAGAGCAATACAAACAGTTCGAAAAAGTGATGGACCAGCGGGGGCAGGTAAAGGCGACGATGGGGCAGGGCAATATGATGATGCGCCCAGGTGGTAAACGCAGGCGACCCAAAATGCGCTAAAAGCCGGAGATTCAAATATTTTCCAAGCTCTTGAGTTTCGGGTAGCAAATGTAGTATTTGGTCACAATTTTAGATTCAATGCCATAATCGGCACTTTCCGACATGGGGCGCACCTTTCCGTTCTTGAATAAAATCTTAATTTCGTCTTTGGTCGTACTGTACGCGCTATTGGTTTCCTGGCCTTGTAGGATGAGATAATCCGTTAATGCCGATGGAAACAACTTGGCTTTTTCTACTTTTTCCCGAACCTGGGCGACATAAGCGGGGTCAAGCGGTTCATTGCTTAGTTTTAATTTAAACAAGCGCCTGTTAATCAGGCTTTTGGAAAAAAATGCCAGCAATGGATCCGCTGCATACATCCAGCTTTTGAGCGCCGCCATAATATCGTAATCATCCAATGCCGCAAAACGCTGCAACAGTTCCTCTCGACTGGTAAGAAAATGTTGTGCCGTAATGCGATGATTCAAAAAAAATGCCAGTTCATCCGGCGCTTTGAGATTTAGCCCCTGCTCGCTCAGTTCGCGGGCGCGTTTGAAAGCTTGAATGAGCATTTGCTCCGCCGATAGCACCGTTTTGTGCAGGTAAACCTGCCAGTACATCAGTCGCCGGGCAATGATAAATTTTTCTACCGAATAAATACCTTTTTCCTCTACCACCAGCTCCCCATCTTTCACCGCCAGCATTTTGATGATACGATCATATCCAATCACGCCTTCGTGTACGCCAGTAAAAAAGCTATCCCGATTGAGATAATCCATCCGATCCATATCCAATTGACCAGACACCAACTGGTGCAAAAACTTCTTGGGGTATTCATCCTTAAAAATTTGAATAGCGATGTCGAGTTGGTTTCCAAAATGTTCATTTAAAAATTGCATAAAAAGCACCGACAGCGTTTCGTGGGACACATTGATGAGCGTGTGCTCCAACGTGTGTGAAAAAGGTCCATGACCAATATCGTGCAATAAAACGGCAATGGCAAGCCCCTCTGCTTCTGCCTCCGAGATATCCGCGCCTTTGCTGCGCAGCACTTCTATGGCTTGCATCGTAAGGTGAAATGCCCCCAACGCGTGGTGAAAGCGCGTGTGCAAAGCGCCAGGATAAACATAATGCGTGAGGCTGGTCTGTTTAATACGGCGGAGGCGCTGAAAATAAGGATGTTCTACAATATCAAAAATCAGCCCCTGCGGCAGGTTGATAAAACCATATACAGGATCGTTGATGATTTTTTTGCTTCTCTGATTCACAGTGTATTAGAATTAAATGAGCGATAATTGCACTTGAAGAACAAGATTCAAATAAAAAAGTCTGAATAAAAGGTACTAATTTTCGATTTTCAACAAAGGTGAAAAACCCCGGCCGCTTGGGCAATAATTTGGCGCAAAAATGTATTTATTAAAAATGGTTATCGGATTCTATTAATCGCAGCATGCTTTGTTGTAAGGCTGAAACGCCCGTTAGCCACTCATTTTTAATCAAAAAGGCAATGGACAAAATCAAGATACTTTGGGCAGACGATGAAATTGACTTGCTGAAGCCGCAGCTCCTGTTTTTGGAAAAAAAAGGCTATGATGTAATCACTGTAAGCAATGGCTATGATGCACTGGAGGAATGCGAAGCCAATAAAGATATTGATGTCGTTTTTTTGGATGAGAGCATGCCGGGCATTACCGGGCTGGAAACCCTCACCAAGATCAAGGAGTCTAATCCTTTGATGCCGGTGGTGATGATCACCAAAAACGAAGCTGAGCATATCATGGAGGAGGCATTGGGTTCGCAGATCAGCGATTACCTGATCAAGCCCGTCAATCCAAACCAAATCCTGCTCACGCTTAAAAAAATTATAGACAACAAGCGCCTGGTGCGCGAAAAAACGTCGAGTGATTACCAGCAGGAGTTCCGGCAGTTGTTTATGCGGATTCAGAGTGGTTTGAGTTTTGAGGAGTGGGTAGAGGTATATCGCCGCATTATCAATTGGGAAATCAAAATTGACGAATCCAATTCTACGGAAATGGCGGATATCCTTGCCATGCAAAAGCAGGAAGCCAACACCGAGTTTTCCAAATTTGTAGTAAAAAACTATCTGGATTGGATTCAGGAAAAAAAGGAAGCGCCTGTGATGTCCAACGCTTTGTTGCGCAGCAAGGTTTTTTCCAATTTGAAAGAGGATATTCCTACGCTTTTTATTTTGCTGGATAATCTTCGCTACGACCAGTGGAAAACCATTGAGCCTATCATTTCTGAGCGATTCAGGGTAGAAAATGAAGATTTTTTTTATAGCATTTTGCCCACCTCTACACAGTATAGCCGCAATGCTATTTTTTCTGGTATGATGCCCCTGGAGATCGAAAAGCGCTTCCCGGATTGGTGGAAAAACGATGTGGATGAAGGTGGCAAAAATTTGCACGAAGGCGATTTGCTCGCAGAATTAGTGCGCCGCACCTTCCGAAAACCACTCAAGCAGGAGTACGTCAAAATAACAAATGTAGCTAATGCCAAACAGCTGCAGGACAATATTTTTAACTATCTCAATAACGATTTTACAGCGATAGTCTATAATTTTATTGATATGCTTTCGCACGCGCGGACGGAAATGGAAGTACTGAAGGAATTGGCAGGTGATGAAAAAGCGTATCGCTCGCTCACGCGCTCATGGTTTGAAAATTCCCCACTCTGGGCAGCCCTGCAACGTGCGGCAGAGAGAGATATTCAATTGGTGATAACAACCGATCATGGCACCATTCGGGTCAATACGCCTTCTAAAGTAGTTGGCGACCGCGAAACGACGACCAACCTTCGCTACAAAGTGGGTAGAAATTTGCAATACGAACGAAAAGACGTGCTTGAAATTCGCGATCCAGAAAAGGCAATGTTGCCCCGCCCCAACGTGAGTTCGGCGTTTATTTTTGCGAAAGAAGATATTTTCTTTCTCTATCCGAATAATTATAATTATTACAACAATTATTACCGCAATACATTTCAGCACGGAGGAATTTCATTGGAAGAGATGATTTGCCCGGTGATAACCCTCAGGACAAAGTAAGAAAAAGGCGCATTGCTGAGAGTAACGCGCCTTTCTGCTTTTTTTATTTAAGCAAAGGCGGGTTTTTTACCCCTTTTTTTGCCGTTTTTCCCGAAATCCTTTTTTGGATAATCGCTGCGTTCTGGTCGCTCGCCTGCCATATCGAGTCGAACTGCCCGACCCTTGTAGGTAAAGCCCTTGGCTCTTTTCATCAAGGCTGCTACCAATTCTTTATCTATTTCAAAAAAAGAATAAGCATTAAAAATCTCGATTTTGCCGATGGATCTTTTGGATACATTTGCCATATCACAAATGACCTGGAGCATTTTGCCTTTGTCTAATGCGTCCATTCTACCGAGGTTGATAAACAGGCGGTCGTAGCCGTTTGGCTTGTCCGTTCTTTCATTTCGCTTGCGCTCCGCAGTAGGATTCAGGTCGGGCGCATCGCGGTAGTATTCCAAAAAGCGGTTAAACTCCAGTGCAGCAAAGCGTTTGATGATTTCTTCCCTGCTCAGATCACGCAGTGCATCGTACACCTGCGGCATAAAGGACTCAATTTCCTGGTCGTTCATTGCTACATCGTGTACCCTCGTTACCAAGCCCATCAATTGCCGCTGGCAAATCTCCTTGCCATTGGGTACCTGAACCTGTTGGAATTTGATGCGCGCCAGGCGTTCGATCATCGGTATTTTTCTCAAATCCTTTTGCCCTATCAAAGCAATAGAAATACCTTTGTTGCCGGCCCTGGCGGTACGTCCGCTTCGATGGGTATAAAATTCGATTTCGTCTGGTAGATTTAGGTGCAAAACGTGCGTAATGCCGCTCACATCAATACCTCGTGCTGCCACATCCGTTGCTACAAGCACGCTAATTTCCTTATTTCGGAATTTATTCATCACACGATCGCGTTGCGGTTGAGTCAGATCACCGTGTAAGGCATCAGCGCTGTAGCCATCGCGCATGAGTTGATCCGCCACTTCCTGGGTATCTACCTTTGTGCGGCAAAACACCAAGCCAAAAATATCAGAATGATAATCCAGCAGGCGCTTTAGGGCAGCGTATTTGTCTCTTTCTTTGATCAGCGCGTATTGATGTTCGATATTTTCATTGCCAGCATTTTTCTCACCGACCGTTATTTCAAAAGGATCAAGCATGTAGTTGTTAGCAATATCGCGCACTGCTTTTGGCATGGTAGCGGAGAAGAGCCAGGTTTGTTTTTCATCAGGGGTATAAGAAAGGATTTTATCCAGATCATCTTTGAAGCCCATGTTGAGCATTTCATCCGCTTCGTCGAGCACCACATATTTGATTACACTTAATTCGACGACCCCGCGCGATGCCAGGTCAATCAAGCGGCCGGGTGTCGCTACGATGATAGACGCACCTCGGCGCACCTGCCGCATTTGCTCCGTAATGCTTGCACCGCCATAAACGGCTACAATTTGCAATGGCTTGTATCCCTTGCAATAATTCATCAATCCATCAGTAATTTGCAGGCATAATTCGCGTGTAGGAGCGAGCACCAGTGCCTGTGTTGTTTTTGTTTTTTCATCCACTAACTCAATCAAAGGAAGCCCGAAGGCTGCCGTTTTGCCGGTACCGGTTTGTGCTAAGCCAACAAAGTCACGATCACCTTTTAAAAGTATTGGAATGGCTTGTTCCTGTATGGGAGTGGGATGCTTAAAACCGAAGTTCTCAATTGTCTCGACCAATCCCCTGGACAGGCCCAGGGTTGAAAAAGATTTCATTCAATGATTTTAGTAAAAAAATGAAAGCGCAAAGGTACGCTATTTTTCTTTGCGGCGCATGTAATTTTTCGATAACGCTTGTTTTGCAATTTTGGTTCTTGCTTTTTTCGATCAAAAAGGCATTCCTGTCACAAGGCCTTGATACTCATGCCTCCATCCACCAGTATATTTTGCCCTGTGATATAAGAGGACTTGTCCATCGCCAAAAAGGCGATCACGGCTGCCATTTCGCTGGCCTGTGCCACCCGACCCAATGGCGTGCGTGCTTCGATCAGTGCTTTCCGTTCGGGTTGATTCAACACGCTCTCTGTCAAAGGCGTTTCGGTGAACCAGGGCGATACCGCATTGGTACGAATACCATCTTTTGCCCATTCCGCCGCCAGATTACGGCTTAGCTGAATCTCCGCCGCTTTCGTCATGCCATAGGGCGAGCCCGTAGATACATCAAAAACACCTGCAATGGAGGCAATATTGATAATCGAGCTTTTTCCTGCTTTGGCTAAAAAAGGATGTAGCGACCGGCACAGCTCAAACACACTAAAGATATTGGTTTCAAATAAAAAGTGCATGACCTCAGTGTCATATTCCAGGGTACTGCCGCGCCTATTCGTACCGGCATTATTCACCAAAATATCCAGCTTTCCCCACTGTTCTTCTACTTTTTTTACAATCTGGTGGCGACCCCCCGCTGTCGAAACATCTGCTATTATGCCATGTATTTGCTGTCCTTTTCGCGTTTCGAGCACCACTTGCAATGCTTCTTCACCTCGCGCCGCTATCAGCACCTGAGCGCCCAGCGAAAGAAATTCATCGGCTGTAGCCAAACCAATACCTTTGCTGCCGCCCGTGATGAGGGCGGTTTTGCCTATTAAATTCCAGGAACTCATAGAGATATGGCTTTTATTTTACAAAATGAGTGATTCAAATATTTTTTCATTCTCCAACAAGCGATGCGTGGGGCATTTATTGCCGATTTGCACAATGCGTTGTTTTTGCTCTGCACTTAAATCACCCGTGAAACTGATTTTGGAAATAAACTTAGGCATCGAGTCCTTCGCTGTTTCCAGATCAATATGCACTTTTATGTCGCCCGTGTCCCAGCCTTTGCGCTGCGCATACATGCGCATGGTAGCGGCTTTGCAGAGCGCGAGCCCCGCAATGACCAATTCGTAAGGGTCAAGTCCTTTATCCTGACCGCCATTGAGTTCCGGTTCATCACCGATGATCACATGCTTCCCATCGCTCAGCTCTGTTAGGAAGTTCTCTTTGCCAAGCGCAGCCGTGATGGAGGTTATTGCCATGATACGGATGTTGTAATTTTAAAAGGCAAGAAACAAAAATACATCGAAAACGTATGCCCCTTTTTCGACAAATCAGCAAACAATAAAAAATGGAGCGGGATTATGTTTTTAATATTCTTTTTGATAAAACATTACTCGAAATCAAACCAAACAACACCACTGTTACAGAACTTAATGGCATCAAAATAGCCGCTACCACTGGAGTGAAAATACCCGCCACTGCGTAACTCAATCCAAAAATGTTGTAAATAAAAGCTAAGCCGTAAGCATAATAAACTAAGTGAATGCTTTTTTTTGCAAAAGTCATTAATTGTGGGAGCTGTTGGAATTGATTAGCATGTAAAATAGCATCACAGGCGGGCGTGAAATTATTAGTATCTTCGGTGACGACAATGCCCGCATCGCTTTGCTGAAGTGCACCCGCATCGTTTAGTCCGTCGCCGATCATTAATACCTTATGATGTTCTGATTGTAGGTTTTTTATAAAATCGAGTTTATCCTGCGGCTGCTGCCGAAATAGTAATTGAGTATCTTTTCCAAAAACCGGCTCAAGTGCACTGCGTTCCCGATCATTGTCGCCAGAAAGTAAATAGGCAACATATTTGTTTTTGAAATAATCTATAACTTTTTCTAATCCATTTCGATATTGCTGTTGAATTTGGAAATAACCACGTAATGAATTATTCATTTGAATATAAACAGCTTTATCCTCTGTGCATTCGTGATGTAAAAAAACATCCATAAATGATTTAGAACCAATTTTTATAAAATCATGATCTACCATACCTTGAACGCCTTTCCCGACGCTTTCCGCCCATTTTTCTACATTTGGCAAATGATTATTGTCAATTATTATGTCAGTTAAAAAATATTTAATCTGCTGGCTAATCGGATGCGAGGACTGATTTACCAAAGCCAGTATTTTCAATACTTCTGAAGCATTGAGCGGCTCGCCAATAAATGTAATTTCACTTTGATTGCGATTCGTAATCGTGCCTGTTTTATCAAACACCACGGCGTTGGCTTCTGCCAGGGATTCAATAACGCCTGTATTTTTTAAATAAAATGCATGTTTGCCCAGAATTCGCAACACATTTCCAAAGATAAATGGAATGGCCAGTGCCACCGCGCAAGGACAAGCTATAATTAACACCGCCGTAAAAGCATTAATTGCTTTATCAGAATCCTTTGGAAACCAATAAAATAGAGCAATAAATGCAATTAATAAAATAACCGCTGTAAAATATTTACCTACCCGATTGGCAACTCGGCTCGCGCCAGAATCATGCTTGGGCTTGCTAAATGCCTCATTATTCCAGAGTTGTGTAAGATAGCTTTGCGACACCTTGCGGGTAAGGCTCACTTCAATGGTAGCACCCATTTGTCGCCCGCCCGCGAAGATTTTTTCACCGCTTTTTACTTGTAAAGGTTCTGCTTCGCCTGTCACAAAACTATAATCAATCTCAGCATCGCCTTTTAATAAAATGCTATCGGCAGGAATTAATTCTTTATGTTTAATTAAAATGACATCTCCAGCGGCAAGCTTATCCAAAGAAACAGAGGCTTCGCCATGGTCAGTTTTTTTATAGGCGGCAATTGGAAAATAAGATTTGTAATTGCGATCAAAAGAAATATTATGATATGTTTTTTGTTGAAACCATTTACCTATTAATAAAAAGAAAATCAAACCGGCCAAACTATCTAAAAATCCGGCTCCGATATGTGTAATAATTTCAAAAACACTTCGACCAAATAAAACAATGATTCCCAGCGCAATCGGTACATCAATATTAAGGTTGCGTTGCGACAAGCCCAGCCAGGCGGAACGCAGATAATCGCGCCCACTATAAACTACGACAGGAATAGAAAGTATAATATTCAAATAACCAAATACGCGAAAGAAAAATTCGTCGCTTGTTTTTTCCAAGCCTAAGTATTCCGGGAAACTCAATAACATGATATTGCCAAAAGCAAAACCCGCCACGCCGAGTTTGTAATAAAAACTTCGATCTATTACAGGTTTATTATCTTCATCAAGGTCACTAAAATTGATAGCAGGCGCATAGCCAATGCTGGCAAGGAGTTCTACGATTTTGCGAAGCGTTGTTACATTTTTTTGATATGTAATATAAATTTCTTTTTTAAGAAAATTAACTTTGGAATCAAGAACGCCTTCGCTGAGTTTGTATAAATTTTCCAAGAGCCAAATGCAAGAAGCACAATGAATTTGGGGTAGATAAAAGGTGACTTTTATCTTTGTGCCATCTGTGAAATCAATCAATCGCGCCACCACTTCGAGTTCATCTAAGTAAGCATATTCCGCCTGAGTTTTACCTTTCAGACTAATACCCGCATTTTCATCCAAATTATAATATTGGCATAAACCATTGCTATTCAGGATTTCATATACCGTTTTGCAGCCTTCACAGCAAAAACTTTTATCATCAAATAAAATATGCTCTTCTTCGCAATCTTCGCCGCAGTGATAGCAGCTAATTGTTTCAGGAGCGGTAGAATTATTTTTTATTTGTTTAAATGCTTGACTTGTCACGGTCATTGGATGCAATTTCGCACAAAACTAAAGAAGGGCTTGTGAAACAAAGGTGATGAAAGTCACTACTGCACCTGATTCTTATCAATTTTAGTTGAGAAGCGGAGGCATAAAGGATTTTATGGCTACTTAGTTCTTAACTTCCTCAACAGCTAAACTTTCTAAGCCTTTTCAACTTTAATAACTATTTTAGTGCGTTTTCAAAAAGAAAAATCATGCAATTAAATATCCAACACACTGTGCTTGAACGCTTTCTGCGTTATGTAAAAATTGATACGCAATCCGATCCGGAATCAAAAAATATTCCTTCTACCGAAAAGCAAAAAGACCTCGGCAAAGTCCTGGTCGAAGAATTATTACAAATAGGCATTACAGATGCGCATTTGGATGAATTTGGCTATGTGTATGCTACGATTCCCGCCAACACCGATAAAAAAGTGCCTGTCATTTGCTTTTGTTCGCATATGGACACCTCCCCCGATAGCAGCGGCAAAGACGTAAAACCCATTGTACATCATAATTATGATGGTTCGGACATCATATTACCCGATGATCCTAATATTGTTATAAAGAAATCAGAACATCCCGATTTGCAAGATCAAATTGGAAATGATATAGTAACCGCAAGCGGCACAACGCTTTTGGGTGCTGATAATAAAGCCGGGCTTGCTGAAATTATGGATGCTGCAAATTATTTAATGACACATCCTGAAATAAAACATGGTATTATTAAAATTTTATTTACACCCGATGAAGAAATCGGTCGTGGCGTAGATAAAGCCGACTTAAAAAAGCTCGGCGCCGACTTCGCTTATACCATTGATGGTGAAAAACGTGGCACGATTGAGGATGAAACCTTCTCAGCAGATGGTGTAATACTTACCATTCGTGGCGTGAGTGCGCATCCGGGCTTCGCCAAAGGTAAAATGGAAAGTGCGATTAAAGCCGCTGGAGAAATTTTAGCGAAACTCCCAAAAGATTATCTCTCCCCTGAAAGCACTTCGGGTAAAGAAGGTTTCGTGCATCCGGTGACCGTCAACGGCACGATCGAAGAAACCAAAATCAAATTTATTATCCGCGATTTTACAGATGAAAAATTAAAAGAGCATGAAGAAATATTACATAGTATTGTAAAGAATGTAATGGAAAATTATCCAAACTCCTCTTTTACTTTTGAGGTGACCGAGCAGTACCGCAATATGAAAAAGGTTTTAGATCAGCATCCGCAGGTAGTTGATTATGCGTTGGAAGCGATTCAACGTGCTGGTTTACAGCCCGTTCGCAATAGTATACGCGGCGGCACCGATGGCTCGCGCCTATCGTTTATGGGTTTGCCCTGCCCCAATATCTTCGCTGGCGAACACGCTTTTCACTCCAAATACGAATGGGTTTCAGTGCAAGATATGGAAAAAGCCGTGGAAACGATTATCCATCTGGTGATGATTTGGGAAGAACAGAGTTAATTATTTATTATCTTCCATTGGCTGATGATCGTTATTTTTTAATTTTTCATTGTGGAAAAATTATATATGTAAATGTTTATTACTAAAATTTTCTTATAAAAATGCTAAAATCTATACTTTATCTCTTCCACAACATCCTATGTCGCTTATTCGCTTTGAATAGCAGTAGTATCTTTATAAGCAGTTTTTGCCATGCAAGATATGGTGTAATTGTTTCAAAACGAATGGAAGGATGAACTATACAAATACATCACCGTTCTTATACAGGTAAGGTTTACCCAGCAAGGCAGTGCCTATACGATCATATTCCTTATACTTCATGGGGCTTTTGTGCCCTGATGAAAACTTTTTTGTATTCACTTGTCAGTAGTCCCAAATCTGACAAATCCATTCAATGAAATAAGTCAAAGATATCACTGCATAAACCCTTGCATAATAAGGATCGATAGCCATTGCTGAATCATTGATTTACCAATTGTACAAACTTTACTCCAACGCGAGACGAAGTTTGGCTATTTTGTTGTGCTTGAGAACATAATTAAAAATTCCGATATCACAGAAGGAGCATTTGCCTGCCAGGAGTATTAGAATGGTGGATACTTTGAAAACAGTCAAATGAAGCCTTACCTTTTCTAAGCATTCTATAATTTCTTCTTTTTTATAATTTATAAATATATAAAATTGATTCAATCAATAATTTAGTCAAAATATAAATATGTTCTCAGTAGTAAATTTCATTTGCGGCGGTGCCCATATAGAAAGGAAGCGTCCAGCCAAGCCGAAGACCAAAGTACAAATCCAGCCGCTTACTGGTGTCCTGGCTAAGCGTATCGAAATTAAAATTGCGACGATTTTGGGTAAAACCCTGGATAAATTCAAAACCGGCGTAAAAGTTAACCCTTTTGTTTGAGGCAAGCAATTGATAACCAATAAATTGATTTAAAGAGAAGCCATTTGAGAGGCGGTCATAGCCTTTTTTGTAAACATCCGAAAGTTGCGGAACAAACCTGGAAGGGTCTTCTTGTATGCGGATTTTGTGCTGTAGCAGCCCTGCGCCGAGTGTCAGCCGGATGCCGGAGCGGTAGTTATTTTTAGAGAGTGTGAATAATTTTCCGATCAAGCCGCCTATGTAAAAACCCCGTTGCCGCAGCTGGATGTCGGCGTAGGAGCGATCATTGCCAATAATAAAACCATCGGGTGTGCGTAGCCCCGCCAGGACATCCTCCTTTACATTGTCACCGAATTGATAGCTACCTTCTATCCCTACAAGTAGATTATTTTTATCTGTGATAAAATCTAAACCCCCGCCAATACTGGTGCTAATGCCAAACCGATCAGACAAATCCCCCGCCGGAAGCTGCGCACCGTAGCTGATGTGTACCAACAACCCATTGCCTTTGTTGAGCTCTGATGATTGAGCAAAAGCAGCAACCCGCAGGGATAGAAATAAAAAACATAAAATAAAACGCATCACACTTTGGATTTTGATAGCAAAAGTAATCAGATGATTATATTTGTGGCAAATTTTTGCCAAATGAAAAGAGTTTTGGTCACCGGCGCGGCAGGATTTTTAGGCTCACACTTGTGTGATCGCTTTATCCAAGAAGGGTATCACGTCATTGGGATGGATAATCTGCTCACGGGTAGCCTGCGTAATATCGAGCATTTGTTTCCGTTGAAGCATTTTGAATTTTATCATTGCGATGTGACAAAGTTTGTGCATGTGCCGGGGCATTTGGATTATATTTTGCACTTTGCTTCGCCTGCCAGCCCGATTGATTATTTGAAAATGCCTATTCAAACGCTTAAAGTAGGGGCTTTGGGTACGCACAATTTATTGGGATTGGCATTAGCAAAAAAAGCTCGGATATTGGTGGCTTCTACCTCAGAGGTGTACGGCGATCCGCTGGAACATCCGCAATCGGAAGATTACTGGGGCAATGTCAATCCGGTAGGTCCCCGCGGCGTGTACGACGAAGCCAAGCGCTTTCTGGAAGCGATTACGATGGCTTACCATAATTTTCATGGTTTAGAAACCCGAATTGTGCGAATTTTCAACACCTACGGCCCACGTATGCGCGTGGAGGATGGGCGGGTGTTGCCAGCGTTTTTCTCTCAGGCGATTCGCGGCGAAGGGCTTACGGTTTTTGGCGAAGGCACTCAAACGCGTTCTTTTTGTTATGTAGATGATCTGATTGATGGCATTTACAAGCTTTTGTTGAGTGATTATCACCTACCTGTTAATATTGGCAATCCTGATGAAATCACCATCAAGGAATTTGCAAATGAGATTTTAGCACTGGTGGGCAACCCCCAAGCGCACATTATTTACAAAACGTTGCCCGTGGACGATCCTAAGGTGCGCCAGCCAGACATTACCAAAGCGACAGCCTTGTTGGGCTGGGAGCCTAAGGTACCTCGGTCGGAGGGCTTGCAAAAAACATACGAGTATTTCAAAAAGGTCGTTATACCATCATGAGCATAGAAAAAACGATTCTTATTACAGGCGGAGCAGGATTTATTGGATCACATCTACTGCATTTGATGGTGCCCAAATACCCGCAGTACCGGTTTGTCAATTTGGATAAATTAACTTATGCGGGCAATCTCGAAAACCTACGAGCGATTGAAACGCTTCCGAATTATACCTTCCTAAAAGGTGATATTTTGGATATAGCATTGTTAGAAAAAATATTTAGTGAGTATGATTTTGATGGTGTAATTCATTTAGCTGCGGAATCCCATGTGGATCGCTCCATTAATAATCCACTCAGCTTTATCGAGACCAATGTATTTGGCACGGTTTGTTTGCTCAACACAGCTCGTGATGCCTGGAAAGGT
Organism: uncultured Saprospiraceae bacterium; assembly: GCA_964526645.1. Classification (GTDB taxonomy): domain Bacteria; phylum Bacteroidota; class Bacteroidia; order Chitinophagales; family Saprospiraceae; genus JADJNW01. The sequence goes on from CAZGJN010000003.1 coordinate 33,721, forward strand.
AGAGAAAACCGACTTTTTTACCACATTTCTACGGATGAAGTGTATGGCTCCTTGGGTGAAACGGGCTTCTTTACAGAAGAAACGCCTTATGATCCACGCTCGCCGTATTCTGCATCAAAAGCCAGTTCCGATCATTTTGTGCGCGCATATCATCACACTTATGGCTTGCCAGTGATTATTTCTAATTGTTCCAATAATTATGGACCCTATCAATTTCCTGAAAAACTCATTCCATTAATGATTCATAATATTAAAAATAATAAACCGCTTCCTGTGTATGGGGATGGGCAATACACTCGCGATTGGCTTTGGGTGGGGGATCATGCGGCGGCTATTGATCTGATTTTTCATCAGGGAAGGGTAGGGGAAACTTATAATATCGGAGGGCATAATGAGCGAAAAAACATTCACTTGGTAGAAACCCTCTGTGGCATCATGGATGAACTAATGGGGCGCGACGAAGGCACATCCAGGCAATTAATAACTTTTGTAAAAGATCGCCCTGGGCATGATAGGCGCTATGCTATAGATGCAACCAAACTGAAAGAACAATTGGGCTGGAGTCCAACTGTACAACCGGAAGACGGCTTGAAGCGCACTGCCCAGTGGTATTTGGAGAATTTGAGCTGGCTGGAACATGTGACATCCGGCGCATATTTGAGTTATTATGAAAAACAGTATGGTCATAATTGATTTTTTAAGCACCTGTTCCGATTTAAATAAGTTTTAATGAAATCATCACCAGAGCCATATTATCATATTGACAAATCAGCATATTAACTTATCACAAAATAAGCGTCAAATCATGGAAAGACCCGCTCTAAATGAATATTCCCCTTTTTATCAAAAATATATTGACAAAGTACCAGAAGGCGACATTATATTCATATTGGAACACTCAAAGCAGCAACTACTCACACTCTTAGAAAATACGCCTACAGACAAATATGCTTATCGCTACGCGGAAGGAAAGTGGAGCATGAAAGAGACATTATTACACATGATTGATGCAGAGCGAATATTTAGTTATCGTGCGCTACGCATAGCAAGAAACGACCAGACTCCGCTCTCGGGATTTGACCAAGATGTCTATGTCCCTGAATCTGAGGCTACTCAAAGAACCTGGCAATCCATCGTAGATGAATATAAAGCGGTGCGCGATGCCAGTATTCACTTGTTTAAAAACATTAGCAAAGAAGCTTCTTTGCGGCGGGGTGTGGTGAGTAGTGCGGTTATTTCTGTGAGGGCACTGGCTTACATTACGGCTGGGCACGAATTACATCATCTACAGCTTTTTATAGAAAAATACTTGAATGATAACTAACATATTGAATGATGTACAGAATTATTTACTTGTTATGCTTCTTTTTTTACTTTACAACAGGATGGGCTCAGCAAAACCTGCTTGATACGCCTTTCATTCAAACCTATGAAGGGTTTATTAATGGGAAATTACCTATTGTAATAAATCTAACCAATTGGGGTAACAACTCCTTAAGTGGTAGCTATTTTTACAAAAAAGTGGGTACGAAAATTGAGCTATTTGGCGAATTTTCAAGCGCTACTGCATTTGAAATCAAAGAATATGTAGAAGGTGCACACACAGGGACTTTTAAGGGGGCATTTGATGGCATTACAAAAATGAAAGGCTACTGGATTAATCCTAAGAACAATAAACAATATCCTTTCGAAGCAACAGTAAAAACTAGTAATTCAGACGTTTCTGGCTGGGCGGGTGCTTGGTATCTCAACGATGTATGGGACGGTGGTACGCTTATCATAGGCAATGTTCGCAAAGATAGCTTTTCCTTCGCGCTATCGGTCTTCAGGGGCGGGCACATGGGGGAAATCGAAGGACTGGCGCATCGAAAAGGGAATAAGGCGAGCTTTAAAAATATGGAGTTTAATTTTGGTGCGGAAGAAAAAGAAGCCTGTGCACTCATATTTGAGTTAAAAGGAAATCATATTCAGATAGAACAAGTGAGTTCCGGCATGGCGTGCGGCTTCGGAATGCGCGCCTACGCGAGCGGGCGTTTTGACGATCATGAAATCGAAATGAAGGCGACACTCTCTTTTGGTGATAAAGAAGCGCATGTTTTTGAGACACAACAGCAGCATGATGGGTTTAAAAAACTTTTAAGTGAAGACATGTACGAGCTTTTTGCCTTTAATATGCAAGGCTTTGAACGCCGAGATCAGGAAGCTGCGGATGGCTTCAGGGCAAATGTGGTGGTAGGCGCAGCGATTGGTATGTACATGACAAATGAAGCAATCATCATGTATGACAATGCTGGTAAATATTGGGCTGCTACGCTTGACTTTGATAAAGATAATAATGGTTTAGTGCGCTATTTTACAAATGATAATTTGAGTAAAAATAAGTTACCTGCCACGATAGAGGCTTGGCGTGAACGATTCCAGGATTATGCCTTGCGGGTTGAGTCAAAATAACCATACTAATACAAATTGTAATATCATCATACCATCTATGATGCCTGAAAAATAATAATCGCTTTTTTCGGGTGTAACAAATCGGATTACCAAACCGCTGATAATACCTGAAATGCTAAGCGCTACGGCATCGCCGAGCGTGTAGGCATGCAGTTGGTAATTCCACCAGGTGCATCCCAACAGGACGACCAAAAGATAAAAACTCAGCTTTTTGGCGTAGGATACGCCCATTAAAAAAGGCAAGGTTTTTACCTGATTAGCCTGATCGAGTTGTAAGTCCCGAATATCAAACGGGATTGCCAAGGCTAATAAAAAACAAAACCGACCTATACTCGTGAGCCACAAAGAAATATCCGGAAGTACTTGATAATCAACGGCTGGTAGCAATAGCGTGACCCACAACCAAACAAATGCCAACAGAAAAATTTTGATGTAAGACAAATCCCGAAGTCGGCGCTTTTTAGGCAAAAACGGAACCGTATATGCCAAGGCTATCAGAGTAGTTACAATCAGATAAAGTTGGACGTTGGGAGATAAGAAACAGAATAAAATACTACTAATGATGCTCCCTAATACTGCAATTATTTGCAAGTAACTAAACCAGGAGGCTGCTATTCTTAGGCGAGATTGGACTCCCCAATTTTTGGTTTGCCGGATACCTATTATTTTATGAATATTATACAAAGTGAATGTTGCTATAAAGACGAATATAGCAAGCAGTGAATTGGAAAATTGACCCGACAAAAGCAGTTGTGATTCCCAAAATAAAGCAAGCGCGGCAAGCGCGATCCAAAGGTGGCTATAAAACAAAAAATCAAGCAAACGGAAGGTTTTTAGGCGTTTGAAAATACCAAAAGCCCTTGCGTGTCCCGATTTTTTACAATCAAAAATATTTGAAATTATGTCCGTTTTCGATTTTTAGCAAAACTTCATAAATCAAGCGAATCACATTACTAACATCTTCTTTATGAGCCATTTCCACCGTAGTGTGCATGTACCTAAGCGGCAATGAAATCAAGGCAGAAGGAATACCGCCGCCGGAGTAAGCAAAGGCATCTGTATCCGTGCCGGTGCGTCGCGAAGCAGCTTCCCGCTGGATTGGAATTTCCTTTTCTTCAGCGGTAGAAATGATCAGATCCAGCAGTTTGTTGTGCACCGCAGGGGCGTAAGTGACGGAAGGTCCCTTCCCGCTTTTGATATCGCCGAGTTTCTGGGCACTTACCAAGGGCGTGCTGGTATCATGCGTCACATCGGTGATAAGGGCAACATGCGGTTTTATTGTTTGAGCAATCATTTCTGCACCATGTAGCCCCACTTCTTCTTGCACAGAATTTACAACGTACAGCGAAAAAGGCAATTCAATTTTGTTTTCCTTCAATAGCCTTGCTACTTCAGCTATGCAAAAGCCGCCTATTCTGTTGTCCAATGCACGCCCAACGTAGAAGCGGTCATTTAGTATCATCATTTCATCTTCGTAGGTTATTACACAACCCACGTGAATGCCCTTTGCCAGTACCTCTTCTTTGTCTTTTGCACCAATGTCAATAAAAATATTTTCCACCTTTGGTGCCAAATTCGCATCATCGCCTTGCCGTACATGGATAGCAGGCCAGCCAAAAACGCCTTTTACAATGCCTTTTTTAGTATGGATATTGACTCTTTTGGAAGGCGCTATCGTATGATCAGAACCGCCATTGCGTATGACATTGATAAAACCGTTATCCGAAATATAATGTACAAACCAGGAGATTTCATCCGCATGCCCTTCTATCACCACCCGAAAGTCCTTTTCTGGATTAATGATCCCGTATGCCGTACCATAGTTGTCCACTTTCCAATCGTGAATGTAGGGCTTGATATAGTCCAACCATATTTTTTGTCCTGGTGCTTCAAAGCCGGTAGGTGAAGCATTATCGAGGTATTTCTTTAAAAATTCCTCGGATTTTGATGTAATCACAGACATCTTGCAGCTATAATGTTAGTCAATTTTTTAAAAAACTAATTGCGTTGTAAATCAACTACATGAGCGCCAAAGATAAAAATAATTGAAGTAGCTTGGTAGTATTGCCGGCTTCCTTCGTAAAAGAATATTTTGTCAAAATGCTGAAATTTGACAGTTATACCTGGATTTGAAAGAGGAAGTCGAAAAATTAAAACGGTAAGCAATTGGTTTACAGCTGAAAGGATGATTAGAGTATTTGCATTTTAAATTTTGTCGTTTTTGGTTTTAACTCGCTTCGCTCCAGGCCACGGGGTTTTGCCGCCATTGCTGAAGCGTTTTCAGATCACTTGCTTGAATCGCATTGCTTTTGATGGCTTCTTCCAGTAGCGTAGGATAATCGGTAAGGGTATCCATTGGGCAGTTGGCTTCCTTAAAATTTTGAATAGCCTGCTCAAATCCGTAGGAAAAAACAGCCAGCAAGGCGGCTACTTCTGCCCCCAGTGCGCGAACGGCATCAACTGCGGCGAGGCTACTGCTTCCCGTTGAGATCAAATCTTCAATCATCAGCACCCGCGCTCCCTTTTTCACATCACCTTCCACCATATTTTGCCGACCATGCTCTTTGGCTTTTGCGCGTACATACACAAAGGGCAGGTTGAGTCGCTCCGCCAGCAGGGCACCATGCGGAATGCCCCCCGTGGCCACGCCCGCAATCACATCAAAATTCCCCAAATTTTTCGCTTTTTGTTCAAAGCAATCCATTACAAATCGCCAGACATGAGGATAGGACGGAATCATTCGATTATCGCAATAAATGGGCGACTTTAAACCCGATGCCCAGGTAAAAGGTTTTTGTGGACTCAGCTTTATTGCATTAATTTGCAGCAATTTTTTTGCTACTTCAGCAGCGATATTCATGCTTCCTTCACTTTTAAACATCGGCAAATGTACAAAATCTACATCGGCGGTACGCCGCTATTTTTAAAATCGGCAGCAGAAATCGAAGATTTTTTTGTACCCGACGAAAGGCAATTGATAGCAAGGTATCCGGGCAAACCCAAATTTTTGCTAAATTATGTGGATATGCTGGAGAAGGATACCCGTTTTGAAGCGGTCACTTTGTATGCAGCGGATCTTGCAAAACTTTTTGCTGATTTTTCTTCTTTTTTTAAGATTATAGAAGCAGCGGGCGGCTTAGTCTTGAATCCGGCCGGTGCAGCACTCTTTATTTTTCGTCGGCAGACCTGGGACCTGCCCAAAGGCAAAATCGAGGAAGGGGAATCACCTCAAGTGGCTGCAATACGCGAAGTACAAGAAGAAACTGGCTTAACGCAGCTACAACTACTGGATTTGTTGGGTGAAACTTACCATACCTACCGTGAAAAGGATGGCAAACGCATACTGAAACGAACCTATTGGTATCGAATGCACACCGACCAATTGGCCCTTGCGCCGCAGGTAAGCGAAGAAATTGAACAGGCTGTATGGCGGCAGTTGGATGAGGTATTAGCTATCGAACGCAATATCTACGGCAATATTCGGGACGTACTCGAATGGGTAAAAAAATCTTAAAAAAGGCAAATTTTGGAAAAATAAAAACCCATGATAGGCGTTAGGGCATAGGGCAATGGAATTCAATAAAATTTCCCTGGAAATCAATTTTGATCTTTTTAAATGTTTAATACATTTTTTTTCTATATTTGCGAATCAATCCCGGTAACGTATCAAAATTAGAACAAATCATGCAATTCAAGTTCTTTTTGTTATGCGCATTCCTGTTGACGACCACCCAGTTTGCGACTGCTCAGTTGACGGCGGCTAAAGCAGAAACCAACTTTCTCCCTAAAGAGGCATTAATAAGTGAATCTGGTGAGGACTGGACGCTCTATGCAGATGAGGAAAATAAGCTGTATTATATTGACTTTGAGTTGCTTAGCGTAAATGTCAGTGATATAGTGGTGAAAGATTCATCCGGCAAGGTACTCATCCAGGAAAAAGTATTTGATCTGCCCGTCAATACGATCTATGAATTAGACTTTAGTGCTTATGCTCCAGGCAATTATATGATAGAATTGAGGAGCTTTACAGATGTCATCCGAAAGCAGATTCGCATTAAATAAGTAAGAAAGGCTCATTTAGCAGAGCGCTTTAGGATAACCGCCTGTCTGAGTTTGTCGAGGATTGCTCGGATGTCGTAATTTTTTTCCGATAAAGCATAACCTTTGCCATCGGTCGTTTCGATCAGCAATATTCGAGTTGATGCGCTGGTGATGCCGGGATTCACAAAGGAAGTTTTTCGGATGTCTTCGATTCGTGCGTCTCGTATCTTATCAAACATAATAGTCTGATTGCCAATAGACAAGGCGCTGGAATAAATATATACATCTCCTGTTTTTACAATCGCCCAGCCTGTAAACAACAAAGTACCCAAAGCAATTAAGCAACCAAAGCCCAAAAGCATGGACAGCAAAAGCTTGTAATTTCGATTCTCGTACGAGAATTTTGAACGCAGCACCCATGCTATGCCCACTACGAATATTACAAAACCCACAATAGCAAGCACAAGCGTAAGGTGCTGATCGCCCCTATCTGCCGAGAAAGAATGAATGGGTATTTCCATTTTTTAATGTAGAATATCAGCCTTTAGATACTGCAAATTATGGCTTGCACAACTTACCGGTGATCTTCAGTTTATTTGACCAAAAAACGGCGTAGGGCCTGTATCGGTTGTTGTCGTTTTGCGAACGAACATACTGTACCTTCACTTGCACCGTGTAATCGCCCTCCCAGGGAATCGGGACTTTCCGATCTTGCCGGTTGGATTCCCAGGTTTTTGTGCCGTTGGCATGCTCCGAAGTCCAAACGTAAGTTACATAGGTATTCTCCGGTATAGAGAGCGGCAAACCCGAAATAATCGCAATATGCGCTTGGCAATCGGATGTATAGCCCTGGCATATCTCCGTACCATTGTTAGAAGCAATCTGAATCATTTGACTAAAACTTAAGGTTGTCAAGAAAAATGCACCGCCTAAAGTTAAAATAAGTTTTCTCATGTTGTTCTTGTGCATTGTTTATTCTTTATACGAAACGTTCACCTATTTGTCACGCGTTAACTTAAACGTTAACAAAATTTTAGTTATTACAGAAAAAGGACATTTATTGTATTCGTAATACAAATCGTCTTGGCCCTGAAGTTGGTATAAAAATTAGGGGGCGTGCAAACTTGAAGTTGGTAAGCCGAATATGGTGTTGAATGGTACGATGATAGAAAGTTGCCTACCCTATCTTGCAGCAAAAAAATGGCTGCACATAGGTCTTCCTGCAAAGGTAATACCAAAAATACGAATTGTCAACAAAATCTGCTAAATTACGCTTATATCTATTAGATTTTTATAGCTTGTAAAACAAAAAAGCCCTTCTTTGCAATCATTCAAAGAAGGACCTTTGCTTATTTTTAAAAGAAAATTACTTCAGTACATAGCGAACCCCCAGCGCGCCGTAGCCGCCACCGAAACCACTGCCATAACCATTGACAAAGAACACAGGCGCCCAGTCAGCTGTGACACTAATGGGCACATCGGCAAATTTGTAGTCCAAGCCTATATTCCCCATGATACCAAAACTGGTGGTAGAATCTGCATCGAGAAAATCATTGTCATAATTCCAGAAAAATACAGATGCACCGCCACCGAAATACCATTGTAGCCCATCCACACCAGAAATAGGCTTGTGATACTGGTATAAGCCACCTACATTGAACCAGCCATACCCAGAAAAGCTACGGAAACCGCCAAATACTTCAATGGCACCGTTTTCGTTCAAAAAATGCTTGTAAGATACAGACAGCGGGTAGCCCAGGCGCAAACCAATAGCATTGGTATAAACCTGTGCCTTACTGGTGTTAGCGGCGAATAAAATTGCAAAGAAAGCAACTATCGCTACTATCATTTTTACTCTTTTCATCGGTTGATCGTTTTTGGTTAAATAATGTTTTCCAGCACAAAGAAGCGTATTTTTTGTGTACCAAAAAAACAAATCGCGCTAAAAAATTATGGCAAGGTATGTGAAAATATACCAGACTTAGTGTATAATTTACAAGAATTCGACTAAGAATTGGCTGCCTTTAGAAAAGAATCCTATTTTTGTGCCGCTAAGGTAAGGCTGCTTACAGCTCTTTTCAAAAAATTGAAATATGATCGGACAGCTTAAAAATAGGGACCTCAAACTCAAGCGTATTTTTGTAGAATCCAAATTGCCAAAAGCGCTACAACCACTTCAAGCATTAGCGCACAATATCTGGTGGTCATGGAATAAAAGCGCGGTCGAATTGTTCAAGACGGTTGCCAATGGCACTTCCCTGGAGAAAGCACAGTATAACCCCCTTGCTCTGCTTGATGAAATGAGCCTGGATACTGCTGAACGTTTGTTGGCTGATAAAGCTTTTATGGCAACACTGGATGCTGTTGATAGGCAATTTCAGGCTTATATGAACGAAAAGCCGGCTAAAACGGCACCGAAAATCGCTTACTTCTGCATGGAATATGGCTTGCACATTTCGCTGCGGCTATATTCAGGTGGTTTGGGTGTTTTGGCAGGGGATTACCTCAAGGAAGCCAGCGATTTGAATATCAACCTGGTGGCGGTTGGCTTATTGTATCGGTATGGCTATTTCCAGCAGTCTATTTCTTTGCACGGAGATCAAATTCACGATTATCCGCCCCAGAAGTTTACTCAAATGCCTGTTCAGCCCGTGCGCGACAGCCAGGGGGAATGGTTGAAAGTGAAAGTGCAACTACAAAACCAAACCGTTTATGCCAAAGTCTGGGAACTGAAAGTCGGGCGTATTTCACTCTATCTTCTTGATACAGATATTACAGAGAATCGCTGGGAAGATCGAGGCTTAACACATCAGCTTTATGGTGGCAATACGGAGCATCGCCTCCGGCAAGAGATTTTGCTGGGCATTGGCGGCTTAAGGGCGCTGGAGGCAATGGAGATTAAAGCGGATATCTACCACTGCAACGAGGGGCACGCCGCTTTTCAGGGTTTTGAGCGATTGAAAAATTACATATTGAATGCGAATTTGAGCTTTGATGTCGCACGCGAATTGGTGCGCGCTTCTTCGCTTTTTACGACACACACACCGGTACCTGCTGGGCACGACTATTTTTCGGAGGGCATGCTAAGGGCATATTTGTACAACGATGTGATGGAAGCCGGTATTAGCTGGGAGCAATTCATTGCTTTAGGCAAAGTTAATCCGGAGGATGCCAATGAATTATTTTCGATGAGCCACCTCGCCATCCGCCTCTCGCAGGAAGTAAACGGCGTGAGCAAGCTACACGGTTGGGTTTCCCAAAAAATGTTTAATGTTTTGTACGATGGCTATAGCCCGGAGGAATTGCATATCAGCTATGTGACCAACGGCGTGCATTATGCTACCTGGATTGCCAATGAATGGGATGAATTATACAAAAAATATTTTGGTGCAACATTTCTCAAAGACCAATCTAACAAAGAACACTGGCGCGAAATTCTTAAAGTACCCGATGCGGAAGTATGGTCAATCCGGCAAAAACTCAAGAAAAAGCTGTTGGATGCGATCAAAAGCAAGCTGCAAACTGATCTGACGCGCCGCGGTGATAAGCCGAGCTTTATTTTTGAAATGCTTAGCAACATTAATGCCGATGCCTTGGTGGTTGGTTTTGCCAGGCGTTTTGCTACTTACAAGAGAGCACAATTGCTTTTTAATAACCTGGAGCGATTGTCAGAGATTGTCAACCAGGAGGGCCGCCCCCTGATGTTTGTTTTTGCAGGTAAAGCACATCCGGCCGATCAGGGTGGTCAGGATTTGATCAAGCATATCATCCAGATTTCGCACCGACCAGAATTTATCGGCAAAGTGATTTTTCTGGAAGATTACAACATGGAACTGGCAAAGTTGCTGGTGCAGGGGGTTGACATCTGGCTCAACACGCCTACGCGACCCAAAGAAGCTTCCGGTACCAGCGGGATGAAGGCAGCACTCAACGGGGTGATCAACTTCAGTGTACTCGATGGCTGGTGGGCAGAGGGCTATCTGCCAGGAGCGGGTTGGGCTTTGCCTTTGGAAAATACTTATGAAGACCCCGTTTTGCAAAATGAATTGGATGCCGAAACGATCTATAACATTTTTGAAGAAGAAATTTTGCCAATTTATTTCAACAAAGATGCTCATGGGATTTCTGCGAATTGGATGAGTTACATCAAAAATACCATTGCCGAAGTTGCTCCTGATTTTACGATGAAACGCATGATGGATGATTATTTTTCGCGGTTTTACGATCAACTGGGACAGCGCAGCCGCCTCATGCACCAAGCTAATTTTGCGAATGCTCAAAAAATGGTGGCATGGAAATTGGAAATGCTTCACAATTGGAATGACATCAAGGTGCTGGAAATGAATGTATTGGACACCGAAAATTACGCGCTGCCGCTGGGTGATCATTTCAACGCTGTCATCAAGTTGGATTTGAACGGTATGGATGCCAAAGACATTGGCTTGGAAGTCGTGTTTTTCAAACGCTTGAATGAGGAGGATTTGGAGCTGAAGTTTTCAGAAGAATTTACTTTGAAAAGTAAAAACAATGGGACGGCTGTTTATGAATGTAAGGTAGAACTTGAACTATCTGGAGTCTATGAATATGGCTTCCGGCTTTTTCCCAAGCACGAACTGCTGCCACACCGCCAGGATTTCAACTTGGTGAAGTGGCTCTAATTAAATTCAAAAACATATATCGCTTTTGTCTATCACAAATCATTGACTTTTAAAATATTTCAAAGTACTTGTGCTAAAACATAGCCGTAAGTATGTATTTTTAAATTACTATTAATCAACGTTTTGTAAGTTATTGCTTTCGTGCTTCGTATTGTTGACTTCCTATTTTAGTTTGCGCTCATCATTACCAATCCCAATTCACTGGAAATTTTTGGATCAGCAATTGCTCGTTCTTAATTGGCGTGGGCTTGAAGCCGTTTGATTCCCACAAATACAACGACACATACTCCTTGTAACTTTCCTCTTCTTTGCCTTCTTCATTGATACGAAAAGCATGCGCTGAATCGCGAATCAATAAATCTTTCTTGCCATCCTTATCATAATCAAAAAACCAGGTATTGCGCAACACTTGACCACCATCCCCTCCATAAAAATTGGAAACTGGAATCAGGGCAGCAGGTAAATTCGATTTTTTTTGCACGACCAACAGCGCTTGCCCACCAAACCAATACAAACTAAAGCCCAATAAATAAGCATCAAACGTTTCATTTAATGAAAAGCGCCCTAATCCCACTACCGTTGTTCCTTCTGCATCCATCAGATAATCAATGTTTTGCAATAAAGACGGAGGGACATTCGCGGTAAATACGCTGTAAGAAATGGTATCAGCGCGTAATCCTTGTGGGCTATTCATTGAAAAAGACAAACTGTCTTTCACCCTAATTGGGCGAAAGTATTCACTAAAGTGTTTCTGTGCAGCCAAGTCTTTAGAAAAAACACCCCCCAGCACCAGTAATATGACCAGCATTCTAAAAGTTTTCATACGTTAGCTATTATTTTATGAATCAATATGATGAAATCCTCGAGTAATAGAGTCTATTTGAGTTACAAAAAATTATAGTTTGATTATTAAAACCAAAAGCAATCAGCTATTGACTGTAAAACTGCTCACTTACTTACTTGTAAAACAGGTTTTGTATGATTTCGAGAAAAGGGCAATGAATAAACAATGGCTGATAGCCAATGCTCAAACTCCAAAACGCCTGACTTATTGTAATACCATCGTCATTAATTACCGCCTTTATGGGGACTGATTTCACTTGTAAAAACTAAAATATGGAATGCTTTTTCGAGGCGGTCTCTTTGGCATCGCTATGCTCCAAGCGATCGGTGCAAAGCCAACTGTCTTTTGCTTTTATTACCTTTGTTCCATCAGTGATGATGCTTTAACAAAACGCATACACCTTACGATAATGGTCTGGCACATTTTAGAAATGCACCAGACCTGACTTATTGAAGCTAAGAAATTCCATCAAACAGCTAAATTCACAATGTGTTTAGGTTGTAGGATCTATGAAAAATGAAACATTAGCGAAGCTATTCGATCAAGAAATCCGCAAAATTGCACAAAACGATGCGTTGCCCTTGGTGGGGAAGGTAGAGGCGTTATACCGCCTGTTGCAAATGCTGTTTCTGGAAGCGACGAAACAGGAACGGCTACAGTTCTCAACGCTTTTCGCGCGGATCGCTTACGTGGCGCACCAGTTTCAATTCGATAAAAAACTTCAGTTTTACATTCATACTTTTCGGCGACAAGCAGAAGCTATTCTGCAAAATAAAAATGCGGATGAAAAGGTCTATGAGCTTGGTTTGAAAGTGCTGGCTGAAACCATCGCAGTTTTATTTGAAACGCCCATTTCTATTGATTTGCAAACAGTTATTCCCGAAGATTGGGCAGTTCCTTTCCGACCGGCGGAGGTGCGCGCCTTTCGACCCAGGATTCGCGCCGTCGCTCTATCCGACGATGCTGAGCATAACCAATTGATTGCCAAAACAGAAGACCAGCCCGAGGCGACGATTCGTATTCAATACAGTTTGCCGGAGCATAATGAAAATTTCGACCCGACGATTGCTGCCATCCGCAAGGTGTTTGGCTTTCCGGTTACGCTGAATTTACTGGATGTAGAAATTGACGCCGAAGGCATTTACCGTCCTAAAGCATTGGTTGTGGAGCCGGATTATCTGGTGGATGTGTCGGCTGTAGCCGAATGTTTTCGCGATGCGCAGCCCGAGCCGTTTTTGCATTTGCTGAAAAAATATTTGCCGTTTGAAAATACGAAGTATCGCTTGCTGGGGAATATCGCCAATTTTTTTCTGGATGAATTGATGCACAAATCCGATTGGACATTCCAGGAACTTTTTCCTAAAGTGTTTCAAATCAACCCTTTAGCCTTTTGTTTATTTGAGAATGCCGAAATCCGCGAGATTCAGCAAACCAGCCAATTGCATTTTATTAATCTGAAAAAATTGGTGCAACAGGATTTAGCTGAGCAACACATTAGCAGTGCGCAGTGCTTCCTGGAGCCGACTTTCTATTCCGAAACCTTCGGTTTGCAAGGGCGACTCGATATTTTTTTTCAATCCGAAGACAAGTCGGCGATTATCGAACTCAAAAGCGGCAAGCCCTTCATGCCCAATGCCTACGGCATTAGCGGCAATCATTTCGCGCAAACTTTGCTCTACGATCTCTTGATTCAGTCCACTTTTGGCAAAGGGCTTGATCCGGCGAGTTATATCCTTTATTCCGGGCAGGAGGAGCGACAACTGCGCTTTGCACCGCGCGTGCGAAGCCAGCAGTACGAGGCTTTGCAGGTGCGTAATCACCTGGTCGCGTTGGAGTGGCTGCTGCTACGCATCGGACAGGACGGTGATTTGCTGGAACAAGGGCAACGTTTGTTTGGACGCTTGCGACCTTCGGCTTTCCCAAATGCAAAGGGCTTTACGCAACAGGATTTGGCAGAATTTGAAGCGCTATGGAATGGCATGAATGCGGTGGAACGCAAATATTTTACTGCATTTTCGGGCTTTATCGCCAGAGAACATCAACTTGCCAAAACGGGCGTGCAAGGCTTAGAATCGGTCAACGGGCAGGCTTCGCTGTGGTTGGATACTTTTGAGCGGAAGCAGGAAAGCTTTAGCATTATCAGCCATTTACAAGTGCAACAAAATCAGGCGAATGAAGACGAACCGCTCATCGTTTTTGCCAAAACAAAATGGACCAATCCGCTTGCCAATTTCCGGCAAGGCGACATTGCCGTGCTGTATCCCGAGGGCGATTCGCCATTGGCGCAGCAGATTTTTAAATGCACGATTGTTGAATTAAAACCTGAAACGGTGACAGTTCGCCTGCGTTCGCGGCAATTTAATCTGGCGATTTTTGAGCAGTTTGAATATTGGAATCTCGAACCCGATTTGCTCGATAGCTCCTTTCTTTCGATGTATCGCGGTTTGTACGATTTTGCGAAAAGCATACCCGCCAAAAAAGCTTTATTGCTGGGGCAAATGGCACCGAAGTGGACGCAAGCACTGGAATTGCCTTATGACCCTGAACTCACCGAAGAGCAGCACCGTATCCTCTGCAAATTGCTCGCTGCGCCTGATTATTTTTTGCTATGGGGACCGCCCGGCACCGGCAAAACGAGTGTCATGTTGCGGCATATTGTGCAATATTTACTAAATAACACAAATGAAAATATTTTATTATTGGCCTACACGAATCGCGCAGTGGACGAAATGTGCGAAGCCCTTGAAAACATTAACGACTCGATTCGCAATGACTATTTCAGAATTGGTTCTCATTATGCAACTGATGAGCGCTTTCACCGGCAATTATTACAAACTAAAACCGAAAATATTACAAATCGCCAGGATTTAAAGCAAATTATGGAACGTCATCGGATTGTGATTGCAACCGTTGCTTCCATTGGCACAAAACCGGAATTATTACAACTCAAATCGTTCGATACGGTCATTATTGACGAAGCTTCGCAAGTCTTAGAACCGATGCTGGCAGGGCTATTGCCACAATTCAAACGTTTTATTTTAATCGGTGATCACAAGCAATTACCTGCCGTCGTCGTGCAAGATTTTGAAGCCTCCGCAGTACGTGATGAAGATTTACAAAATATAGGCTTGACTAATCTCCGAAACTCTTTATTTGAAAGGCTTTTCAAACGCTGTCAGCAGCAAGGCTGGCATTGGGCTTATGCACAACTCAGTCATCAGGGGCGGATGCACCGCGACATCATGGAATTTCCGAACCAGTATTTTTATGATAATACTTTAAAGATTTTACCCGAATCAAGCCCTTCTTATCTGCGTCAAATTGAAAATATTACAGTTGGACTAAATGGAACGAGCAACGAATTGATCCGTCAACTTGCCCAGCGCCGCGTAATTTTTCTGCCTACCGAGCCAGATAACTCCAATCCTACCCAAAAAACCAATCGCCACGAAGCGGAATTGATTGCGGAATTGGTTTTAAGTTTTCAAGAATTGACTTTAGCCGCAAGCAACAAGCAAGAAGCGACAAGTATTAAGATGCCAGATGCCAGAGACCAGATGCCAGACAACTCATTTCAACATATTTCAAAAAAACAGCAAGCAGCAAGCGGCATTGGCATCATTACACCATATCGTGCGCAAATCGCTCAGATTCGCAGCGTATTGATAGAGAAAGAAATAGACATAACAAATATTACGATTGACACCGTCGAACGCTACCAGGGCGGCGCACGGGATATTATACTCATTTCATTATGCACGAATTCCATTACACAAATAACATCGCTTACTTCGCTCTCCGACGAAGGTATTGACCGTAAGCTGAATGTAGCGCTCACGCGTGCGCGGGAGTACGTAGTCGTGCTGGGCAATCGAGAGCTGTTAAAAGGAAATGCCGTGTATCGGGCACTGATGGAAGCTTGTGGACGATAATTTTCAATCAAATGGAAACCTTTTCTTCATTTTTTTGTGTGGATTTAATAACAAATAATGGCGCTCGTCATTCCGATGAAATATTAAGCTTCAAGTCTTTCTGAGCAGGAGTTGCTCATTGATTTGGCGGTGTATTTGTACGACAAAGAACGCCTCACGATGGGTCAAGCCACCGTTGGAACAGGGCTATGTCCGAGTTGATTTTGCTCGCTGGACATAGATTAAGTGGATAAATGTTAACTTATTGTAAATTTATTGTTAAATTTGCAAGAGAGATAGCATGAATATCCATTATCAAAAATCCCTTAGACGATGCCAAACTATAAACAGATCAAGCAACTTGCCGATGACACCGTGCGGAATCGGGTTGTAAATAAATTGTTACAGCTCCGGCAAAAAATCCGCTCAGAAATTCCACCCAAAACAACACGGGAAACCCTCTTGCTCGCTACCTGGAATATCCGGGAGTTTAAAGATAATCGCTTACCGGAGAGCTATTATTATATTTCAGAAATCATAGATGCTTTTGACTTTGTGGCTATTCAGGAAGTGAGCAGTGATTTGGCGGGTTTGGAAAAGCTGATGACCCACTTGGGGCGAGATTGGGATTACATCGTGACGGACGCCACGCAAGGCTCGGCTGGTGGGGGTGAGCGAATGGCCTTTGTGTATGATCGTCGCAAAATTACTTTTTTACACATCGCTGGTGAGATTGTTTTGCCAGAATCAAAAGAACCAGAACAGCTTTTGCAATTTGCCCGAACGCCCTTCCTGGCGGCTTTCCAAGCGGGATGGTTTCGGTTCATGATTTGTACGGTACACATTTTTTATGGCGATGAGCGCCCGGAGAGCGAGGGCATGCAAAGACGAGTAGAGGAGATTGATCTGGCTGCTAAGTGGCTGAAGCGCAAAGCCAAAAATGAAAATGCCAATTATATCTTGTTAGGAGATTTCAATATCGTTGATACAACGCATGTGACGATGCAAACGCTGGAGAAAAATGGGTTTTATATTCCGAGTAGTTTGAAGACTAAGCCTACGGATTTAGGGCGAACCAAACATTATGATCAGATTTCCTTTCAGGTGCGGGACAAGGATATGCTCATTTTTGATAAACGAAAAGAAGCGGAGCGATCAGGCGCATTTTGCTTTCAGGAGGCTGTTTTTTGCGATGATGAAATGCCTGTTTATCGCCATTATTTTGAACCCAAAGTGATGGAGGGAAAAACCGATGAGCAAATCAATCAGTATTATCTCAGCAAGTGGCGTACCTTCCAGATGTCGGATCACCTACCGATGTGGGTAGAGTTGAAAATTGATTTTTCCGATCAATACCTGATGCAGTTACCCGATGAAGACCCACACGAAAGAGGATTAAAGTTAGGTCGTTGACTAATGCTGCCATATTGCAAGAAGACGCGCCTGGTTTTTGTGTCAAGCACGTCTTTTTGTATCAAAAAAAATAATCATTTGCATCGTTTTACGCAGCAAATCGGCGATTCACCTCCGCCCAATTGATCACATTGTAAAACGCAGCGATATAATCAGGACGGCGATTCTGGTAATTCAGGTAATAAGCGTGTTCCCACACATCCAGGCCCAGAATTGGCGTGCCTTTTGTCTCCGCGATGTCCATCAAAGGATTATCCTGATTGGGCGTAGAAGTGATGTGCAGTTTGCCACTGCCATCCTTGATCAGCCAAGCCCAGCCTGAACCAAAACGCCCTGCTGCCGCGGCAGAAAATTGGGTTTTGAAAGCTTCATACGAACCGAAGTCGCGATTGATTGCATCTCCTACTTCACCCGTAGGCATTCCGCCACCATCGGGCGACATAACCGTCCAGAACAAGTTGTGGTTGTAATAACCCCCGCCGTTGTTGCGAATCACGGCTGTGTGTTGGGATATATTTGCCAGAATTTCCTCAATCGTTTTGTTTTCCAGCTCGGTACCAGCGATTGCATTATTCAAATTAGTGGTGTAAGCCGCATGGTGTTTGCCATGGTGGATTTCCATAGTACGAGCATCAATATGAGGTTCTAATGCATCGAAAGCATAGGGTAAATCAGGAAGTTGAAATGCCATGATTTTGTTGGTTTTTATGTTAAGGAATGTATGCTGAAAGATCGCTCGACGAAGCCGTGCCAAAACGCATATTTTCAGGCTTTCTGTAAAAGGAACGCTGGCAGGTACAATAAGTTTAATTTAAAAAACAATTTTTGAAAATCCTAAATAGCTATTTGCGCACGGGCGTTTTCGGGCTTTCTACCGAAGCAATAAAATAGTAGGAAATGACAAGAATCATGTGATGAAAAAGACAATCGTCATCCCAAAGAAAGGCCCAAAAATTTATTTTGGCTATTGAAGTTACAATTTTTTTACATTTAAACCTGACGAGTATGACTATTCAAGTGCACGCGCCTTTTCCAGTATATGAACATCTGCAAGGCTTGATTGATGAAAAAGTAGGTAAATTGGAGACGTATTTTGACCGTATCCACGCAGCAGAAGTTTTTTTCAAGGAAGAAGAAAACAGGAGCTTTCAGTCGCCCAATGGTAAGGTAGTAGAAATTAAAATCGAAGTACCGGGGCAAGTCCTTTATGCGGATGATAATACAGATCATTTTGAAAAATCATTGGCAGGTGCAGCTGAAAAAATCCGGCGGCAACTGAAAAAGTATAAAGAAAACTTACTCCATCATTGAATGTCGGTGTAATTTTTGAAGTTTTGTAAGCTTCAAAAAGATTATTTTGGGCTTACCACTTCAGGCGCACAATCGAGTAAACAGCCTGATGTGGCTGGCGGGTAGTGGTAGTGGCAGCTAATCGGACCGTGCTGGGTTTGCGATCTTCGTCGTGAATGATCAAAAGCGTTTTATCATCCAGGAAACAGATGCCTTCCCCCTTGTAAGGTATCTGAAGTGCCGTGCCGCTTGCTGTTCTAATGGGGAGTGGCGCTTCTTGTGCAGTCATTTTCGACAAAGGCAATACCCACAAATAAGTATAAAACTTTTTTTTGCTTTCATCTGCGACAGATTCTTCGTAAGAAGTGAGCGCCAGCAGGCTTTTGCTATCGGCGTGGTAAATTAGATCGGAAATCCCCAGCGGTTGCCCTTCCATAAAGGGTTGAAAATCATAGATACGTTTGAAATCAGGGTGGATGACGATGCCATCGGCGGTAGGCGTGTAGCTCGTTTCGATCAATGTAAAAGTGTAATCAAACTTCAAATAGCTTTCGCCCAATTCGCGGATACCAAAAATCAGGCGATTGCCGGGCAATGCTGCCAGCGCTTCTATTTTAAAATAAGGTACGCCATTTGGAAAAGCATTAGTAGTCAATACTTTTTGAAACGCTTTGCGCAGGTTTTTAGAACTCGTGAAGCCGCCCGTAGTAGTAGAATCGAGGTATTGTAGGTTTTCAAATTCCGTGCTATTCCAGGTAAGCAGCGCATTGTAGCCATCCCAATCGGGCGTGCTGGATTTAATCCGATCAAAAGCCGTAGTCGCAAAGAAGCGCTTGTCGGGGGTTTGTGTGAGGGCCTCAATTTTGATCACATTTTGGAAAGCTTGTTCTAAGGCATACTGAATGTGAGTGCGATTGATTTTGTCAGCATGGATTTCAGAAAGGGGCACGGAAAAAACAGTGGAAAGCCCTTTGTTCGCAGGTACCGGCTTATCAATGGCAATCAGCAGGCGATTATCCACTTTGGTTACAGCCGATGCTTCACAAAAAACGAATGTGCCGTCAGGGTTAAGCAATCCTTCCTCGAAGCAATCAATGATGCCGGTATGAAGCACCTTGCCTTCTATTGTCGCTACTTTATCCAAATTGGTACGAATAGCCCGACAGCTATACAACAGCAAAAGCAGGCTGAGCAGGTATAAAATTTTCTTGGGCATAGTGCGGTATTATTTGTTTCAAAAGCGATAAACACAAAATCGCCTCAAAATAGCAATTGGTTCTTATATTTGTTGAGTGTTTTAGCATTTCAGAAGCGAAAAGAAGAAAAAATCTGTTTCACGCACAAATGCTTGATTATGAAGGAAACAATACCCTTGTTGTTATTGCTGATGTGTTCGATATGGAGTATTGCCCAGCAGGACCCTGCTAACAACCAACAAATGCTCGAGCAGGTAGGAAATTTAAGCCCTTTCAGCCCCGGCATAGTAGGATTTGACAATCGCTACGAGGGCGTGAAAGGCTCGCCCTATTTGTTTGATACCTGGACGAGTGGGCGTATAAAATTTGTTCAGAAAGATAGTTTGAGCCTTCCCTTAGTATTTAATGTGGACTTAGTGGAAAACCTCGTTTTTGTAAGGCTGAAAGGAGATTTGATGGGAACCGTAGCAACTGCTAAGGTGGAAATGATGGAATTGAAGGCAACGGATAAAACAATGCGCCAATGGATTGTGAAGCCAGAAAGTGCGATAGAAGGGGCTAAAAGCAGTAAACACGCTTTTTATGAGGTACTTTATGAAGGAAAATCCTTATCGTTATTGAAAAAAATGGAGAAACAGCTCCGCAAAGCAGATTATAAACAGGCTTATGGAACGGATACCCGATACGATGAGTTTATCAGCGAAACGGGCTACTGGCTAAAACAGGGTGACACACCGTATCAAAAGATGAAACTTAGTCAAAAGAATTTTGAAAAAGGATTGCCTGGTTTTGCTGCGGAGATTAAAAAGCTGGCCGCAGAACACCGCCTGGATTTAAAAGAGGAAAAGGATTCTGTGCGGCTACTGGAATTTTTGGAAGCGTCCCGGCGTTAAATATTTTGCATCAAAACTACAAAACAATGAAATACTTAATCAGATTAGCACTGTTGCTGGTAATTGGTATTGTGGTGTACAACTACTTTTTTGGCACAGCCGAAGAAAAACAACAATCCAAAGAAGTAATTGATACTGCCAAAAATGCCGGCAAAGCGGTTTGGAATTTCGGCAAGGAAGCCTGGGGGCTACTGCGCACCGAAAAAGATAAATTTGAAGAAGGGAAATATGACGAAGCCGTGGATAAAGTGGGTGGTTTGTTTGACAAATTGCGCGGGCACGCCAAAACGATTGAAGACAACAAAGATCTAATCGCTCGATTGGATGAACTGGAGCAAGAACGCCGGAATCTGGAGGATAAAATCAATTCGCCTACGCCCTATGGTACTTCAGAAAAAGCACAAAAAGAAACCATCAAACGAGAGTGGGAACAACTCATGCGCGAAACCGAAGCACTGATGAAAGAAATGGAGCAGCGCTGATCTTTTTGATTCAACAAGAATAGGTTAAACACGGACGCATTTTTTGAAGGCGGAGATGTTGTCAATCAATACATTGCCCCGACGGGAGAAGCTCTCTTCTTTGTAAAATGCTTCAATCAAAATATAATTGATGTCTTTTTTGGCCGTGAATTGCACTTTGTACGTTTGCCAGTCCGTGTGTGTTATCAATTTGGACTCAAAAAGTAGCTGATCCTTGCCGCACTTGCTGGCACTACCCCAAATGCGCACTTTGATCGTTTCGTTATAACTGGCATAGGTATCGGCATGGGATAAATCCAGGGTGAAATAGTAGCAATCTTTTGCTTTGATTGGCGATTTAAGCCGTTGCCCTACACTTTCCCAAGTGCCATCTTCCCGTGTGATGAGCCCCATGTAGGTGTCCCCTTCTGATGCCTCCTGATACACGCCCCAAGGACCCGGCATCACATCGGGGGTAGTGCCCAATTCACAAGGAAACCAACCAACGGGAACGGTAGCATCCTGAGGATTGCCCTCAAAAGAGGCATTGTCCAAATAGATTTGAGCAGTACAAGCGGCTACACTCAGCAGCCCGGAAATCATCAATATCAACTTTTTCATCATTTTTGTTGAATTTAAAAAACCAATAAAAACCACACCAAATAAACGCACTAAATCGCTGAAATCATTCAAGCTAAACAAACTTTCCTTACCTTTGCCTCTCGTTAAGCAATTAAGCGGATGACAACCGGAATGGAAAAGAGTGGCTCGCGTAGAAAACCCAACTATGTGTATTCCATAGTAAGTGTCGCTTTGGTACTCTTTCTGATTGGATTGTTTGGGCTAATCATGCTGCACGCGCAGCGCTTGGTGAAGGCGTTTCGGGAAACGATCACGATTATGGTGGAACTGAGCGAGGAAGCAACTACAACGGATATTACTACACTGGAACAGTACCTCAAAGCGCGCAATTTTGTCAAAAAAGAAAGTGTACAATTTGTAAGCAAAGAGGAAGCTGCCCAGCAGATGCAGCGGGAGTTTGGAGAGGATTTTTCCAGGCTGGACTTGCCCAATCCTTACTACAATGCCTTTTTTTTCAATGTGAAAGCAACGTACATGCAAACCGATAGCCTTCAAAAATTGGAAACAGCCCTGACACAGGCTTACCCGAAGGTGAGCGGCGTTTTTTACCAACAAAGTTTTGTAGATAATATCACGGAGAACATCCAGCGATTGGGATTTTTTGCGCTGGGGGTGGGCATTTTCTTGGTGCTGATCGCGGCGGTACTGATTTATAATACCGTGCGGCTGGCGCTTTACGCCAATCGTTTTATTATCAAAAACATGGAGTTGGTAGGGGCATCCTGGGAATTTATTAGTAAGCCTTATCTGATTAGAGGCGTTGGACACGGGTTATTAAGCGGGCTATTAGCCACTGCTGGTTTGATTTTGTTAGTGCTGTGGGCGCATCAACAAATACCAGATTTAAAAGTACTGCAAAATATTGCCGGGTTTGTTACTTTATTTACTGGCTTATTAATTCTGGGTATTTTGATTAATACAATAGGTGCTTATTTCGTTATAAGAAAATATCTCAAAATGAGAGTGGACGATTTGTATTAAAATTTATTTTGTAATGAAGCGTAATTTATAATAAAAATGAGTAAAAGCAAACCGCAAAAAAAAGTTGTAGTGACGACGACACCAAAAACGCCTCCTACTGCCCCAAGCCGATCTCGGCAGGCTACGGCCGCTCCCAAAGCGGAATTGGTTTTTGGCAAGCAGA
The DNA here is from genome assembly GCA_964526645.1 of uncultured Saprospiraceae bacterium. Classification (GTDB taxonomy): domain Bacteria; phylum Bacteroidota; class Bacteroidia; order Chitinophagales; family Saprospiraceae; genus JADJNW01. Next base: position 56,665 of record CAZGJN010000003.1, read on the forward strand.
CCTATATTTGGATGGGAATTGGCGTTGTCCTGATCGTATTTGGCATGATGCTGATGTCGGGTGGGCACATGCCTTCGCCTGATGTCTGGGATGAGCAGCTCATTTATAGCTTTCGGCGTACAGTTTTGGCACCCATGGTTATTCTGGCAGGCTTGATCGTAGAAATTTATGCCATTTTTAAAAAATAAACACACAAAGTAAAATTGGTATAAAAATGGAAGAGCTTGTTCGGTCTGTTATTTTAGGCATTGTACAAGGATTAACCGAATTTTTGCCAGTGAGCAGCAGTGGCCATTTAGAACTGGCAAAATATCTGCTGGGCGACGAGAAGGTGGGGGAGGAGAGCCTGTTGATGACCGTCACACTGCATTTCGCAACGGCGTTGAGTACAATTGTCGTTTTCCGAAAGGATATTCTTGATATTCTCAAAGGTTTGTTGCAGTTTCAGTGGAACGAAGAAACTCGCTTCGCCCTGAAAATTATCATTTCGATGATACCAGCGGCGCTTGCGGGTATTTTGCTGGAGGAGCAGATCGAGCAAATGTTTTCTAAACAAATTTTATTAGTGGGTATCTGTTTATTGCTGACGGCTGTTTTGCTGTTCTTTGCGGATCGGTCAAAAATAATTGGCAAAGAGGTGACTTACCGCAACGCCTTCTGGGTGGGTATTGCCCAAATGATTGCCATTTTGCCGGGTTTGTCTCGTTCGGGCGCTACAGTTTCTGCCTCGGTTTTGTTAGGGATAGATCGTAGCAAAGCTGCCCGTTTTTCTTTCCTGATGGTTGTGCCACTAATTTTAGGAAAAATAGCCAAAGACCTCCTGGATGGCGCGTTCCAGTCACAGTCAAAAGAGGCATTTTTACCACTTGCCTTGGGCTTTATCGCTGCCTTTCTCACGGGCTTATTCGCTTGCATCTGGATGATCCAATTAGTAAAACGCAGCAAACTTGGTTATTTTTCCTTATATTGTCTTATCGTTGCGATCCTCGCCATCGGTTTGTATTTTTTTAACGAATCCCACTTTCTATGAGTGCAGATGAGATTCCTTTACCGAAATACGATTTTCTTGCAGGGGCAATGCTTTTAGTAAATAAACCAAAAGGCTGGACTTCTTTTGATGTAGTAAATAAAATTCGATACAAACTCAAAAACCACCTGCGGGTGAGGGATATCAAAGTGGGGCACGCAGGCACCCTTGATCCTATGGCTACTGGCTTACTCATCATTTGCACCGGCAAAGCTACCAGGCAACTCCATGATTATCAAAACCTTCCGAAAGAATACACCGGCACAATGACCTTTGGGGCAAGTACCCCTTCCTACGATGCTGAAACGGAGATAGACCAAGTTTTTCCTACGGATCAGATCACCGCAGAACTCATAGCAGCGGCTCGGCAGCAGTTTGTAGGCAATATTGAACAAATTCCGCCCATGTTTTCAGCGATCAAAGTGGATGGTCAGCCGCTTTACAAAAAAGCCCGCAAAGGAGAAATCCTAAAAATCGAGCCACGGCCCGTTTCGATCTATGAATTTGAAATCACCAGGATTGCCTTGCCAGAGATGGATTTTCGGGTAAGTTGCAGCAAAGGTACTTATATTCGTTCCCTTGCCCATGATTTTGGCAAAGCGCTAAAGAGCGGGGCGTATCTCTCCGCGCTATGCCGCACGCGCATAGGCAGCTATACACTTCAATATGCCTGGGATTTGGAAAAGTTGTTGGATTATATTGAAGAAAATGTTAGTGCAAATGAAAGATAGTCAAGCCCTTTGCTTCATTAGTCATTCCGAGAGGCGAAGCGCCTGAAATTTTTCTTGAGGGCTTCAAAGTTTTTCACCAAATCGCCCATGCGTGCCTGCAGTTGTTCATGCTCTTCCAAGGCAGTAGCGCCTTCTTGTTTCAAATGTAATGCGATCTGATGCTTTAGGTGGTCTATTTTTTCCAGCTTTTTCTCAAAGATGCGCTGATACTCATCTACATGCTCAATGATGGAGAGATAATCGGGATGTTTTTCAACCACTTGGGTCAATTCATGCTGAAAAATTTTGATTTCATCCTGGTAAAAGTCCAGCTGACTGAGCCAATCGCGGTGTTGTTGGTACAGGGTGTTGTCATTCATGTTTTGAAAATAGGTCTTTTCGTGTGTGTTGCCACTGATATTTGTCATCGTTTTTTCTTTTAGTACAAATTTTTGTTTAAAAATGCCAGGACACATTTCTGCATCCTGGCGCACCATCTGATAATTTCTTAGTGATCCGATTAGTTTTTAACTACTTCGGTATTCTTTTTTTCCAAAAACTTTTCGATCAGATCAGGCACTTTTTCAAAAGCAGCCGATAATCCTGAAGCGTGGCGAGTCGCAATAAAAGAGATCTGATCTTCGCGTGCTACCAAAAAGCCAATGGGTTCGATACCAATGCCGCCACCGGCACCAGCGCCCTCTCCGTGCCCTTGTTTGTTGGGGGCTTCGCCCTCTCCACCACCAGAACCAAAGCCCATACCGAGCCGAATGACGGGCACGCAATGAAATTCACCCAATACAAATTGCTGACCAATAACGGTTTCTGTTTTTGCCTCTGATCTCAGGAATTCTGTTATTTGAGGAATCAGCTCTTCAAAATTCACTTTCATGGCTTTGAGATTTTTTTAGTAAAAAAAACAGGAATAATAGCTCCAATAATTCGAGACAGTCTGTTTTCGATATGCAATAAAAGATTGGTTCTCCCTTCAAAATTTACACGCAATTGTCGTTTGGGGCTATCCAAAAAATAAAATACAGGGTACAAAAAAGCATTGATAACATAATCATCGGTATCCAGTTCTAACTTAAATTGCTTGACGCGGAAAGTTCGCAGTACTCGTTTTGCCAGTTTCCAACTGAAGATGCCCCCCTTACGCTGTGTTGTTGGCTTGCTTTTTTTCGGAGGCTTGCTTGGTTTTTTACTTCCTCGCAAAGGATAAAAAGCTTTTCGCCAAAAAAACACGCGCAGCAATAGCACCAGTTCATTTTCAATCAAAAGCACTTGTACACCACCAATGCCCTGCCACCGAACGGTATAGTCCTGCTGCCAAGTATCTATCTTCACGCTTATCGGTGCAAGCAGTAGCCACAAGATCATCAATAATAATGCGCCCAATAAAATTGCCAATATCACAGCCTTTTCAGTTTTCTTCAATGTAAGTGTTGCAAAAGAGAAAAGCACTAACATTTCTCAATAGGTAGCTATGATTTTTATCAGCAGCTTATCGGAAATTGAAATAACTTCGTAAGCAAAAAAATCCAAAAACTATGATCGGGAAAGTAAATCGAAAAAACCTGTTTTGGTTTCAGTTGCGGCGCTTTGTAGGTACGACAATCATCGGGGGCTTGGTCGTGATTTTACCCATCACCTTGCTGGTGCTTTTGGTGCGCTTGATTTTTAATTTTATTGCCAGGATTATCGCACCGGTTGGTAAGATTTTCAATTTTTCGGACGATGTAGCCCAGTGGTTAGTTAGCCTGATTTCCCTTGTGCTTGTAGTCGGTGCTTTTTTTGTCGTGGGCTTATTGGTGCGTACGGAATTTGGTAAAAATTTTTTTAGAGAAATAGAAGAACGCTGGCTAATGTCTTTGCCTTTGTATAAAGTGATTCGGGACACCGTGCGGCAGTTTATCGGGGTCGAAAAAATGCCTTTTTCGCAAGTAGTGCTGGCAGATGTTTTTGGGGATGGGGTATGGATGACCGGCTTTGTCACAGATGAGCATACCAATGGCTATTTCACTATTTTTGTGCCTACTGCTCCCAATCCTACGAATGGCTTCGTTTTCCACATCCATGAATCCAAAATTAAATTTTTGGAAGCGAAATCAGAAGATGCCATGAGTTCGATCATTGGCTTGGGAATAGGGTCTAAGGTGCTTTTTGCAGCTCCAGAAAAAGAGAAGAAAAAGAAACCCAAACTACCTGAACCGCCAGTGACACCACAATAAAAAAACGGACACTCCCAGAAAGAGCGCCCGCTTTAAAAAAAGAATACCTTAGTTTCTTTTCACTCTGTTTTGTTCTTCTTCCGTAGCGGTGCTGCGTTGGCGCGTGGGTTTTACTTCCTTGTTGCCAAACTTGTAGGTAAAAGTCAGGTTTGCCCGTCGGGATTCAAATTGTCCCTTCACATTGGCGTTGATATTGTCTTGTTGTATATTCACATTCCAGCGATTAGTAAAGAACAGGTCACTCACATTTAGCTTGAGGTTGGCTTTGCCATTCCACAATGATTTGAAAATACCAGCATCAATGGCGTACTGTGGTTGCGTTTCAAACATACCATACACCCCTGCCGAATTATAAAAGCCCGATAGCTCGCCTCTGAAGCCTTTAGGTAGGGTGAAAGTATTGGAAACATAAGCATTGTAAGACAACTGTCGGTTGTCAATTTGACTTGCCAAATAAGCCGACTGAAAATGATTGATGAAAGCCGATACATTAATACGCGCTGACCACCAGTTGGCAATTTTAACCGGAGCGGAGAAATTGACACTATAATTATCAAATTGCGCCAAGTTGGCGCGGGTCTGGTAAGTCGTGCGCGCTTCGTCATCCTGTTCCAGTACTTCCGTCATGGCATCTTCTGTGTGGCTGTAGCTCAGGGTCACCATAAAATTTTGTTTGAAGCCATAATTCACCGAGAAAGAATTGGTGTATTGCGCCTGTAGGAAAGGATTGCCCCGTCCAAAAGTGTATTTATCCAAGAAAAAAGTAAATGGATTCAAATCCTGATAAGACGGGCGATCAATTCGCCGGCTATACGAATAACTCAGGTTGTGTTTTTCAGCGATGGTGTGCGAAAGGCTTAAGCTGGGGAAGAGGTTCAAGTAATCGCGCTTAACCCGCTCGTCCAGTGTTACAGAAACGCCATCGGAAATAGTGTATTCTGCGCGCAGGCCCGTTTGGATACTAAAGCCCTTGAACTGCTTGCTGGCGTTGATGTAAGCAGCGTGGATCGTCTCTTCGTACAAAAACTGATTGGTCAGGAATGTATCTACTACAAATTCCGTATCCTGGTTTCTCAAAAATCGGATGCTATTGTCCGTTTCGACAAAACTACTTTTGAGTCCTGCTTCCAGATTGACATCCCCTTTCAAAGGCTGGGTGTAGTCGAGTTTGAGCGCTTGGATAGTCACATCGGAATTGGTAGTGCCGCGCAGCAATTCAGGTAAAAGGACTTCCACATCGGCTTCGTTGAAAAAGAAATTATCACTGATTTGATTCATCGGATTAGAAAAAGTAGAATAGTCTGCGTCGAACGTGAGTTCAGCGCCTTTGTCGCCGAAGGTACGCCGCAGGTTGAAGTTGTAAGTAAAATTATCCCAATCTTCTCTTGTATTTGTGAGAGCATTGACCTGTGAAAAAGGTTCTGGATTGGCACCGGAAATGAGGGTGAGAATGTCGCTATGCTCTCGCCAGTAACCTGAATTGCCAGAAAAGAGTAGGCCGATGGTCGTTTTTTTATCCAAAAACCAGTCAGCACCGCCTTTGAAATTGTGGCTATTGACCCAATTGACACGATCATTGGTCTGATCAAAAATAGATGCTGCCCCTTCAAAAGGGATAATGCGGTAGATGTCCATGTCATTAAATCGCTGGGCATAATAGTAGCTGTAATTGCCAAAAAGATTGAATTGCTGCTGGCGGTAGTTGAGTTGCAAGCCAGTGTTTGCTTTTGGATACCTGCCGTAGCCACCGCCGAGCGTCAGCGTTCCATTCATGCCAAGATTTTTGTCTTTTTTGAGCCGAATGTTGATAATTCCTGCATTGCCCGCAGCATCGTACTTGGCGGATGGATTGTGGATGATTTCAATTTTTTCGATATTATTGGCAGGCATACTTTCCAAAAGGCGGGACACCTCCTCGGCGGAGAGGTAGGATTGCTTGCCATCAAGCATGATCATGACCCCTTGTTTGCCTTTGAGCGCGATGCGGTTGTTGTTGTCAACGGTCACGCCGGGGGCTTTTGCCAGTAGTTCCAACGCGGAATTACCGGCTGCCACGGGGCTGCCTTCTACGTTTACCACCAGCTTGTCATTTTGCAATTCGATAAAAGGTTTTTCTGCTTTGACCGTTACCTCATTTAAAACGACACCACTATTGATTTGCAAATTGGGAATGGATACATTAGGTTGCGCTTTGCTCACAGCGAAAGGACCGTAGTAGGCAGATTGATACCCCACCATGGTAGCCGCAATGAGATAAGTACCATCTTCTATGATTTCAAAAATATAAACACCGGCGGAGTCCGTGATACTGCCTTTGAGCAGGCTGGAATCTTTTGGATTTAAAAGTAGAATGTTGGCAAATTCTACCGCGGAATTATTTTGGTCTGTGATTTTTCCAATCAAGGTGACTTTATCACTGAGCTGAGCCCTGAGTGGGATCATGGTAAGCAGCAATAGAGAAAATGTAAGTAAACTCCTCATGGCTTAAGTTTTTTAGTTGTTTGAAAGGATGATTTCAAGCAAAAGACGATTCGCGGAGATGGGGTGTTACAGCAAGCTATCAAATTACCGACGAACGATACATTTTCAGCGCCCCAGCGTCAGGGTATTATAGACTAAATCAGGTCTTTATTTTCGGCAGAAAAGCGGATTAGGATGTTATATAATCTTAGCAGCAAATGCTTTTGGCAACAATAGCGTGGAGAGATTGTATTTTTGTCCTATCTTTCGCCAGACAAATTTGTTACCTTTGCGTTTTTTTGACATCTAAAATCCACCGTGAAAGCGTTTTTTTTAGTGATTAAATTTGAGTGATGACGATCTGGATTGTTTTTCTGGTTTTGATCTTTTTTCTCCTGGCACTCGACCTGGGGGTTTTTCATAAAAGTCCGCATAATATTTCTACGAAAGAAGCTTTTGGGTGGACGATTTTGTGGGTTTCACTGGCTTCGTTGTTTAGCTTCGTAGTGTATTTTGCCTATGAAAATGGATGGGTAGCTAATCCCGACGAGCTGGATGGCAAAGAAGCGGTATTGGAGTACATTACTGGATACCTCATCGAGCAATCGCTCAGTATGGACAATATCTTTGTGATGGCGGTGATTTTTGGTTATTTTAAAATTCCTAAAATCTATCAGCATCGGGTTTTGTTTTGGGGTATCGTAGGGGCTTTGCTTTTTCGGGGTATCATGATCGGGCTTGGCGTGGTACTTATCCATCAGTTTTCCTGGATTATTTATGTTTTTGGGGCATTATTATTGTATTCGGCTTATCGAATGCTTTTTTCAGATGGTGAAGGCGTTCATCCCGAAAATAACCCCGTCATTAAGTTGGTGCGACGGTTTTTCCCTGTTACAAAGGATTTCCACGGCAATCATTTTTTTGTCAGGCGCAAGCTTCGGGGCAAAAAAATCATTGGCGCTACTCCTTTATTTATTGCGCTAATGGTGGTAGAGACGACCGATATTTTTTTCGCCGTAGATAGCATTCCAGCAATATTCGCTATCACTACCGATCCTTTTATCGTCTTTACTTCCAATATCTTTGCCATTATGGGCTTGCGCTCGCTGTATTTTGTGTTGGCATCGGTTCTTGATAAATTTAAATATCTTAAATACAGCCTTGTATTTATTTTGGCCTTTGTGGGTGTAAAAATGCTTATTAGCCATTATGTAAAAATTCCAGCATGGTTGTCCTTGACTGTCATAGCAGGTGCCTTGCTCATCGGAGTCCTTGTTTCTTGGTCCAGTTTTAAAGAAAAACGCCAGGTAGAGAAAGAGAACGTTGGAATCTAAATTCAGTAACGGGATCAAAGGGGGTTGTTTTTTTTTAATCTTCAAGATTTAAAAAAATACATTCATTTTTTTAATCCATCACCCTAAATTTTATATAATTCGAGGCAATATGAGGGTTTTTACTATTATCGCGCGAATTATCATACTGGGAGCTTTGTTGTACACCAAGCTTAATTTCCGGCTTTGGACGATCGCTTGGAATATCAATACCGATATGGTGGACACCGTGCTCGGTTTTTTTATTTTTTTGCTATCCAGCAATTTAGCAGTTGTTATCCTTTCTCGTTTGTATCGTCGGCGCAGTGGACTCGCTATAGGGCAGATGGATAATGTGTTGCTCGGTTTACAGAATATCTACTACCTCTTGGTGGCAAGTGGCGTTATTCTTACCATCCTTGCTTTCTTTGGAATCGAACCACGCCAATTATTTACTTCTTTGAGCATTGTAGCTGCTGCGATTGCAATAGTTACTAAAGATTATTTATCTGAAATTATAAGTGGGATCTTATTGAGTTTTTCAAGCGAAATTTCGGTAGGGGATTATATCAAAATTGGCAACCACAAAGGAAAAATTATTGACCTGAATCTCACCAAAATTATCTTTTTGAATGAAGATGATGACATTATTTTTATTCCAAACAATACGGTTTTTACCAGCGAAATAGTTAATTATACCAAAAGGGAAATCCGGCGGGTCAATATTGAGTTTGAAGTGTCACTCCAAGCCATTCAGTCTGTTGAATCATTGGAAAAGCATTTATCGGATGAATTGAGCGACTACCACACGCATATCGAAAAAGGTAGCTTCTGGCTAAAAGTAGCCGATATCAGGAAAGACAGCGTAGCTTTGAAATTCCAGTATGTGCTGAAAAAAATAAACCGCGAACTCGAAATCGAAATCCGCCGCCGTACTGTACGCCGTATCGTAGATTATGTGAAGGCTAATTACGGTACGAGTACAAAATAGTTGTAAAAGTACCTTACAGCTTGGGGCTGCAGGGGCACTTTTAAAGTTTTCTCACCACCCAATGCCATAATCCTCGCCGTGATTGCTCGATCCGCCCCACATGGAGCCGTTTTTCCGATCAAAAAAGATGGCATTGATCGGGCCGGAGGTACGGTCGTCCACTTCGAGTCGGTAGCCCATCGAACGCAGTGCCTTGCGCGTCCATGGTGGTGTATCTTTTTGAATGAGCATTACGCCGCGCCGGATTTCGTGCTGATCGAAAGAGCCGCGCATTTGAAATGAATTGATATTGGCGGCTTCTGCTGCTTCTTGCACATTCATACCGAATTCGACCACATTTAAGAAAAATTGCAATAAATTTTGATCCTGACTATCGCCGCCCTGCACCGCGAAAGAAAGATAAGGTTTGCCATCTTTTAAAGCCATCGAAGGCGTGAGCGTCACGCGGGGGCGCTTACCAGGCTCGACTACGTTGAAGGGACTCTCTTCTTTTTTCAACACAAAGCTCTGCATCCGCTGGCTCAAACCCACGCCGGTATTGCCCGCGATCACCGCTGGAATCCAACCACCACTTGGCGTGACAGATACGACCCAACCTTCTTCGTCGGCTGCTTGAATAGAAGTTGTACCCATATAAAACGCATCATTTGGAAAATCCTCATTCTCATTAAATTTCGGTACTGGTGCGTACGATACATCCTTGTTCCACTTTTCAATCAAATCCAGATAAGGATTCACTTTGCCTTCAAAAGGGTAGGGGTCGCCGGGCTTGATATTTTCATCATTTTTTTGCCAATTGATTTGTTGCACGCGTTGCTTGGCATATTCCTTAGAAAGCAAGCCTTTGCGCGGTTCTTCCGGTGCAAAATAGGGATCGCCATAATAAAAATCGCGGTCGGCGAAACTCATATTCATCACTTGATACAAGGCGTGGAGGTATTTTTCAGAGTTGTAACTCATGCAATTCATATCCAATTGTTCCATCATATTCAAGGATTGCAATAGCACGGGCCCTTGCGTCCAGAAAGACAATTTATACACATCAATCCCTTTGTAAGTCACCATTTCAGGCTCTTCGATGCGCACTTTCCAGTTCGCTAAATCTTGTTTCGTAATCAAACCGCCTTGCTCTTGCGTGCCGCGCGCGATTTCCTCCGCAATATCACCTTTGTAAAAACGGTCATACGCCGCGTAGATGGCTTCTTTTCTCGATTTACCCGCTTTTAGCGCTGCTGCTTCCGCATCTACTAATTTCTGTAAAGTATTCAATAAATCGGTTTGTTTAAAAATCTCACCTGCATAAGGCGCTTCGCGGTCTTTCTCACCCAAATGTGGAAGAAAAACCTTCTTTGAATAAGGCCACTCCTTGATTCGCTTTTTCTGTGCTTCGATACTATTCGCCGTTTGCGCTTCTATCGGATAACCAGCCGCCATTTCCATCGCCGGCGCTAAGACTTGCTTCAGACTCATCGTGCCATACTCTGCCAACATCGTCATCAAACCACCCGGTGTGCCTGGTGTCGTAGCTGCAAGCGGGCCATACTGTGGCGGATACTTCATATCCTTACCTGTAAAGAACTCAGGAGTCGCTCCGGTTGGCGCTACTCCCAAAGCATTGATTGCAATAACTTTACCCGTTTTCGGATTATAAATTAAAGCTTGCGTCTCACCGCCCCAACTCAATACATCCCACATCGTGCAAGTAGCTGCCAGCATTGCACAAGCAGCATCAATCGCATTACCTTTTTGATTGAAAATCTTTGCACCGGCCGAAGCGGCGAGGGGTTTGCCTGTAATTGCCATCCAATGCTTAGCGTGTAGGACGGGTTTCTGAGTTTGCTGCGCAGATAGCAAGAATGGTAAGCTACAGATTGCAAATATTAGAGCGATTGTACTTTTCATACTGCGGATTTTAGGTGATAAAAGTAAAATCTAAGATAGTGATAATTCCTGTAGTTTTTATTCAGGTTTTTCTCTTCCTGCTTTCCGCTTATTTTCTTTTTTGAACAAACTCAGCAAAATGCTTCCCATCAAGGCACCATACAATGTACTATTGACAGGTTTGGAGGTAATCGAGCAAGTACCCGACAGGCAGCCTATGTGATTCCAGTAAAGCCATCCGCCGATAGCACCCAAGAGGATGCCTGCCAATTCTAACTTATATTTCAGAAGGAAGTCTTTGATCATTTTTGTATCGTTTTGAAAAACAAGATTGCAAATTTTGGGGCACTACTTCTGTGATCATGGTTGGATATTTGAAAAATTTTATGGACACTTGTTCTAATAGGACTTTTTTAATAAAATACTGATTAACAATTGTTTGCAATTCTGTTGATACATTGGTAAACCCAACATAGTCATTTTAAATTATTATTTTATCTCAATCATGTTCACCCTTGTATTGCCACCCAAAAAACGCTGCACGATCCTTGTGGTTTCAGGATTGCCGCTGTAATATTTGATATAATCGCGCAATGCAGTTATATCGCCGATATGCTCCTCCTTGCTGATGTAGCCATAGCCGCAGTAAGTCCCTTGTTCCACCAAAACAATAGCTTGCTCATCGCTGGCTCTGCCTCTGTCAATGATGATAAAATCCTTGTCAAAAACGGTAGAAAGGGCTTCTAAGGCTTCTTGCGCCCGCTCGTTGTAATCCTCCGGTGCTTCCTTGCCCGTGCAAGCCCCGCGGCACTGGTGCAAGTGATAGTGAAAACAAGCGCCTTTGCCACTTTGAAGCGAAGTGAGCCGTTGGCACAACTCAAACTGTGCTACTTTCGCCGTCAGGTGATTTTTGGCATTGCTCAACTTGGGGTATTCAGAAACGATGCGCAAGGTCTTGCGGTTTTTGGCGGTCACATGGGCTATATCGAAGCGGATATAGCCCTCTTCGTCTTTCCAGGTGTGGATGGCATACGGAAATTGCTGCACGCGCTGGGCGCGATTCACAGGAGGTTGGATGCGTTTGATCTCGTAAGATTCCAATAGCATAGCGACAAGCTCACTGCCGGTGATTTCGTAGCTGATATCATGCGTTTGTTGTTGCAAAACCTTTGCTTTTTCTGTATGATCTGCGAAATGCTCAGCGACCCGCTTGCGGATATTGATACTTTTGCCAACGTATAGCACATCCCCGTTTTTATTGTGAAAATAATAAACCCCGCAATCCTCTGGCAAGGCGTGAATTTTTTCTACGTCGAAGTTTTGAGGCAGGCGCGATTCCTTGATGCCGAGGTTGACAAAACGCTTGATTGCTTCAGCACTTTCTTGTTTTTGCAAAATGAGTTGAAGAAGCTCCGTGGTAGCCAGGGCATCTGCCAGGGCACGGTGGCGAGCCTGGGTTTGAATGCCAAAATGTTGTATCAAATTGCCAAGGCTGTAAGACGACAGGCCCGGAAACGCCGCTCGGCTCAGTCGGACGGTGCACAGCTGTTTTCGGGAAAAAGAATAGCCCAGCCGCATAAATTCTTCCCGAAGGAAACCATAATCAAATCGGACGTTGTGCGCCACAAAAATGGCATTTTCAGTCATTCGCACAATATCTTTGGCTACTTCATAAAACCTCGGTGCCCCCTCTACCATCTCCTGCGTAATGCCGGTGAGCTGTGTGATGCCGTATGGGATGTATGTTTCTGGATTGACCAAAGTTTCGTACGTTTCAATAATTTGCTGCCCATCGTGCAAGACAATGGCAATTTCCGTAATTTTATCGCGGATGGCTTTGCCGCCAGTTGTTTCGATGTCCACTATCGCGTACTGCATCTATTTCAAACTTTTAAAAACAAATTGGTGTGAAAATAAAATATTTCGTTGTAATATTGATAGTTTTTCAACTTTCTTGTGGAAGTGCCGCAAAAAAATTGCCAATAGACACCATTCCGCCAGTGGCAGAAATACCGCAAAAAGCCGAAATTCCAATCACTCAAACCGAAGAAGCGCCCCCACCTGTTGCAGCAGAGAAAGCGATCAAAGTTGGCGCAGAAAGGCTGGATGTTTATTTGCCCTTGTTGAAAGGAAAAACCGTTGCACTCCTTGTCAATCACACTTCTACGATAGGCAAAACCCATTTGGTGGATACCTTGCAAAAATTGAATATCCGCATCAAGGCGATTTTTGCACCGGAACATGGCTTCAGAGGAACGGCTTCGGATGGAGAAAAAATTGAAGATGCAAAAGACCCAAGTACCGGCATCCCGCTGATTTCCCTGTATGGCAGCAAAAGGGCACCCTCCGCGCAAGACCTTGTCGGAGTGGATTGGTTGCTGTTCGATATTCAGGACGTGGGCACGCGGTTTTATACCTACATTTCCACCATGGCTTATGCTATGCAAGCTTGCGCTGACAATCAAGTCAAATGTATGATTCTGGATCGGCCTAATCCGAATGGTCATTTTGTGGATGGTCCAATTTTAGAACCTGAATTCAAATCATTTGTAGGTTTACATCCTGTGCCCGCGGTGTATGGCATGACCATCGGCGAGTATGCGCAAATGGTGAACGGCGAACACTGGCTGGAAGGTGGCAAAACTTGCGACTTGACGGTTGTCTCTTGTGAAAATTATGATCATTCCACCCCTTATGAGCTTCCGATAAAACCTTCGCCCAATTTGCCCAACATGCGGGCCATTTATTTGTATCCATCTATCTGTTTTTTTGAAGGTACCAATGTAAGCGTGGGGCGGGGTACGACAAAACAGTTTCAGGTGCTGGGTGCGCCGAATTATGCCAAAGGAGACTTCACTTTCACCCCTCAACCAATGGAAGGGGCCATGCAGCCACCGCTTCGGGGGCAACTGTGCCGAGGCTACGATTTGACCCACTTAGACCCCAACCTCATTCGTGCGCAAAGCCGTATTAATTTGAGCTATCTACTTGATTTTTATGCTAATTATCCCAATAAAGAAACTTTTTTCCTGCCAACTAACTACATTGACAAACTGGCGGGCAGCAAAAAATTGAGAGATCAACTCATCGCTGGAAAAAGCGAAGCTGATATCCGCGCAAGCTGGCAGGAAGGACTGCTGAAATTCAAATCGGTCAGAAAAAAATATTTATTGTACAAGGATTTTGAATAGAAATTGATACAGATAAAATTTTTGAATCAGTATAAAATATTGAAAATAAATAATTTAAAATATTTTGCTTCTCAAGCAATATCGAATTTTTGTCTGAAAATGATAAGTCAGTCGGCTTGCACAATGGTCAAATGAAATTGGTGAAAGTAAAATAGAGAAAAAGCAAGGCTTGACAAATGCTTTTACACCAAAGGGCAAAAACTTTTGGGAGGGGTATTGTCATTTTAATCAATCAGATTAATCAAGGTGCGATAATCATCAAACGGCGCGTCTTCGCTGGGCATTTCCAGCACCTCTAAAAGTTGATTCTGATAAATTTCTTCCAAATCCAACTGCGTTTGTTGGCAGCGCACTTCCACTTTGCCTTCTTGCAGTTGCTGCAATCGCCAGGCGTACGTTGCCTGCATACGCGTGAGAATGCGCTCGTGTACCTGCACATGGTCGCTATCAGGCGAAACGGCGCTTGCCTCTTTGAATGCCTGGTTGTTGCGTGCAATTAATTTCCCATTTTCAATGATAAAATAGGCAGTATGCGCCCAGGCATGATCAGCCGTAAGGAGCTTTGAGTACAATACGAGTTGCAAATCACTTTCATTTTTAATCGTTTCCGCTCGCCAGCGTGCACCGCGCCATTTGAGGTCAATCACTGCCAATTCGCCATTTTTCTCTAAAACCAAATCTGCTCTGCCATTGATCGGGATACCGAGGAATTTTCCCTCCAGTTCTTTCTCTGTGGCTACTACGCGCCAGCCATTTTTTTGGATTAAATTCACCAGGCTCCAAGCCGCAAATTTTATTTTTTTTACAAACGCAACCCGCTCCGGCTCGCGCCCGTAGAGCAAAAAAACCGCCCCTTCGCGTGCCAAAAGGGTAGGGGCTTCGGCTTCAATCCATTTTTCCACCTGTGCTTTACTCAACTGTTGCAAATCCTGTTGAAGCAAGCGCTCGAAAAAACCATGTGCCAGGTTGCCCATCAGGGCGGTGTCTTTGACCACACTTAGAATGGAAGATTTGTTAAGTTTGATTTTATGCCTGAAAACCCATTGATAAGGATAATAAAATAAAGACTCTAAGCTGCTGAAATTCTCCTCTTCACGAGCGCTCAACCGCTCCGGCATTTTTACTTTCAGGAAAGGGTGTGGTTTTCCCAAGTGGCGTTGAGGCAACTTCATTTTCTTTGGCAATTCAAAATGTTGAGCAAAAACGGCTTTTCCAGCTGCCGTATCAATATCGAAAATAAGATCATTTATATTTGAAAACGTCGCTTCCAGGTTGCCAAATAAGGGGTGCGGATGTACCGCCGTACCATCTACCATTTGTGGAATAGCGAGGATCAAGCGCTTTTTTGTTCTCAGAATTGGTTGGCGGCGTTGCCAGATGCGCAATGCATTTTCGTCGGCAGGGCTTCCTAAGCGAAGGCCTTTGCTCTCTAAATAAGCACGTTCGTTTTTATACCAGCGAGAAAAAAAATGTGCTGGCTCAGCCAGGGTAAAATTCCACCAAAGCAGGGTATCTGCGTCATCCACCAAAGCATTGGGCTGATGAATGTAAGGAAAAAATCCCAGCTGTTGCTCGGAGAAAAGGATGGGCGTTGGCTCGTAGATAGTGCGGACAGTGCGTTCCAACTCCAGGTGCGTTAATTGAGCTTCAGGCAAAGTATCGAGCAGGTCGTGGATACGTTTGGCTTGTTCGCTGAGCACAAGCAATGAATTATTTTTGCTATCTTTTTCTTCAAATAGCTGCCTTGCCCAACGGTACAAATAATTAAAAATCTCCATTACTTCCTCTTTTGGCACCGTGAGGGCAATGTCGTAACGTCGTCGTTCAAACCAAAATCTGTATTGAAACCGAATCTCGTCTAAATCTATACTGCGATCTGTGCGGGCTCGCTGCTCCAGTTCTTCGAAGTAAGTATTGATGGTAGCGATCCAGCGGTCGCTTCGCAAGCCGGGTGTTTGAGCCATCAGTGTAGCAATGCGATTTGCCAGTTCCTCCTCCAGCGGTTTCAGCGCCAAGGAGACAAATTCCATGATTTTGAAGGGATCTACCGGATTCCACAGGAAAACAGGGATTAGCTTTAGCACTTGTAGGGTTGGTCGAGCCAGGGAAGTAACAGGAATCCCCATGCTGGGTAGCCCTTCCTGCATACCCGCGATGTCCAGGGCGCGATTTTTATTGGGAATCAGACAGACAGGGTGCAAACCAGGATTCCGCCGCAGCCATTGGGCTAAGTAGCCTGCCAGATCACTGTCGCGTTTGCCCCGGATGATGAGGAGCGAGCCATCGCCGCGGAGCGCTTTTTTGTGATTTGACAGTTTTTCCGCTTCGGAAGTATTTTGTAATGTTTTTTGCAATTCTGCCAAATCCGTCTCTCCTTCGGCAGCATCCACATTCAATTGATGTAAAGTAGCATCCTTTGATTCTAATTTTTTTAATAATTTTTGTAAATGTACAGGCAATAATTCAAAGGGCTCAACTAAATGAATCACTCGAATAGGCTGCTGGCGATGATCTAAATGCTTCAAAACCGACAGGAAGCGATCGGCAAAACCAAAAGCTAATTTTCGGTCAGCTTGATCAAAAAAATGTTCTATTTCTGCCAAATGAGTAAGTCTGTCAGGGCTTGCCGGGTCTGCCACAAAATTCCAGCCAGCCAATAGCAGTTCATCCCTCATTGCCAGCAATTTTGTGGCGGTAGCAAATTGATCCGCCTCAAAAGATGCCTTGAAAAAAGCAGGAGGATTTCGCTCTAAATGTGCCGCCAGGGCCTGTCTGTATTGCTCGATGCGCAGGTACTCGTTCTCCGGTGGATGCCCGATAATGCCCAAATGGGATTCCAGCACCAGCAATAATTTTTGTGGGCCACAATAGTCCCAGCCGCCTACCGACTGACTTGGCAGTGAATACGCCGCATCATCCAGCCCTAAGCCAAAAAAAATCTCCATGAATGTTATCCCGGTTTTGCTACTGCTAAAGATAAACGATTTGATGGAAATGCCCCTTTTTAAAACAAAAATCTATATGCTATATTATTTATGATCCAATTGCGATTTCTGTTCGACATCATGTAGCTTTAACTTTACAGCTATTGACATGATGACTTTTTAAGTTTAACTTGCTTGGGATATTCATTTTTTTCTTAACTCCAAAAATGTTCGTAGTACGTCTTTATCGAATAAGCCATGAATCAATCATTATATGCTATACTCCTTATCATTCCGCTTTTGCTAACAACAGCTTGTAAAGAGGAAGAGGAATATGTGCCCATTTATGGGCCGGGTCCACAAGCATACGGAAAGGCAGCAGCACTAAAAAATGACAAGGCGTGGTATTCATCAGGGTATGCTGAACGTTATAAAAAAGAAAATACTGCATATTTCGGAATACTCTTGGATACCTATACAATAGAAGGGTTTCATAGAGAAAATGTATGCTTTAGCGATATTTATTTGAAAAAAGGTAGCTATGAGCTAAGAAAAAAAATGACTAATATATACGAGGGGTATGTAGGAGCTATATATGCCACATTAGCGGATGATGGAGATGTATTAGAGGATTGGTATAATTTAGATGAGGGGGCAAAAGATAACTATTTGGAAATAATCGCAATTGATACAGTGGAGCAGCAGGTCGAAGGTCGTTTCACTGCTACGTTTGAGGTGAGGCAACCCAAGCGGAATCGGAACAATCCGGATCGGGTGAAGTTTTCGAATGGTACGTTTTCGGTGAAGATTGTGAAGTAAAAACCTCCTCAGGGTGCAAGGCTTTCACAATGGCATAAGAACTACCATTATGCCCTTTTTAATATCATATTTATGAAAAAAGCCATATTTGTATTTTTAGCAATTCAACTGCTCAATTTTCAAGTATCAGCACAAAATCATAGGAATACCCTCAAAATAGGGGCTGGCTATAGCCGGTTGAGTGGTTTTGAGCAAGACGGGCATGCTATATTTGCACAGTACCTGCGCACGATCAAAAACGCCAGGTGGGCATGGGGGGTGCAAGTGATCAATTTTAATTCTACAGCATCGCAAATAAGGCAAATATTTGATCTTCAACCTTATTTAATCGTGGGGGATGATATTTTGGAATATCCTTTCTTAAGCGATGAAGACCGGGAAAAATTATCAAAAACTGGTATTATTGATTTAACAAGTAAAATTAACCGTCAATTTTATTTACTTTTAGATGGCAATATGTCGTATAGACTCATAGATAAAAGAAAGCACTTATTAATATTTGGGGGAGGACTTCATTTTGGTTACGCAACAGAAACAACTCTTGCTGATGACTTGATTGGGTATTTGGAAAGCGATCTGAGTGAAGAGCCAGTCATTGTGAGGATGCAGGCTACTTTTCAACAGAGAACGTTGGACTGGGGATTTGCCTTTTTTTTAGATTATGAATACAATATCACAGAGCGCTTTTTTACGGGAGTTCATATTACATCACATCGCTTTGAAGCATCCACCCTTCAAAGTTTTCTGAATATGGCTGCTTGTATCGGTGTGCGATTTTAATTAATTTACTTTAAAAATGATTTTATGATAAAAAAGTTTATGTGCCTTCTTTGTGTTGTATCTTTTGTATTATCTATTAATGCTCAGTCAAATCGCAATAGTATCCAGGCAGGTATTGGATTTTCCTATTTCCCAAGTCCGGAAATTATTGGATACAGTCTTAGAATAGAGTATAATAAGCAACTTACCAAGGGATTGGCATTATTTGCTCATGGGGGCAATGCCTTTGCTGAAGGTAGAGGTATCGTGCCGAAAGGGGACAAAGTACCTTATAACATTTTGGATATTACGAAATCCTACCCCTACAAGGCTATTCACCAGGACAGAGGATTGGTAGATTTTCAGTCAAAGCCTGTAAAATACAATAGTAGTTTTGTAACTATCGGTCTTTCGCATCATATTTTTACCGCAGAGGATCAAAGTATGATTATGGGACTGGGTTTTGCTGCCACCTACACAGATTATGTGGATATTGAGCATGTAATAGATGCCACTTATGATGTACCTGTACTGGGTAAGCGGGATATCATCATTCTGGTGCCGCGATATGATCGGTTTGTTGATATTGGAATGTCCATAAAAATAAATTATTTAATGAATCTGGATGAAGTGCTTTATTTGAACCCAAGTACTTCTTTTATGTGGTATCCCAGTTCTGGTCTCTCTGTCTTGACCACTGATATTTCTTTTGGTGTAAGATTTTAATAAAAATTAAAAAAATCATCATCATAAAATAAGCTGCCAAAATGAAAAGAAAAGATAATAGTTTTTTTATTGGTTGTGATCTTTACAGAAGGGTGTCTGGAAGACAGCTATTTTCAGCCTATGTTTCATCCAGGCGATATGCGGTACGGCACTACAGTAGCTTTCAAAAATGAAAACTCTGGATAGCTTCTGCCAGAGCTTATTGGAATCATGATGTTGAAAATTCTATCACTATAGAATTTGATACATTTGCTTCTGACGGTTCTCTAAGAGATAACTGATTCTTCGGAGGCATGCCATATCGAGAAGGAACTTATAATGCAAGGGTAAGTGCTTATAGCATATACATAGCCGCTGCTTACACTATATTTGCAGACGATGGAGATTTGGTAGAGGATTTGTATGGTTTAAATACTTATGATGAAGATGATTTCTTAGAAATTACACATATCGATACACTAAGGGGGGAACTAACAGGGAGATTTGCTGCTAATTTTGCATATGGAGACCCAGACGTTTTTCCAAAAGTAAATCCAGACAATCCTGATGCGGTGCGTTTTGAGAATGGGGTATTCAAGGTGAGGCTGGAAAACTAAAGCCAAAGGCGCTTTGGCAAACGGTTTCAGCTTTTCCAAAGCGCTTGTGCTACGGTGCGTAGCTTAGCCCCCAATTTCGTGGCGGAGTTGTTCGATCTGGGTTTCCCACAGTTGTTTTTGGTCATCCACTTCATCGGCATCACAGAAGTCGGTGATTTCGAGGATGGTTTCGTCGGTTACAGGCGCAATGGAGATGTTAAATTCGAGGAATTCCGTTTTATGTTCAGCTTCCTGCCATCGAAAGCGCAAGCGCTCCTCCTCAATATCGTCAATTAATTCAGCGATTTGAGCGGCATCATTCCAAATAAAGATATAATTGCTGCCATGGATGTCCACGCTATCACAGAACCATCGAGTCAGGCAAGACGGCGTGGTCAGGAACTGATAAAGGATCGTAGGAGAAGCCCGAAACAAAAATTCCATTGTGAATTTCACTCTTTCCATACCCCGTTTAGTTGGTTAAGGTTTTGCCTTCATCTGAAACCCTTGCTGCACAAAGCTGTCAGTCGAATTGATTGACTTGCATCTTCACAAACATAAATGAATTCCTGAGTATTTTACCGGTTTGAATCAAGAAAGATTGATTTAACAGACAAGCCGCTGCAATAAAGTAGAAAAAAATGAAATTTGCAAATTTTTTGCAACAAGGAAAGTTCAACTTTTACCGGCTTTGAGTTGTTAGTTTCCCTGGGAGAAACGAATATACTACTGCCAGACTTGACTGTGACGGAGAATTACCTTAATTTTGTGTCCTGAAAAAAAAATCAGACACAACAGGGCTTGTACTTTAAAAATTGATAACACCATACTACTTGAAAGGATTATGCTATACTTCAAAAAGCAGCAACAACGCAGCGAACAGATCCCGATTCATATCCTGCCCTTCAACCCTCATTTTCAACGACTTTAATTTTCACCATTGTAAACTTTTAAAAGCTCTTTTTGCATGAGACAGCTTAAGATCACGAAGTCTATTACGAACCGAGAGAGCCAGTCACTGGAAAAATACTTGCAGGAAATCGGAAAAGTAGATTTGTTGACACCGGAGGAAGAGGTAGAACTTGCCAAGCGCATCAAGCAAGGGGATCAGGTAGCACTTGAAAAATTGACCAAAGCAAACCTGCGCTTTGTGGTGTCCGTTGCAAAACAATATCAAAATCAGGGATTGTCGCTCAGTGATTTGATCAACGAGGGCAATTTAGGCTTGATCAAAGCCGCTCAACGCTTTGACGAAACGCGGGGTTTCAAATTTATCTCCTATGCTGTGTGGTGGATTCGCCAATCCATCTTGCAGGCTTTGGCAGAACAGTCCAGGATCGTACGCCTGCCACTCAACAAGGTGGGTTCTTTGAATAAAATCAATAAGGCTTTCTCCGAGTTGGAGCAAGAGTTTGAGCGAGAGCCATCTCCTGAGGAATTGGCTACTATCCTTGAAATTCCGACGGAAGAAGTAGAAACTACGCTGGGTGTGGCGGCGCGGCACGTCTCTATGGATGCGCCTTTTGTGGAGGGCGAGGATAATTCCCTGCTGGATGTGATTGAAAACTCCGCTACGCCAGGCACCGACCAGGAGTTGGAGTACAATGAATCCTTGCGCCGCGAAATTGAGCGCTCCCTGAGTACTCTCACCGACCGCCAGAGCGATGTGCTCAAGCTTTATTTTGGTATCGGGGTAGAACATCCGATGTCATTGGAAGATATTGGTGATAAATTTGGATTGACGCGCGAGCGGGTACGGCAAATCAAAGATAAGGCTATCAACAAATTGCGTTCTGCCAACCGCAGTAAGCTGCTTAAGCATTATCTGGGCGCTTAATGTTAGATTGGTGGATTGCTGCGCAAAGCGTTTTTTTTATCATGCGAAAGCATTTCTATTTTTGACTTTCCTGGGCAGTAATCGCTATAGGGCGACTGATGCTGCCTTGCAGAGAAATGAAAGTCTCCGTGCGCTGGATGCCTTGTATTTTCTGAATTTTGTCATGTAGTACATCGCGCAGGTGATTGGTGTCGCGGCAGATGATTTTGACAAAAACGCTGTAAATGCCAGTGGTGTAATAAGCTTCTACGATTTCGGGAATTTTTTCTAATTCCTTTGCCACATCATCGTATAACGAACTTTTGTCCAGATAAATACCCAAAAAAGCGCAAATATCATACCCCAACTTGTCATAATTAACATCAAGGCTATACCCTTTTACAATGCCGAGGTCTTCCATTTTTTTCATGCGCACATGGATCGTACCACCGGATACATAAAGTTCTTTGGCAATTTCGGTATAGGGTTTTTTGGCATTGCGCATCAAAATGGAAAGGATTTCTCTATCCAGATCATCAATATCCGCTGGTTTATTCATATCTCATCAATTATTGTAAAAAATTCAACAAATTTACTTTTTTGCTGGTTTTTTATGAGGATAAAATGAAAAATCTTATTAAAAATTGAGATTTTCGCAAAATTGAAAACCCGTGCAAATGAACTAAGTTTCGCATCAAATAAATCAGGATTAAGTTTTTTTCAACATTTAGCCTTTGATTTTTGTCTTGAAAAAAGAATCTTAGCGTTCTAAACAAAACTGAGAATGCACTTGCGGTTTTTGAGATTTGCAAAGTGCTGAAAAACAAAGCTTCAATGCTTTGCATGAAGAATGCCCATACTCGGTTTTTGATAATGATAGCAAGAGCGATACTTGTTTTTCACCCATTTTATATTTTGGAAGGATGCATCAACAAAATCAGAATAATCTTGCCCGACTGAATATTTGGCTACCCTTGCTTTTCGCAATTGTACTAGTAGCTGGGATGATGATCGGGATGCGGCTCCAGTCCGAAACGCCCAGTGCGATGAAGGATGTGCAAGGCAACCACTCAGCGGATTATGCGACGTATGGCAAAATCGAAGAATTGCTGCGATACATCGAGGCAAAGTATGTAGATAATATAAACCGGGACAAGCTGATTGACGAGGCGATCAATAGTATTCTCAAACAATTAGACCCTCACTCCACTTACATTAGTTCCGACCAACTGAAGGCTGTCAATGAGCAATTGGAAGGCAACTTTGAGGGGGTCGGTATAGAATTTATGATTTTGGATGACACAGTAGTGGTGGTAGCGCCTTTAGCGGGTGGTCCGGCAGAATCCGCTGGAGTACTAGCAGGTGACAAGATTGTGGCAGTAGAGGATTCTACCATCGCTGGAAATGGCATTACTTCAAGCAGGGTAATGGATTTATTGCGCGGTGAAAAGGGTTCGAAAGTAAACATCGGGGTGTTGCGAGGCAGCGAGCTAAAAGTTCGACGCTTTACGATTACCCGGGATGAAATTCCGATGAACAGTGTGGACGTGGCTTATATGATCAATTCCCAAACAGGCTATATAAAGATCAATCGCTTTAGTGCTACAACCTATGAAGAATTCATGAAAAGCCTGGAAAAGCTGGTTGAAAAACAAGGTATGAAAGATTTAGTGATAGACCTCCGGCAAAACCCGGGTGGTTATTTACAACAAGCGACCAACATCCTGAGCCAGCTGTTTCGCGATAAGGACAAATTATTGGTTTACACCGAAGGCAGGTCTGTCAGCAGGAGCGATTACGAATCATCGGGTAAGGCTTTTTTTGAGGTGCAAAATATTGTTGTACTCATTGACGAAGGCTCTGCTTCGGCGAGTGAAATCCTGGCGGGAGCTTTGCAGGATCACGATCGTGCCTACATCGTGGGGCGGCGCTCTTTTGGAAAAGGTTTGGTGCAAGAGCAATACAATTTGCGCGATGGATCAGCCCTCCGGCTCACGGTGGCGCGCTACTATACTCCTTCTGGCAGGTCTATTCAAAAACCGTATTCCGATTTAGAAAAGTACGAGGCGGATATGATGGAGCGGTATCATTCTGGTGAATTATCGAGTGAAAACCGAGTAGCGATTGCCGATACGACAAAATATTACACCACAGCTGGCAGAGTTGTGTTTGGTGGTGGCGGCATCACACCCGATGTTTTTGTGCCAATTGATACGGTACTTTTTAATGAATACTACATAGGGTTAAGGCAGCAAGTGCCCGAATTTGCCTATCGCTATTTGCAGGAGCATCGTACTCAGTTTGAATACAGTTCCATCGAACGTTTCAAAAATCAATACCATGTGAGTGAAGCCCTAATCAATGAGTTGTTACAGTATGCAGCAAAAAATGGTGTGGCCAAAGATTTGACACAACTTGCGGTTGTAGAAAAAGATATTAAACTTTTTATCAAAGCGCAGTTTGCAAGGCTACTTTTCGATGAAGAAGGCTACTTTTCTGTTATTAATGATGATGACCCAGAGGTACAGCGGGCATTGGAAATATTGAAGCATCCTATGCCATTCACTGCCTATCAAAAGAAAAAGTAAGTGTGGGATTTCTATCATTTCTATTCAATCCCGCAAAAAAATCAGCTCATCTCGGCGCGATAGCTTTACGACCACAGAGGGCTCGTTGAAGGTTTTTTCATTTTGGCGGTATTTCACCACAAAATCCACACCCTCAATGATTTCGGAGCTGATCGCCCCAAAATTGACGGGAAAAGCTTTGTCTTCCACGCTGGCAAAAGTAGCGAGCAGCGGCTTGCCAAATTCGCTGATCAGGGTCTTGCCAAATTCGTCTTGAACGATCCGAACGGCAATGGTGCCATCTTGTGCGATGACGTTGGGCGGCAGATTGCGGGGGCGATCAAACACTACCGTGAGCGGGCGCATGTGATAAAGGAGCAATGTTTCTATTTTTGGGTGTAGATGTACTACATATTCTTTTAGCATTTTAATGGAGTCAACCAAAATTTCAAAACTTTTAGCCGTTGCATTTTGCTTGAGCCGATATACCTTGTTGACTGCTTCGGCATCAGAGGCGTTGCACCCTATGCTCCAGATCGTATCAGTAGGGTAAAGTATGATGCCTCCTTTTTGTAATGCTGCCAAAGCTCCTTTGAGATCGTAGTCCTGCACCATACGGAACGTTTCGTTTGTATAGGTCGTCATAAATAAGCAAATAATTTAAAAGATCACTTACATGGTAAGTAAAGGGGTCGTTTACAGTTGTAGCTGGCGTTTTTGTAAGTAATTGAAAATCAGAGAATGTTTTGTTTGGCATAAGCTACATTTTTACTTACAATTGTTTTGGCAAATAAGTTTTGAGCTCATTTCCTCGTATCCGCATTTTTTGATTACTGTCAGGAAAATTGCCAATCTATTGAATATTAGGCTTTGAAATTGCTTCGGATACAAAACAAAGACTATTTTTAGTGCAACTCACACATTGATCGTTGATTCAAACTCCGGAGGCTGCCTATGTACGGTGCCTTCGTTTCAAGGTCAAGAATCAATTAGTGGATAAACTAAATTTTTGTAATTGTATTGTTCTATCAATAGGTTAAAACATCACAACGAAAGGGGCGCTAAGAATATTTTAGTACAAAAGCGTTTTTGTGTATAGGATTGTTTTTGAAAATAAAAGGCAGGGAATACAACTTTTTAGAAGAAAATAGCACTATTATAGGGCTGCGACTATGTGAAAATTGTACACTCGAAATCAAACACACAAGATGAATTGCAATGCTCTTTTGAAGAAAATCACGATGACACTGATTGGATTGACCATCCTGAGCAGCTTGCAGGCGAGGCACATCATAGGAGG
Source organism: uncultured Saprospiraceae bacterium (assembly GCA_964526645.1). Taxonomy (GTDB): domain Bacteria; phylum Bacteroidota; class Bacteroidia; order Chitinophagales; family Saprospiraceae; genus JADJNW01. Next base: position 81,952 of record CAZGJN010000003.1, read on the forward strand.
GGTAATGACTTATGAATGCCTGGGTAATGACCGGTACAAATTTGTGATGAAAATGTATCGCGATTGTAATTGCAGCGACTGCGCTTTATTTGATTCGCCTGCTTCTATTGGTATCTATCGTTGTGAAAATCTTGCGGATTGCCAGGCGCAGGGGCAGCGTGATGTCTTTTTCAGGGTTGATGTGCCGATCAAAGAAATTAAATCCATTGAAGCACCAGACTACCCTTGTTTGATTCCTCCCAATGTTTGTGTAGAAGAAGGAACTTATGAGTTTACCCTGACGCTTCCTCGTTCTAATGAAAGCTACCACATTTCTTATCAGCGCTGCTGTAGAAACGTAACCATCAGCAATATCATTCAACCGGATCGTTTTGGGGCTACTTTTACAATAGAATTGACTCCCAAAGCCCAACAATTGTGCAATAATAGCCCTGTTTTTGATGACTTTCCACCAACGGTCATCTGCGCTGGCGCGCCCTTGGTCTTTGATCATTCTGCCACAGACAAAGACGGCGACCAACTGGTGTATGAATTTTGTGCCCCCTTGGATGGAGGCGGACGCGATATGGATAACCCACTACTGGCTGGGGGCTGTACCTGGGTAGCGCCTACGCCAGCTTGTCCGCCGCCTTACAATAGTGTGATTTTCCGAGCGCCAGCTTATACATCGGTGGAGCCTATGAGTGGAAGCCCCGTTATCAGTATAGACCCCAACACAGGGGTGATTTCGGGTACGCCTACTATTTTGGGGCAGTTTGTGGTGGGAGTTTGTGTATCAGAATATCGGAACGGGGAGCTATTAAGCAGAGTTTTTAGGGATTTTCAGTTTAATGTAGCGAATTGCGACCCACAGGTGGTGGCAAAGGTGCGTTCCGATGAGGTGATTGATGGCAGAGAATACCTGATCAATTCTTGTGGCGTAACGGATGTAAAAATTGAAAATGAAAGCTTTTTGCAACAATTCATAAAAACCTGGGAATGGCGCTTTGATATCAACGGTACCGAACAAAAGTTTGGCGAATGGAGCCCAACGGTGACTTTTCCCGGCGTGGGGCAGTATCTGGGGCAACTTTATATCAATCCGGGCACTGATTGCGGGGATACCGCTAAAATAAATGTCAATATTTTTCCGGCTATTGCCGCTGATTTTGAGTTTGAATACGATACTTGTGTGGCAGGACCCGTAGATTTTACGGACCTTTCGGTGTCGGGTAGTGGGCTTATTACAGCGTGGGACTGGAATTTTGGGGATAACAATAAATCAACAACTCAAAACCCCAGCCATGTCTATCGAGAGCCAGGTAATATTCCCGTTTCGCTTACCGTTACGGATATCAACAAATGTAAAGACACTCGTACCCAAAATATTCCTTATTTTCCAGTACCGGCGCTGATTGTAATAGAACCCAGCGCCTTTAGCGGTTGCGTGCCGGCTGCTATTTTTTTTAACAATTTATCTTTTCCTATTGATGAAACATACGATATACGCTGGGATTTTGGAGACGGCGGAACGAGTAAGGACATCAGCCCAACCCATCTTTTTCAATCGCCGGGTAATTTTACAGTTTCTGTGGATATAACCTCCCCCATCGGCTGCGAAACAGACAAAACATTTCCAAATCTGATCTCTATGCTGCCGGCACCGGAGGCTGGCTTTTCCTTTACCCCTGATGCCCCCAGCAATATCAATCCTACGGTTAGTTTTACCGACCTTTCGCAAGGGGCTATCGGATGGTTCTGGGATTTTGACAATGGTGTCAGCTCTTCGTTGAGGAATCCAATTTATACTTTTCCTGATACGGGAATGTACCTTGTCAAACAGATTGTGACCCACCCCAGTGGATGCAAAGATACGCTCGCGCAGCTTATTGATATTGCTCCCGAAGTGCGGTTTTATTTGCCCAATGCTTTTACACCCAATGCTGATGCCCTGAATGATACGTACAAAGGCGTGGGCATCATGCAAGGTGCAATCAACTTTAAGCTCACGGTCTGGAACCGCTGGGGCGAAATGATATTTGAATCGGATGACCCCGACGAAGGCTGGAACGGCAGAAAATTTAATACCGGCGCGGATGCGCCCGCCGGCGTTTATGTGGTGGTTGTCACTTTTACAGGACCACGAGGTGAGCCTTTTGAAATAAAAGGATACGCAACCTTGATTCGGTAAAGGGAAAATTCCTGAAAATACATTTTGAAATATTCTAAAAAAGCGTACCTTTGCAACCGCTAAATTTTAAGACGTTAGGTTTTAAGTGCCTTGCCAATGGTGCGCACTTTCAAAACGCTAACCTCTCTTTACCCAATCAATTAAATTTTTCGAGCGATGGACTTGATCAAATATGTACATGAGCAGTTGACTCCCGCAAAGGAATATCCTGCTTTTCGTTCAGGGGATAATATAGTAGTGAACTATAAAATTATCGAAGGCGATAAAGAACGTATCCAGGCTTTCCGGGGCGATGTAATTCAGATCGCAGGCGAAGGTGCTACCAAGACTTTTACCGTCAGGAAAGTTTCCAATGGTGTAGGTGTAGAGCGTATTTTCCCTTTTGCTTCTCCTAATATCGTGGAAATTCAAGTGACAAAGCGCGGCAAGGTGCGCCGATCGAGGTTGTTTTATCTGCGGGACTTGGTAGGTAAAAAGGCGCGTATCAAGGAGCGTAAACTCCAGAAAGAAGGAAACTAATAGTAAACGCATACATTTTAATCCGGACAACAGCTATCGGCGCTATTGCCCGGATTATTATTTTTATTTTACACCAAATTTGAAAATAAAATGGATGGTACTCTCATTTTTCAGCAATGGTTCAAGGCAATTGTTTTGCCTTTTGGCTTTTAAAAAACATTACGGGATATCCATTCATGCTCAAAATCGTGCTTTGCTCGATAAAAATAGGTTTTTTGTCTAAGGTGAAATTGTCTTCAAAAACTTATCTTTATCCTTGTGCAGGAATTCCAATGACTAAAACCGCATGTGGAAAGATAACTCGGATGATGTATTGATACGCCTTCGCGCTGGTGACAAGCTGGCGCTCAAAGTGCTATTCGATCAACAGTATCCCGCTGTTTGTGGCGCCATCCAACGCTTAATTTCAGATAAAAATACAGTAGAAGACCTGGCGCAGGAGGTGTTTGTCCGCTTTTGGGAAAAACGGGAGCAAATCCAAATCAATACCTCTGTGCATGCTTACCTCCGGCGGATGGCTATCAACGAGGCGCTTATGTACCTGCGCAAAAACAAAAATTTTATCGAAGAAGAACTCAGCCCTCAAATACCCTCGCAGGGCACAGGTAGTAGTACAGAAGAACAATACCTTCATTCCGAATTGGAACATGGTGTTCGGGCAGCTATTGACGAGCTGCCGCCCAAATGCCGCGCTGTTTTTCAGTTGAGCCGCTTCGAGGAAATGACTTACCAGGAAATTGCCGATCAGATGGGAATTTCTATAAAAACGGTTGAAAATCAGATGGGCAAAGCCCTCAGGATACTTCGAGAGCGCTTGAAAGGATATTTAAACTTGCTATTGTAAACAATCAGAAAGGAGGCTTATTTTTTCAAAAGGTCGGAAATGGATAGGGGGAATGGACTAAGTTTTGCATCACAACAAACGAAATGGGAATGACCAAGATGGACGATGCCAAATATACGGATCTGATAGCCAAATACCTTTCGGGCAATATAGCGCCAGACGAAAAGGAAGCACTACTTGCCTGGATACAGGCGGAGGAGGCTAATCGGCTGTTTTTTGATGAGATGATCCAGTTGTGGAGTCTGTCTGCCAGCTATCCAATTACTGAAAATACAGATACGGCAGTAGCTTGGGCGAAGTTGGAGACGCGCTTGTTTGGCGGCGGTGCCACGATTCCTACAACCGATTTAGACCAGGGCAGGTCTGCCAAAATCGCCCGTTTGTCTATAAAAAGAATGGTATTAAGCGCAGCAGCTGTAATTTTGTTGGCGATTTCGGCGAGCGTCTGGTGGTGGGGTAATTCTATTTTTGGCGATCCAACAATCACTTATAAAACTTTTGCGCAAGAGCAGAAGGAGTTCCGCTTGCCAGACGGCAGTGCGGTTTGGTTGAATGAAAATAGCCAGCTACAATTTAATAAAAAATTTGAACAACGCATCGTTCAGCTGCAAGGAGAAGCCTTTTTTGATGTGGCACACCTGGATTCCAATTTTTTTAAAATACAAAGCGGTGATGCAGAAACGACAGTATTTGGCACCAGCTTTAATGTCAGGGCTTATCCCACTGAAGATCGAATTGAAGTGAGCGTGAAAACAGGTGTAGTAACGCTGAGCAAAACGCAGGATGCCAAAGCGAGCATCCTCTTGAAAGCTGGCGAATCAGGGATTCTTGATAAAAAAACGAAGGTACTGGCATTAGATAAAATTTCCAACCCGGATGCTTGGAAAACGAAGCGCCTGGAGTTTGGCGAAAATGCTACCCTGGGTGAAGTGATCGAAGCGTTGGAGCGCTATTTTGACATAAGGGTGGAAGCAGAACACCCCAGTATTTTGAATTGCCCATATACAGCCAATAAAACCTATAAAAATCCTCAATTGACCGAGATGATCCAAATTTTCAAATTCGGCTTTAATTTGGAGCTGGAAAAAAAGGACAGCGTGTATGTCCTGCAAGGCCCTGGCTGCTCAAATGGCTGATCACTATTGGCAAACAAAGAAGATTTTTGTATGAAAAACACCCTGCTGCTATTAGCTTTATTTGTATTGCTGTATTCGCCGGCAACCCTCGCACAGTCGCTTCAGCAGAAAGTCACTCTTCATTATTCCAACGAAAAATTGGGGACGGTACTGAAAAACATCAGCAATAACTACGATGTATCTTTTACTTACAGCAGTTATTATGTGCCAGTCAATCAATTAGTTACAGTAAGTGTGTCAAACCAGCCACTCGCCACAGTGCTTGATGATATTTCCAGCCAAACGGGCATTGTGTATGCTAGTATCGGTGACCAGATTGTCTTAAAAAAAGAACAAAAGCAACTCAGCCAAATTAACACCCTTCCTTCAAAGGTAAAACAAAACAGCCCGATTTATCCGCTCAGCCCTCAAGAAAAGCAGTTGATAGAACTAATGAAACAAGAACGGGAGCGCAATATGGCGGCTGTAAAAAGACCAGCAATACGGGAAGTGGGCGGCGGCGATAGTATTTTCGAGGAAAAAATAGATGCTTATAAATTAGCACCCCTCGTTATTTCCAAAGCAAAAGAAGATGACCATCGCCTGGCGCAGGTGTCCATTTTGCCTTTTGTGGGTACCAATGCCCTCAAAAGCAGCCAAATAACCAATAATTTGTCTTTCAATCTATTTTGGGGTACAAATGGTGGTGTGGACGGACTGGAGGTAGGTGGGTTTTTTAATCACATTGTTTATGACGTAAAAGGCTTACAGGTAGCAGGATTGGGCAATTTGGTGCACGGAGAAGTAGTTGGCACACAAGTGAGCGGTCTATTTAATATTGGCGCTGCGAAAATGAAGGGCGTACAAATAGGTGGTTTGTTTAATGTTTCGGGTGAAACAGATGCTGTGCAGACTGCCGGCGCTTTTAATATTACAAAAGAATTTGCAGGCATTCAAACTGCGGGCTTTTTCAATGTTTCAAAGGGTAAAGCGGACGGCTTACAAGCCGCAGGGCTATTCAATGTAGCGGGAGGCAAAACGAAAACGCAGGTCTCCAGTTTATTCAATATTGCAGAAGATGTAGAAGCCGGACAAATGAGCGCCCTGCTCAATGTGGGGAAAAAAGTGGGCGGCTTTCAAGTGGGCTTGATTAATGTAGCGGATAGCATTTCTGGTATTCCTATCGGGTTGTTCAATTTTATCAAAAAAGGCTACAACCGCGTGGAATTTGCGGCGGGCGAAGCGCTGTATGCCAATTTCGTACTGAAATTTGGCGCTACTTCTTTTTACAACATCATCCAAATCGGCGGGCGCTGGGATGAGGCAATCCAAACGAACCCTGATGGCACTTCGGCAGAAGACTTGCAAGTGACCTGGGGCTTGGGTTATGGTTTGGGTACGCTGATCACGTTGAGCCCTAAAACGCTTCTGAATATTGAAGCCGTAGCGATTCAAGTAAATGAACGCGAATTCTGGACCAAAGAATTGAACCTTCTCAACCAACTGAGGCTATACTTCGATTTGCGCACAGGCAAGCACACCAGTATTTTTGCGGGTCCTACGGGCAATCTCATGGTCTCTAAACGAACCGACCCCGAGTCGGGTAGGGTGGGATCTGCTATTGCACCGTATGCTTTCCATGATAAGACAAACGAGCACCGGAACGTCAAAATGTGGGTTGGTTTTAATGCCGGAATTCGATTCTGAATCCAAGCGTTAGGATGTTTTTCTGCATGGGCTTTTCTCGTTGTAATGGCTGTTGAATTGACTTTTATCATTTCAAAAACAGCGCTTTTTCGGCAACTTGAATTTTGTTAAAAACCGTAGAATTTTATAAAAAAAAGTGCAAAAAGGTAGGGGGCTTGGGTGTAAGAAATCATCTTCAAAGAGAAAAAAGATTAAGCAAAATGAAAAAGCTGTTATTATTTTTAGGACTTAACTTCATTGCATTTTTTGCAATGGCACAGCATGAAACCATTTTTGGTGATGCAAGGGTAGTGGGCGGTTTTGGAAGCCCTATTTTTGAATTTGGACTTGGAAACGACCTCAGTACCTCCAGCGGTGGCGGCGGTGGTGTCGTTATCGGTAATGCTTTTTTGGGCGGTTATGGCATGGCGAGCGTCAATCTTGAAGATTTATTGAATGATAATGACATCAAGGAACTGGAAATCGGGCATGGTGGCTTTTGGCTCGGTTATACTTACAAGCCATACCGATTGGTACACTTGTACAGCACCGCTAAAATCGGCTGGGGCGCTGTCAATATTCGAGTGGACAATGGCTTTGACCCTTTCGATGAAGATACCGATCAGATTTTTGTACTCACCCCTGAACTGGGTTTGGAAGTGAATATTTTCAAGTGGTTTAGGGTAGCTGGCGCGGCTGGCTATCGGTGGGTGAATGGCACAAACGGCAAAGGTATGTATGAAGATGAAGATTTTTCGGGCACTGTTGCTTCTCTTACGCTACGATTTGGCTGGTTTGGGCGCAGTCGCTTTTAATTCATAAAATTCCATCCCAAAGAAAGCAATCCACCGCCTCCTTTAGCGCTTCCACGCATACAAAACGGGACGAAAAGCGTGGGCTTCTGTTGGTTCTAAAGCAGAAGCCCTGCCGGAGGTGTGTGACAATATCACGCAAGGTTTGTAGTACGATATGATATAGAATCACCCAGACTGTTTTTTTATCACAATACCTCAGATGACCATTTTTTGTAATAGAGATTAATAACCAAAAAAACACTTTGCATTATGAAATCTTTCAAAAAAATTTTAATTGCACTCTTCGGCGCTGTAGCGCTGATGTACACACCTGGCTGCTTTATTGACATTGACGATGACGATAATCCTTTTGGCTGTATTGATGCAGACGGTAGTATTGTTTCTGAAGAACTGAACATCGCCAGTTTTCACAGCATTGAACTGCGGGTAGCTGGTAAAGTTTATATTCGGCAAGGGGCGCAGCAAGAAGTAATTGTAGAAGCACCCCGCGACCTGATCGAAGAGTTGGAACTCGATGTGCGCAATGGCTTGTGGGAAATTGAGACCGACCGCTGCGTGCGGTACAGCGATAGCGATTTTAAAGTGTATATCACGATTCCTGAAGTCAGAGGCTTGCGTATTTCGGGTTCGGGTGATATCATTAGCGAAAATACACTGATTACAGGCGATCTGGATCTGAGTGTCAGTGGGTCGGGTAGAATTGATGCAGCCGTAGAAGCCGACGACATTGATGCCAATATATCTGGCTCTGGTAACATTCTACTTGAAGGAACAGCTGATTTCTTAGACTTTCTCATCAGTGGCTCTGGTGATTTTAAGTGTTTCGATTTGCGGGCCACTTCCGCCTTCATTTTTATTTCAGGGAGCGGTGATGCTGAGGTGAACCTGAGCAACAGCCTGGATGTGAAAATCAGTGGCAGTGGCGATGTCTTTTACAAAGGGAATCCCAGTGTCAATACACAGATCAGTGGCTCCGGCAGGGTCATCAATGCCAATTGATACAATAAATGTGAGATGTGAAATGTGGTTTCAAATTGCATCTTTCTCATTTGAATAATTTGTCAATAGAGTGCGCTTGTGAAAGCCTCGCCTTGGGGTGAGGCTTTCCTTTTTTATTTTAGTTCAAAATCATCTCGATCATTCAGAAAAGCAAATTTTTCTCGAAACGCCTGTTGCGCTATGTAGGAAAGCGTGATCGTATGTGTGTTTTCCGCATGGCTGCATTGGTATAAAAGCTGCCCAGCATAGTCAATTACCATTGAATCTCCAGCGTGATATACATCCATTCCATCTATACCTACACGATTTAATCCAATTGTATAAGCTTGATTTTCAATGGCTCTGGCAAGGAGCAGTGATTTCCAAGCGTGGTTGCGGCGCTCCGGAAAGTTGGCAAGGTATAAGAGCAAATCGTAGCCTACTGTGTTGCGACTCCAAACCGGAAAGCGAAGATCATAACAAATCAGCGGCATTATTTTCCAGCCTTTTAAATCCACCAATAGTTGTTGATTACCAGCCTTGTATGTGTGGTGTTCCTTTGCCAGCGCAAAAAGATGTCTTTTATCATAGGTTTCAAAAGAGCCATCGGGGCGCATCCAGATGAGGCGATTGAAATAATGCCCATCTTCTTGTATGATACAACTGCCGGTAACGACAGCCCCGAAGGCTGCTGCTTGTTCCTGGAGCCAGCGCAGGGTTTTGCCGTCCATTGTTTCAGCTAATGCGGTGGCGTTCATACTAAAACCCGTGGTGAACATCTCTGGCAGCAGAATGAGGTCGGTTGGTTCATGGATTTGATTCAGTTTTTTGTCGAAGAGCGCCAGGTTAGCGGCTTTATCTTCCCAATGAAGGTTGGCTTGAATCAAGGTGACATGCAGGTTTTCCATACTCATAAAAATGCACAAAGAGCCGTAAAGTTTTGACACCTTACGACTCCTCGCTTGTATATTTTGAGATCACAATTACTTTTTGCCAGTTGCTTCTGCCTGTGCTGCACTACGCAATGCACGCGGAATTTCGATGGTAGCGACCGGAATACTCGGAGAATTGATTATTTCTACGCCTTGAATCACTTCAATATCGCGTACACGCACAGATTGCCCCAATTCCAAATGAGATACATCCAGGTTGATTTCATCCACTAATTTTTGAGGAATCGTTTTGATCTTTAAGGTGCGCAATTTTTGTATCAGCTTTCCACCTGCTTTTACACCCGCGGCATTTCCTTTGAAACGGAGTGGCACTTCCACCTTTACCGGCTGATCGTCTATAAGACGCAGAAAATCAAGGTGTAAAATGGCTTCGGTAACGGGGTGAAATTGCTTATCTTTCAGGATACACTTGAAAGGCTTGCCTTCCACTACCACTTCTGCTATTTTAAAATCAGTCGAATAGATCAAATGCCTTACATCAGCAGGCGTAGTGGAGAAGTGCACCACTTCATCCCCGCCGTATAATACACAAGGAATCCGTTCTTGATCTCTGACCGCTTTAGCTCCTTTTTTGCCAAGGTCTTTTCTGATTTGACCGTTTATCGTAATTACCTGCATGGATAGAATTCTTGTTTTTCACTATATAAAATCGAAAAAGGCACGCAAAGATAGCGATTGTATTTGGAAAAATAGATAAATTTTTAAAAGAAATTTCGGTTTGTTGTACCAAGCCCTTTAACCACCTACGAATAGCGCCGAAATAGAACGATGTTCGTGTGTATTGCGAATGGCTCTTGCAAATAATTTGGCAGTGGAAAGGACTTTGATTTTGTTGGATTGCTGCTTGAGCGGGATCGTATCGCAAACCGCAATTTCCTTTAGCTCCGAATTTTCTATATTGTCATAAGCTTTGCCAGAAAGAATAGGGTGAGTGCAGAGCGCCCGAACGCTGCGTGCCCCTTTTTTGATAATGATATCGGCTGCCCGACAGAGCGTACCAGCGGTATCTACCAGGTCATCCACTAGGATTACATCTGCATCTTCTACATTACCGATCACGGTCATACTTGCTACTTCATTCGCTCGCTCGCGGTATTTATCGCAGATAACCAGGTCTTTATGAAAATATTTGGCAAATGATCGCGCCCTTTTTACCCCGCCTACATCGGGAGATGCAAAGATGACATTTGATAAGTCTTGTTTTTCTAAAAAAGGTATAAAAATGGATTCGCTGTGGAGGTGATCTACCGGAATATCAAAAAAGCCCTGGATCTGATCGGCGTGCAAATCCATTGTCATAACCCGATTTGTACCGGCGGCTTGCAATAAATTCGCGATCAACTTTGCGGAAATCGGTACGCGGGGCTTGTCCTTTCTATCTTGGCGCGCATAGCCAAAATAAGGTATAACCGCAGTAATGTAACCGGCAGAAGCCCTGCGTGCCGCATCAATGATGAGCAAAAGCTCCATGATATTTTCAGCGGGTGGTAAGGTGGATTGGATCAAAAAAACAAAGGAACCTCTTACCGATTCTTCGATAACGGGCTGCATCTCCCCATCGCTAAAGCGGTGTACATTAATTTCGCCGAGGGGTTGTCCATAAAAATCTGCTATTTCTTTTGCCAGATAGCCGGAGGTGGTGCCTGAAAATAATTTGACTTCATTCATGGATAGTGTGTTACTATAAGTTGAATTGCTTTCAGCAAGCGAGTTCATGTTTTGATTTAAGTTTAAGGCAAAGTTAAGAAGATTTGCAAATCCCTTGTTTCAAAAGGATGGATTTATAATTTTGAGGCTGTGGATGGCGTGTAAAATGTATGTTAGGCGAAAAAAAAAGCGATTTAGTCGAGGTATTTGATAAAATTGAAGGCATGTGCGTTTACTTTGTGTTTTTAGTATCGTCTAAAGATAATTGCATTTTGACCTATAGAAGGTTTGTATCCTGGTTTTTAAAAAATCAAAGAGCAATCAACCGTTATGCAGGTATTTCTTTTTGCAGATATAGTTAGCTTTTCTTTGTCGGCGACCCAGATTTTCTGGAGTATAGCTGTCATTGCTACCTTGTTTTTACTGATTTTTTTGGCGTGGAGTTTGTTCGGACAAGGCTTGCAAGAGGAACAGAGTGAGCCTCGCCCCAGGCATTTGCTGCGGTGGAATCCCCGCGCTGTTTTAATTTTTTTTACTGTTTTTGGCTGGGTAGGTACTGTACTTTCTTATTTCGATTTTTTAGCCTTGCACCTCATTCTGATTAGCCTTGTTGCCGGATTCTTGTTTGGTCTGATTCCCCTGCTCTTTCGATTCATTTTCCCTAATAGGAATCAACCTTTTAAAGTGAGGGATGCCCTCAGTAGCACGGGGCAGGTATTGCAATCTATTCCGCCGCATCGGGCGGGCATCGGGAAGGTGCACCTCCATCTGCGGCAAGCGCCTTATGAATTGGAGGCAATCACTGCTGGGCGAGAACTGCCGCCGGGCATGCCTGTGAAAGTGGTGGCGGTCATTGATGAGCATACGATTTTGGTAGAACCCCTGGAAAGTAAACATCCTCAGCCGGGCAAGCATCCCTGAAAATAGCTTGAGGCGCATCAGTGCTTCCTTTCTGTCACAAACAGCACGAGGTCTTCTAAAGACTGGCGAATGCGAGATTCCGGGAAGTGGTTCAAGATGTCAAATGCTTCCTGGCGAAAGCGATTCATCACCTCAGTGGCATAAGCCATTCCGTTACTTTGATGAACAAAATCAATCACTTCTTTTACTTTTTCGGGTTTGTTATTATGCCTTTTGATGTTGTTGATAATTCGGTGTTTTTCACTCCGGGAGGCTTGCTGGAGGGCATAAATGAGCGGCAAGGTCATTTTTTTTTCTTTGATGTCAATACCAAGTGGCTTGCCCACATTATCTGTGCCGAGATCGAATAAATCATCTTTTATCTGAAAAGCAATGCCTATTTTTTCCCCGAACAGGCGCATTTGTTCAATTTTTTCTTCGTCTTTGGTAGTGGATGCCGCACCGGCACTGCAAGCGGAGGCGATCAGGGAAGCTGTTTTCTGGCGGATGATTTCGTAGTAAATACTTTCGTCAATATCGAGGCGGCGCGCTTTTTCTATTTGCAATAATTCTCCTTCGCTCATTGCTTTTACAGCCTCAGATACAATCTCAAGTAAACGAAATTCTTTATTTTGCAAAGACAACAATAAGCCACGCGACAATAAGTAATCGCCCACCAAAACAGCAATTTTATTTTTCCACAAGGCATTAATCGAGAAAAAACCGCGCCGCTCATAGCTGTCATCTACCACATCGTCATGCACCAACGAAGCAGTGTGCAGTAGTTCTATCAGCGAAGCAGCAGTGTAAGTAGCAGGCGTGATGTCGCCGCATAATTTGGCAGAAAGAAAAATAAACATCGGGCGAATTTGCTTGCCTTTGCTTTTTACGATGTAGTAAGTGATTTTGTCGAGTAAAGACACAGGGCTTCGCATCGCATCGCGGAAGTGCAACTCGAATGCTTTTAGCTCTTTTTCAATTGGCGATTTAATGGTATGGAGTGTTTTTGCCATACTTCGATTTTGAACGGGTCAAAGCTACAAAACTTTAAACACTCACAAAGGAAGCCTGTTGTGCTAACTTTTATAAATTTCTGAAAAAATTGAAAAAGGCTATATTGATTGAATGGACTTAATAAAACGATGCTTGTGATAAAACAGGAGTCATTGGTCATTGGCAATTAACTATTCGGCACTTTGAGCTATTTTGAAAACCAATGATTTAGAAGGGCTATTCATATTTTGTAATAAGTGCTTAACGAAGTTCTTTCATCAAAATAATATAGATGGGATTTCAGCAAGGGGATTTATTTGATCACCCGATAACGCATGATCACACTTGCCTCTGTTTTAACGACTACCAGATAAGTCCCTGTTTTTAAGTTGCTTATGTCTATTTTGTTTAAATGAGAGCCACTTGCTTGCTTGGGCAGCACCAATTTGGATAAGACCTCCATTGTGTTGTTGAGCAGGAGAATCGTCACATCCGTACTTTTTGCTAAATCGTATTTGACGGCAACCTTGCTTTCGCTATCGGGTTGCAGTTTCGGATACTTTGCCCATTCGTCTTCTGGTCGGGTTTCTTTTGTTTTAGAGGCAAGTGCAGTACTCATTGTTGGCTTGGAAGAGGTGCTCCCCTCCGGCGCAGTCTCTTTTTTAGCAGCTACGATGGGTTTATGATTTGGATGGTAGATCGTAATCACATCTCCGTTGGAAGGGCTCCAGGTGACTAAACCCATGGGTGCTGTGAAAATATTGCTGGGGTTCACCTCCGATACATTCTCCGCGCCATCTGTCTTCACGGTGCGAATTTCGATTTTGCTTTGATCCACAAAAATCCAGGCAAATTGGTTAAAACTACCGCTATTGCGCGTCCATATTTTGTCGTCGTCGTTGTCGCGCAGTGGAGCGCCCCAGCAACCTTCTCCGATATACACGGAGCCTTCTTCATCATCCCGCACAAAACCTTCCTGGCTATCTGGACCCGTAGAAGGGCGCAGTGGGTAAGTCCATTTGACTGTATGGGAGTCAGATTCTATCAGCAGCTTTACAGCATATTGGAAAAAAAGGTTTGCCCAGTTTGCCCAGAGTTCATCTTTTTCAGGCTTTGCCTTTGTATGAGGGCGTATGGCGTGGTGGTATTGCGCGATTTTCCAGGAGATGTGGCTATTGTTTTTTAAGTCGTTTTCCAACCAGTTTTTCTGCTCGCCGCCGGTAGCGATGAGGGTATTGAGGGTATAAATGCGAAGCAAATCGCCGCCGATATTAAAAGCATAATAAATGCTGAGCGCCTTTACATCAAATATTTCTACCAATGATTGGTTGCTTGCTTCGTGATTGCCCCTTGCCACCAAAATAGGAAACATTCTGCCATCGCTGGCTATCGTTTCTTGCCAATCGTCTAACCATTTTTTCCATTCTGCGGCGGAATCGTCGGCAGTCATATCACCATTAAACAGTACCAGATGCGGACGAAGCTTACCCACCAGCATATTAGCGCTTCGGCGCGCATCTCGAAAGTTGCGCGAGTCGCCTCCTGCGATGATCGAAATTCTTTCTTTTGGATTATCGGGTGCGGTTTTGAAGGAGTATCGCTTACTTATGCCTTCGGAATCCTTGATCACAAAATAATAGATAGTATTTGGCTTTAAGCCGCTCAGCCGCACGAAGTGGTTGTTCATTCCCTTAGCCGACAGGATTTGTTCGGGTCTTTTACTGAGCTTGTATAAATCAGATTTTTGACCATGATCTACCAGGTCATAGTACAAAACTGGATTGGTGCCTGATACTTGATCCCAGCCAATGACCATCGTAGTAGTGGGGTCATCTCGCCAAGTACAACGATAGCGTGCATTTGCTGCTTGAGCAGTAAACACAACAAACCAAGACAGGAAAAGCGTACAAAGCAGTCGGAGCATGGATACCGGTTCGATTTGGTCCAAAAATAGAAAGATTGTATCAAATGTGTAGAGCTGCTTCCGATGGCTGTGTTTTTTATTATTGATACGACAGAACTGCATCCAGGTCACTTTATAAAATCATAAATTGTACAATGGTAATCTGAAGAGGTGAAAGGCTTTTTTCTATGTACAATATGGAACACTTTTGTGGCTTTGGGGCGATAAAATAAAGGTTTTCTTACCAGATTTATTGTACTTTTGTACCGAAATTAACATGAGTTTAGGAAAATAGTTGTTGATTATTTATAATTTGAAAAAATGCAGAAAGATTCATTGGTTTTTGATTTAATCCATAAGGAAATGGATCGCCAACGCAAAGGCGTTGAACTAATCGCTTCCGAAAATTTTACCAGCCAGACAGTACTCGACGCAATGGGTTCTTGTTTGACAAACAAGTACGCAGAAGGCTACCCCGGCAGGCGCTACTATGGTGGTTGTGAGGTAGTGGATGAAATTGAACAATTGGCAATTGACCGCCTGAAAGAATTGTTTGGGGCAGCATACGCCAATGTACAGCCTCATTCGGGTTCTCAGGCAAATGCAGCGGTTTACCTCGCTTTGTTACAACCCGGCGATTCCATTTTAGGCTTTGATCTCTCTCATGGTGGGCATTTATCGCATGGCTCACCGGTGAATTATTCTGGCAAAGTGTATCAGGCTAATTTTTATGGCGTAGAGGAGGAAACTGGCTTAATAGAAATGGATAAAGTAGAAGCGATTGCCTTGAAAATAAAACCCAAACTCATCATCTGCGGTGCTTCTGCTTATTCTCGCGATTGGGATTATGCCCGCTTTCGGGCGATTGCCGATAAGGTAGGGGCGCTGTTGCTCGCGGATATTGCACATCCAGCGGGGCTTATCGCGGCAGGCCTGCTGAATAGCCCCATGGAATATTGCCATATTGTGACCTCCACTACTCACAAAACCCTGCGCGGACCACGCGGTGGCATCATTATGATGGGTAAAAATTTTGATAATCCTTTCGGGCGGACTACAAAAAAAGGCGATTTGATCAAAATGTCGGCAATATTGGATAGTGCAGTATTTCCAGGTATGCAGGGAGGCCCGCTGGAGCATGTGATTGCCGCCAAAGCTGTGGCTTTTTATGAGGCTTTGCAACCTGATTTTAGACACTATGCCGCTCAAGTCGTGCGCAATGCACGCGCCATGGCAAATGCTTTTGTACAAAAAGGCTACAAAGTGATCTCAGGAGGAACTGACAATCATTTGATGCTCATAGACTTACGATCCAAAAATGTAACGGGCAAAGCAGCAGAAGAAGCCTTGGGGAGGGCAGATATTACCGTGAATAAAAATATGGTCCCCTTTGATACGCAGTCACCGATGGTTACTTCGGGCATTCGGATCGGCACAGCGGCCATTACGAGCCGGGGTTTTTCGGAAGAAGATTGCCTGAAAGTAGTAGATTGGATGGATGCTGTCATTATGAATACAAGCAATGAAGACTTGATCTTGGAAACGCGCCGCGAAATTAACACCTTCATGGAGCGCTTCCCGCTTTATGAGCAGGCAATTGTTTGATGGGGCGAGCGGTGGTATATTTGCTAAATACGGCACCGCTCTTTGCTGTTTATACCTTTTTGCCAGGAATCTGTGCGGGGAGGTCATCTATTTTTTCATAAAACGACTCTAAGTATTGAAGCATATCTCGGCGGCTTCCTTTGCTGAGTAATTTGCAGTTTTGCACAATGTCCAATACTTTTTCCTTCTTTGTTTTGAAGTAATGCAAGGTCTCTTGCAACCCTTTGGTATCCTTGCCTCGCCACTGAAAATAGCGCTCTCGCACATTTTTGATAGGTAAAATAGAAGGCGGAACCGCATAGGGAGCATCCACCAATCCGGCGTAATCAAAATCATAAGGTACTGGTATTGGCGCATTAGCATCTGCTATCTGCAACATTTTTACATTGTGTCCATTTTTGATACTCCAATCCGTATTGCCAATCATGTATTGAAAAACGGTCATCAATTGGTATTGCGCTGCGTGAATGGTTTGGTGTTGCATTTCCTCCCCTTCCAAGAGTTGCCCCTTGAGGCGCGCCGCCATCTCATCGCTATCTTCGATCAAAAAACCAAAAGAAATATCATACGCTTTACCCTTGTTCGTTTGATAGCAAATATTTGCCAACTGAACTTGGAAACTTTTGTCACTCAATTCATTCCAAATTTTATAAGTCAGATATTCTCTCAAGGTAATGTCATCATTGTCAGCCATACATTGAGTAACCAGTTTCAGCGAGGTATACGCTGGGTTAAGCCCTGCCGCTTTTAGCATATCTTTGTCAAATTTAAGCTTGATAGGCGGCATATCACAATAGGTGCGGCGCATGTGCCCCCGCAAAGCAGCTTTTGCTTCAATTTGATGGATAGTGCCATCGGGCATCGTCCACATCAACGTGGCAGCTTGCTCTTCATCATTGGTACGGTCTTCCATCAGTGCTTTCCAGTCGGTTTGGATCGTCAGGTTGAGCACACTGTCTTGTTGTAAAAGCTGGAATAAACTTTTCTGCTCGGATGATCTTGCTCGGTTAGAGCAACTGCTCAGCAACGGGATGATAATAACGCCCGTCAGAAACAAGACTTTTTCGAAAGAACGGATAATAGGGAGCGGGTGAAGTTTCATTTGAATAAAAATTTGTCGGGTGATTTTTGAAATATTATTTGCTTTTATAGTCACAAAATTATAGAAAGTGTTGCATCCTTGCCGGGGAGTTCGATTAAAGCGGCTCAAAACTCTTCCAAGAGCATTCTTTTTACGCTTTTTTAGTTAAAAAAGGCAGATGGATGAAAAAAATGCCCTGCTACGTCTTCCATGGAAATAGCTTAGTGTATTTTTCACAATAAGAATTTTTACTAAAAAATAGAACACTGTAACCTCTTCCGTTTTGAGCAGGAGGCAGCGGGCGAAATATAATTTGGAAATTAATGATGCTTTATTGCTTAAATAAGTGCTAAAATTGCTTAAATTGGTTAAAATAGAATCAATGCTGGTTAAAATTCTGGTAGTGAAGTTTTGAAAAGCCCAATACATTTGTAACCGTAAAACAATTTCATCCGACTAAAAAAGAAAACAGCCAGCCAAAACATACTTTTATTTTCAGTAAAACCCGATTGTAAGCTGGCTTGAAAAGGAAGCTGTTATTGTATCACAAAAAAATCGCTGTATTATGAAGGATTTAAAAAAAATTTTGATCTTATTGGCGCTCATTGCAAATATTATTTTGTTTGTCAGCGCTGTTGCTTTTGCAAGCATTACTACCGTAACGATTGAAAAAACGGGGCAAGCCAAGAAAATCAGTGTCTTGATCGAAAACCTGAGCACGCCCGCCCTATTGCAGGTAAAAAATGAAGCAGGTGTGCTGTTGTTGGAAGAAAAAGTAAAAAGTGCAGTTAAATTCGCAAAAATTGTCAATGTTTCCAACCTGCCCGAAGGTGACTACGAGCTGATTGTTTCTACGGAACGCAAGGAGATCGTACAACCTTTTGCATTGACCGAGAAGGAGTTGGTGCTCAATGCTTTTGCCAGAAAAGAGTTTTTTGTGCCTGCTTTCAATGTAAAAGATCGGGTAGTGGACATTATGCTCCTCAACAATAGCCTGATGAATGTGACTGTTTCCATTGTTGATTCAAATGGCGATGTGATGTTCGAAGAAGCGCTAAAAAATGTACTCAAGGTAGAGCGCCGTTACTCGCTGGCTACTGCGGGAAGAGGCAAGTACACCGTGCGGGTAGAGACACCCTACAAAGCTTATTCCCACGAGATAGTAGTGAAATAAAGCCGAAAATAAAATTGGATAAATGTGGAGCTCCCGACGCACCAGCGTGCACGGGAGCTTTTGTTTCACCCTGTTTTCGAGCGTCGGAAGGCATCTATATCAAATTAATTGCTCCTCAAAAGCAGTTCGCTCCTGCTCAAAGTTCAAAAAAGGATACTGCGCGGTCAGCTGCTCGATCTGTTGGAGTTGCTTTCGCAAAAAAACCTGGTGCGAAGCAGCGTGTGGTTGGAAAGGGCGGTGCCTGGCAGCCTGCAGCACATCGCGGATAAGTGGCATCAAAGCCCTGGTATTATCCTCCAAAAAAGAATGCTGAAAAAAGTGCCAGATGTACTCAATCGCCACCTCGTTTGGGTGAGTTAAATCCGCTTGATAGAAACGGTAGTCGCGCAAATCGTCCATCATCAGCTCGTACGCCGGAAAATAATGCACAAAATCCATATCCCTACAAAGTACTTCAGCCGCCAGCAACAGCGTCGCCTTGCTGCGTTGATTTTCGATCAAGCCATCGCGGGTATGCCGCACAGGACTCACCGAAAGAACGACCTGCAAATCAGGATTTTGTTCCTTCCATGCTCGCAACATAGGTTCAATCGCCTCCGTGATCGGCTCCACTCCCAGGCGTTTTCGCTCAAAGTACCGCCCCGGCAACTTGTGGCAGTTGGCTACGATTTCCGATGTTTCTTTAAAAACAAATACATTGGCAGTGCCCAGTGTGAGTAACAATCGGTTTACTTTGGGCAAAAAAGCCCTCGCCTGTTGCAAAGCTTCATTCATTGCAGCAAGCGTAGCTTCCCGATCCACTCCAGAAAAGCGGCTATGGTGCAAAAAACTATGCCATTGCTCTTGGTGCTGAAATACGTCATTCGCCGTAAAAAGCCGGTCTGACATCAAATAATGCAAGCCATTGCCTATTGAAATAGGATTGAAGACGATACCAAAAGGGTTGATCAGTGCGGAAAATTTGTAATCACAAAGATATTGCCCGATATGCACGGCAAAGCAAGACCCCATTGCCAAAATACCATCCTGATGGTCAATAGAAAGCCCTGAAAACTGCGGACTCAATTCTGTTCTAAAAGCAATGCTCATGTAGCGGAAGAATTTGCAAACAAGAAATGCCAAAGACTTTTTTCTTCTTTTTTCCGTTTCTTTGCCAAAAGTACTATTTTTCGTCTTCGATTCAAAACGACTGAAGCGCATACATGAGTTTGTTCGATCGTCTTTTCGGTGCCAGCAAGCCAAAAGAATCCCAACCGGATATCCGATTTGGCAGATACAGTGACTCTTACAAAGAAGCTTCCAATTATGAAGCCTGGGATTTGGTATTGGAAAAGTTTGATGCAGAACAATACCTGGATTCCTATCGCGAGTTTTTTCGATACCTGCGCGATGAACGCGAGGACAACGTGCGCTGGTGGGAGGAAGAAAATGGTATTCGGTTTGAATTATTCCAGGGATCCAAGAAAATCAGTGGTTTTGCAGACCAACTCCAACTGCGGGCAGAAGCTAAAATTGCTTTTACCGATCACCTCAACGTGGGCTTCATGCGGCGGCTCCTGGAGCGCAATTTTGACTTGAACTACAGCCGCTTCGCACTGGATGATGACAATCACCTCACCATTGTTTTTGATACATATACACTAGATGGCTCGCCTTACAAACTTTATTATGCCCTGAAAGAACTCGCTACCAATGCCGATAAACAGGACGACCTCCTGATCGAAGAGTTTCAGATGCTCAAACCTGTTGAAAACGAACACTTAACCCTACTACCGGATTCGGAAAAAGAGGTTAAATACAATTTCCTCCAAGAGGAGGTGCGCAGCGTGCTGGATGAAATTGACAATGGCAAACTCAATAGGGACCAATACCCGGGCGGCATCGCTTATTTGTTGTTAAATCTAACCTACAAACTCGACTACCTCATCAAGCCCGAAGGCTATACGATGGAAACCCTCGAACGGATTCACCGCCTCTATTTTGCAAAAGATGAAAAAAATGTAGCCCAGAAAAATCAGCAACTCTGCAAGGAATTTCGCAAACTGGTGGAGCGCCCCAAAGAGAGCTTTTTTAATGAAATGTACCGCGTAACGGCTACTTTCGGCATCACTACGCCCGTCAACCATGATCGGGTAGTGGGTATTATTGATGGTGAATTGGGCAATATGGATTGGTACAAAGACAATGGCTACGCCAAAATAGCCCTTGCTGTACCTGGCTATATCATTGGGTTTTGTTTGTTCAACTACGCTATCACCAAACCAGATCGGGACTTTTTTCATTTATATTTTCAGATACAAGAAACAGCTTATTTTCAAAAATTGGGTTTTCAAGTAGATTTTTACGATGCTTCAGCGCAGCTATTGAATAAAAAAGCAATTCGGCGTGCCATTGACCAAATTGTTTATGAAAATAAAGCGCAGTATGGCATGCTTAATCCGGTGCTTAGTAATTTAAACTACCATAATATTGTAGAATTTGCAAAATCGTACCTACTGATGGTGCGCAATCTTGATATGACAAAGACAGACTAAGTAGTTGGACAGTTTAAAAGTGAATAGTCTAAAGTTTTATGATTTGAAAATCAACAGGATGACCTTTACTACGGATACCATTTGGACCATTTTGGAGGAGGTGACCGATCCTGAAATTCCGGCACTGACCGTTCAGGACCTGGGGGTTGTGCGCGAGGTGAAAATGGAAGAAGACGGGACGGTTGAAGTGATCATCACGCCTACCTATTCTGGCTGCCCTGCTATGAATGCTATTGAAGTCAATATCCGGGCAGCACTCGAAGAGAAGGGCTTTGATAAGGTGAAAATTACGACCATTTTGAGCCCGGCTTGGACAACCGACTGGATGAGCGAAGCCGGAAAAGCAAAACTCAGGGCTTATGGTATCGCACCACCTGTGGGGAGTGTAAGCAAAAGGGCATTATTTGGGGAAGAACCGGCGGTAGCCTGCCCGCATTGTGGCTCTCTGCACACAGAGATGCTCAGTCAGTTTGGTTCTACAGCTTGTAAATCGCTCTATCGCTGCAAAGATTGCTTAGAGCCGTTTGATTATTTCAAATGCCATTGATTTAAGTAATCGAGTAGTTTTATAGCGGACAGTCAACTGTCTAAAGTATTTAAAACCATTGAATGGTGTAAATTTTGGTCATGGGTCAAAAGCGTGGACGAGATTTCGTAAATCTTGAAGATTTGCGAAATCTGAAAAGCAAAGCAACCGATTTGACCCACCACCTAAATTTTTAGTACAATTTAAATATGCTCATTTACTTACATCAGCGAATGTTATTTTCAAAAAAATTCACTTACCTAAAATCTGACGTTGCTATGAAAAGTAAGCTCTTTTTTCTACTATTTATTGCATTGTACGTCAACACCTTTGGGCAGACAGCTTTAGATGATTCCCTTTTTGTGAGGGAGCACTATACCAAAATAGAGCGGATGATCCCTATGCGCGATGGTATCCGGCTTTTCACTTCTATCTATATTCCCAAAGATATTTCACCCAGCAATAAGTACCCTTTCCTGCTGACGCGCACGCCTTATTCCTGCGCCCCTTATGGCGAAAGTGAGTACACGCCCCGCCTCACGCAATATGCACACCTCGCGCGGGAGGGCTTTATTATTGTGTACCAGGATGTGAGAGGAAGGTACATGAGCGAAGGCGAATACATGGATGTGCGCCCGTTCAATCCGAATAAAAAAGGCAATGAAACTGATGAGAGCAGCGATACCTACGATACCGTGGATTGGTTGCTGAAAAATATTGCCAATAACAATGGAAACGTAGGGATTCATGGTATCTCCTATCCTGGTTTTTACACCTCCGCTGCTATACCTGCCGCGCACCCGGCGATCAAAGCTGTATCGCCTCAAGCGCCTGTGACAGACTGGTTTATGGGGGATGATTTTCACCACAATGGTGCTTTTTTCCTCATGGATGCGTTTTCATTTTATTATTCATTTGGTGCCTCACGCCCTAAGCCTACCACAGAAACGGCGCCAGGGTTTGATTTTCCGATGCAGGATAATTACAAATTCTACCTCGAAACGGGCGCTTTGAAGAATTTTACAAACAAGTACATGAAAAACATCAAGTTTTGGAATGAATTGATGCAGCATCCCAACCTTGATGATTTTTGGAAAGCCCGCAATGCCCGTCAGTATTTGACCGATGTAAAACCCGCCGTGATGGTGGTCGGTGGTCTATTTGATGCAGAGGATACCTTCGGTGCTTGGTACACTTACCAGGCCATTGAAAAGCAAAATGCCGATGCAGACAATCGGATCGTGATGGGGCCCTGGTGTCACGGCTGCTGGTCGCGCGATAAAGGGGACGCACTGGGCAATGTCCATTTCGGTAGCAATACTGGCGTTTATTATCGCCAAAATATTGAGTTGCCATTTTGGAAATATTACCTGAAAGGAGAAGGCAGCGCCTCCTTGCCGGAAGCGCAAATCTTTGACTCTGGAGCAAATGCCTGGAAAGCCTACCAGGAGTGGCCTCCCAAAAATGTGCAAACACAAAAATTATATTTCCATGCCAATGGCAAACTATCTTTTGAAGCGCCCACGGTCAAGGAAAACTTTGACGAATATGTCGCTGATCCCAATAAACCAGTGCCTTATACCGAAGCCGTTCACTTGCAGCGTACACGAGAATATATGACGGACGATCAGCGCTTTGCGGCTCGCCGCCCGGATGTAATGATCTATCAAAGTGAGATTCTGACAGAAGATGTGACCCTGGCTGGGGCTGTTTTTGCAAATTTATTTGTAGCAACCACCGGCACGGACGCGGATTATGTGGTAAAATTAGTGGATGTTTTTCCTGATGACCGGCAAAATAGGCACGAAAACGAAGCAGTACCCATGAGTGGTTATCAAATGCTGGTGCGAGGCGAGGTGATGCGCGGGCGTTTTCGCAATAGCTTCGAAAAACCGGAAGCCTTCACGCCCAACAAGGTCGAAAAAGTTCGATTTTTGCTGCCCGATGTATTGCATACTTTCAAAAAAGGACATCGCATTATGATTCAGGTGCAAAACTCCTGGTTTCCGCTGGTAGATCGAAATCCTCAAAAGTTTGTAGATATTTATAATGCAAATGATGCTGATTTTCAAAAAGCTACGCACCGTATTTATTTTGATCAAACAAGACCATCCCATGCGGAGGTAATGATTTTGAAATAGGCATTAGACCACAGATATTAGACGTTAGATATTAAATTGATTTTCAGCGCTTTGGAATAAAAATAATTTCAACCGCAAAATATCAAATTTAAAATGTAAAAGCTTTCGTAGCCTTCAATTTTGCTGTTACGCTATAGAAAAACTTTTGCTACAGTGTGTTCAGTTTATTGTCTGATGTCTATTGTCTTAAATCTTAAACATGAATGAAACTATCCTCTTCGAGAAAATTGGCAAGGTCGCCAAAATTAAACTGAATCGCCCTCAGGTTTACAATAGCTTCAACCGTGAAATGGCACTGGCATTGCAAGAACGCTTAGACGAATGCAAAGAGGACTCGGAAGTTCGGGCAATTTATTTGACCGGCGAAGGAAAAGCTTTTTGTGCGGGGCAGGATTTGCAGGAGGTCGTTAGCGAAAATGCACCTGCCTTGACGACGATCTTGTCTGAGCATTACAACCCAATCATCCTGCGGATTCGGGAGATAGAAAAACCGGTAGTAGCGGCCGTCAATGGCGTAGCAGCAGGCGCGGGGGCCAATATTGCACTGGCTTGCGATGTGGTGGTGGCGACCGAATCGGCAAGTTTTATTCAGGCTTTTAGCAAAATCGGGCTGATCCCCGATAGCGGTGGCACTTTCTTTTTGCCGCGCCTGGTGGGCTGGCAGCGCGCCGCTGCCCTGATGATGTTGGGCGACAAAGTCGCTGCGAAAGACGCTGTAGCAATGGGAATGATTTACAAAGCAGTGCCCGATGATCAATTTCAGGAGTTTACTTGGCAATTGGCAGATACGCTTTCCAATATGCCAACCAAAGGGCTGGGTTATACCAAAAGGGCGCTGAATCAGTCTTTTACAAATAGCTTATCGCAGCAACTAATGGTAGAAGATACGCTACAAACTGCTGCAGGCCATACAGCTGATTATCAGGAAGGGGTGCAGGCTTTCCTCGAAAAAAGAGCGCCGCATTTCAAAGGATCATAAAATGCCGCCGAAGTAGAAAGCAAGAGAGCTGGTAATCACGGGTTTGACCATTTTGATTATCGAATTTCCTACAACGGCGACGGGTTCTTCAAAAAAAACAGAGGTGAAACCTTTTTTCAAGGCATCACCTCTTTCGCAAGAATAGTTTTCATCTGAAAAATGGGAATGTGTAAAGATTGTGCAGATTGTTTTCAAAATTCAGGGATTGTTGAAACCAAGTTTGATAGATTGTTTTTATTTGGGTGCAAATGCTTTTTGATTGTTGATACAAAGGAGCAGAAAAAATATGGATTGGGCAATACCCTGCCTGGCAGATGGCAGCGCCTTAGCAGAGTTTAACCACAACAAGGTGTTTTAAGGCAAAATTGTTAAGGCTATCTGTTTGTTTAATGAGTTGATTATCAATATTTGTCACAAATTGTTAAAAATTTAATTTATTCTTCTTAACAACTTTAACGAGTCCTAAGGACATGTAAAATAGCAATTTGTTACTTTTTTGCTTAGTTAATGTCATTTATTTGATTATAAATCCAAGAACTTATTGCAGCCAGGATCGAATCATAGTATCAATCCCAATTTAAAAAAGCAGCTTCGGACACAGCGAACAAAGGAGGAGTTTGTCCTTGGCATTTTAAAAAGTGACCGCGTGATACTGAGCCAGGCGATCACGCTGATAGAAAGCACCCGCCCCGAGCACCAGGCATTGGCTCAGGAAGTGATAGAAAGCTGCCTGCCGCAGTGTGGTCGCTCCATTCGTATTGGCATCACCGGTTCGCCTGGTGTTGGTAAAAGCACTTTCATCGAAGTATTTGGCAAACACTGCCTTCAGCAGGGACGAAAAATAGCCGTACTGGCAATAGACCCAAGCAGCCAGCTGAGTAAGGGTAGTATTTTGGGTGACAAAACCCGAATGGCGGCTTTGTCAAATTTAGACAATACCTTCATCCGCCCATCTGCCGCGGGAAACTCCCTGGGAGGCGTAGCCCATAAAACCCGCGAAACCATTCTGCTGTGTGAGGCAGCCGGTTTTGATACGATTATTGTAGAAACAGTAGGCGTAGGACAATCTGAAGTTACGGTACGCTCTATGGTGGATTGTTTTTTGCTGCTGCTGTTGCCCGGAGCCGGCGATGAATTGCAAGGAATCAAGCGCGGCATTGTAGAAATGGCAGATATTCTGGCAGTCAATAAAGCCGATGGCGAGCGCATCGCACTGGCTAAGCGCGCCCAACAGGAATACCGCAACGCCTTGCACCTTTTCCCAGGCAAAGCAAGTGGCTGGACTCCCTCGGTAGTAGCCTGTTCTGCGGCTACCGGCGAAGGAATCTCGGAAATTTGGCAATTAGTGAAAACATTTTGGGATTTTACCCTGAAAAATGGTTATTTTGAGCAAAATAGACAGGCACAAACGCTGCATTGGCTTCATGAAACAATCGAAGCCCAACTGCGGCTCCGTTTTTACAATCATAAGGCGGTCAAGGCACAGTTGAAAAAAATAGAACAAGCCGTGCTGGAAGCAAAAACGACCATTACCAAAGCCGCCGATGAATTATTACTTTTAGCAAATAAGCCGCAATAGCGGCAGGTAAGTTGGTAGTTTGTCGTCAAAAAATAAATATTGAACGAAAGAATCGCATAGAAGTGAACCAGATATCTTAATTTTCACTTTAAATAATCAAAACAAAACATTTCAGTCCATGAGATCATTAGTCACAGCTTTGGTTTTAATCGGTTTAGGTTTAATGGTATTTGTAAGTGGTTGTAGCAATTACAACACGATGGTGAGTATGGAAGAAGATGTAGAAAATGCCTGGGGCAAGGTACAAAGTGCCTACCAGCGCCGCGCCGATCTGATTCCCAACTTGGTGAACACGGTGAAAGGCTACGCCAACTTCGAGCAGCAAACGCTCACGAAGGTCGTAGAGGCTCGTTCAAAGGCTACCAGCGTCAATATTGACCCAACCAATTTAACTCCCGAAAAACTGAAAGAATTTCAGCAGGCGCAGTCGGAGGTTTCTTCCGCTTTGGGTAGATTACTCGTGATTTCTGAAAATTATCCAGAACTGAAAGCAAATCAGAATTTTCTGGAATTGCAAGCCCAATTGGAAGGTACGGAAAATCGGATCAAGGTAGAAAGGGACAACTACAACAATGTCGTAACCGGATTCAATAAAAAAGTACGCCGTTTTCCGGGCAATCTCTACGCCGGTATGTTTGGCTTTGCCCAGAAATCGCAGTTTGAAGCAGATGCCGCTGCCCAAAATGCACCAAGTGTCAATTTTGAATAAGGAATTCCTTGTGGTGTTGTAGTGTTAAAATGTTAAAAATCAAATAACTACAACACCACTCTACCATAACACTAGCAAATGCTTGCATTTTTTAACAAAAAGGAAGAACAGCGCATCGTAGCTGCGATTCAGGAAGCCGAACGCAATACTTCCGGCGAGATCAGAGTGCATCTGGAAAAAAAATTGGAAAAAGAAGTGTTGGACGAAGCGAAGGAAGCTTTCGCTAAATTGAACATGCACCAGACCAAAGCGCGCAATGGTGTTTTGATTTTTATTGCACCGGCCCATCATCAATTTGCCATTATCGGCGATGAAGGCATTCACAAGGTGGTTGGTGAAGACTTCTGGAAGGAAGAACGCGACTTGATGCAGCAGCATTTTCGGAAAGGCGCTTTCGCAGATGGCGTTTGTAAAGCAATTGCTCAAGTGGGCGAGAAGCTGAAAATTCACTTTCCTTATCAAAGCGACGATGCCAACGAATTATCCGATGACATTTCGTATGCTGAATGAACCGCAAAATGTAAAACCGCGAAATTCTAAACCGCAAAAGTTTCCCGCTTCCTTTTACATTTTGCACGTACATTTTTCGGTTTTGCGGTTTAAACTCAGGTGATGATATGAGCTATAAATATTTTTTTATACTGTCTTTACTTTTTCTCGCGGCAGATTTGTTTGCCAAAGACCTCCCGAAACAGCCTTCTCCTCCCCGCATTGTGAATGATTTCGCAGGTATGATGAGCGCTTCGGAAATGGATGCTTTAGAACGAAAATTGGTTGCCTATAATGATACCTCTTCTACCCAGATCGCTGTAGTAACCGAGCGGTCGCTGGAAGGGGAAGACATTTTTGATTACACGGTGCGGCTCGCCAAAGCTTGGGGAATCGGGCAGAAGGACAAAAATAATGGTATCTTGCTTTATGTAGCACTCGATGATCGTAAGATTTACATCCAGGTGGGGTATGGTGCGGAAGGATTTTTGCCAGATGCCATTGCCAAACGGATTATTGAAAATATTATCAAACCAGCTTTTCGAGATGGACAATACTATCAGGGTATTGATCGGGCAACCAGTGCCATTATGCAATACGGTAGCGGTGAATACACTGCTGAGGAATCGGAGGGAGATGTGGCTACGGCTATTATTGTTTTTGCAATTATCGTAATTGTTTTTCTTTTCATCATTATCGCCATAGCAAAAGCTTCTAAAAATAGCGGCGGCGATGATGGTGGTTATTGGCGGGGCGGCCGCTATGACGAACCTCGGAGCAGGGGCGGCGGCGGCTGGATTTTCTTCCCACCTACGGGGGGCGGTGGCTGGTCAAACAATAGCGGTGGCAATGACTGGGGCGGTTTTGGCGGTTTTGGTGGGGGTGACTTTGGTGGCGGCGGCGCTGGTGGCGATTGGTAAACGGATTGGCAAGGCTAAAGCATTTATACACTCGCTTCAAAGTGCTGATTGGTTAATTTTCAATGATCAATGACTTAGAACTAATTTTATTTTAGTTGTATTCAAAATGCTGCTTAAAATTGCCTCACTTTGTCTTGTGTTTGTCATCTTTTTGAGTAGCGGCTGTGCGCCTCGTTTGCAACGTTGGTTTTGCAAACTGGAAGATATTGAAAGGCAAGCTTCTGTTGAAAAAAATACCTCACAGCGCAGAGTAAAAAATCCTTGTCAGGCTTTCGCATCTTACACCCCTGATTCAAAATATTTAGATCACACCCCTGTCAAATATGTACGGGTCAATTTTCATTGGGTCAATGCGGCGGATAGCTCCATCAATTTCTATGGGGCAAAAGCAATAGATTTTACCTATCGGCTGCTGGAAGCTATCAATAACGACCTGGCAGAGAATAAAAAAATGCTCTTACCTTTTGGCAATCAAACGCCAGTTTTACCGACACAGTACCGCTTCATGCTGACGCCCCGCGCTGATGATCCAAGTGACAAGGGCATTTATTTCCATTTTGAAGATGGGATCAGTTATTATGTGCACAAGGGTAAAAATGCCAATCTTTACGACCGCACAGTCATAGAAAAATATAGTATTCAAAAGGATTCTGTACTCAATATTTTTGTGATGCCGCATCACCCCGACAGCGTGGCATCGCCGAGCTATGGCGCTTTTGGAGTGGGGGTGGCTTTGGGTACCTGTGTCAAGGTAGCGGGGATGTTTGAAAATGGCGGCGATCCCGGCAATTATAGGGGCTTGCTTAATCACGAAATCGGTCATGTTTTTGGCTTGGGGCATACTTGGGCCTTTGATGATGGTTGCGAAGATACGCCTCGGCATCCCAATAAATGCTGGGTACAAACCGCCGAATCGCCTTGTGATACCTTAGCCTCCAACAATGTGATGGACTATAACGCTTATCAAAACGCCTGGACTCCCTGTCAGGTTGGGAAAATTCAATACCGCATGGCGCAGGAAAATGCACCCCAGCGCAGGCTGCTTTCCCCAAATTGGTGTCAATTACAAGAGGATCGGCACATTTTCATTCGCGATTCCGTGGAATGGCTGGGCGCAAAAGACCTGGAAGGGCACCTGACAATTGAGCCGGGCGCTTCTCTAAAAATTTACTGTCGGGTTTCTTTACCTCAAAATGCCAAAATCACGATCAAACCAGGTGGTACGCTTATCTTGGAGAATGCCCGGCTGCACAATGCCTGCGGCGATCAGTGGCAAGGTATTGAAATTCAACAGCTTGGACCTACAAAAGGGAAAGTGATTTTTATCGGAGCGCCCAAAATAGAAAATACAAACAACCCATTCAATTAAGCCCCTCATCAGAAAAAGCACTTCGCGCAAATTCATCTTTATGCTGCAAATCAAAAAGCAAGTTTGACAATCACAAGATGGGCGGAACCGATAGGAAATCAATCATGTAAGTGTCATGCTTGGGTTTGTACTTTTGATAGTATCCAATGTTTGGTGTATCTGAAGCAAATGGCGCTCTTCGTGCCCAATCAGGAAAGCGAATCCATCGCCCAACTGAATGGTGGGAAATTTGCCTAAAGTGGTAGATATTCGAAGTGACTGGATATCAACTGCTTCCGCTTTTTTCAAAATGGAAATTAACTGAACCTGCTGCTCGAGAAAGCGCTCCATCGCATTGGTCGGCACGGTGGTCAGAATCGGATTTTTACTTTTAAAAGTGTTCATTTTGTTGGAAATACGGCCTGCTTTTGGCTTCATGGAATTGGCCAAGTAGTTACCCAACCAGCCAGGGCGATAAGCAGGGCGCGGTTTTGAATGCTTGAGGTATCCTTTTTCGATGCTTTTCTCAAACAAAGGCAAGTAAAAGTCGCCATACAAACTAAGGTGTTCGAGATTATCCAAAACCGACCAGCGCTCCGGCGAAGGGCGAAACGCTAATACCGCTGGCGGAACATGCTGGCTTATGTCCTCTACTTGTTTGGTGATGTGTGAAACGGTTTCCCGCAGGGTATTTAAAAATGTAGTGGTGCTTTGCATCGTTTTGATTGTTTTTTGCTGCAAAGCAACTTACTTTTTGTAGAAAAAATATTGATTCAAATCAAGAATTTTGGCAAAATGCACGATGCACTTTTCTTATTTCAAAGTTAAACTTTCATGTTTCGATCTTGCTTTTTGCTTCGGATTCGGCTGAGGGTTTCGGGGCTCATATTCAGGTAGGAAGCGATGTATTTTTGGGGCACCAGTTGGAAAAGATGAGCACTGCGCTGCATAAACCGCTCGTAGCGCTCCGTGGGAGTGAGGGAGAGCATTTCAATTTCGCGCTGAAGCCGACCGATAAGGGCATCCTCTGAGAGCATCCGCCTGCAACGCTCCACACTGGGCAACTGCGCTGCCAGCTTCACAAAATCGTCCCACAAAATACCAAGCAACTGCGAAGCGCTGATCGCCTGAACAAAATAAGCTGCTGGTTTTTGCAAAATCAAGGATGGATAAGAACCTGCTAGCGAATGGGTGTATGAAAAGCCAAGGCAAACTTCCTCGCCTGACAAATTGACACAATAAATTCGCAATGCACCCGATAAGACAAAATACAAATAGCGATCCGTTCGATCTGGCGTTGAAAGAAATTCATTGCGCCGGAGCTGGTGCTCGTGTTGCCAAAGGCGCGTTAGCACTGTTGTTTCGGAAGGTGTCAGTCCGCCTTGTACTCGCAGAAGCCTTACCAAATCAGGTGGGGCATTTTCCATATTGATTATTTACTTGATACGGCATTTGGCAAAATCAAGTAATTCCTGGGAGTTTTCCAGTAGGTGTTGAGCCGCTTCGTACATCTGATCAAAATGTGCCATAATAACTTGTGCGTCCCTGGATAAATTTTTATTCGTTTTCACTTTGAATTGGTGACAAGTGTAGAGGCTCTCGATGACATGATGCAGCTCCTTCATTCTTTTTGAAAATTGCATCAAAGTATCCAGTATTTCTTCTTGCTCAGAGTGAGCAGCAGCGATAGCACTGGCGTATTCTTCTTCCCGGGCAAGGTCTTTCTGTGTAAAATCACTCAAGCTAACGCCAAATAAATGGGCCATTTTCAACAGATTGCAGATTTTTGGCTCGGCAGTTCCATTTTCATAAGAGGCGATGTTGCCCCTGTTCAACCCAATTTTAGCAGCTAATTCTTCCTGACTGAGTTCCAGGCGTTTTCGCAGTGCGCGAATATTTTGATGCAAAAAACTGACAGAATTGCCGTTTAATACTTCCATACTTTTCCGCTTTTTTCTAATACTTATTTCGACTAATATGACGTTTTTTCCGACTAATGCCACAATTCTATACAAGTGGAGGATTGGCTTGGTTCAAGGATGTTAAAGAAATTAACAAAAAAACCTGTTTTAGGTTCAATCTGTCTGTCTAAAGTCAGTTTTTATGAAAAATAAGTCTAAATAGCAAAAAATATTTGCACAAAAAAGGCTTTGGTATTAAATTTGTAAAAAAGAATTACAAACAAGATTTATCCACCATAAAATCACCAGTCTATGGTTTATGCCATTCATCAAAATCAGATCACGGATCAATTAGACCGGATTAGTAATTCCTTGAGAGCTTTTTCTCTGAAATTGACTGGTAACAACGTTGATGCAGAGGACTTGTATCAGGATACGGCTTTTAGAATTATCACCAACGCAGATAAATACAACCAGGGGACAAACTTCAAGGCTTGGGCGGTGACCATCATGCGCAATATTTTTATCAACAATTACCGCAAGCGCGTGCGCCGCAACATGATTATTGACCAAACGCCCAATAATTATTATCTGAATTCGGGTGATAAATTAGTGGACAATGACGGAGAGACGAATGTGACTTTCAAAGAGTTGATGGCATTGGTAGATACCTTGCCGGAGGATTTCAAAAAGCCCTTTATCATGGCTTATGAGGGGTATAAATACGAAGAAATTGCAGAAGAATTGGGTTCTCCGCTGGGTACCATCAAGAGCCGCATTTTCTTTGCTCGCAAGAAGTTGCAAAAACTTTATGATGATTTTTACTTAGAAAGGGCATAATATTTTGAATACCAAGCCCCAAGGGTAGAAGAAATACTTCACCACAAAAGAAGGATAAAGGGCCAGGCAGTTGCGTATTGTCTGACCTTTTGTTATTTTGCCCGATAAAACACAGCTGTCATTATGAGTAATTTGAAAGTAAAAAGTGGTAAAAGTGAATTGACACTCCACAAGAGCCAAAGTATGGTCGGTCTGAAAACGGTGCAAACCCGTGGACTGGAAAAGCCCGATTTTGTTGAGACAGAAATTTTGCAAAACCTGGGAGGCTTTAACATCGTGACTCTCAAAAACTCCGAAGACCTGGATGCCAAGCTCGATGAGGTGCGCGAACGCGCCGAAGTGGAAGTAGGTACGCACGTTTATTTTGCCGAGGGCAGCGAGCGCCCTGTTGTTCCTACAGGTATTGTCTATATCTCTTTTCATGCCGGCGTGAGCGCGGCGGAGCAACAAATCGTATTGGATGAATACAGCCTTGAGTTGGTAGAGCGGCGCAACCCGGAGGAAGTGGTGGTGCGCGTAACGCCCAATTCGCCCAATCCGCTGAAGGTAGCCACTGCCCTACAACAAATTTCATTGGTCAGACTGGCAGAACCCGATATTGACACGGTACTGGATGAATATGCTTTTGCTATTCCCGCAGATGATTTATTGGCACATGAGTGGCATTTGCAAAATGCTGGTATTTTACCTGACATTAACTATCCGCTCAAAAAAGGCGCAGATGCAAAAGTGATAGATGCCTGGAAAAGGCTTGGCAATACGGGCAGTTCTAATATTACGATTGCGTTAATTGACAATGGTTTTGACGTTTCTCATCCCGATTTGAGGGATAAAGTAGTAAAACCCTTAGATGTACTGACGGGTAGCTCGAATGTGCCGCAGGGCGATCCCAACTTCACACACGGCACTCCTTGCGCCAGTGTAGCGCTGGCGAGTTCAAATGGTCAGGGGATAGTGGGTGCCGCGCCGAATGCCAAATTTATGCCCATACATGGGACTACTTTCAGCGATTTTAAAACGGAAGCTATGTTCAAACATTGCATCAAAAATGGCGCTGATATCATTAGCTGTAGTTGGGGTACCACAGAAGTAAACTTTACACTGGGGCGCATCAAGGAAGAGGCAATCGCGCGGGCTGCACGCGAAGGGCGCAATGGAAAGGGTTGTATCATACTTTTTGCGGTAGGAAATGAAGAAAAGAATTTTGTTAATTTCTACGCGGCACACCCGGATGTCATTGCCGTAGGGGCTTGTACCAGCAAGGACGAACACGCTTTTTATTCTAATCAGGGCAGAGAAGTGACCGTGTGCGCTCCTTCCAATGGGGATTGGCCCATCATCGCCGCCCGTGCCTGGTGGGATCAAGGCCGCACTCATTTCAATGATGATAGAAGATATTGGGACGATGGCAGGTCTCGTGGTAGCAAGTACAAACATTTCGGTGGTACTTCCAGTGCTACGCCTTTGGTAGCTGGTATTTGCGCGCTGATGCTTTCCGCCAATCCCGATCTGACTGCCAAAGAAGTGAAAGAAATTTTGCAACAAACCGCCGATAAAATTGGTCAAGCCTGGGAATACGATAGTACAGGGCATTCCTTAAAATATGGCTATGGCAGGGTAAATGCAGATAAGGCAGTAGCAGAAGCACTGCGGCGAAGAGATGCCACCAACGCGCCAGTGATGGCAGAGGTACAACCCAGCATATCGGGTGGCAAGGGTTTGTTCCGCTTTGATGTGAAAAAGCAAAACCCAGAAGGCTGGGGCGTTCAGGTGGGTGCATTTTTTGATTATGGGAATGTACTGATCCAAACCGAAAAGCTGCAAAGCCAGTTTGCACAACCCATTGTAGTGAATATCAATGAACTGGAAGGGAAGACTGTTTACAAATTAGTGGTCGGCGTATTCACAGAGGTAGATGATGCTAAAAAGCTGAGCCAAAAAATGCAAACAGCAGGAGTGAAAGGTTTTGTCAGAAATCTAAAGGATTTGCAATAACTTTGACAACCTTTTAGAATCATAAATCAAAAATTGATACCCAAAATATAGCATCGTGATTGAATTTTCGAGGTTTGAATTGGACAATGGCTTGAAAGTGCTCGTCCATGAAGATAATAGCACGCCGATGGTAGCTGTCAACGTTTTGTATGACGTAGGCGCACGCGACGAGTCGCCTCAACTCACAGGTTTGGCGCATTTGTTCGAACATTTGATGTTTGGTGGCTCGGCTCATATTCCCGATTTTGACGATCCAATACAACTGGCAGGCGGAGAGAATAATGCCTTCACAAATAACGATATGACTAATTTTTATGATACGCTGCCTGCGCAAAATATAGAAACCGCTTTTTGGTTGGAATCGGATCGGATGTTAAGCCTAAATTTCGACCCGAAGGTGCTGGAAACACAGCAAAAGGTGGTCATTGAAGAATTTAAAGAGACTTGTTTGAACCAACCCTATGGCGATGTTTGGCATCACCTCTCTGCGCTGGCGTATCGCGTGCATCCTTATCGCTGGCCCACTATTGGCTTGGAGCTGCAACACATCGAGCAGGTGACAATGGATGAAGTGAAGGATTTTTATTTCAAGTATTACCGCCCGAATAACGCGGCGCTGGTGGTAGCTGGCAATGTGAAATTGGAAGAAGTAAAGCGTTTGTCGGAAAAGTGGTTTGCTGATATTCCGATGGGGAATATCCCCAAACGAGGCATCCCCAAAGAGCCTATACAAACGGCCTTTCGTACGAAAACAGTGGAGGCAAATGTGCCCGTAGATGCGATTTATCTGGCTTTTCATATGGGTGCGCGCAATGAGCGGCACTTCTATTCTGTGGATTTACTCTCGGATGCATTGAGCAATGGGCAATCTTCTCGCCTCTACCGGCGCTTGTTGAAAGAAAAGCAGTTATTTTCAGCGATTGATTGCTACGTGAGTGGGAGTATGGATCCGGGCTTGATTATCATCGAAGGCAAACCAGCGGACGGTATTTCGATTGAAACGGCTAAAAAAGCCATCTGGGAAGAGTTAGAGGCGCTGAAAACCATGCCTATTCCGGATGAAGAACTGGAAAAATTGCAAAATAAGGTGGAAAGCACCCTGGTTTTTTCAGAAATGAATTTTTTGCATAAAGCGATTAATCTTGCTTTTTTTGAAAATATGGGAGATGCCTCCTGGATCAACAAAGAAGCCCAGTTTTACAGGGAAATTACTACTCAGGATTTGCAGTTGGCTGCTAATACTATTTTTACAACAGAAAATGCGGTGGAATTAATTTACTTAGCAAAAAATAAATAACAAGCTTCTTACAACAATTTATTTGTGCCACCGGTTTTTAAATTTAGAAGCCTTAAGACCACCCGAGTTATGTCGTCAAAATGAGGCTTTTGGTAGAATGTAATAGAAAAATGCGGTTTTGAAAGAACAAATTGCATCACCCTAAATTCAAAACCCGTGAGAAAGTTATTATTTTTAGCCTTGTTGTTGACGTTGCAGCTTGTGCTGCGCATTCCTGCTTTCGCTTCAGATAACAATATTGAAGTGCATATTACCCGTCAGACAACCCGCCAGGAAATCGAGGGCTTGCAAAAAGCGCTTATTGAATATGGCATTCAGCTCCATGTGCTGGAGGTAAGGTACGACTCGAAGGATAGAGTGCGGTACATCCGTGTGAAAGTGGTAGGAAGTGAGGGGCAGTCGCATATCTACGAAGCCAAAAGCCGGCATCTATCAAAAGGATTTCGCATCCTAAAAAGTAGTACAGTGGATGCTCGCCCTACCTACAGCATCAGCAGTTTGTGAAAAGTAAGCACCGCGTTTATTTTTGTAAAAAAGGCGGTGGCGCACCAACCGAAGTTGGCGCGCCAAGTATCGTTAAGGCTTGATCTTCGCGCCAGGCTGTGTAATTTCAAAGTTCTCTTTCTCTTTTGATTGGCGGACGAGCTTTTTTACATCATCCAACAATTGTTTGGCGTCATAGACGATTCCATCTTTCACCGTATATTTTACACCCCCCACGCGCACCACCTCGTTTTGCTCGTTCAGTCGGATAGCGCCAGTGCCATAAAGCACGCTAAGGTCTTGGAGCGGATTTTCTTCTACGATAACAAAATCAGCAAGTTTGCCTACTTCCACTGTACCAATTTTATCTTCCATGCCCAGCGCTTGAGCACCGTAGAGTGTTGCCGAGCGAATCACTTCCAGAGGATGAAAGCCTGCCTCGCGCAAGAGCTCCAATTCCCGAATGTAAGCAAATCCGTAAAGTTGATAAATAAAGCCGGAGTCCGATCCTGCAGTGACGCGCCCGCCGCGGTTTTTGTACTCGTTCACAAATGTCATCCAGAGTTTGTAGTTTTCCTTCCACTGCACTTCCTGTTCTGTTCCCCAGGAGTGCCAATACGAGCCATGCGAAATACGGCTCGGCGCATAAAAACGCCATAGCGAGGGCATCGTGTATTCTTCATGCCACTCAGCGCGGCGAGCGCGCATCAGGTCGCGGTTTGCTTCGTAAATATTAAAAGTTGGATCAATTGTAAAATCGAGAGAAAGGAGTTCATCCATCACCTTATTCCAGTGCTCGGAGTAGGGCGCAGCGGCTTGTTTCCAGAGCTTACCAGCTTCTTCGAAGCGATTTTGCTCATTTTGGTAATTATAATCCAGTGGATAGTTTTGCACCGTTTGGTTTGTAAATAAAGCTTCTGGCAAACCATACCAGTGTTCCATCGTAGTAAGCCCCGCCTTAGCGGAGTTAATAACATTCCAGCGCGCTACGTCCATCTGCGCATGGTGGCAGGCAGAGCGCAATCCCAGCTTTTTATTTTCATCCAATGCCGCCGCCATGATGTCGGGGTTTGCCCCAAAAAACTTAATTCCATCTGCTCCATTTTTAGCGTTCTGACGAACCCATTCTCGCGCTTGCTCAGGAGTAGAAACGCCCCCCTGGCTTCCCATTCCAAAGGCGGTGTAAGCCAAAATACGCGGAGCTACAATTTCATTCTTGTCGCTGCGTTTTTTCTGATCCAACACCCAATCCAATCCATTGCCAGCCGAAGGATCGCGGATTGTGGTAATACCGTGCCCGAGCCAAAGTTTGAAAACATATTCCGCATCAGCGCCTTGTGCTCGCCCGCCGATGTGCCCATGCATATCTACGAAACCAGGCATCAGATACATGCCACTGCAATCGAGTTCTTTACCCCCTTCTTTCAATTTCGGGCGGCGCTCCGGGTTGATTGCTGTACCGGGATAGCCAACGGTTTGCACTTGTGTGATTTTGTTGCCTTCCACAACGATATCTATCGGCCCGATGGGTGGTGCCCCGTTGCCGTTGATGAGAGTTACACCCCGAATGATAAGTTGTGTATGCTGCCCAGCGCCTTCTCCTTGCCTGCGGTCAGGGGCTTTTTGTTGAGCATTTAATACCACTATGCAAAAGACGAAAAGTAAAGTGCTTAATATGCGATTCATAAATTGTATTTTAAAATGTTAATGGTGTAGATTAGACAAGGTAAGAAAACCCTTTTATCAAAAAAAGAAAAATCCACCGATACGAACCGATGGATTTTTATCCTCTATTTTCTTGCGAATGCAGATTTTGCGAGGCTTACTGGATAAAAGCCAGCAATATTTTTTTTACCGGCCGGCGCGCTTTCAGGTAAAAGCGCCACCACTTGATACGAGCTACCCGATAGGCATACCACAAAGAATCTGGCAGCTGGTTATAAACAATATTCCGCACCAACTCGATGTGCTTGATTAAATAAACAAAGCTTATAATAAAAAGCAATGCGCCAATAGCTGCCGGAATAGGCGAAAGCGCCTGTTTCCAGAAAGTAGCTAATCCCACACCGAACCAGGTACCAAACAAAATCACATAGTGAACGGCATAAATCGTAAGTGTTTCACTACCGATTTTGGTCACCAGCGCAGGCATGCTTTTCCACCAGCGAGTGATCCAGATAACGGCTGATACGGCGATGAGTACATTCCCCAAACGCGTGAAAAGATAGCTATGCTCGAACATAGCACGAATGGAAGCCCATCCAGTCATTTCGTGGAGCGTTTGAACCCAGTGCGACGAAAAAAGCGCAAACATTGTACCAACAACAAATAGTATCCAGGGAAAACTTTTGGTAAAAGCGATCTGCGCATTTCTATTCAGCCATACACCCAATACACCACCCATGAAAGTATAGCCCATCCAGGGGAATAGAGTGAAAGTAGAGCCATTGGCGGTTGTAAAATAATTGGCTAACCAATTTGGTAGCTGCGACCAATCCGCTGCTTTCAGGGAGGGTTCTAAAAAAAAGATAAAAACGGCTAAGGTGAATAAACTCACGCGCAGGGAAAATTGAAAAACACGGTGCACTGCGTACACCCCAATCAGTCCTAAAATAGCAAAGCCGATACAATGCAATACATCCACAG
This sequence comes from uncultured Saprospiraceae bacterium, assembly GCA_964526645.1. Taxonomy (GTDB): domain Bacteria; phylum Bacteroidota; class Bacteroidia; order Chitinophagales; family Saprospiraceae; genus JADJNW01. The sequence continues at coordinate 120,722 of CAZGJN010000003.1, forward strand.
TGAAATAAGTAGGGTAGGCGCGCAGTGTCACGACACTAAAAATGCCCAACTTTAACAAATAACCTAATGTGATGAGCATCAGCACCCGGCGTAGTCCTTTTTTTATGCGTTCATTTTCCCAAAGTGGGCGCTCATCTTTTGTTAGCAAATACATAAAAACTAAGCCCGTGGAAAAGAAGAAAATCGGGGCGGTCATGCCTCTGAAGAAGGACCAAAAAGCAAATAAAGGGTAGCTAAAATCGCGATACGCCGGCGCTAAGGTAGTGTCGATAAAATGACCTTGTAGCATCATCAAAATGGCGTAAGCACGAAGCGCATCAATAAAAACAATGCGCTTTTGGGAAAGAGGAATGGCGGTTTCGATGATTGGTAGCTTTTAAACAGTTAAAAAAGAATGAGTTATCTTCAACAAGAACGAGCATGCCGTTTTATCAACCAAAACAACAAAAAAATTATTATTCAAGTTCAATCACGCTTATTTCTGGCGATAAAAGTAGTAAAATAAAATATAAGGGCGAAGCATTTTGTACAATGTGGGTTAAATTTTAACAACAAGATGGCGCATTCGGAAATGTGGTACAGCTATTGAATTCCAACGCAGTAGTTTAAAAACGGAGCGCACGATGGACGAAGTGATATGGCACCATTCGCCTTGTAATGGCTTGCCAGTGCTTGCGTTACAGATGTACGGCACTTCCAATACGTCGAATATATGACAAAAATGATGGATAAAATTGGTCGTTTCAATTCTGCATTTTACCTTTGTGCTGCCTTCTGAAACAAGCTTTTCTCCAATTGCCTTTCTGCATTTGTAAAATCCCTCAAGTTGTTTATCAAAAGGTTAATTTTTTTATCACAAAGAATAGCCTTTCCACTAAAAGGGCTACTTTTGCCTTTGTTTTGCGCAAGGAGTTTTGACTCAGCATTATAAGTGCCAAAGTGGCTGAAAGTCAGTAATTTATTTAGTAATCAATACGCCATCGTCCATCAAGAATGGCATTAAGCCGGATTATTATGTATTTCAAAGCACAGAAAATTTTAACACTTTCCTTCGCCTGTTTTAGCTTTTTTATTGCGGCAGCACAAAATCCAGTTTCTAGAGGCATCGAAAGCCTTTCGGTAAAAGGAACGGTGCAGGATGCCGAAACCAAAAGGGCTTTGGCAGATGTGTATGTGTCGGTGAATGGCACGAATCTTTTCGTTACCACAGACAGTAAAGGCGATTTTATATTTTACAATGTACCAAAGGGCAATTATCTCGTTGAAATCATCTATCCGAACTATGTTCCGGTGTCTTTGAATTTGAAAGTAGAAACAGAAGATGTGGATCTGGGGGTTATACAAATTCTGGCGCAGCCGGAGGGCACTACGGTGGTAAAAGAGGATTTTATCCCGACGATCTCCCTGGCGGATGAAGACGTAGATCAGTTGAGTGACAACCAAAATATTTCGGGGGTATTGACTGCCTCGCGGGACGTTTTTGTGTCGGCGGCTGCCTTCACCTTTGGTCCGGCGCGGTTTCGCATCAGGGGCTTGGATTCTGAGAATACCTTGGTTTATCTCAACGGCACGCCGGTGAACACCTTAGAAAATGGTCGGGTGTTCTGGAATGCTTGGGGCGGCTTGAATGAAGTGACGCGCATTCGGGACTCGGATATTGGGATGGGGGCTTTGCCCTATAGTTTTGGGGGCATAGGTGGCGCTACCACCATTGATACCCGCGCTGCTTCTTTCCGCAAACAAATGAGCGTTTCTTATGCCAGCTCCAACCGTACTTTTCGGCATCGGATCATGGGCACTTACACCAGCGGCTTACTCAAAGGGGGGTGGGCTTTCGCGATCTCCGGCTCGCGCCGCTGGGCAGAGGAAGGCTACATTGACGGCACTTTTTATGATGCCTGGGCTTACTTCTTATCGGTAGATAAAAAATTAGGTAAAAAACATAGCCTGAATCTTACGGCATTTGATGCACCCATTCGGCGCGGGCGTTCTACCTCCAGCACGCAAGAAATGTACGATTTGGCTGATAACAATTACTACAATCCGCTGTGGGGTTTTCAAAATGGCGAAAAACGCAGCTCCAGTGTGGCACATACCAATCAACCTGTCTTCATCCTTCGGCATGACTGGAATTTGAGTACAAAAGCTGTATTGACGACCGCTGCCGCTTACCAATTTGGTGAAGATGGCAATACAGGCTTGGATTGGTTTGATGCCCCTGATCCGCGCCCTGATTACTATCGGAATTTACCGAGTTTTTTCACCGACGAAAATGAAGGAGAAGCCGAAAAAAGAACTGAACTGCTGCGTTCCTCCGAAGCCGCTCGCCAGATCAACTGGGCAAATTTGTATGACATCAATCGCAATAGCCAATTGAAAGATAAATATTCCTACTTGCTGGGCGTACAGCCGGCAGAAGGCAATTGGTCGCAGTATATTTTGGAGGATCGCCGCTCTGATAATCAGATTTATAATATTTACACCAACTATCAAAACGCAGTGAGCGACAAATTTACGCTGCATTTTGGGGTAAGCTACCAGGGGCAGGTTATTCAAAATTTTAAAGTGATCGAAGACTTGTTGGGCGGCGATTTTTATCTCAACGTGGATCGTTTTGCCGTGCGGGATTCGGTTGCTAACTATAATGCTCAGCAAAATGATTTGAATAACCCCAGCGAGGTTTTGAAAGAAGGGGATAAGTGGGGCTATAACTATGATGCCAATATCAGAAAACTGGATGGCTGGCTGCAGGGGGTATTCACTTTGCCCAAACTGGAAGCTTTCGTGGCGGGGAATGTATCTAATACACAGTTTTGGCGAACGGGCAACTACCGAACGGGGAGGTTTCCTGATAATTCTTTTGGGGACTCTGAAAAACAAAATTTTTTGAATTATGGTGCTAAAGCGGGGATTACTTACAAAATTGATGGACGTAACTACCTGTATGTCAATGCACTTTATATGACTCGTGCGCCATACTTCGAGGAGGCCTATGTGTCGCCGCGCACCCGCGATCAGTTGGTGCCAAACCTCACCGATGAAAAAGTGTTCAGCGCAGAAGCGGGGTACTATCTTCGTTCTCCCAACATCAAAGGGCGGGCTACTGCGTACATTGCCCAGTTTAAGGATCAGATCGAAATTCTGCGTTTTTACAATGATTTGAATAGAGCTTTTGGCAATTACATCATGTCGGGCTTAGACACACGGCATGCCGGTATCGAAGTTGCGCTGGATGTAAAGGTGATCGCCGGGCTGAATCTCACGGGCGTAGCGGCAGTTGGGCAGTATTTATACACTTCGCGCGCAGTAGGCAATATTTACCAGGACAATGTGGCGGATTTGGGGCGCAATGTTCAGAATTTTACCATTTATAACAAAAACTTTTATTTATCGGGTATGCCGCAATCGGCTTATACAGTGGGGATTAACTACCGTTCACCCAAATTTTGGTTTGCTAATGTCAACTTTAATTATTTTGACGACATCTGGATGGACTTCAATCCGGTGCGCCGCACGGCCGATGCCGTGTTCAATCTTGATCCAGAATCACAACAATTCAGAGATATTATTGACCAGGAAAAGGTAGACGGGCAGTTTATAGTAGATTTTTTTGGTGGCAAATCATTCAAATTTGGCAAATATTTTCTGTTTATCAATGTAGGGGTGAGCAATGTACTGAACAACCAGAACTTTATCACCGGTGGTTTTGAGCAGTTGCGTTTTGACACGCAGGATCGAGACCCCAATGCCTACCCTACTCGTTATTTTTACAGCTTTGGTATCAATTATTTTGCTAATGTGAGCCTCAGATTCTAATTCATTCGTACACAAAATCTATTTTCAATTATGAATACGCTTTTCAAAAATTTATTGCTTGCAGTCTTTTTTATCGGCGGAATCACTGCCTGTATTGATCAGGAATTTGATGAACCCCCCGTGGACGGGGAAGATCCCGATATTGAGGCAAATGCAACGATTATCGAACTCAAGGCCCTTTTCCAAAAGGGGACTTTTGTGTCCATACAGGAAGACATTATCATCCAAGGGATTGTGGTAGCAGACGACCGTTCCGGCAATTTTTTCCGAACGCTCATTTTGCAGGATGCTACTGCTGGGATCGAAATTCTGATCAACCAAACAAATGCTTATAATTTGTATCCGATTGGCAGACAGTTGTTTGTAAAATGTAAAGGTTTGGTAATCGGCGAGTACAATGGGGTTATCCAGTTAGGGGGCTACACTTATGTCGAAGATGGTGGCACTAATCTGGGGGACATCAACGATTTGAACACCCATATCGTAAAAGGTAAAAGAATGGAGGTACCTGCTCCCAAAGTGAAAAAAATCAATGAACTAACTGAGGCGGATATCAGTACCCTGGTGAAGCTGGAGAACGTAGAATTTGCCAGTGCAGATGTAGGGCTGAGCTATGCTGACCCGATTGGTCGCCAGTCTATTAATCGCACGATCAAAGATTGCAACGGCGGCTCTATCATCCTCAGGAGTAGCGGTTTTGCTACCTTTGCAGGTAATACGATCCCAGAAGGCAACGGTAGCCTAACGGCAATTTATAGCGTTTTTGGGCAAGATAAACAGTTGTTTATCAGAGAGTTGACCGATGTAGAGATGAACGGCACGCGCTGCTCCGGCAGTGTTGGTAATGAAGAACCGATTACAATCCAGGAAATCAGGAATTTATTCAAATCAGGTGTTACAGTCGGACCCGACAATCGTAAGATTCGTGGGATTGTTATTTCTGACAAAGACAACGGCAATCTTGATAGTCGGAACCTCGTCGTGCAGGATGCTACAGGCGGTATTGTTGTGCGCTTTCAAAGCAATCATAATTTTACTTTGGGGCAGGATATCGAAGTGGCCGTGAGTGGTCAGGAGCTTTCAGAGTTTAATGGCTTATTGCAAGTGAATGGCGTTTCCAATGAATTGGCAAAATCATTAGGAGCAGGTACTTTGCCTACACCCAGAGAAGCAAAAGTGAGTGAAATCATTGCAAACCTGGAGAATTGGGAGTCAACTTTAGTGCTGATTAAAGGCGCTACGATTGCCGCAGGCAACTACTCCGGCTCTCGCAATGTAAGTGACGGAAGTGGTACGATTGTGCTGTTTACTCGTAGCCAGGCATCTTTCTCAGGGCAAGCAGTGCCAAGTGGAACGGTGGACATCACCGCGATTGTCTCTCAATTTAATACCCCTCAGATTATCATTCGCAACACGAGCGATATCACTGGCGGCAACGGCGGCGGTGGGGGCGGTGGCAATACGAGTACCATAGATGAAAGCTTTAGCAGTCAGACCAATAATCAGGACATCGCTATTGCCGGTTGGAAAAATATAGTGATAAAAGGGACTCGCAAATGGCGCGCCCAGACCTTCAGTGGCAACTTCTTTGCTCAGGCAACGGCTTTCCAGGATACAAACGATGAAATGGAGACCTGGCTGATCACTCCCGGCATTGATTTGACGGAAGCAAAAGTGTTGAGCTTTGAAAGTGCGCAAGCTTTTTTCGTACACGATGGTTTATCTGTTTGGATTTCCAATGATTTTGATGGCTCCAACGTGGGCAGCGCCACCTGGAAGCAACTTAACTGCACCTTGGCGACCAATAGTAATGCTAATTATGACTGGGTACAGTCCGGCAACATTGATCTTTCTGCTTTCTCAGGCACAGCTTACATTGGGTTTAAATACGTTGGTAACAAAACAAACCAAACTACAACGTATAGAATTGATAACGTGAAAGTTGTAAAAAAATAATAAAAACAAGCTACCCTTCTCTTGCCCGAAATGACCTTTCGGGCATTTTTTTTGCCAGCTAAATATTGCTACTTTCTTAAACCTTTTCAGTGTTTACTTTCTTCTTGAAGAGGACTTAATGCGTATCACATGGATATTGGCGAGGCAAAGCCTTTTTACTTCAAACAATTCGTGATTCACCAGGAGCGCTGCACGATGAAAATCGGTACAGATGGTGTTCTGCTGGGTGCTTGGGTGGATGTATCGGGTGTGGCCACAGCTTTGGACATAGGCACGGGTACTGGCGTGATTGCCATCATGCTGGCGCAGCGCAATCAGGTAGCGCAGATTCACGCAGTAGAAGTAGATCAAAACGCTTTTGAACAAGCAGCGGAAAATATGGCAAATACACCCTGGTATGCTCGATTGACCGTTTTTCACCAAGCTGTGCAGCAATATGCTACGAGCACCGACAACAAATATGATCTAATTGTAAGCAATCCTCCTTTTTTCACGGGGGGCACTTTTTCGCAGTACCAAGAAAAAAATAGCGTGCGGCATACCGTGAAGCTACCGCATGGTGATTTACTCTCTGCTGTTCGTACTTTATTGAGGGATACCGGAAGATTTTGTGTGGTGCTGCCATACATCGAGGGGCTTCGATTTGAAGAATTGGCAAAACACTACAACTTGTATTGTACAAAAATAACAGAAGTGCACCCTAAAAAAGAAAAGCCGATAGAAAGATTGTTGATGCAATTTGAAAAAGAAGAAAAACCGCAAGAAAAAACACAACTCATCATCCAGCATGACAATGCCCATGAGTGGACGGAATCTTACAAAGCGCTTACTGGCGCATTTTATTTGTACATGTAGCACAAAAACGGGAAATGGACTGCCGTTTCCCGTTTTTGTGCGCGGTACTTAGCCCTCGCCTTCGTGCAAAATGCGTTGCGCAAGTTCTAATATCCGCGTATCTTCTAAATGAACAATACCTCCATTGGGGCCGGGTTCTACATGGATATCGGCGAATTCGCCCTTGCCAGCTTTACCGGCACTAAAATAATTGCGTACAGTTTGCTCATCTAAATTCAGCTCTTTAGCGATCCGTTGTACGCTGCCGGTAGGCAACTGGTGCTTGATCTGTCGTAACTCTTCAAAGGTGATATTCATACTTGCACGTTTTGGTTAAGAAATAGATTGCATGATATAGGTTTCGTAAAAATGTTTTGGTAAGTTAAGAAAAAGCTGATAATTATCAAAATAAAAATTTTCTGAAGGCGCACAGCATGCTACAGATTGGGCGTAAAACCAGTGCGAAGCCCAGTGTTAAAAAAAAATGATGCTGTGGCAAATAGGAGTAAACGGTTTCATAAAATCCTTGAGCATTGCAGCATTTGAGAAGCAAAACAACTGTGTTGATACCTCTACTAAAAAAATCATACAAAAAGACTGTTACTTTTTTGCAACCGCCGCATTATTAAGTTGAAACAGTCTTAATCAAAAACTCCGGAAACCAGACTAAACGCAACGTTGCAAAAATTTAAGGTGCAAAAAAACTTCAAATGTTTTCAAATTTGCAAATAAGTCGTAGCCTTGCAAAAAATGAAACGGAACGACCCATGAGGTTATTCAAAAAGACTGTTTCCGAGGAGGCCGTGTTGGAGGAGTGGGCAGAGATACAAGCTGCTCAGGTGAATCCTGCCAAGTTTCGCCCCTTGTATGACCGATACTTCGAGTCTATTTTTCGGTTTATCCATCGGCGCACCGCCGATGAGGAACTGGCGGGGGATTTGTGTTCGCAGGTTTTCCTCAAAGCCATGCAAAAAATTGATACTTACTACTTCCGAGGCGTGCCTTTTTCATCCTGGTTGTTCAAAATAGCCGCCAACGAAGTATCGCAATATTACCGCCAAAGCCAAAAAGTAAGGGTGGTAAGTACAGAGGAAACAGACCTATCAGATATGATAGACGAAATGGAAGAACCGGACAATGAAATATATCGCCTCAACCTGACCAAAGTGCTCGACACACTGGAAGAAAAAGATATGCAACTTATCGAAATGCGCTTTTTTGAACAAAGACCTTTTAAAGAAATTGCCGATATACTTGGGATGACCGAAAGCAATGCCAAAGTAAAAACGTACCGCATTTTGGAGCGTTTGAAAAACAAGCTAATGGAAATAGCTTGATTGTCAGGCATTTAAAGCTTGGAATATGAAGAACCATTACGATATAAGAATTAATTCCAAACAACCATCGAGTAGCGATATTTCAAAGTATAAAAATTTTGATGCCCTGCTCGAAACTTACCAGGCTACCGTAAAACCCCAGCGGCAAAGCCAGCCGCGCCTTGTTTATATCGCTACAGCCATCGCTGTAGCTGCCGCGGCCTGTATGCTTGTTTATTTCAATTTCTTCGGGAGTGCTTTTCAGCCTTCTTTGACCGAACAGGAATATTTTGCACAACAGCCGTTTATCAATCCACCTTTTGAAAAAATACAGCCCGTAGCCACCGTCAAAAAGGTGAATGCTACGCAAGGCGGGGTGTACGAGCTGCCCAGCGGCTCTCGGTTGATTGTACCAAGAGAAGCATTTATGAACGACAGAGGAGCCCAAGTAGAAGGGGAAGTGGACATCCATTATCGGGAGTTGAGGGATTATGTTGACTTTTTTCTGGCGGGAATTCCTATGACCTATGACTCCGCAGGCGGCAAGTACCACTTCGAGTCTGCTGGTATGATTGAAATTTATGCCGAACAAAATGGCAGCCGCATAGATATAGCCCCAGGTAAAGTAATTGAGATAGAACTTATCGCAACGATTTATTTGCCAACTGGTAGCGAACGCCCTGTTTTCAAGGCATATCGGCTGGATCAGAATGGGCAAAATTGGGTGTATCAACAGCCAAGTACTACCGAGCTACTTTTAAATGACGAACAGCCAACAAACAACAATCCCGTAAACACACTCCGAGCGGAATACGCCGGCAAAATCGCTGCAATCGAAGCGCGTTTGCAAGAACAATTGCGGCAGATCGAAACCGGCTCTCCGCGCCCGGTAGAGCCTACTCGCCCTCAAAAGAAAAATGGAAACAATCTCACTTTTGAGTTGGACTTGAACCAGGCAGGCATCATTATTGAAGATGACCCCAATACCCCCGAAAACGAGAATGAACGTATGAAAGCGCAGTACAGAGATGCCATTTGGCAGATCGTGCCCGGTAGTGACTCCGATCTTGCTGCACTTGAAAAAACATGGGAAACCTTCAAAGTTCGACAACTCAACGACCAAGTTTTTGAAATTACCTTCATCAAAGGCAGCCAATCCGCAAAAGTGACGGTGAATCCAGTGTTGATTGGCAAAGACTATGAGCAGGCGCTTAAAAATTATGAAGCAGCTTATGAGGCTTACCTCGCACAGTTGTCTGATTGGAAAAAACAAATACAGCCCCTGGAAGAGGCACTCAAAAAGGAAGCCGCGGCAGAAAAAGTAGCTTTAGAAAAAGAACTCCTACAGCAAACGAAAGCATTGGGCATAGATGAAGTGGATATTGCCAAATGCCGGGTGGTCAATAGATTTCAAGCTACAAGCCTGGGTTTGTGGAATTGCTTCCGCCTGGTAGAACCTGCCAATGATCAGCTTACGGGGAGCTTTGAAGACCAATTTGGACACAAATATCGGCAACACACCGCCTTTTTGGTCAACAAAAAACAGAACACACTTTATCGCTTTTATGCTACTAAAAATACACCGCTTCGATTTGATGAGGCATCGGACAACCTGATCTGGATCGTCTCGGAAGATCACAAAATAGCCGTGATTCGCCCCACCGACTTCAAAAAGGTACTCGAAACCAAAGATGACAAAATCATTCTTCAGCTTGTAAATGAAGAAATTCGGCAGGAAGAAGATGTTAGAAAAATTTTGAAATTCTAAACAAAATGCGATAGCCTTTCAACTGGACAGACTATCGCATTTTGTAAACACGCTTTTTTACTCTTTGTAGATTTTTACTACCCGTTCGCCCGGTTTGGCATAGCCCCGATACATGCCTTCGCTATTGAAAGGCATTGCGATGTTTCCGGTTTTGTCAAGGGCAATTAGACCGCCTTCCCCACCGGCATCTTTCAGCTTATGGTTGATCACAAAATCAGCTGCAGTCTGAACTGACATGCCCTTATATTCCATCAAAGCGGAGACATCGTATGCCGCCGAATAGCGGATGAAGTACTCTCCATGTCCTGTACAGGAGACACCGCAAGTGAGATTGCTCGCAAAGGTGCCCGCTCCAATGACCGGTGTATCTCCCAGGCGATTCCAGCGCTTGTTCGTCATACCACCAGTGGAAGTGCCCGCTGCTATATTTCCACTTTTATCCAATGCAACACAACCCACTGTGCCAAATTTGCTATCCGAATTTTTAAAAACAGCGCCAGTAGCCTTATTTTCTTGTGCTTTTGCCTTTTGAAGCCCTTCCCAGCGCTCTTCTGTATAAAAATAATCCTTGCTCACCGTATCCATGCCTTGTTCGATGGCAAATAGCTCTGCGCCCCTGCCCACTAAAAACACATGCGGCGATTTTTCCATAACCGCTCTTGCCAAATTGATCGGATTTTTTATGATAGTCACTCCACCCACAGCACCCGCATTTCGAGTAGCGCCGTCCATGATAGAGGCATCCAGTTCATTTTTCCCTTCGTATGTAAAAACAGCACCCTTACCCGCATTAAACAAAGGAGAATTTTCCAGCACATTGATCGTAGCCACCACCGCATCCAGGCTGGTCCCTCCGTTTTTGAGAATGTTTTCCCCTACGGTGAGCGCATCATTGAGTGTCTTGTTGTAAGCTGCCTCTCGCTGTGCGGTCATGTCTTGTTTTCGGATCGTACCAGCGCCACCGTGAATGACAAGCGCATATTCGGGGCGAGCTTTTGATTTAGAAGTAGGCGTAGCATTAGGGCTCGTTTGTGTGCAATTTTGCATCAAGCCCCCTATCCAGACTAACAAAAGGAATGTTTTTTTCATCGTATGTAAAGATTATTTGCGAATAGAATTTTATTTTGTTTTGCTTGTTCGGTTTCATTTGACTCCGTATTCAACGTTGTGCTCTATTTTGCAGCTTTAGCAAAAATAGCGAATTTGCAGAATAAAGCGACCATCAGCGAGGTCGGTTTTGTAGAAGCTCGCATGGCGCATTGGCAAACTTATCTATCATTTGCCGGATTTTATCTAAAAAATCGAGGGAAAACATACAAGAATGCTATTTTCGGGAAAATTTAATGTAATCAAATAACATGGGACAATTTTTCAAATTTGTACTTGCCTCCTGTCTGGGTATTTTTATCGCCATGCTATTGCTGGTTGGTGTAGGTATCATGGTTTTAGCAGGAATTGCCAGCAGCGCTGAAAAGCCTGTAAAAATAAGCCCCAACACGGTTTTGAGAATCACATTGGAAAAGCCAGTGCCGGAAAAAACCAATAATTTGGAGATGGCAACCTTCGATCTGAAGGAAACGAAAGTATTGGGATTGAGCGATATTTTAAAGCTTATCGAAAAAGCGAAGAAGGATGACAATATCAAGGGAATTCTTTTGGAAACAGATATGACTTCCATGGGGCTTTCCACCGCAAGTGTGCTGCGCGAAGCGATAATGGATTTTAAGTCCAGTGGCAAATTTGTTATTGCTTATGCTGATTACTACTCGCAGGGCGCTTACTTCATGGCATCAGCGGCGGATCAGGTGTTTGTAAACCCACTTGGGGGCGTTGATTTTATTGGATTTGCAGCAGAGGTGCCTTTTTTCAAAAATATGCTCGACAAGTTGGGCATCAAGGCACAGGTTTACTACGCCGGGAAATTCAAAAGCGCTACCGAACCTTTTCGCCGGACCAATATGTCGGAGGAAAATCGCTTGCAAACGCGCGAATACTTGGATGAAATCTACCGCATTTTTCTGGATGAAATCAGTAATTCCAGGGGTATCAGTGTAGCTGAATTGCGCAATATTGCTAATACCAACATGGGCTTGAATGCAGATGAGGCAAAAAAATTCAAACTCGTAGATGCTATCGGCTATCGGGATGAAGCGCTCAACCTGATTCGCCAAAAAATGGGCTTGGAAGAAGAGGATAAGATCAAAACAACCACCTTGGAAGATTATTTCAAAAGCAGCCCCATGAACAGTAGTTATAAAGGCAAAAATAAAATTGCCGTTGTGTACGCCGAAGGAACACTGGTGGATGGCAAAGGGGAATACGGCAACATTGGGGATGAGCGGTATGTAAAAATTATAGAAAAGATAAGGAAAGACGATGATATCAAGGCAATGGTGCTTCGGGTCAACTCAACGGGCGGTAGCGCGATGTCATCCGAAAATATTTGGCGGGAAATGACCCTGCTAAAACAGGCAGGCAAACCCATCGTCGTCTCAATGGGCGATTATGCAGCTTCCGGTGGTTACTACATTTCTTGCATTGGAGACAGCATCTTGGCAGAGCCAAACACGATCACGGGCTCCATCGGGGTGTTTAGTGTGATCCCCAGCGTCCAGCAATTTATGAACGACAAAATAGGCATCAATTTTGATACCGTCAAAACGGCTAAGTTTGCACAAGGGCTTTCTATTCTGTACGATATGTCGGAGGAAGAAGGAAGGATGCTCCAACGCCGGACGGATCAAGTGTATGAAACTTTCCTCAAGCGCGTGAGCGAGGGTAGGGGCATGAGCCGGGATCAGGTGCACGAAATTGCGCAAGGGAGGGTATGGACGGGCACAAGGGCTATGCAACTGGGTTTGGTAGATCAATTGGGGGGCTTGGATAAAGCACTCGAAATTGCTGCTGACATGGCAGGGCTGGAAGATTATCGCACTACCGAATATCCGCGGACAAAAGACCCCATTGAGCAACTGTTGGAAGAGTTCACCAATACGGGTACGGAAGAAGTAAAAGTACAACGCATCCTGAAATCTCAACTCAATGATTGGTATCCCTACTACAAAATGCTGAAAGAAGTGCAAGATTCCAAAGGCGTTCAAGCCAGGATGCCCTACCTCATCAAGTTTAACTAATCGGCTTCTTGCAAATTGCAAATGGTATGACACCTCGATCCATCGGGGTGTCATACTTCATTTTAGAAAAGCTTTCCTTGCAGCGCCTCCTGTCTAAAATTAAGGCTGAATTAACCCACTTTTTATGCAAAACATTTTATCTTGAGCGACAGAATTGATGCAATAAAAAGAGCTATCTTATGGAAATCACTTATTATGGGCACTCCTCTTTTGGTGTTGAAATAAAAGGCAAGCATATTATTTTTGATCCATTTATCACCGGCAACCCCCTTTCGAGCAACATAGATTTGAAGGCGCTAAAAGCAGATTTCATCCTCTTGTCGCATGCCCACGGCGATCATAGCGCTGATGTAGCTTTCATTGCAAAAAACACGGAGGCATCCCTGATTTCTAACGCGGAGATCATCACCTATTACGGCGCAAAGGGCGTGGCAGGACACATGATGAACCACGGCGGCAAGTGGAAATTTGATTTTGGAATCGTAAAATATGTCACAGCGGTTCACTCCAGCTCTTTTCCCGATGGCACTTATGGCGGAAATCCAGGGGGTTTTGTAATCTGGAATGATGAAAATTGCTTTTATTTTGCAGGCGATACAGCGCTTACAATGGATATGAAGCTGATCCCAATGACTTGCCCAAAGCTTGATTTTGCTATCTTGCCCATCGGAGATAATTTTACAATGAACTATGAGGAGGCAGTTATCGCCAGTGATTTTATTGAATGTGACAAAATTATAGGCTGTCATTACGATACTTTCGGTTACATCAAAATCAACCACGAGGAGGCAAAAAATGCTTTTGCAAAAAGAGGAAAAGAATTAATTTTGCTTTCCGTAGGCGAAACAATGACAATCTGACCTGCGATTTTATAAAACAACATTTCTGAATAACTTCCTGATTACTAATTAGATAGCAGCTTTCTGCGCAACGCTCAACAGGACCGGCATACCGGTAGGTTTGTGAAATTAGCATCGTGCGTTCAAAACATTGGGGCTTTGGGTATTTTTAAAAAATCGAATTGTAAAATTAGCTTGTCAGAGGAAAAAGAATAGTGGAGCAAATCAGTTATTTCACTGTTCAGATTTCGCAAATCTTTAAGATTTACGAAATCATATTCAATGTTTTGATCCATTACTGAAAAAACAATAGGCGAGAGGTTGCAAAATTTTTCTACCTTCACACCTCGCATTTTTATCAATTTCCAGTAAGCGTAAGAATTCGGTATCATATAAATCAATATACAATGGGAAAAGTAGTGGCAATCGCCAACCAAAAAGGCGGAGTCGGTAAAACCACCACCGCGATCAACCTGGCTGCAAGCTTAGCCATCTTGGAAAAAAAAGTATTGTTAATTGACGCTGACCCCCAGGCGAACTCTTCCTCTGGCGTAGGTATCCTGCCCGATACTGCTGAAACGACTATTTATGATTGCATCATCAACGAATTGGATCCTACGGATGCCATTTATGAAACTGAAACCCCCAATTTGCACATTATCCCTTCCAGCATTGATCTGGTAGGCGCGGAATTGGAATTGGTAAATCGCGATAAGCGCGAATTTATGCTCAAAGGCATCGTAGAAAAAGTGAAACCGCATTATGATTATATTTTTATTGATTGCTTGCCTTCTTTGGGCTTGATAACCATCAATGCGCTCACAGCTGCTGATTCGGTCTTGGTGCCAGTGCAGTGCGAGTATTTTGCGTTGGAAGGCTTGGCAAAACTACAGGATACGATCAATCTGGTGAAAAAAACCTTTAATCCCAGCTTGAAGATTGAGGGGATTTTGCTTTCGATGTACGATAGCCGCCTGCGTTTGTCGAATGTAATTGTTGGGGAGGTGCGCGATATTTTCAAGAACCTTGTTTTTGATACGATCATTCACCGCAACTCCAGGATTGGCGAAGCGCCCAACCTGCATACGCCGGTGGTGATGCTCAATGCTACCAGCAAAGGGAGTGTCAATTTTTTAAATCTGGCAAAGGAATTTTTAGAGAAAAATGGTGAAATCGTTGACATCAACATTGAAGCCTCCGAACTGACTTAAAAGAAGCCTTTGATTTTGATAAAATTATAGTTAATTGATTCGCTTAAAATGGCAAAAAAAATAGATAAAAAACAATTGGGGCTGGGGGCTCGGGCGATTTTCAGGAACCTGGATGATGTCAATCAGGATAATCAGGAAGAAGTGGTGAAGGAGTTGTCGCATACAGTCGCAATGATCCCGCTTGGAGAAATCGAGGTCAATCCTTTTCAACCGAGGAACGAATTTGATGAGGATGCCTTGCAAGAGCTGGCAGAATCTATCAAAGTACACGGTTTGATTCAACCGATCACCGTGCGCCGCCTGAGTGCGAGAGAATTTCAGCTGATTTCGGGAGAACGCCGCTTGCGAGCCTCCAAGATAGCGGGTTTAGACGAAATTCCAGCCTACATCCGCCTTGCCAACGACCAGGAAATGCTCGAAATGGCATTGGTCGAAAACATTCAGCGGGAGAACCTCAATGCCATTGAGATAGCCATTACTTTTCAGCGCCTCAAGGAAGAGTGCAGCCTGACGGACGAACAATTGTCGGAAAGGGTCGGAAAAAAACGCAGCACCGTCACTAATCATCTTCGTTTACTAAAATTGCCACCCGATATTCAAAAAGCGATTAAGGAGAAGCAAATCACCATGGGGCATGCGCGGGCGCTCGCTGGTATAGAAGATTATGCCATCCGGAATTCTTTGTTTTTAAAGACCCTAAAGGAGCATCTCTCTGTGCACGCACTAGAAAAATTGGTGAGTGACTACAGCGAAAATAAGCCAAAGCCAAAGCCCGCCAATACTTTGTCGGATGATTACAATCAGGTGCAACAGCGGCTGCGCGAATTTTTTGGCACACCACGCATTCAGCTCAAGCTCAAGGAGGCAGGCAAAGGGCAGATTATTATCCCTTTTGACTCTGACGATCAACTCAATTTATTGCTGGATACCTTGGAACCATAGCACCGGAAGACGCGAAACCGGAAAACTTTTCGTTATCGTAGTATGAATAGCTGGATCGTCATTGGGATTTTATGTTGCTTGGGATTTAACGGCGTGGCACAGGAGGCGCAAGATAGCCTTGTGACAGCGAATGACTCCATTCCGCCAGTGCAGAAAAAAGGTTTTTTTCGGTTTAAGGCGGATTACCCAAATCCCAGAAAGGCTGCTATTCTTGCTTTGGCGCTCCCAGGCGCAGGGCAAGTGTACAACAAGCAGTATTGGAAAGTGCCCGTCGTATATGGCGGCATGTACCTCTTGGTGCGAGCCATTGATTTGAATACCAAAGAATATAATCGCTTCAAAACAGCACTCATTAAGAAAACAAACGACGAAACCCACGAATTCACTGGTACGCGTTACGACAATACGAATACGCTTCGGATTATCCGTGATGGCTACGATAAAAACCGCCAGCTATCCTACATTGGTTTGGTAGCAGTGTATTTATTACAATCGGTTGACGCTTACGTTTTTGCACATTTGAAATCATTCGATATAAGTGAAGACCTGAGCCTTCAGATCGCTCCTCAAATGCAACTGGATGTAATTCGACAACAGCCTTCGCCCGCGATTGGACTTACCTTTCGAGTGAAATAGTTCAGTGCCAAGTATTTAGATTTTTGGCATTTTGTTAAACCAGGGCTGTGCTTGCTCTAATTGGCTTGCTAATTGGAATAAAATATCCTCTCGCCCTATGGCTGCTGTAAACATCGTACCCACAGGCAAATCATCGGGTGTCCAGTATAAAGGCACAGACATAGACGGCTGCCCCGTCATATTGGCGATGGGTGTGTAGGGGATGTATGAAAACGTTTTTTCTGCCAAAGGCGCAAGCGATGCTTTTAAGAGACTTCCCAGTCCCAGGGCATTAACGATGTTTAAAAAAGACTTTTCGGCAATGGAAGGCTGAAGCGCTCCAATTTCAAAAGGCGGCATGGACAGGGTAGGGGTGAGAAGCAAATCATAGTTTTGATGAAAAACGCCCGCACGCCGTGCAATTTTGTTCCATTTCCGTTTTTGCAAGGCAAAGTCTCTGGCAGAAAAGGTCTTGCCGAGCAAGCCCAGCGAGTAGGTTGCTATTTCCAAATCAGCCGGACGAACCCTTCTGCCTAAGTGCTGCGCCATTTCTGCCATGTCTGCCGCTACTTCCGCTGCGACCATCGTCAGAAAGACCTCTGTCAAATCCTCCTTTTCAAAAGGCAAAGGCACTTCTTCCACTTGATGTCCTAAATTTTCCAGGAGTTTGATGCTGTGCTCCACTGCTTTGATACATTCCGGATGCACTTCGTGCCCCAAAACATGTTTTGTCGAAAATCCAACCTTCAGTGATGCAGGCAAGCTTTGAATTACTTGCAAATAGGACCTTTCAGGGGGCATAGTCAGGTACAAATCTCCGGGGGCATTCCCTTGAAGGAGGTCTAAAAACGCCGCACTATCACGTACAGAACGACTCACACAGTTTTCTACCACAGCGCCGCTCCACCATTCGCCCAATTCATTGCCCAGCGACACTCTTCCTCGGCTGGGCTTGATGCCGAATAAGCCACAATTGGCTGCCGGGATACGGATAGAGCCACCGCCATCACTGGCTGTAGCAATGGGCGTAATGCCTGCTGCCACCCCCGCTGCCGAACCACCACTGGACCCTCCCGCCGTACACTTTGTATTCCAGGGATTGCGTGTGGACCCGAAATATTGGGGCTCTGTGTAAGGGGTTAATCCTAATTCGGGCGTATTACTTCTCCCCAAAAAACAGAGTCCTCCTTTCCGAAATTTTTCTACAATAAGGCTGCTTTCTTGTGAAATATAATTTTGTAACGCTTTGCTGCCGCGCCGCAGGGGCTCCCCTTGAATGTGGATGCCAATTTCCTTGATCAGCAAGGGGACACCAGCAAAAGGCGCATTTAAATCTGTGTTGGTTGCCATTTCCTTCGCCCGATCGTACATTTTGTGAACAATAGCATTGATGACAGGATTGACCGCTTCGGCCCTTGCGATGGCAATTTCGAGTATTTCAAGGGCAGTGATTTGTTTTGTCCTTACTAATTCAGATATACCGAGGGCATCGTATTGGCGATATTCTTCAAAAGTCATAATTTGTCAGAAAGATTAAAAAGTGGACAGGAGATTCTTGCTATATTGTCCAAAGGTAGGATTTATCTACAAAAGTAATTGCAAAATTTTATTTGGTTTTTAATGATTTTTGTTTTAAAAATTAAAATCAGGTTTAAAAAATACGGAGACAATGGATATTTTAGAACATGCTTTTGATGCGGAAACTTTTCGGCAGCAGGGGCATCAATTAATTGATTTACTGGCAGATTATCTGCACCGTGCCCGTACAGATCGCAGTTCAAAAGTTATACACTGGCAGGCTCCGCAGACAGAATGGAGCGATTGGGAAGCTGATTTTCAGCAGCATCAGGGCAAACCAGTATTTGAACTATTTGAAGCGGTTTTAAAAAGGTCTATTCATTTGCATCAACCAAAATATGCAGGACACCAGATCAGTCCGCCAGTGCCCATTGCTGCTTTAGCAGGGTTAGTGGATAATTTTTTAAATAATGGCATGGGTGTCTATGAAATGGGGGTGGCTGGTACGGCTATAGAACAACTGGTCGTAAAAATTACTGCCAAACAAATGGGTTTTGGTGAAGATGCCGGAGGTGTACTCACTTCGGGAGGGTCCTTAGCCAATCTGACTGCGCTTTTGGCAGCGCGTAGCAACAAAGCAACTACAAATGTCTGGCAGGAGGGAAACCCCCGCCAACTGGCTTTATTGGTATCTGAAGAGGCGCACTATTGTGTGGATCGAGCGGTGCGCATCATGGGTTGGGGCGAGGCCGGTATTGTGAAAGTACCAGTAAATGAGCAGTTTCAAATGCGGGCAGACTTGCTGGAGGCTTGCCTTTTGGGTGCCAAAAACGAAGGAAAAGAAGTAATAGCCGTGGTAGGCAGCGCTTGTTCTACTGCAACGGGGTCTTTCGATGATTTGCTGGCAATCGCTGATTTTTGCGACAAGCACCAACTTTGGTTTCATGTGGATGGCGCACACGGCGGGGCTACGGTCTTTTCTAACCAATACAAGCACCTGGTGAAAGGTATAGATCGGGCGGACTCCGTGGCCATGGATTATCACAAAATGTTACTCACGCCTGCTATTGCTACAGCTTTGATTTTCAAAAACAGCCGAGAAGCTTATCGCACTTTCAGCCAAAAAGCCCAATACCTGTGGAGCCAGGCAGAGGAAGAGGAATGGTTTAACCTCGCCAAACGCACTTTTGAATGCACCAAGCTAATGATGGGGCTGAAGGTGTATGGCATTATACGAAGCTATGGCTTGGAAGTGTTTGATGCTTTTGTGACTCGGATGTATGACCTCGGCAGGCAGTTTGCTGCGAGCATTCAATCGAGAGAAAATTGGGAATTGGCAGTCACGCCAGCGTGCAATATTGTCTGTTTTCGGTATCAGCCGCAGGGCTTATCAACGGAAGCAGCGGATCAATTGAATGAGCGCATTCTTCAGCAAATAATAGAGGAAGGTGTATTTTACCTTGTCAAAACGAGATTGCGCCATAAAACCTGGCTACGCACTACGCTGACCAATCCATT
Organism: uncultured Saprospiraceae bacterium; assembly: GCA_964526645.1. Classification (GTDB taxonomy): domain Bacteria; phylum Bacteroidota; class Bacteroidia; order Chitinophagales; family Saprospiraceae; genus JADJNW01. The sequence continues at coordinate 140,189 of CAZGJN010000003.1, forward strand.
TACAACAGAGGCAGATCTCCTTTCGCTTTTAAGCAAAGTGGAAAGCCTTGCCTTGCAAAAGGTGTAACAAAAACTACTCATTCATTAAATTTATAATATGACAAGCAGCAACACCAGCGGTTTCTGTGCGCAAGCGGCTTTTGCCAAGGCTCACGGGCTGGTAGCCATTTTCCTGGGCTAATTGGATTTCTCTTGCTGTGAAATCTCCCTCAGGACCGATGAGCACCACTGCATTTTGTGCTTTCAGACAGATGTCTTTCAGGTGAGCAGGGTGGTGTTCATTCACATAGGCAATGAATTTTTGGCTGTCAGCAGCTTGTGAAATGAACTTTTCGAGCGGGATCAATTCCTGAATACTGGGAAGCGAAGCCTTCAGGGATTGTTTCATGGCAGCGATGGCTATTTTTTCCAAGCGATCCGTCCTGACGACTTTCCGTTCGGAGCGCTCACAGAGAATGGGCGTGATACTGTCAATGCCGATTTCGGTAGCTTTTTCTACGAACCATTCGAGGCGGTCCATATTTTTGGTGGGAGCAATAGCAATTTGTAAATAAAAAGGTCGCTTGTGTTCGGCATCCCATTCCTTATTGATTTGCAAGGTGCAGCTGTGTTTGGTTGTTTCGATGATGCCTCCCTCGTAAAATTTGCCCTTGCCATCCGTGAAAGTCAGGTTATCGCCTGTCTTTTTTCGCAATACCTGTGTGCAATGATGGGCTTCTTCCCCTTCTAAAAAAGCCAGCTTGCCATTGATTTGAGTTGTATAGAACAGATACATATCGCCCCAGGTTTTTCCTAAATTTCAAATGAGAAAGTTTGCTTTTCAGATCTCGCAAATCTTAAAGATTTACGAAATCGCACTCACCTTTTTTGCATCATCGAAAAGCATTGATACCATCCACATTGTTGCGCTGGTAGGGAATTCGCAAAAAGCCCAGTGTACCTGGTTTTACCTGTATAAAAAAGCTGTAAACACTTCTTGTTGGTTGCCAACTCATGCCCATCTCCCAGCAGTGCAAGTCGCGGGAGAAAGAAATGGAAGGATAGGAAAAATCCTTCAACAAAAAGTCGTAGCCAAAATTGCCGATACCGATGCGCCAGTTTTTGGTCAGTTGGATATTACCTTGGACATTGAGAGAATTATAAGAAATCATAAAGGTATCCTTGCCGGTCTGATTGCTTGGCATCCAGCCAAAGGTAAAGTTATGATTGATGCTAAAGTTTTCGAATAAACTGAGAAAATCCTCTTCTTTGTTGGCATTTTGCTGGGGTTGGTTGCGCAAGTCTTCTACCACTGCTTCTTCCTGCCCCAAAAACAATGCCCGTATTTTACCAACTGTAAGCCCCGTTGTCAGGTTGAATTGAGCACTCTGGAATCTCACCAACTTCCCTTCTTCGCGCCAAGCGGTTTTATTTACCCTCACAAAACTTCTGTTATTGCCTACTACTTTTTCTTCCAGAATGTAAGGATCAAACACCACCCTGGAGGTGATAGTGGTAGCCCCTTTGAAAAAGCGAGCCGTTGCATTCATGCTGATTTGGCTCCACTTCAGCGAGTCGGCAGAGAAATTATACGAACCGTTGATGTTTAAATTGTCAATCAGCTTGATTTTTCGATCCACCGTATCTTTTCGAGCGCGAATTTTAGCTTCAAAAATATTATTGATACCGTAATTGAAGGACATCTGCTGCCCGCTTTGGGGCGGCTGCCCGTACACCCCATCTCTGAAGATAGAATACGCCTGCCGTTGGTCAGGAAAACGCAAATCGGTTTGTACCGAATCAATGTAATTCAAATAACTGGGTGCAAAGCTCAGTGAAGTACCCACTTTGGCTACATGGCGCAAGCCGCGCAACCAGCCCTTTCTAAATTGGATTGTACCGAAAAGGTTGGTATTCAGCCCAATGCTGGCGGAAAAGGTTCGGAAGGATTTAAAGCCAAACTGGCGAATATCATTGACCGTGCCGAAGGCAGTTGTATCCGATTCAAAACGGACCTCTGTGCTATCGGCATTGAAGATCGTATCAATTTTGATGGTAGGCGTGGGATCGAATTCACGCTGCAAGGAGTTGAAATACCACACTTCTCTGTAATCAATGGCAGGGTTGAGGTTAAAATATTTGAATAACTTGAAAGACGTACCGCTATTGGCGCTGTGTCGTACGCCGTACTGGGCATCTTCAAACATTTTTTTGGTCAAAAAAGTAGAATCCGTTGCCTTGAAGGTATTCTGGGCCTCACCCACATAGCGCAAAGTGATGGTTTCATACCATTTTTCTCGCCCTGTGCGCTCTTTGCGTTTGAAGGGGTAGAGCGTTTGGGTTTGGAATTGCATGTTAGGAAAGGTAATGTTGATAGCTTCGGTGCGGGAGTTTTGGGAGTGATTGAACGATGCAGAAAAACTAATGGGCTTGTCTTGCCATATTTTATTGAAAGAAAAATTGGAGTTCAATTGATTTTGGAGTACGTTCCTGGCATCGTTGAAAACTCTTTGCTGGAAATTGTTGGTTTGAATATTGATGCGCCCACCGATTATGACAGAAGGGTGTGCAGAGCGATCCTGATTGTGCGACCATTCCAATCGAAAGGCATTAGAGCGACTGACTTTGCCGGTTTCAAAGTTCTCCGTTTCTCTTGAATCAAAACCCAAATTAAAACTTCCGTTGTATTTGTAGCGCTTTCGGTACTGCGAGGTAGCCTGCACCCCAAAGGTTCCTTTCAAATAAATATCCGTGGTAAGCGAAAGGTTAAAATTATCGCCCAGCGGAAAAAACCAACCCACCTGGCGCAGGCCAAAGCCCCACTGTTCAGAGTACTCATAGTCACTCGGAAAAAGCAACCCCGTTTGCCGCCCTTTTGAAAGTGGAAAAAAACCAAAAGGCAACCAAACCGGCGTGGGAACACCCATAATTTCAAGATTGGAAGGACCTACCACCACCAATTTATCGGGTATGACTTTTTGCCGGTTACTCCTGATCCCAAAGTGAGGCTCCGGATGGGTGCAAGTCGTAAAAATAGCATTTTCATTATAGACAATATTGGTTTTGGAGGTATCCTGCTGGAAGGTGACAAACTTAGCTTGCGAACCTTTTACGATCACATCGCTTTGGGTGGTCGTTACGTCGTACACTTTTCCTTTCTGGGTTTTAAAATTATAGCGCATACTATCTGCATTAAAAACCTGGTCCTCGTTTTTGAATTCGGGAACGCCAGCTATGCTGCCGGTACTATCGGGGTAAGCCATAGCAAAAGCGGTGTTACTTTCCCAATCAAATACGATATAACCTGCTTTCACAGAGATAGTTGTATAATTTACGAAAGCATCGCCGTAGAGGTGAATGCGCCGGTTTTTGATGTCGTAGTGCATAGAATCTTTAGCCCCGTAGTCCACTTGTGCATCCAGCGAATCTTTGGAATACTTGACATCCGCCAGGCTAAACGAAAGACTGTCTTTGCCACCGCGTGGAAGGGTATCACCCGCAGTAGGAAGGGTGCGAAAAGGCGCTCGCTGTGCAGCTGAAGAAACTGCCAGAAAAAGCGTGAAAAAAACAAAGGCGAAGCGTAATATTGCTTTCAAGTAATTAATTTTGTACACTATATGCTGCCCATGAAGGGGTGAAATATATGAAAATACACATTTAAAGCGTTTTCCCAAAACATATCATTTCAGCATAACTATGATGATTACGACAACCTTAGTTGCTTTACAAACGTTTGTCCTGAGCCTTTTGCCAAGCCCTGCTCGCGGGTTTAACACTTCTTTAATGCCACCTGCTCAAATGGACAAACGCCCCGTTTTTGATCCCATTTCCGCGCAAGGTGATAAAAATTATCATCAGGTGCTTGTTACGGCGAGCAAAGTTATCAAACAAAAAAAATTTGTCGAAAAAGATTATCGAATAAAAACAGTTGTGATTGATCCTGGACACGGCGGCCACGACCCCGGCTGCTTGGGCAGTGTTTCTCAGGAGAAACACATTGCACTGGCAATTGGCAAAAAAATATCGGCAGCGATCTCAGCACAATTCCCTGATATCAAAGTAATTATGACTCGTGAAACCGACGAGTTTATTCCACTCCATGAAAGAGCAGCCATTGCCAATCGCAATAACGCCGACCTTTTTATCTCTATTCATTGCAATTTTATGCCGGGTAGCAGCGCCACCAAAGGGACAGAAACCTATGTAATGGGCTTGCATACTGCCGAGCAGAACCTGGAGGTGGCTAAGCGCGAGAATGAATCTATCCTTTTGGAAGAAAATTATGCACAAAACTACGACTTTGATCCCAATTCGCCGGAGGCTCACATCATGCTGAGTATGTTTCAGCACGCTTTTTTAGAACAGAGCATTTTATTTGCAGAAAAAGTAGAGGAGCACATCAATGTGAGCGCTGGAAGGCGTAGCCGAGGGGTGAAACAAGCGGGCTTTATGGTGCTTAAAGCTACTACAATGCCGAGTGTATTGGTAGAAACTGGTTTTTTGAGCAATAAGGAAGAAGAAGGTTTTTTGAGTACCGCCGAAGGGCAGGCAGCAGTAGCCGACGCTATCTTGCAAGCCTTCTCAGCGTATAAATCTTTGGTGGAAACGGGCAAATCTACTCCTACAGCTAACAAAGAACCGATACCTGTAAATATGACCCCGAATCACACCGCGAAGCAAACACAATCTACCGCACAAGCGACTGATATTCAAGGCAGTCCAAAGTCAGAAACTTCAAAGAACAAACCATCTACCACCAATACTAGCGTAAAAACCGAATCTAAAATCATTTCCAGCACACCCCCTGTGGCAGTGTCCGCGGAGCAGGCGACTATTATTTTCTGCATACAGCTGGCTGCATCGCCCAAACCCATGGATACCAACCAGTCTAAATGGCGTGACCTGAGCTACCCCATTGATGTGGTAAAAGAAGATAATTATTTTAAGTACCAGGCGAGAGGCTTCGCTAACCTCTCGGAGGCGCTCAATGCTAAAGTTTTATTGCAATCGGAGGGATTTCCCGATGCCTTTCTTGTTGCCTATAAAAATGGTATTAAAATTACAATTGACCAAGCCAAAAAAGAACTGGGCATTCAGTATTAGCGGCGATTTGATACTGCAGCCACTGAAAAAATGAGCAATGGAAAAAGTAAGAGTAGATAAATGGCTTTGGAGTGTTCGCATTTTTAAAAGCAGAACAATAGCAACCGATATTTGCAAAGCCGGAAAAGTAAAAGTGAATAACCTGATTATAAAACCTTCCTATTTGATTCAGGAGGGGGATATGCTGACCGTTCGGAAAAATGGATTTGATTTTCAATTCAAAGTCATTAATTTGCTTAAAAACAGGGTGAGCGCACCTATCGCTCAAACTTGCTACGAAGACCTGACTCCCGCTGAAGAGCTAAACAAGTACAATAATTGGTTTATTGGTAAAGGCGGTGCTGAAAAACGCGACAAAGGGGCAGGAAGACCTACCAAAAAAGAAAGAAGGGAAATTGACCGTTTTAAAGATGATTATTTTGATGATGACGCTTTTGATTAATACGGATATGCTTATCATAAAAAATTAGCTGGAGCAGCCACTGTTTGCCAGCCACTACTCCAGCCTTTCATACGACATTCATTGCATTTAGTTGATAATCAACTTCTTCGTCACTGTTTCCATACCCTCTGATTGAATGATAACAAAGTGCAAGCCTTTGGCTTGGGCTGGTAGCTCAATGCGCTCGCTTACTTGTTGTAGCTCATTGATGCGAACCTCTTGTATCGCTTGCCCCAAGTTATTGACGATGCGGATGTGGACGGTCTTGCCTAAGTACGCGCCCATTTCAACATTGACCGCCGCCGTAGCCGGGTTTGGATACAAATTCACCGCCGCCGCTGGCAGTACCGCTTGCTTCTCGCTTTGTGCTGTTTCTTTACCACCAGCGCTATTCAAATTGTGCGAACCAGTAGTGCAGAGCTTCGCGATGTGGACATGGGTATTGCCGCAATCATCAGAAAGTATAAATTCATAATTGTAACAAAGTTCCGGTGCAGTGCCCGTTACAGCACCGGGTTTCAACCAAAAACCGAAATTGGAGGAACAGTTGTCTTTGTATTTTACGATGGAAAGATTGTAAGACAACCAATCCCTAATTTGCTGTTCAATGCCTCGACCACTCTGATACGGTACCGTTTTATTTTGCGGTGCTATTTCAAAGTAAGGCGCTGCATCGTCTTCTAATCTGTATTTAACCCGCTTGAAAACGGCGTTTCCGCAATTGTCCACCAATTTGTAGAGAACTTCGTACTCTGCCCAGCAATTATTGGATCGAGATGTTTCAATTTCCCAAACAAATAATTTCATTTTGGTAACAGCTGCTTTAAAACATTTGTCCTTAATAGCACCGTTATTGGGCGTAGCAAGCTTTATCCCATTGAAGTAGAAATAAGCAGGTATTTTGCCAACCGCAATCGGCTCTTCCCGATCTACTTCCAGGCTAAAGCTGTGATCCGAAGGACAATCCGCTTCTGGATACTGCGAAAGGCCTAATTTTACCTCCAAAGTACCTTCTCCCAGGTGGAAATAACTGTCTGAGTTATCTTTTAGAATGATGGTTTGCATCTTATTCTTGCTATTGCAACCATCGCTTACCATCCAGGTTCTGGTGAGAATCTTCTCGTTGAAGCAATCGCCTTCTGTGATCGTGTCTTTGTAAGTGACCTGAATTTCTGCTTCATCCAGGCAATTATCCCAAAGATTTGTTGGCATGCCCGTTTTGGATGGATCGGCATCATAGCTGCACTCGGCATCTACATGGATGATCTTGTTTTCCGGTACGGTGAAGCTTGGCGCTTTATTATCAAACACTTTTATCACTTGCGTGAAAGTGCTTTCGTTGCCGCACTGGTCTTTAAAGAACCATTTCCGTTCAATTCTATATGCCGATTGGCAATTTGGATCAAGGATAATGCCGCTAATGGCAGACAAGATCAGGTTGTTGCCTGAACAATCGTCTGTGGCGGTAGGCGACAATTGTTGCGCGGCAGCAATACCGGCTTCGTCGTCACAAGATAATTCCCGATCAAGGCTACCGGCTGGTGTGAGCACGGTCGGCGCTTCGTTGTCCTTGAGGGTAATTTTTTGCAAACAAGTTGCCAGGTTGCCGCACTTGTCTTTTGCCTTCCAGGTACGCTTGATGATTTTTTCGCAAGTATTGCTGGAAACCTCATCGGTGTAAGTGATGGTCAGATTCTCATCGCAATCATCCCAGGCGCTGGCTCTGCCGGTGTGGTCGGGGTGGGTGGAGCTGCCGCATTCGAGCCACTTGTCGGCAGGGCAGGTGATGGTCGGCGGGCGGTTGTCCTTGAGGGTGATCTTTTGCAAACAAGTTGCCAGGTTGCCGCACTTGTCTTTTGCCTTCCAGGTACGCTTGATGATTTTTTCGCAAGTATTGCTGGAAACCT